>JAXMAW010000001.1:0-1068 GCA_046350195.1 Gemmataceae bacterium
GCAGTTTCCACAAGAATCCTCGAAGAACCACTTTTATGATTAAGCCCACTGGTCACAAGTTAAGGGATTAGGCGGGTTGTCCAGGGGGCAAAGCTGTGTGCAGGTGGTGGTTAATGAGGGGGTTTTCGGGAACGCTTGAGAATACCCAAGCGGCGGGCGTGGTCGGTCAGATCGCGGATCGGATCGGTGGTCGGACCTGCCGGGTGGCCTGGATGAGGACATACAGGCTGCGGTCGACCATTGCCAGCGACAGGTCGGCACCCGGGCCGGCCCGGCGCTCGGCGCCGGCGTCGGTCAGATCGACCAGGACGGTGTACAACAGCCAGGTGGTCCACAGTTGCATCGCCACCGCGTTTTCCGCCCCGCTGTAAAAATACGCCAAGCCCAACAGCCGGCTAACGACGGAGAAGGCGTCCTCCACCCGCCAGCGCGGGCGGTACAACGCGGTAGCGTCGGTGGTCGGCAAGCGGCCGAGATCGAGTGTGTTGGTGAGGTCACGGTACCCGGTGCCGTGGGTCTGGACCTCGATCAGCCGCACCGGCGGGCGGGTCGCCTCGGTCCCGATCCAGACGAGCCGGTCGCGGACGGCGGTGGGAACTCGCCCCCGCTCGACCTCGTCGCGCAGGTTGGTCTTGGCGCGGGTCAGCCAGGTGACGCCACGGGCGGTCAGGGCGGCGCAGCGCCCGCAGTCCGTGAAGCCCAGGGCAAACACCACCAGGGCCCCGTCCGGAACCGCCACTCTCCACCGCTCCCAGCAGCGGGCATCGTGGGCGTTCGGGTCGGCCTCGTACCAGACCCGCCACGGCAGGCGCGAGGGCACATCCAGCAAGGCCCGCATCCGCCCGGCCACCGGCGCCTTCGCCACCTCCCGCCGCCAGCCGACCTGGCGCCGCAGGGCGTCCCGGGTCGAGCCGGCGGCGATCAGCACAGCGGTATCGCGGGCTTGGGCTCACGCTCTCGGTCAGCCGCGCCACCACCGCCTCCACCGGCGGCGCGCTGATCGGGCGCTTGCTCCGGTCCCGCTGGAGCGCGCGGCTGTGGCGCACCGAACTCCGTTGCTTCCCCTTC
>JAXMAW010000002.1:0-4264 GCA_046350195.1 Gemmataceae bacterium
GCTGGGGGCCGCCTGCGGCGGCTCGGGCGGCTCCTCGGGAGGGTCCACCGCCGGCGGCTCGGCCGAAGCGAGCGGGGGGCCGGGGCCGGGGGGCTACCTCGACTGGCCCTACTTCGGCCGGGTGCCGGAGCGGACCCACTACCTGCCGGCGCATGGGCGGGCGCTCGATCCGCCGCTGAAGGAAGCCTGGTCGATCAACACGCACGGGCTGATCGAGTTCCCGCCGGCGATCGCCGGCGGGGTCGCCTACGTGATCAACAAGTACGGCAACGGCAAAGCGGTGCGGCTGGCGGACCGCAAGGTGCTGTGGGAACTGAACCTGCGGCCGGAAGACAAGGGCAAGCCGCTCGACGTGACCGGGCCCGCCTACGCGGAAGGGCGGGTGTTCAACGCCTTCATCGACGGCTACATCGCGGCGGGCGACGCCGCGACCGGCGAGAAAATCTGGGTCGATCACCTGCACGCGCACCTCGAATCCTCGCCGCTGGCGATCGGCGGCAGGCTGTACCTGGGAACTGACACCACCGACGTGCTCTGCCTCGACGCCGGCGACGGCAAGATCCTCTGGCGCTTCAACTCGCCGGCCGCGATCAAAGCCAGCCCCAGCTACCACGACGGCCGGCTCTTCGTCGCCGATTACGAGAGCTCGATGTTCGCGCTCGACCCGAAGAACGGCAAGCCGCTCTGGCGGACCAACACGAGCAAGGTGCCGCCGGGCGGCGAGGGCGGCTTCTTCTCCTCGCCCGCGATCGGGTTCGGCCGGGTCTACGCGGCGCGCGACGACGGCGTCGTCTACGCCTTCGACGAAAAGACCGGCAAGGTCGACTGGGCCTTCCCGACCGGCGCCGCGATCTACGGCTCGCCCGCCGTCGCCCGGGTCCCGGGCACCGCACCGACGGTCTACATCGGCGCCGAAAACGGCACCCTCTACGCGCTCGACGCCCGCACCGGCAAGGTGCGCTGGCAGGCCGGCATCGGCGGTCCGATCCCCGGCACCGCCACCGTGATCGGCCACACCGTCTACACCTCCAGCTTCAAGACGCAGAAGACGGTCGGCTTCGACGTCCGCACCCACAGGCGGACCTTCGAGGCCAACCAGGCCGGCTACACCCCGGTGGTCTCAGACGGCCGGCGCCTCTACCTGATCGGCTATTACACGCTGGTCGGTCTGCAACCGACCAGGCGCTAGCTCAGTCCCCCGCGGGTCGCTGGCGGCTCGCGTTGACCTCGTCGAAGAGCTGCCCGAGGCTGGTCTGCTCCCAGCGGCGGCCCTCGAGACGCGCGACCAGCCGGGGGTCCATCAGCGCCGGGGCCTCGGCGAGGACGAGGATCAGCTCGACCAGCGCCAGCGAGTCGAGGCCGAGGTCCTCGACGACTCGGGAGTCAGGGCTGAGCGTCGCCGGCGCCACCCCGGCCACCTCCGCCACCGCCGCCGCGAACTCGGGCCAGCCGCCGCTCGGGGCAGCCGTGACCGGATCAGCCATCGTCGACCTCCAGCGCCAGGTGCCGCGCCCCCCGCGTCAGCCATGCCTCGCGGGTGATGGCCAGGACCAGCTGGTCCCAGTAGCGGCCACCCAGGTAGAGGTGCTGCCGGTAGCGCCCCTCGACCTCGAAGAAGCGCCCCGCCCCGCTCTCGAACTGGGGGTAGTTGAACTCGGCCACTTCCATGTAGAGCTTGCGCAGCGGCCAGCAGTGAAAGGCGTAGCGGATCAGCAGCCCCAGCCCCAGCATCACCTTCGGCGCCCGGGTCTCCGCCTCGAGTCGGGCGACGGAGAGCTGGGCGTGGCCGTCCTGGAAGTTCGGGTTGAAGAGGTGCACGGCGCCGAGCGGCGTCTGCTCGGGCTTGCTGACGACGAGGAACTGGGCGAGGACGCGGTCCCCGCTCTTGTGGACCCACTCCTCGAGCGTCGGCGTCGCCCCGCGGAACCGCCAGCGCGGCCCGAGCGCGGCGCCGAGCTCGGCCTGCCGCAACGGACCGTAGTCGGCGGGGACGATCGGGCGCAGGCGAAGCGTGCGGCCCTCGAGCCGCGGGGTCTCCCCACCCCCCGCCGGCCTCTCGACCTGGATCTGTGACGTCATGCCGACCCTCCCGTGTCGTGACGGTGACAGTGTGGTGTGGAGGATAGGGATGGCTGGCGCCGATTGCGGACCCCCACTGGTACGCACAGTGACACCGTTGTGTGTGGTTACACCGGACAAATTCCCTGGCTTGACGGCGGCGCGATCCGGGACCTACAGTCGGCACCCGCAGCACGGCAGCCGAACACAAAGCGGGAGCTCGGTTGCACCGTGAATCCAAGATCAAGAGGGGGATGGAGATGCGACCACTGAGGCGAACCGTCGGCGCGACGCTCTGCGTGATCTGCCTCGCCGCCGCCGGGGCGGGCGCCCAGGGCGAGGTGGGCTCCGGCGGCCCCCGGCCGCCGACGATGATCCCGGATCTGATCGGCCGGACGACTGCCTCCGCCCGAGCGGCGGCGCGCGGCCAGCACCAGCCTCTTCACGTCGTCGGGGCCAGGCCCCGCTGCGAGCACCAGCGCAGGGTGGTGAGCCAGCGGCCGCCGGCCGGCGCCTTCCGCCCCACCGGCACCGGCGTCTGGGTCAGGCTGGGCTGCTGAGCCGCGCCCGGGGCACCGGTCCCCGGGCGCGGCAGGCAGCCGCCGATCAGCTGCAGCGCCGCCAGGTGTCGGTGAAGCTGCCCGACCCGGTCAGGAGGCTCGGTTCGGCAAGCGTTTCGCCGAAGGCGTTACGCATCACCGCCCGCGTCCGTTCCGGCCCCGAGATCGGTTCCGATTCCCCGGTGACCGCGTTGACGACCCGCCCGTTTTCCCAGTTGACGGGCGAGAAGCGGCGGAGGTTCAGCGGCTGTCCTTCGGAGGAGGGCCGCTCGTCGATGAACTCGGCGGTCGAGCCGTTGTAGAAGCCGGCGACGTTGTGGAGTTCTTCGTGCAGGAACCAGCCGCTGCGGTGGTTGACGACCCAGAAGAGCATCGAGCCGCCCTGGAACGGCGCGTAGCCGACGGCATCCTGGACGAGGTCGCCCGGCTTCAGCGAGATGTTCCAGTTCTGCACCGCGTAGTGTTCGTTGTTGCCGCCGTAGATTTCCCACCAGGAGTTCATTTCTCCGGTGTTGTGGATCCAGGTCCCGGCCTGCATGAAATGGCTGCTGTAGACACCGCCGAGGCCGACCCAGCTGGAGACCCAGCCCGCCGGGCAGGGGTCGGCGAACCCGTTCGGAGCGTGGTATTCGCCGCTGATGCTCGCGAAGTGAGATGGATGGCCCTGGGCTTCGTCGACGAAGCCGGACCAGATCCCGTTCTTCCAGACTTCGTTGCGCACGCCGTCGGTCCCGAACAGGGGCGCGTTGGTCGCCCCGAGCGGCGTGTCTGCCTCGGCGTTCGCGACCGGGCCGGCCGAAGCGCCACCTCCCCGGCAGCCGCCCGGCGCGACCGGGTACTTCGCGTCACCGACCAGGTGTTCCCAGGCGGCCAGCGCTTCGGGCTGATCGGGCCGTTCGGGGTACTGGTACTCGGCCAGTTCGGCGTCGCTGGCCGCGAGCGGGTCGAAGCCGCGCGGCGGCACCGCCTGCTCGACTTCGATCGTGCCGACCTTGTACGTGTAGCTCCTGCCGCCGTCGGGCAGCCGTTCGACCTCGGCGCCCGGGACGGCCGCGCCCTGCCAGCCGGTGTCGCCCCGCGCGTCCTTGAGCTGTTCGATCGCCGCCGGGGTGCAGGCCGGCAGTTCGCCCGGCTCGTCCGCCAGCGCCGGCGCTGCGTCGGCTCCGCGCAGGAGCGCGACGGCCGTCACCGCCAGCGACAGCCCCTTCGCCCGCCGGGACGCGGGCGCCTCCAGCAGGTTTCCTCTGAATCTGACCATGGGTCCTCCCCTGTGTCCGCATTTCCCTGTCCACTCGCCGCGCCCTGCCCTGCCTCGCGGCGAGGCGGAGCGGAGACTAGTTCCCGATGGGAACCGTGAGTTACCCACTACTCGATGTTTGTGTGTGAACCGCTCTAGTGTGGTGGTACCGCTGCTGGGAAGCGTCTTTCACCCGGCCGGCTCGATCCGTGCAAGGCTGGCGCGGGGGCTGTGCAGGTGTGCGGCGGCCCCTGCTTCCGACGCAACGCGGTCGGGGCGGCGGCCGGGAGTCGTCGCCCCGTCCGCGCTCAGCGCTCGCAGGCGGTGCTGGTGCTGACGAAGTGGACGCCCAGCGGCCCCTCGAGCGAAAAGCTGTCGGCGGCGCCGGGGGCCACGTCGATCACGAACT
>JAXMAW010000003.1:0-1608 GCA_046350195.1 Gemmataceae bacterium
GCGGGCGCATTCGCTCGGCCTCAAGGTGATCGTGGACCAGGTGCTGTCGCACACGAGCATCGAGCACCCGTTCTTTGCCGAGAGCCGGGCAAGCCGCGACAACCCCAGGGCCGACTGGTACGTCTGGGCCGATCCGAAGCACGACGGCACGCCACCCAACAACTGGCTGTCGGTCTTCGGCGGGCCGGCGTGGCAATGGGACGCCCGGCGGCGGCAGTACTACCTGCACAACTTCCTCGTCGAGCAGCCGGACCTCAACTTCCACAACCCCGAGGTTCAGGACTGGCTGCTCGGGACCATGCGGTTCTGGCTGGAGCGCGGACTCGACGGCTTCCGGCTCGACACCGTCAACTTCTACTTCCACGACAAGCTGCTCAGGGACGACCCGGCCGACTTCCGCGTCAAGCACGAACCCGAGTCGAACCCCTACGGGATGCAGTACCACCTCTTCTCGAAGAACCAGCCGGAGAACCTGATCTTCCTCGAGAAGATGCGGCGGCTCCTCGACGAATACGAGGCGCGGGCGCTCGTCGGCGAGATGGGCGAAAGCCACCACGCGATCCGGATGATGGGCGAGTACACGACCGGGCGCCGGCTGCACAAATGCTATTCCTTCGAGATGCTCGGCGACCGCTTCGACCCGGAACACTTCCGCGGGCAGGTCGAGGAGTTCTATACCGGGGCGCCGGCGGGCTGGCCGACCTGGGCCTTCTCGAACCACGACGTGCGCCGCCACGTTACGCGCTGGGCGCGGCACGGGATCGGCCGCGAGCCGCTCGCGAAGCTGGCGGCGGCGCTCCTGCTGTCGCTCGAAGGCTCGATCTGCATCTATCAGGGCGAAGAGATCGGGCAGACTGACACGGAGCTCGAGCTCTACGAGCTAATCGACCCGCAGGGCATCCGCTTCTGGCCGGCGCCGATCGGCCGCGACGGCTGCCGAACGCCGATGGTCTGGGACGCCGCCGAGCCGAGCGCAGGCTTTTCGACCGGCCGGCCGTGGCTGCCGGTCAAGGCGGCACAGGCGGCCAACGCGGTTGCCGGGCAGGTCGGACGACCCGACTCGGTTCTCGAGTTCTACCGGACCATGCTGCGGCTGCGCCGCGACACGCCGGAGCTTCGGGCGGGCCGCACCAGCTTCTTCGACGTCGAGCCGCCGATCCTCGCCTTCACCCGCGGCGGGACGGTCCTCTGCCTCTTCAACCTGTCGCCGGAAATGCACCGCGTCCGGCTGACGGGCGCAGGGGCGCTCGCGGTCGGCCAAGGCGCCGAGCACCATCCGGACGGTACGATGACGCTGCATCCGAACGGCTTCGCGATCATGGAGGCGGAGCCGGGCGCCACGGTCACGGACCTGCCCCCGCAACTCACGTCGGGCGCGCGTCTGCAGCCGGCTTCGGCCCGCGCGTGATGCTGTGTTCCGGCCGGCGCCACCGCGGGCCGGAACACCGCGGGCGACGGTGGGGCATTTTCAAGCCGCTGCGGCGTTAGTCTGATCTTTGCGGTTGGTGGGGTTCGGGCCCGGCGTCATTGCCGCCGCCGGCTGCACGCAGCCACGGCGGCGGGGGGAGTCAGCGGAGCGGCTTGCCGTCTTCGTTGAAGCGGTGGATG
>JAXMAW010000004.1:0-289004 GCA_046350195.1 Gemmataceae bacterium
CTCGTCCGACCGTCGGCGGGGCACGTGTAGACGCCGATGACCCGAGACAGGTTGACGTGCGGCGGGTCGTTAAACGCGTCCGGGTCGGTTTTGAAGGCGTGGACGACATCTTGCCATTCGTTGCTCCGTTCGACGAAGGGGAGAATCCTCGGCTGCCAGCCGAGGAGTGGGTACGGGTCGGACCCGTCGGGCTTGGCGTGTCCGGCCGGTAGCACGGAATGGACCCCGTGGTAGTTGTGTAAAGCGATGCCAACTTGTCGGAGGTTGTTCAGGCATTCCAGGCGCGCGGCGGCCGACCGGGTGCGTTGCACGGCCGACAGCCCCAGCCCCATCAAGACCCCGAGGATGGCGATTACGACAAGCAGTTCGATCAGGGTAAACGCCGGTCGCCACGCATCCTCACCCTCGCGAACAGCGAAGCGTTCTACGTGTCGGGTCATCTGCCGACTCCTTTGCTGGCCCCGCCAGAGGGCCGGGGTCACTGCGTTGTGCTAGCCCGGAACCTCCGCAGCACGACGAGGCCGAGGAGCAACACGACTCCGACGCCGGCCGACCAGAGGCCGGCGCGCAGCATCCAGCTCGGCCTTGTTGGCACGACGAGGTTTCCTTCGGGGTCCACCGTAATGGGGCCGGGCGGTATCCCGATCGGGTGGATCTGCCCCTTCGGCTCCCCGTCGGCCCCAGTCGTGTAGAACACCTGCTTGAGGGCGTCGGCGACATCCGCGTCCGGGGGGAACTTGACGGGCAAATCTGCTTCCTTCACCCCGCCAAGGGCGAGGTGCTTCAGTGTTGTTGTCATCACGGTACATACGTCCGGGGGAAGCGCATTCCCGCGAACCCGCTCCTCGATTCGCATCGGAAACCAGATGCCCCCGAGGTCCTTTGGCTCCGTCATGAAGATCCGCTCCTCCAGCCAGACGGGGGTCGTTCGGCGAGGCTCCAGCGAGGTGACCCACTCGTCGCGGTAGTCCAGGTCGATTCGCACCGGCATCATACCCTTCACGCAGTCAAAATAGACCTTGCGCGTCCCAGTCCCGGTGTTGACGAATGCGATTGTGCAGGGGTGACTAATCACGACTTGCTGTTCCTTGACGTTCACGTCGATCTGCCACTTCGCCGGGCACGAAGCCAGGCTCTGGAGCAAAAAATTGCACCGATCGATGGCAGGGCTACTGACGAACGAACCACCCAGCAAGTGGAAGGCGACTCGGTTCGAGAGCATACTTGGTGGATGTTCGTGGCCAATCCGCCCATGGGTCACTTTGCGGCCCTGCTGATCGCTGAGGATGCGCGTGACCCCGGTCTTTTCGTCGTGATGCGACGCGAAGGTGGAATTGGGCTTTGATGAGGAGGGGTGAAGATAAAACTTCCCTTCCAGGCGGTATGAGCCGTGGCGATACCGCGTATGGAAGTCGTACCATCCGCCCTCACCTTTTTTCTCCAGGAGTTTGCCGTTGGCGTATCTCCAGCCGGTGGTTCTCGTTTCGGACTGAATCTCTATGTTTTGAACTCTGTCAATGCGGCGTTCGAGAACGGCTGTCATTACGGCGAGGCGATCCCTTTGAGATAAGCCAGAAAGGTCTTGCGCGCTGATCGAATCGTCCCCCTTGGCGGTCCAGTTGAATGTGCCAAGCCAGGCAGTCACGAGGAGAAGCGGTTTGATATAGGAAAACTGTCGCATTGTGGCCCTTTGGTTCGGAGAATCAGAAAGCAGTCGGCGTTATTACTGCCGGGGCATATGGCAACTGCGCCTCCAATAAAGAAGGCAGTTCATTTCATCCTGACCGCCCCTACTATTGGGGGAGGGGTGGAAGGCACTGGCAACACCGCTCGGATTACAAGGCCTCGACTGCTCACATAGCCTAATCCTCTTTCCTGCCGGTCCTCCATTCTCGAGCGGGTAGGCGATGGCAAGCCCTTGGCGATGCTCAACTTCCGCCAAGCGCCTAGCTGTCGGCGCTCCCCCTTACCCAACTCCATGACCTTCAGATTGAAGCCCTGGCATAATACTCCAGCAAATAGGGTCCTAATAATAGGAATAGGCTAGTTGTACTGTGTCGCACCTGGCGTTGGCCGTAAGTCGTTGGCGTAGAATAACTCTGGGGGGAGGGACCGCCCAGAGGAGACTGATCATGGAACGTCGCTTTCAGGCGCGCCTGAACGAATTGCTCGACGACGCGGAGGTTCGCTCTGGGTTGTTGCGCGGGCTGTTGCCGCGCCTGGGGACTTTCCTCGAACCCTTCGTCCGTTCCTTGTGCTGCACCGAGCAACGCACCAACGCGCGGCACTACGTCAGCGGCCTCCTCTCCGACCTGGCCAGCAAGGACGCCGAGAGTATCGCCTACCTGCACGACCGCGAACGCCAGGGCATCCAGAAGTTTATCGGCCAGGCCGACTGGGACCACAAACCCCTCGTCGCTGAACTGGCCCGCCAGGTCGGCCAACAACTGGGCGATGCCGACGGCGTGTTGGTCTTCGACCCTTCCAGCTTCGCCAAGTACGGCACCGAATCGGCCGGCGTGGCCCGGCAGTGGTGCGGCCGGCTTGGCAAGATCGACAACTGTCAGGTCGCCGTCTACCTGGGCTACGTCTCGCGCGTTGATCACGCCCTGGTTGATTTCCGCCTTTACCTGCCCAGGGAGTGGACCAACGACCGCAAACGCCGCGACAAGGCCGGGGTCCCCCGGCAGGTCCGCTTTGCCACCCGGCACGAACTGGCCCTGGCCATGCTGGACGAACAAGGCGGCCTGCTGCCGCACTCGTGGGTCGCCGGCGACGACGAGATGGGGCGCAGTTCGTGGTTTCGCCAGCAGTTGCGCTCGCGCGGGGAGACGTACCTGCTGGCGGTGCCGGGCAACACCCTGGTGCGTGACCTGGCGGCGGCTGACCCGCCCTACGGCGGGCGCGGCCGGCGTCCTTTGACGCGGTTTGTTCGCGCGGACCGCTGGTGCTCCGCGGCGGCGGAAGAGGACTGGCAGACGATCGAGGTCCGCGATGGGGAGAAGGGGCCGCTGGTGGTGCAGGCGGTGTGGACACTGGTGCAAGCCAGGAGTGAAGGCAAGCCGTCGGATGTAGCCGAGTCGTTGGTGGTCTTCCGGGAGCAGCAAAGCGACGGGAGCTTCAAGCACGACTACCTGCTGGCCAACGCCATACCGAGCAACCCGCTGGAAGAGTTCGCGCGGGTGTACAAGGCGGAACACCAGATCGAGGACTGCCTGAAACGGGCCAAGAGTGAGGCGGGCCTGGCAGACTATCAGGTAAGGACGTGGGAAGGCTGGCATCATCATCAATGCCTGTCGTTGCTGGCGACCTGGTTCCTCACGCAGGAGACCAGGCGGGGGAAAAATCCAGACGCCGGCGCTGACGGTGCCGCAAGTACGAGTGCTGATGGCGGGGCTGCTCAACCGGTTGCTCAAGGTTCACCAAGCCGAGCGAATCCGCCGCACGGTCAACCGACGCTTGAAACGCAACGAGCAAGCCCGGCTCTATCACTGGAGGCGACGCAAACGCTTGCCGCCTCGGCGCTTTGATCAACGAACCTGACAGATACAGTACAACTAGATGGATCGCCATTCATGGCGCGTCGGCCAATGATCGTAGTTGCAGAAGTATTCTGACTGTTGTCCCGGCCTTAGCAAGGCTTCGTGTTATCTCTGTTTGGCACCTCATTATTGACACTCATAGACAAAAGAGCATGTATTGACGGTGGCCATTAAGCCGCCACACGACCAAGAGCCGGTAGGTGATTTGGAGCATGTTCCGTTCCACTGCTTTCCACAGTCCATGGAGTTGAGGTTTGTTATGCAGCCCGCGCACCCAGTGCATGCAACACAGGTTTTTGCGAACAGACCAGCGGTTCCATCACAGTGTGTGCACCCCGCGCCAACTACCTGCTGTGTCCCACATTGAGCATTGCCGAGTGACATGCAGGTAAATCCCGCGGAATTGCTCCAGCAAATTTGATCGGCCAGCTTTTTGGCCGAATGGGCCGGGTGGGGCGAGATCAGAGCGATGCCCGTGACGAGGGCGAGGGCACAGATACACCTCAAGCACAGATAGGTGCGTCGCATAGCAGCTTCCTCCTGGTGTGAGACACGAATCAGGGAGCACACGCTCCGCTATTTCACGAAAACGGTGACCGGCACTTCGATGTCATCAGTCCGAGCGGGGCTAACACCAATCCGAAGAGTACCCGTCTTCACGACGCCAACTTTGGCGTCGCGGGATACGGAGACGAACGCCTGCCAGTGCCGAGAATCCTCTCCCTCGGAGCTCGGCGCAACCTGAACGTCTGGATCGCCCTTGTACTCAAGCCGTGTGATCTTGGGTCGGCTACCTACAGGCATACCTGCCCTGTACAAGGACAAGTTCTGACGAGCACCGGGTGAAATCGAGTCGATCAACACGGACGAAGTGAACGCATCGGCGAGCGCGCCGACTTCGGCCTTGATTGGGATTTGCAGCGACGGAACGGTCGGATGGTCGGTCTCCACGACGATGGTCCCCGAGAGCAGACCCGGGCGCATGCTCGCCCCTCGCACGAAAGCCGACACCAAGATCGCCTTGCCATCGGGTGCCTGATGGGATTTCAGATCGCACCCAGCGATGTCACATGTCAGTTTCGTGACCACGACCTTGCTGAAGTCGTACCGCTGAACACGAAGGATTCGTCTGCTAGTTTCGCCGTTCGCCAATCGACCGAAATCCACGGTATCCGGTGAAGCAACCAGACCGGGGTTAGGAAGGACGGTCCCACGGATGTTCAGCAAGAAGCTGGCGGGGTTGTCACCGCCGAGTTTGACCAGTATCGCATGCCGAACTCCACCCGGGGCTGGGGATGCGTGAAAACCAACCTTGATCCCGACCGACCCGTTGGCGGGTATCTCTTTAGCGCCATCCTCCGCGACGACGCAGCCACAGTCGGGCTTAAGCTGGGCGATCGGAATGGTCTTGTCCGTTTCGTTCTGGACGGTGAAGGTGTGCGTGTAACGGAGTTGCTTCTCAGGGTCGATCGCTCCGACGACCCAGGTCGGCTCCGAGCAGCGTACACCGCCGACGGCAACAGGTTCATCTGCCGGCTTCTCGTTTCTCCCGGTGGTACAGCCTGGCAAAAGTATCAACGATCCCAGGACAATCCCCAGGAGGTGTTGATACCGCTTTACGGATAAACGGAGCAGGGTATGCTTTTCCCTGCTTGCCCGTTGCCATTTGCTGAACATGGCGCTCTCCTACACCCACCCCAGTCGCGCTACCGCCCGACGGTCGCCGCCAAGGCTACGCCGTTATCCAGTTCAACCACGACGGGGGCCTGGACGAACCAGTCCTTCGTCGGGTCCAACACGCCGCGTGTGAAGGACAACTCCAGCGCGAACTTCCCCCGGCCCGGGCCGCCAGCCGAGCGCATCTCGATCAACGCGACCTGACCTTGGGCCTGGCGCAGTCGTCCGATCGTCTCCCGGCAGGCCGGGCAGTCTTGACGGTACAACACCACCGTCCAGCGGCCCTGAGCGAGGGCCTCACCTACGTCAATGTGGCTCAACAGCGGGAAGCGACCGCCGACCCACGTTTCCGGTTCCAGCAGGATGACCGGCCCGCCGGGCATCTCTCCAGAACTGGGCAAACGAGTCGGCCTGGACTGCCAGGCGGCCGCACCGATCAATACCACTACGACGCCAGTAAGCGCCAGGGATGCCCGCCGAAATGAGCAAGCCCCATCCCCACATGCGCGAGCAGCAGGACGCCACCACCACAAGATGGCAACCGCGGCGAGATCGATCCCGCTGGTACTCAACGGGTGGAGGGAAGCCGCCCCGAAGCAACGACAGGACGTTTCCCCTCGCCAGACGTGGTACAGGCTGATCGTGAGAAAGGCCACGAAACAGGCCAATGCCACTCGTCGCGCCTGCCGCGCGCATAAGCCCGTGAGCAGCCACACGCCAAGAAGCCATTCCGCGGCAACGAGAGTCCACCGCGCCGTTAGCCATTGGTCATTCGCTGGAGCGTACGTCGAGTCAACGGCCTTCAGCATCGACGCCGTGACCAACGTCAAGCCCGCGAAAAGCGGGGCAAGGGCCGTCAGTAGTTTCTCGTATGCTGCGCTGCGCTGCGCGTTCCATGGCATGCCCTCCTGTGGTGAGGAGCACGTGGGAGACGACGCATCGTCAAAGAGGTGGTCGCTTCATGCCAGTTAGAGAAGGTGGAGCGACCCGGCATAAACTCATCAGACTTGCGAATTATACCCATCGTTATCGGGATGGCAAAGGAAAACCAAGAAAATCTTCGTGCAGACGTGCTGACGTGCAGACGGTTACTTCGCCTGGTCCAACTCGACGACCTCGTAGAACCGCACCTTGTCCAGCGCCTCCCACACCTGGTCTCGCTGCCAGGCGGTCATCCGGCCGTGGTTCCTGTCCCACCAGTCGCGCCACTTCCGGGCGACGCGGTCGTAGTCTCGCTCGCCGCTGTTCTGCGGGAAGTCATACAGGCCGGCCATGAACAGCCCACCCCGGACGCAGGTCCGCTGCGCCGCCGTCAGCCGATCCATGGCGGCGAAGTGCTCGTCCAGCCAGGCCAGGTCGGTGCGACCCTCGGCGTCGCCCATGCCGTAGCTGAGCCCCGCCAGGCCGTTGTTCAGCGCCCGCGCCAGGCCGGCCTGCTGCTGCTCGGTCAGCTTCGCCCGGTGCTTGGCCCACCACCGCTGCCACGCCCGGGCGACGACCTCCGGCTTCTCCTCGCCGCCGTGGCCGGGCGGCGTCAGGCGGGCGTCCAGCAGCCAGTCGCGCAGCCGGCCCTCGTCGAGGCTCGTCCACTGGTGGACGTCCTGGCCGTAGCGGAACGGGTTGGTGCGGTCGCGGCGGACCTGCTCCTGTTCGCGGCGGAACGCCTCCGCCCTGGCGTAGTCGCGGAAGGCGCGCACCGGCTCGCCGCCCTCGTCGTCGCCGCGGTGGTAGACGACCAGCTCGCGCTCGCCGGGGTAGTGCGGCCGGTCGCGCACGTCCGGGCGCGGGTCGTCGGCCTCCACCACCTCCCCGCCGGAGTCGCCGACGCGCCAGCTCAGCCGCTGCACGAGGTAGACCAGCTTCTCCGCCATCTCTCAGGCCTCCACGTCCACCCGGTGCTCGACCAGCTCGAAGAAGCGCACCCGGTCGGTTGCCAGCCAGACCAGCCGCTTGCCCTCGTCGGGCAGCTTGTCGTACTGCTCCCAAAAGTCGAAGCGCGCGGCCTCGCCGTCGCCCCCCGTCTCCATGCCGGCCTCGCGCAGCCGGGCGAGGAACTGCGGCATCGGCAGACTGGTCCGCTCCTCCAGGGCGGCGTCCACGTAGCCGAACGGGTTGATGCCCGCCGCCTTGACGTGCTCCCACTCCAGGTCGCGGCGGTGGCGCTCGGCCCTCTCCCGGCTGAGAAACGACTTCATCGGCGCGTCCTCCTCCGGCCGGCGGTAGTAGAAGTCGTCGCCGTACTCCCAGCTCAGGCGCTGGACGACGTAGACGGTGACCTGCTCGCGCGTCGCCATGGCGGGTCGGCCCTCCGGGGTCGTGAGGCTCACTCGCTGTCGATCGTACCACAGGCCCGGACACTGTCGAGGGCCGGGGCGTTCGGCCTGTCCCGCCCCGGCCGGCGGCGTCGAGGTTGCCCCTGTCCAGCCGCGCGGCGCGCCGCTATTCCTGCACTATCCCCGAGGAACGAGCGATGCCGAGCTACACCCAGGCCAACCAACCCCTCGCGATCGACACCCCGCTCGGCACCGACAAGCTGTTGTTGACTCGGGTCGAGGGGACGGAAGCGATCTCCGACCTCTTCCGATTCCACCTCGACTGCCTTGCCCTGGCACCCGTCCCGTTCGATGACCTGCTCGGCAAGCCGGCCACCGTGCGCCTCACCATCCCCGGGTGCCCGCAGCGATACGTCAACGGCATCCTCAGCAGCCTCGAACAGGGCCACCAGTTACAAGGCCCCGGCGGGGGGGCCACGTTCTACCGCTACCGCGCCGAACTGGTCCCGCGGATGTGGCTGTGCGGCCTGCGTCAGCAAAGTCGCGTCTTCCAGGAGGTCACCGTCCCCGACATCCTCCGGGCGGTCCTCCACGGCGACTGGGGCTTGCCGATCCGGTGGCGCCTGACCGGGACGTACCCGGCGCGCGACTACTGTGTCCAGTACCGGGAGACCGACCTGGACTTCGTCCGCCGGCTAATGGAGGAGGAAGGCATCTGCTTCTACTTCGCCCACACCGAGGAGGGGCACACCCTCGTCCTCGCCGACGGGCCCGAGGGGCACGACGACCTCCCCGGCCTGAGCACGCTGACCTTCGACGCGGCGGCCGGGGGCCGGCGGCCGGAGGGGCGCGTCACCGCCTGGTCGAAGAGGCAATCCCTGCGCCCGTCCAAGGTGACGCTGCGCGACCACTGTTTCCAACTCCCCGACAGCACCCTCCAGTCCTCCTCGACGGTCCCGGAGTCGGTCACCGCTGGACAGTCGGCCCACCGGCTCAAGCACTCCGTGGTGAACGGTGGCGACGAGCTTCTGGAGTATTTCGACCACCTCGGCGGCTACGCCTGGCGGTTCGACGGCGTCGCCCCCGACGGCAGCAACCAGCCGGAGAAGGTGCAGGGGCTGTACAAGGAAAACCAACGGGTCGCCGACCTTCGGGCCGGGGCCGAGGCCACCCGGGCGCTGACGATCGACGGGACCAGCCTTTGCGGGCACCTCCTACCCGGGTCCAAGTTCACCCTCCAGCGCCACTTCGACGGCGACGGCGGCTATCTGCTGACGCGCGTCGAGCACCGCGCCGACCTGGAGTCGGCGTACCTGTCCGACAAGTCCGCCGCCGGGTTGCTCTACGAGAATCACTTCGCGGCGACCCCCGCCGGCTTGCCATTCCGGCCCCCCCTCCAGACGCCGCGTCCCCGGACCTATGGGGTAATCAACGCCCAGGTGGTGGGCCCGAAAGGCGGCGACATCTTCGTGGACAAGTACGGTCGGGTGAAGGTCAAGTTTTACTGGGACCGGGAGGAGGCGACGGGCCCGCAAAACTCGTGCTGGCTGCGCGTCGGCCAGCTGTGGGCGGGCAACCGCTGGGGCGCCTTCTTCTGGCCGCGCGTCGGCCACGAGGTGGTCGTCAGCTTTATCGACGGCAACCCCGACCGGCCGCTCATTACCGGGAGCGTGTACAACCAGACCCACATGCCTCCGTTCGAGCTACCGGCGAACAAGACTCTGGCCGGCATTAAGTCGAAAACCAGTTCGGGCGGTGGCAAGCCGGCCGACCCCCTCCGGAACTACAGCGGCTGGCTGATTAACGACGAGTCGGGCCAGGAGCACATCGAGCTGCACGGCGAGAAGCACATCGCCTTTTACGCCGAGGAGACCGAGCGGCACTGCGTCGATGGGCCGCACCGGCTGAACGTCAACGGCTTCCACAGCGTCCACGTCGGCTGCATACCCGGTGGCAGCGGCTCCGGCGGCGGGCCCAGTGGTGGCGGGGGCACGGGCGGCACGAACGGCAGTGGGGGCGGTGGAGGTAACGGCGGGAACACGGGCGGCACGACCAACGGTGGCGACAACTCCGGGGGAAACAACACTGGCAGCCCCAACAGCGGCGGGGGCGGCTTCCAGGAGGGGCGCGACCCCGACCGCCCGTACATCATCAACGACGACACGCTCGGCAAGGACTTCGGCGTCGCCATGACGACGACCTGTGGCATCAACCAGGGGGTGAACTTCGGGCTCTACTCGACCCTGACGGTCGGCGACAGCCTGACGGTGACCGTGAACCCGCTCGGGCTGATCGCCGACCTGGGCCTGGCGATCCCCGGCGTCCCGATCCTGACGGGCCTGCTAGCCGGGGCGGCCGGCCCGACCCTGGGCAGCACCTCCATCACCATGGGCAGCCAGGTGGCCCTGGCCTACGGCACGAGCATCTCCATCAGCCGTGGCGCCAAGGCCGCCATCTCCGAATCCGGGCGGTGGGCCGGTGGCCAGATGGAGGCGGGGGAGGCGCCCTGGGCCGCCGCGTCGGCTGCGATCATTGCCTGCAGTGCGGTCGTCGCGACGGTCGGCACGATCGGGGGGGCCATCACCGCCTACGCCCAGTCGCAGAACGTCTGGCTGGGCCTGATGGAGGCCGCCGGCGCCCTGTTCATCGGGATGGAAGCGATCGAGGTCTACCGGGCAGCTTCCAACCAGGTGGTCAAGGCCAAGGAAGTCGCCGAGGCGGCCCTGGCGTTGTCGCAAGACGCAACAGCGGTCGAGGGGATCGCCGACATCGTCACGTCGATCTTCTCCATGGACCCGCTCAACTACAACACCTGCAAGTTGATCAAGGGCAACACGGTCGAGTACAACGACTCCTCCCGCCTGATCGGGGCCGACGAAAGCGTGCTGATCTACTCGGGGGACACGTCCGGCGAGCAGGCGGCGTTCACGCTGAACAACACGCAGGCGGGGTTGTTCCTGGGGATGCCCATGTCGGGCCCGCGGATGCTGTTTGACTCCGACGAGGAGGAGATCAACATCGCCGTTGGACCGATGAACGTCGGGACGACGGTCACGATGACACCCGGCAGGCTGGCGGCCTCCGTGGGCCTGCCGGCGGAGGGGTCGTCCATCATCATGAACGAGGCGGGCATCACCCTCCAGTCGGGGCCGTGTAAGATCATCCTGACCGTGGAAGGGACCATCACGCTGGAAACGCCGGCCGCCACCCTCATGCTCGCCGACGGGACCCTCACCGCCCAGGCGGACGAGTCGGTGTCGATCCTGGGGGCCGAGTCGGTTGAGCTACTGGGCGAGTCGGGCGAGCTGACGTTCACCGACATTACGATCGTCGGCAATACGACGATGCTGTGACTTGGGAGAGGCGATGGAGCGGACTGGACACGACCCCCTGGCGCTGACGCGCGTGCCGGCAAAGGCGGCGGCCGAGATCGCCGCCCTGGCCGCCCTCGGCCAGGGCGCCCTCGCCCTGCTGACACCGGAGCAGTCTCCCCGGGAGTACGCCGAGGCACTGCTGCGGGCGGAGCTGTACCCCGACGCGATCCGGCTGCTGGCGTTCGGACTGCCTCGGCGCGAGGCGATCTGGTGGGCCGGCCTGTTCGTCCTGTGGTCCGGGGCCGGCCACCTGCACGCGGCGGACGCCAGCGCCCTGCGGGCGGTGGCCCGGTGGGTCGTCGAGCCGAACGAGGACCACCGGCAGGAGGCGGCGGCCTGCGCCTCCAAGGAAACACCGGCCGGGCGCGTCGCCCGCGCCGTCGCGCGGACCGGCGGCAGCCTCCGGGGCCCCTCACTCCCTGCCAAGGCCCCCGGGCCGGACCTGCCGCCGAAAGCGGTCGTCAGCGCCGTCACGCTGGCGGTGCTCCGGGGCGAAGCGAAAACGATCCGCCAGCGGCAGCGCCAGGCCGTCGCCCTGGGGCTGCACGTCGCCCGCGGCCACTTCCTCTGGACAGTCACCCCTCCCGCCCCGACAAGGAGATGACCCATGCCGCCTGCCGCTCGACTGACTGACATGCACGTCTGTCCCATGGTGACCCCCGGCGTTCCCCCCGCTCCGCACGTCGGCGGGCCGATCGACGGGCCCTGCTTCCCCGGCGTTCTGATCGGCGGCCTACCGGCGGCACGCGAGACCGACATGGCGGTTTGCGTCGGCCCGCCCGACGCCATCGCCATGGGGTGGCCCACGGTGCTGATCGGAGGGTTGCCGGCGGCGTACCTCGGCAGCCTGTGCGAGCACGGCGGCACGGTCACCGGCCCGTGCTTCCCCGGCGTGATGATCGGCGGTTAGGGGAGAATCAGCCATGAACGAGAACCTTGCCGTGACCTCCGAGCGAACCCTCCCGTCGGGCCGTTCGGTCATCCTCCGCGTCGGCGATTCCGAGGAACTTCAAGTCCGCTCACCGGACGGTGAGGTCGAGTTGACTGTCGTCCTGACCGAGGCCGGGCCGGTCGTCCGGCTGCGGGCCGCCCGGCTGGAAATGGAGACGGCCGAGAGTGTCGATGTCCGCTGCAAAAACTTCAACGTCCGGGCCGACGAGGTGCGGGTGAAGACTGACGGTGACATCCACCTGAACGGCGCCGTCATTCGGCTCAACTGCTGAGACCCAGCCGTGTTACCGATCCCCCACGAGGCCCAGGAGCGGCCCGACGGCTGCGCCGCCGCCGCGCTTTGCATGGCCTACCGGTCGCTGGGGCTGGACTGCTCCCAGAGCGAGCTTTGGCCGCGCGTCACGGCGCCCGTTCGCGGCGAGCGCCGCGGCAAGACGCACCTGGTCTGCCGCGACGCGCTGGAGCGCGGGCTGTCCGCGGTGGTCGTCCGGCCGGCGTCGCCGTGGGGGACGCTGCGGGAGTGCGTCCGCAGCTCGGTGCGGGTCATCCTTCATCACCGCCTCTCCCCGGCCGAGCCGTCGGGGCACTACAGCGTCCTCGTCGGCCTCGACGATTCGTCGCTGGTGGTGAACGACCCGCTGCACGGGCCGGCCAGGGCCTTCCGGCGCGACGAGTTCCTCGCCCTGTGGTCGCCGTCCCGCCACGGGCGGGAGGTCGTCGGGCACGTCCTCGTCGCCCTCTCGGACCGGTCGGGAAACAGCAGGTGCTCCTATTGCCACTCGGAATGTCCGGAATCAATCGACTGCGCCGTGTGCAACTCGCCCATCCGGTTGCGGCCGGTCGCGGTGGTGGGCTGCCTCGAACCGGCCTGTCGCGGCCGGCGGTTCGAGGGGGTTTATTGCCCGGCGTGCGACGTGAATGCGTGGTGGCTGCAAACTACCGGGAGGGGGCATGGCCGACATCGAGGGACTGGTTGCGCAGATAACCCAGCTGACTGAGCAGCTCACCCAGTTGCAGGGGGCCGTGCCTCCCGCGGACTTGATCCAGCGCGCCCAGGGCCTGGCGGCGCAGGTCAAGGCGAGGACGGAGGAGGCGCACGGGAAGTTGAAGGACGAGGCGATGGCGTTCGCGGCGGACCTGAAGGCGAAGGCGGCCCAACTGCGCGAGCCGAAGCCGAAGCCAACCCAGGCGCGGATCCCTCACCCCTGGGAAGACCACCAGGGACTCGACCCGGCCCAGCTCCAGAGGATGGCCGAGTCGCTGATGCGGTTGGCGAAAACGCCGCCTCCGGCGCGTCACTGATCCGCGAGCGCGGCCGCCACCGCGCGGGCAGAGGCGGGGCGGTCCTGGGGCCTCTTCTCCAGCATCCGCAGGACCAGCTCAGAGAGTTCCACCGGCACCTCCGGGCATAGGTCGCGCGGGGGCGTCGGGGGTTCGGTCTGCGCCGCGAGCAGCGTCGCCAGCGCGTCCTCGCGCTCGAAGGGCAGCTCCCCGGTCAGCATCTGGTACAGGACGCAGCCGAGGCTGAACAGGTCGGCCCGCGCATCGACCGCCTGCCGGCTCGCCTGCTCCGGGGCCATGAACGCCGGCGAGCCGACGATCGTCCCGTCGCGGGTGAGCTGCACGTCCCCGCCCACCGCCCGGGCCAGGCCGAAGTCGAGGATTTTCACCCGGCTCGACTCGCCTTCAAGGAACACGTTGGCAGGCTTGATGTCCCTGTGGACCAGACCAAGTTCGTGGATCGCCGCCAGCCCCTCGGCGATCTGCCGGGCGATCCGCGTCGCCTCCGGCGCCGGCAGCGACCCCCGCCGGGCCAGCCCCTGATCCAGCGACTCGCCGCGGAGGAACGGCATTGCCAGGAACGGCACGCCGCGGTCCTCGCCGACCTGGAAGATCGTCACGACGTGGTCGTGCTGGATCGCCGCCGCCAACCGGGCCTCCCGAACGAACCGCTCCCGGGCCGTCGCGCTCACCGCCAACGACGGCAGCATCGCCTTCAAGGCGACGACCCGGTCGAGCGTCGGGTCGTGTGCCCGGAACACCACGCCCATCCCCCCTGCCCCGACCAGGCTGAGGACCCGGTAAGGCCCCAACCGGCCGATCTCCCCCGGTTCCCGGGCCGGCGTGAGAAATGACGTCAACGACTCCCCAGCGCGCGGGGTAGCTTCAACGCGGGTCGGGAGCTGGTGGACGGCCTGGCTGGCCGCCGGCGTGACCCGAACTGCCACGGCGGTGGTCGATCGGGCCCGCCGCAACCCCGACTCCCCCGCCGGGATCGACACCCCCTGGCCGCACGACAGGCACACGGCCCGCCGGCAGCCGCCATCCTCCGTGACCTGCATCCGCTCGCCGCAGTGCCTGCATGAGAACGCGATCATGGGCCACCCCGCCGTTTGCCGTCCGAGCCGCCGTGCCCGACCCTACCATCATGTCAGGTACTGTACATCCATTCAAGGTTAGTCGTTCAGGCGAAGGCCACCGCCAGCCGCCGGTGTTGCTCCAGGTCGAGCGTCTCGGCGCGGGCCGCGCCGTCCAGGCCGAGTTGGTCCAGCTTGGCATCGACCTCGGCCTTGGCGCGCTTCCCGGAAGGGAGGCTGGCCAGGGCGCCCCGGAGGTTCTTGCGGCGGTGGACGTACAGGTCGCGAAGGAAGTTGCGAAACCCCGCCACGTCACCCACCTTTGCCCGCTTCTCCGCGTTGGGCCGGACCATCACGATGGCCGAATCGACCTGCGGCCGGGGCCAGAACGCCTCCGGGGGTAGCTTCCTGACCAGGGTCACGTCGGCGACGCTCTGCACCAGGACCGCCAGGGCACCGTAGTCCTTCGTTCCAGGGGAGGCCATGAGGCGCTCGGCGATTTCCCACTGGACCATGCCGACCATGCGCTCGATCGGCAGATCCGTCAACAGCAAGTTGGTGAGGACCGGCACCGAGACCGCGTAAGGCAGGTTGGCGACGAGTTTGAGGTGCGAGACGCCCGGTCGCCCGAGCAGCTCGCGGAGGGCGGCGACGACCTCGTCGTTCAAGGTGTTCTTGCCGCGCAGGACGTCGCCGTGGAGCAGCCGCACGTTGTCGCGCGGCGTGCCGGCCGGCCTGGCGGCGGCAAACAGGGTGTAGTGTGACTCGACCGCCTCGCGGGTCAGGGAGGCAAACGGCGGGTCCAACTCGACCGCGACGACGGCGCCGGCGGACTCCAGAAGGCGCATCGTCAGACTGCCGGTGCCGCTGCCGACCTCAAGGGCCAGGTCGGCCGGGCCGAGTTCGGCGGTCCGCACGACAAGGTCGAGCAGATTCAGGTCGATGAGGAAGTTTTGCCCGAGCTTGTTCTTGGGCAAAATCCCCCGCTCCTGGAACAGGGTGCGCAGGTAGGAGAGCGTCTGTCGCGTTGTCGGTGCCATTGTCTTCCGTGGGGCAAGCGGCCCGCTTGCCCCTCAACCGCGCAAGCGGGCCGCTTGCTCTACGAGGGACGGAGTTGAAGGTACTTCCAGACGTACTTCGCCAGCAGGTCCGTCTCCAGGTTAACAGCCGCGCCGGGGCCTTTGAAGCCCAGCGTCGTCACCGACTGCGTGTGCGGGATCAGCATGACGCTGAAGCGCTCGGCCTCGACGTCCACCACGGTGAGGCTGATGCCGTCCACGGCGACTGAGCCCTTGGGCACCATCTGCGCGGCCAGCTCCCCGCGGCAGCGGAACCACATGGTAACCCACTCGCCCTGGTCGAGCCGCTGGTCGATGCTGCCGACGCCGTCGATGTGGCCCTGCACCAGGTGGCCGCCGAGCCGGTCCGAGAAGCGCAACGACCGCTCGAGGTTGACCCGGTCACCGGGCTTCAACTCGCCGAGGTTGGTCCGAAGCAGCGTTTCGGGGCCGACCTCGAAGGCGAACGACTCCCGGGCTTGGGCGATCACGGTGAGGCAGGCGCCGTTGACCGCGACGCTCTCCCCTAGCGTCAGTTCCAGGGCGATCGGGCCCGCGATCACCAGCCGGCGGCCTGGGCCTGCGGCGGTAAGTTCGGAGACGGTGCCGAGCGCTTCGACGAGGCCGGTGAACATGCGGTGCGGTCCGGGG
This sequence comes from Gemmataceae bacterium, assembly GCA_046350195.1. GTDB lineage: Bacteria > Planctomycetota > Planctomycetia > Gemmatales > Gemmataceae > CALDUY01. The sequence goes on from JAXMAW010000004.1 coordinate 15,884, forward strand.
TCAATGCAGGCCCGGCGTGTGTTCCGGCAGGCCGCGCCGTCGCAGCTGCACGACGAGGTAGCGGGCCGGACCCATCAGGGCGTAGGCCCAGAAGAACACGAACAAGGCCAGGTGCGGCGTCAGGGCGGCGACGGCCAGCACGCAGACCGCCTGGACGAAGAACGGGAACTGGCGCTTGCCCCGCAGCAGCTGCCGGCCGAAGTGGGGGTACGAAAAGTTCGACACCATGAGCAGGGCCGCCGTCAGGGCGCCGAGCGGGGCCCAGACGCGGACAAACCCTTGCAGGACGTGCGGGTCGAGCCCCGACCAGCTGGCGCCGAGGTCGGCGCGGAGGATGGCGATCGAGGCGACGCAACCGGCCGCGGCAGGGGACGGCAGGCCCTTGAACTTCTTGTGGCTGGACGGGTCGGGGCTGTTCTCGGTGTTGAACCGGGCCAGCCGAAGCACGGCGCAGGCCAGGTAGAGCGCCGCGATGATCGCCACCCCCTTGGCTATGACCAGTTGGCCCTCCCAAACCTGCCCCAGGCGCAGGAGCAAGAACGCCGGGGCGGCCCCAAAGCTGATGGCGTCGCACAGGCTGTCGAGCTGCCCGCCGAAGTCGCTTGCGCTCTTCGACAGCCGGGCGGCGTAGCCGTCCAGCACGTCGAAGACCATGGCCAGGAGGATCAGCCCAGAGCTGAGCAGGAAGTAGTAGTCGATCAGGTCATCGCGAAGGGACCCGTCGAGGGTAATCTTGCTGGCGTAGGCGATGGCCGCGAACCCACAGACGCCGTTGCCTAGCGTCAGCAGCGTCGGTAGCACAGGAATCCGTTTCACTTCGCGGTGGCTCCCGGCTGAGGGTGGAGTCGTCCGAATAGATTAACATACAGAGAAGGTCAGTGTAGTGCCAAGTGTATTTGCACGATCCCGACGCCTCCGGGCCAGGCTCGGGCCGCCGAACCGCTCCGCCAGGGGCTGGCCCGCCAGGCGGCCATGGCCAGCCAGCCCGGCCACCGCCGGTCGGCCTCACCCTCCATAGATGTCGTACCCCCGGCACGACCATGGGGTTGGGCGCCTTCCAAAGGCCCTTCTTCAAGTTCGGACCAAAGGAAGGCGATCCTCGTACCTGACCGGATTAGTGACCTCCTACATCAACAGCTCACGCACCACGTTCCCGTGAACGTCAGTGAGCCGGTAGTGGCGGCCCTGGAACTTGTACGTCAGCCGCTCGTGGTCGATGCCCAGCAGGTGCAGGATCGTCGCCTGCAAGTCGTGGACGTGAACCGGGTTCTCCGCGACGTTGTAGCCGAACTCGTCGGTCGCGCCGTGGCTCGTACCCGGCTTCACCCCGCCGCCGGCGAACCACATCGTGAAGCAGCGCGGGTGGTGGTCGCGGCCGTAGTCGGTCACCGTCAGCTTGCCCTGGCTGTAGTTCGTCCGGCCGAACTCGCCGCCCCAGACGACCAGCGTGTCCTTCAGCAGGCCCGTCCGCTTCAGATCCTGGATGAGCCCGTAGCACGCCCGATCGACGTCCTTCGCCTGCCGGCGGATGGCGTTGGGCAAGCCGCCGTGGTGGTCCCAGCCGGGGTGGTAGAGCTGGATGAAGCGAACGTTGCGCTCGGCGAGGCGGCGCGCCAGCAGACAGTTGGCGGCGAACGTGCCGGGCGCCTTCGCCCCCTCGCCGTACAGCTCGAATACCGACGCCGGCTCCTTCGAGAAGTCCATGACCTCCGGCACGCTGGTCTGCATGCGGTAGGCCATCTCGTACTGCTGGATGCGTGCCAGGATCTCCGGGTCGCCCTCCTTCTCGGCCTGGAGGCGGTTCAGCTCGGCGAGGCGGTCGAGCAACTTGCGCCGGCCGGCGCTGCCGACGCCGTCGGGGTTGGCGAGGTAGAGCACCGGCTCCTTGCCGCTGCGGAACTGCACGCCCTGGTGCGTACTCGGCAGAAAGCCGTTACCCCACAGGCGCGAGTACAGCCCCTGCTCGGTGCGGTCCTTCGAGACCAGCACGACGAACGCCGGCAGGTTGTCGTTGAGGCTGCCCAGGCCGTAGGACAGCCACGCCCCAAAGCTAGGCCGCCCGGGCAGCTGGTGCCCGGTCTGGAAGAAGGTGATGGCCGGGTCGTGGTTGATCGCCTCGGTGTAGCACGACCGGACGAAGCACAGCTCGTCGGCCATCTTCGCGGTGTGCGGCAGCAGGTCGCTGACGGCGGCGCCGGACTGGCCGTGCCGGGAGAACTTGAAGATCGACCCCGCCAACGGCAGCCGCGCCTGGTGCGCGGACATGCCGGTGAGCCTCTGGCCCTTGCGGACGGTGTCGGGCAGGTCCTCGCCGTTTTTCTGGTTCAGCAGCGGCTTGTGGTCGAACAGGTCGAGTTGGCTGGGGCCGCCGGCCATGAACAGGTAGATGACGCGCTTCGCCTTCGCCTCGTGGTGTGGCTTGGCCAGGACGCCGGGCGTGCCTTTCGGCTCGGCGGCGCGCAGCATCTGCGCCAGCGCCAGCCCGCCGAGGCCCAGGCCGGTGGAGCGCAGGAACAGGCGGCGGTTGATCGGGGGTAGCACGTCATGTGGGAACATCGAAGCCTCCAGCGTTCTGGCGAGCCGCGCACGAAGTAAGCGTGCGGGTGGGAATCCTCGGCCTCGGAATAACGTTCTGTCAGCGGTCGTGCCTCCGCTACCGCGCTTACTTCGTGCGCGGCTCGCTTCATCGTCGATACACCGCCCCGTCGTGGCAGGATCGCCAGCGCCACGCCCGCGGCGGCGGCGAGGTCGGCCTTGCTCAAGGCCGCGTCGGCCTTCGACTCGCCGACTGAGAGCAGCCTCTCCGCCGACTTCGGGTCGTTCGTGTACTCCGCCTTCTGATCGTCGAAGAGCCCGACGAGCAGTGACAACTCCCTGTCACTGGCCGCCCGGCCCGTCACCAGGCGGAACGCCCAGGCGGCGCGCTTCGCCGTCGTGTCGCCGCCCTCCTTCAGCATCCTCTGGCCCAGGGACCGCGCCGCCTCGACCACCTGCGGATCGTTCAGCAGCGCCAGCGCCTGCAACGGCGTGCTCGTCGCCTGCCGCCGCGCCGAGCAGACGCTGCGGTCGGCGGCGTCGAACGTCGTCATCTGCGGGTGCGGCACGGTCCGCTTCCAGAACGTGTACAGGCCGCGGCGGTACAGGTCGGCCCCCTTCGACTGCGGGTAGCGCGGCCGGCCCATCGCCTCGTTCCACAGCCCGTCCGGCTGGTAGGGATACACACTCGGCCCGCCCGGCGTCTCGACGAGCAGCCCGCTGACGAACAGCGCCTGGTCGCGCAGCATCTCGGCGCTCAGACGCCGCGCCGGCGCCCGCGCCACCAGGTGGTTGTACGGGTCCTTCGCCAGCAGCTCCGGCGTCACTTTCGCCGATTGGCGGTAGGTCGCCGACAACGCCAGCTGCTTCAGAAAGCGTTTGACGTCCCAGCCCGACTCGACGAAGTCGCGGGCCAGCCAGTCGAGCAGCTCGGGGTGCGTCGGCGGCGTGCCGGTCGAGCCGAAGTTATCGCTCGTCTCGACCAGGCCGGCGCCGAACATTTGCTGCCATAGCCGGTTCACCGTCACCCGGGCCGTCAGCGGGTGGTCCGGTTGCGTCAGCCACCTCGCCAGCCCCAGGCGGTTGCGCGGCGCGCCTTCGGGGAACGGCGGCAGGGCCGCCGGCGTCGCCATCGTCACCGGCTCGCCGGGCGCGTCGTACGCCCCGCGCTTGAGCACGAACGCCGGCTTGGGCCGCGGCAGCTCGCGCATCGCCATCGCCTCGGGGATGGGGTTGACGGTCGCGCTCTGTTGTTTGCGCAGCGCGTGCAGCTCGGCGACGAGCTCCTTCGCCGGCTCGTAGGCCGTGGCGAAGAACAGGTCGAACAGTCCCTCCTCTGGCTCCGGCGCGCCGGCGAGACGGGCCGCCTCGACAGGGGTGAGGGCGCGCGAGTAAACGCGGAACTCATCGACGGCGCCGCCCTTGAAGCCGTTGTCGCGGAAGCGGTAGCCGATCGCCAGGTTCGGCTCGCCGCCACCCTCGTAGGTGATGTCCTTCCACAGCCCGTCGCGGATGACTTCTAGCTCCGCCGGCTTGCCGTCGAGATAGACCCGCACGCCGGCGGCCCGGCTGGAGCCGTCGTAGGTCGCCGTCACGTGCGTCCAGGCGTTGAGCGGCACCGAGGCCTTTGTCCGCACCTTGAGCGAGTTGCCCGGCCACATGTGATGCAGGCCGAGCGCCACCCGCCCCCCTTCCAGGATCAACTCATACCCCCGGCTGCCGGCATCGACGGGGGCCTTGCTGTGGTGGACGACAACGGCGCGCGGCGCGTGCCGGTCAGCCTTGAGCCACAGCGCCAGCGTGAACCCGTCCGCCCGCGAGAAGTGGCCGACGCCGGGGAAGTCGAAGCCGTCCTCGCCCGACAGCGCCGCGCCCTGGCCGACCTTGCCGGGCACCGGCTTCGGCCCCTCGTGGGTCGATCCTGGCTGCTTCGCGTTGACGCCATTGCCGACCTTGTTACCCTGCCACCCGTCGAAGCTGTACCCCGCCACCAGGCCGGGGACGTCCGTCGGGCGCTTCCGCCAGGCCAGGAACGACGACCTCGCGCGCTTTCGCACCAGTTCGATCTCGGCCGCCTTTGCGGAGATCGACTTCTCAAGCCGGGCAAGCTTCGCGTCTTGCTCGTCGGAGGACAGCAACAGCGTCGGCACCGGCATCGCGGAGGTGAAGTAGGACGTCTGGCCGGCCTCGTCGATGTTCTGGAAGAAGGCGAACAGGCCGTAGAAGTCCTTCATCGTGACCGGGTCGAACTTGTGGTCGTGGCAGCGCGAGCACTCCAGCGTCAGGCCCAAAAACGCGGTGCCCATCGTCGTGACGCGGTCCACGACGTAAGCGACACGGAACTCCTCCTCGACGACCCCGCCCTCCTCGTTCTGCATGTGCAGCCGGTTAAACGCCGTCGCCAGCCGCTGCTCCTTCGTTGGGCTGGGCAGCAGGTCGCCGGCCAGCTGCCAGGTGAGGAACTCGTCAAAGCGCTGGTTCTTGTTGAACGCCACGACGACCCAGTCGCGGTAGGGCCACATCGGCCTGGCCCGGTCGCTTTGGAATCCGTGCGTGTCGGCGTAGCGGGCCACGTCCAGCCAGTCCGACGCCATCCGCTCCCCGTAGCGGGCCGATGCCAGCAGGCGGTCCACGACCTTCTCATAAGCAGCCAGGCCGGAGTCGGTGATGAAGGCGTCGATCTCGCTCAGCGTCGGCGGCAGGCCAGTCAAGTCGAGCGTCACCCGCCGCAGCCACGCCTCGCGGGTCGCCTCGGACGACGGCTTCAGGCCCTCCCGCTCCAGCCGGGCCAGGACGAAACGGTCGATGTCGCCACGCAGCCAGGCGGCGGCCTTGACCGGCGGCACGGGGACCGAGCGCGGCGGCGGGGCGAACGCCCAGTGCTGCCCCCACTTCGCCCCCTCGTCGATCCACCTCGTCAGGGTCTCGATCTGCCGGGGGGTCAGGTTGCGGTTGGAGTCCGGCGGCGGCATGCGCTCGTCGTCGTCGGCGCTGAGTCGGCGGGCGACCTCGCTGGCGGCACTCTTCCCCGGCACGATCATCGTGCGGCCCTTACGCTTCCCGAAGGCCCCTTCCCTGGTGTCGAGGCGGAGTCCGGCCTTGCGGCCCTTCGCGTCGGGGCCGTGGCAGTGGAAGCAGTTGTCGCTGAGGATCGGCAGCACGTCGCGGGCGAAGTCGATCCGGTCCGCAGCGGCCGCGGGGGCGGGAAAAAGCGCTGCGGCGAGGAGAAGCCAGGATCGGTTGGTCATGCTCACGGCGGGGTCGGGAGGGCGGCAGGCGGGTTAGGCCTATGGTACGCCCTGGGTGTGGGGGGAAGCAAGCCCCAGGCAGGTCGTTTCCCAGTGCCGCGCATCCGCCTTCCGGCGCGGCGGGGCGTCACGGCCTGCCCGCCGGGTTTTCCCGGCGTCCCCGCGCGATCGGCGCCATTGGCACCTCAGTTGCTCATTTCCTCGGCGTTGCCACGGGGCTCCCCCGCGGCCAGACCCCAAGTATCTATCAACGCTTAAGGAGCAACAATCATGGCGACGACCAACCAGGGCCAACAGGTGAAGGACCGGGCCAAGGACGCCGCGAACACCGCCATCGACAAGGCGAGCGACTTCGCCTCCAAGGCGGCTGACAAGGCCGGCGACTTCGCGTCGAAGGCCGCGGACCGGGCAGGCAACATCGCCTCGCAGGCGGCCGACAAGGCCGGCGAGTACGCCTCGAAGGCCGGCGAGCGGGCGGACAACGCCGCCTCGTCGGTCGGCACCGGCATGAAAAACCTGGCCGACACCGTCCGCGAGAACCTGCCGCACTCCGGCATGCTCGGCGGGGCGGCCGAGCAGGTCGCCTCCGGCCTGGAGAGCGGCGGCCGCTACCTGGAGGACCGGGGGCTGTCGGGCATCGGCGACGACCTGTCGGGCCTGATCAAGAACCACCCGATCCCGGCGGTGCTGATTGGCATCGGCATCGGCTACCTGATCGCCTGCTCCACCAACAGGAGCTAAAGCCATGGCCAGCGACGTCATGCCGAACAACCAAGCCAGCGTGACGGGGCTGGTCAGCGGCATCATCGACGACACGCAGCGGCTGCTCAAGCAGCAGGCCGATCTGCTCAAGGCCGACCTCCGCAGCGAGCTGCGCGAGGCCAAGGAAGTCGGCCTGTCGATGGCCATCGCCGGCGCCCTGCTGGGCGTCGGCGGGCTGCTGCTCTCGTTCATGCTGGTGCACTTCCTCTCCTGGGCGATCCCGGAGCTGCCCCTGTGGGGCAGCCACGCGATCGTCGGCGGCCTGTTCGCCGCGGCCGGTGGAATCGTGTTCTACCTGGGCCGGGAGAAACTCGAGAAACTTCCCCTGCCCGGCGAGCAGACCGTCGAGGGGCTGAAGGAGAACTTGCAATGGCAAACGAACCCGAAGTGATTCGCGACCAGATGCAAGAGACCCGCACCGCCCTGACCGAGAAGCTCGAGGCGCTGGAGTCGCAGGTCTCTTCCACCGTGCAGAACGCGACCTCCGCCGTTTCCGAAACGGTGCAGGCGGTCAAGGAGACGGTGACCGACACGGTCGGCACGGTCAAGGACACCATGCAGAGACCGTCTCGACGGTGAAGGAGTCGGTCCGGGACGCCTTCGACCTGCCCGGCCACGTCGGGCGCCACCCCTGGGTGGCGATGCTCGGCTCGGTCGCGGCGGGCTACGTGGCGGGCCGGCTGCTCCAGGGCGTGTCCGGCGGCGTCCCCGAGACGGTCCGCCAGCGCCGCCCAGTACAACGCCTTCAAGGAGCCGCAGCCGGAGCCTGCGAGAGGCGGGAACGGCTTCGGCAACGGGGCGACCGGGAGGAGAGGGAGACCTCGTCCGAACCGGGGGTGCTCTCCGGCCTGGCCAACGCCTTCTCTGGCGAGCTGGACACCCTGAAAAACCTGGGCATCAGTGCCGTGGCCGGCGTCGTCCGCGACATGGTCACGCAGTCGGTGCCCGGCGAGCTAGGCGACCGGCTCCGCCAGTGGATGAACGACGTCACGGAGAAGATGGGCGGTAAGCCGCTCACCGAGCCGTTGTTGTCGCAGGAGGACCAGAATGACCCCGGCCGGTGCGAGCCGAAGCGGGATCGACGGTCAACGTGAGGCGGAGACGCTTCCGCATGTGAAAGCGGTGCTGTGACCAACGCGGCGGGCCGGTGGAGGGCATGTCTTCTCCACCGGCCCGCCAGACTTTTCCCTTCGCCAGGGGAACCCGGTACGTCGTGGCCGGCGACCCGCCCTACAATTCCTTGTGCCATGCTCCACACCGCCGTCAGCGCTGTTTCCGCCTCGCCGGCCGGCCGGCATTCCGCATCCACGGCCGCGGCCGGCGCGAAGGCGTGGCGCATCCTTGACGTCTACGCCGCCCACCGCCGCGACGCCGACAGCCACCGGCCGCGCAAGCTGTTCCGCGGTACCTGCATCACCTGGACGTCGTCGGTGATCGCCGTCGGCTGGGACTTTGCCGAGACATTGCTGCAGGAGCAACGCCTGGCCCCGGCGTCGCGTGACCACCTGGTCGAGGTGGCCGGTGGCCGGCCCTCGACCTGGCGGCGACGCCTCGGCCTGGGGCTGGGCCGTGTCCGACCGCCAGCGAGGTACTGGCGCACGAGGTCGGCCACACCTGGCAGGGCAAGCGCGGCGGCGGGGGCGCTGTATTGGTCGGCGGGCGCGGCCTGACGCTGTGGCGCGTGCGGGCCGCGCTGGTACGCAACCACTTCGAGAACCAGGCCAGCGAGGAGGGCCTTTTCGGCGGACTGGTCAACGGCTCAGTTTGCGCCGAACTCATGGCCCGCGAATAGCCAGCTAGCCGTCGGCCAGGCCAACCGCGACCTTTTGCGCCCTCTGCCGCGTAATACAATGGATGTCATCCGATCCGGGCAGGGCCGCTGTCATGAAGCAAGCGCAACTGGTCGTCGCCGCCGTCCTCCTGGCGGTCATGGTGTTTGCCGTCACCTTCGCCATGAACTACCTTGGCGGCGGCTCGGCGCCCAAGACGGTCGAGACCGACAGGCCGCGCTTGGAACTGGTGTTCGCCCACAAGGCCTTCCCCAACGAGCCCAACCCGATGGCGACCATCGAGCGCGAGGAGAAGACCACCGGGAATCAGGACTTCTGGTTCTGCAACACCAACCCCAAGCCCGTGAACGTCGGCCTCACGGGCAAGAACTGTAAGTGCACGAACGTGGAGGTCTTCGTCCTGCCCGCCGACGCCTCCGCCCGCATCGTCAGCGACGTGAAAGTGATCGACTCCCCGGAGTCGCTGGCGAAGCTGGTCGATCCGGCGTCGGGCCGGTCGGACCTCGAGAAGGGGGCTACGCGGGTGGCCCTGGACAAGGAGGCCGACCACGCCGAGGTGCCGGCCGGGGGCCTCGGCTGGGTGCGGTTGAACTACAAGGGCGAGAAGCCCGGCCGGCAGGTTGTCTCCGCGAAGATGTGGATGGACGTGGTGCACCAGGGCCCGACCGTGACGCTCCAACTGGCCTTGACGTACCACGAGGCGCTCCGGGTCCAGCAAACCCTGGCATTCGGCACGATGCGCGACGAGGAGCTGATCCGGGGGGTGACGCGCTACGTCACCTGCTTCTCGTCCACCCGGCCGTCCCTGAAGCTCCAGGCGACTGCCGCCCGCAGCAAGGGCGATCCGGCGGGCGACCCGTTGGAAGTCGGCCAGCCGGTGCCCCTGGACGAACAGGAGCGGGAAAACCTCAAACGGACCCTGGAGCAGCCCATTCCCAACAGTGAGATGGGCGAAAGCACGGGCAGCAAGGTGACCTGCGCGTACAAGATCCCGGTCACGATCCGTGCCGTCTCGGCCGACGGCAAAACGCCGGTCGATCTGGGGCCGTTTCGCCGCCGCCTGCTGGTCTCGTCGCCGGAGGTCGAGGGCGAGCCGAAGTCGGTGGTCTTGTCGGGCCGGGTGCGCGGGCTGATCGAGGTCGGCTCCGACGAGGAAGGCGTCGATCTGAACTTCAATGTCTTCCCGCGGCGCGCCGGCCGTCGCCAGAAGATCCCGCTGCATAGTGATACCCAAGGCGTGAAGCTGGAGGTCGATCCGTCCCGGATGCCCGGGTTCCTCAAGGCTTCGCTGACGCCAGTCGAGGGCCGCTCGGCGTGGACGCTGAACGTCGAGGTGTTACCCGGCATGGCGTCCGGGCCGTTCCCGCGCAAGGACCCGCTCTACGAGGACAGCGCCGTTTACCTCAAGGCCACGATCCCCGGAAAGCCCCCTCGCTCGCTGCGCATCGGCGTCAGCGGCACGGCGACGGAGGGGTGATGCTCGGGCCGGTGAGATGACCTCGAAAGATCCACGGGCCTTCGTCTAGAATGCCGATGATAACGAGGCGCCGTCGCGCCCTCCCGCTGCGACACCCGCCGGCCCGGACGGCCACCGGATCGCCCGGGGCGGCCGGATCGACTCATCCGCATCCCTGGGGAGGATGGCCTTGGACGACACACGACAACCGCCGCCGAAGGAGCAGCCGCAGGCCGGTCGCGGGCTCTGGCTCCCGCTCGCCGCCCTGGGCCTGACCCTCGTCAGCGCCCTGGCCGGCACCAGCCTGGCCAAGCGGCTTCGCAGGCCCGAGGCCGTCCCGCTGGCGGTCAACGGCGTCGGTGCGGCCGAGGCCAAGCCCCCGTTCCCCAACCGGCTGTTTGAGGGCTGGAAGAAGCCCGACCTGGTCCTGCTCGTCAGCGGCCAGCAGCTCGGCTACCTGCTGCCGTGCGGCTGCTCGCGTCCCCAGTACGGGGGGCTGGAGCGGCGCTACAACCTGGTGCAGATGTTCAAGGAGGCCGGCTGGCCCTACGCCGCCGTCGATCTGGGTGACGTGGTCCAAAGGCACGGCATCGCCCACCTACCCAACCAGCAGGCGCTCATCAAGTACGTCTACTCGATGCGGGCGCTCAAGGCGATGGGTTACGCCGCGGTCGGCGTCGGCGAGGCCGAGGTGACCCCCGGCCTGATGAACGTCCTGGCCGAGTACGCGCTCAACGACCAACGGCCGCGCCACCTCGTCAACCTGATCGACGCCGAGATCAACTTCCCGGGCATGACCGAGGCGTGGAAGCTGGCCGAGCCGGACGGCGGTGGCCTGCGCGTCGGCGCGGTGGGCGTCGTCGGCCCGACGGTTGCGACGAAGGTCAAGGAGATCACCCGCAACGACAAGGCGATCCGCTTCGAGGCGACCCCCAACGCGCTGAACCGCGCCCTGACGGAGATGGCTCCCAAGGTCGATCTCCCGGTGCTCCTGTTCCAGGGCCCGGTGTCGCGCAACCGGGGCGAGAAGCCGTACACCGAGGCGATGGCCTGCGCGTACGAGTACCCCCAGTTCCCCATCGTCGTCGCGCTGAGCGACTCGGACGACCCGCCGTTGCGGCCCTACGAGGTGGAGAACAAGGCCGGCGGCAAGAGCCTGATCGTCACGCTGGGCAAGAAGGGCCGGCACGTCGGCGTCTTCGGGGTGTGGAAGACCGGCAACCCGGCCAAGCCGTTCGACCTCAAGTACGAGCGCGTCGAGCTGGGCGAGGAGTTCCTCACGCCCCAGCCGAAGGAGAAGGGCCACCCGGTCATCGAGCTGATCGAGGGCTACACGAAGAAGCTGAAGGACGACAACTACCTCCAGAAGTACGGCCAGGTGCGCCACGAGCTTCAGGTGCTGCCGAAGGTCGGCGGGCTGAAAAAGGAGGACGAGGTCAAGTACGCCGGCACCGAGACGTGCAAGCGCTGCCACGAGCACGCCTACGACGTGTGGAAGAAGTCAGGCCACAGCCACGCCTACCAGACGCTGGTGGACGCCAAGCGGCCGTCGAACCGGCAGTACGACCCCGAGTGCATCGTCTGCCACACGGTCGGCTTCGGCTACCAGACCGGGTTCGTGGACGAGGCGACGACGCCGAAGCTCAAGGACGTCGGCTGCGAGAGCTGCCACGGCCCGTCCTACGTCCACGTCCACAACCCCAACGACCCGGCCTGGCACAAGCGCATCAACCCGTGGAAGTACCAGCCGGCGGCCAAGAAGACGCAGGCGATCGATGACATGTGCCAGAAGTGCCACGACATCGACAACGACGTCCACTGGGTCAACGGCGGGTTCAAGCGGAAGTGGCCCAAGGTCGAGCACATGACCCCGCCCGGCGAGAAGGTCCAGGATTGAGGCCGCCCCGGGTGGGCTGTGAACTCGCGGCGCCCCGGCCGGGGCGCCGCGAGTTCGTTTCCATTCCGGCACGGGTACGGCGGCCCGGCGGACGGGTCGCAGGGAGGGCGTTGGCGGCGTAAGATGATCCGGTCGGGGGAACCCCGTTCGGAGAGGGCCGCGGCATGAGCCTTACGCCACTCGAGGTCCTCTACGAGGACAACCACTGCCTGGCCGTGTGGAAGCCGGCCGGCGTGGCGTCCGCCCACTTCCAGGGCGGCCAGGAGACGCTCGACCGCGCCGCCAAGGCTTACCTGAAGCGGAAGTACAACAAGCCTGGCAACGTCTTCCTGGGCGTGGTCCATCGGCTGGACAAGCCGGTCTCCGGCGTGCTCCTGTTCGCCCGCACCAGCAAGGCCGCGGCGCGGCTGTCCGAGCAGTTCCGCGAGGGCTCCGTCGAGAAGGTCTACTGGGCGGTCGTCGAGGGGGACGTGCAGCGGCAGGCGGGGACGCTGGAGGACTGGCTCTACCGCGACCGCGAGGCCGGCCGCGTCGAGGTCGTCGAGCCGGGCGACGAGGGGGCGAAGCAGGCCCTGCTTCACTACCAGAGAAGGGGCGGCCACGGAGGCCTGAGCTGGCTGGAGGTGCGGCCGCAGACCGGCCGGACGCACCAACTCCGGGTGCAGCTGGCGCACCACGGCCACCCCATCTACGGGGACGCGAAGTACGGCGCGGTCCACACGTTCGCGCCCGGCATCGCACTGCACGCGCGGGGCCTGACATTCCTCCACCCGATCCGGTACGACCCCGTCACGGTCACCGCCGAGCCTGCCCCAGCCCTGGCGCGGGCGGTTCGCCCACCTCATGCGGAACACCGGCGGGCCGGGAGGATAGCCGTCCTTCCCCGGTCATACCAGGGAGGCCTCGTGGGCGTTCTGCGATTACGACCCCAGGTGAGGCTACACTGCCTTGGCGTCCTGGTAAAAATGGAATCGAGCCGCGGGTGCCGCCGTGAATGCTCTGCGCTGCTGGATTGCTGCCTTGCTACCCCTCACCATTCTGGCCACTTCCGGCCCGCCGGCTGGGGCCGGCCCGTCCCCAGCCGGGCTGTGTCAGGCGTGCTACAGGCTCCTTGAGGGGCCAGCAGGTGCGATCAACTCGATCGGGATGAAACCGGCCGCCCTGGAGGCCGGCGAGTTCCTCATGGGAGAGGGTAGAGCCGCTCCCCGATCCCGCGAGGAATGGTTGAAACGCGACGAGGACGAGGCCCCGGCCCACCAGGTCCGGATCAGCAAGCCGTTCCTGATGGGCGTCCACGAGGTCACCAACGCCCAGTACGAGCATTTCGACCCCGACCACAAGAAGACGCGCGGCCGGCACGGGGCGACGAAGGAGGACGACGAGCCGGTCACCTTCGTGACCTGGCAGCGGGCGGCGGACTTCTGCCGGTGGCTATCGAAGAGGGAGGGAAAGCCCTACCGCCTGCCGACCGAGGCGGAATGGGAGTACGCCTGCCGGGCCGGCACGACGACTCCGTTCTCGACGGGCGACCAGCTGCTGCCGGAGCAGGCGAACCTCGGCAAGCCGCACGCCGGGCCTAAGAAGGTCGGCAGCTACAAGCCGAACGCCTGGGGCCTGTACGACATGCACGGCAACGTGGCGGAGTGGTGCCTCGACTGGCACGGGCCCTACGCCGGGGGGAAGCAGACCGACCCGGTGGGCCGGGCCGATGGATATGCCCGCGCGGTGCGCGGCTGGAGCTACTTGCAGACCAGCAAGCAGGAGGTTGCTCGCTTCGCGCGGTCGGCGAACCGGTCCGGCCTCCTGCCCGAGGACGCCAACCGCTACACCGGCTTCCGCGTGGTCCAGGCCGAGCCCCCTACCTCGAAGCCACTTCCGGTCGCGGACATGCCTTTGCACCAGAAGAACGTCACGCAAACGCCGGCGCCAAAGGACGGGCCGGACAGGGACAAGCCGTACTTCGTCGATTTCACCGTCGGCGGGAAGAGTCCGGCGATCGCGCCGAACAGTTGGGGGCCGATCTTCAGCAACCACAACCACTACAGCGCCACATGCGTCTGCCCCAACGGGGACGTCCTGGCGGTGTGGTACACCTGCGTCGGCGAGAGGGACCGCCAGCTCGCCCAGGCCGCCACCCGGCTGCGCGCCGGGTCGGACCGCTGGGAGCCGGCTTCGCTGTTCTTCGGCGTGCCGGACGTCAACTGCCACGCCCCCGTCCTGCTGAGAGACGGAAACCGCATCTACCACTTCTGCACGCAATCGCTTCACGGCTGGGATTACGCCTCCAACGTCATGCGGTACTCCGACGACAGTGGGGCCACCTGGTCCAAGCCCCAGATCATCCTTCCCCGTACCGACTCCGACCACCTCAGCCAGCCGTGCTCGGCGTTCGTGGCTTCCGACGGCACGCTTGTCCTGGCGTGTGACGGTGACTTCCACAACGACGAGCGGTTGATGCTCAGCCGCGACAGGGGCAAGACCTGGAAGGTGGCGAAGGGGGACATGCGCCGGGCCGTCGGGAAGACGGTCATCCACCCCGCGGTGGTGGAAAGGAAGGACGGGGCCATCCTGTCATTCCTGCGCGGGCCACACCCGATGCCGCTGCTGGTGTCCAAGGACCGGGGCGACACCTGGGAGGTGACACGGTCGCCGTTCGCCGGCATCGGCGGCGGGCAGAAGTCGGCGGTCCTGCGGTTGGCCAGTGGTGCCATCCTGCTGTTGACCCAGGACCGCGACAGGCGGCTCGGCGGGGGGGCCATGGTGGCCCTGTCGCTGGACGAGGGGAAGACCTGGCCGCACGCCCGCAAGGTGGACGCGCCGGTCGGCGGGTACATGTCGGTGGACCAGGCGCCCGACGGGACCATCTACCTCATCGGCTCCCGGATGAACTTCGCCGCCTGCAACGAGAGGTGGGTTCGCGAGGGCAAGCCCTGGCCCGTCAAGGGCGACGAGGGAGGGAGCGTTGACGTCTCCGCCCACAGGCCGGAGTCCGGGGTGGCCGTTCGGCAGGAGGGCACGACGCTCCGCGTCCGCTGGCCCGCCGGTGGCGGCGAGCACGGCGTGCTAGCCCTTCAGTTCCGGCCCGACCGGCCGCTGATCGAAGAGCTGGGGCTGGCGAAGACGGCCGGCGGCCCGAGCACCCCGATCCTCCGGGACGTCAACCCGGTGACATTCCTGACTGTGGGAGTCCGCGACCTTAGCGTCCAGGGGTGGAACGTCTTCTTCGACAACCCCCCGCGGCGGCCGCACGAGACTTTCCCCGCCGTGGTGGGGCGGAGGACCGCCCGGGTCGAGAGCCACGGGCGCCGGACCACGGTCATCCTGGACGGCCACACGGCAGGCCCGTTTCGGGGCGACCTGCGCTTCACCGTCTACATCGGCTGTGCTCTGGTCCACGCCGAGGCCGTCGTCAGCACCGACAGGGACACCTGCGCCTTCCTCTACGACGCCGGCCTGGCAAGCCCGAGGCCGTCCTGGAAGTCAATCGCCTGGCTCGACACCGAGGACAAACTGCGCCGCGTGGAGGCGACCGCGCATGAGGCGGCCGTCCCGGTCGCCGTGCGGCACCGGACGATCGTCGCCGAGGCCGACGGCGGGTCGGTCGCGGTGTTCCCCCCGCCCCACCAGTACCTCTACCCGCTGGACTTCGCGGACAACTTCAAGTTCGTCTGGCACGGCCGGGGCTTCCAGAGGCGGGACGAGTGGGGGTTTGGCGTCCGCCAGCCCCCCGAGGGGGACAAGCGGTTCGTCCCCTGGGTCAACGCCCCGCCGGGCACCCGCCAAAGGCTGGGCGTGTTCTACCTCCTCAGTGCCGGCCGGGCTCCGGAGGCGCTGGAGCAGGTGCGCCGGTTTACCCACGGCGACCGCTTCAAGAGGCTCGACGGCCACCTGACCTTCACCAGCCACTACCACGTCGAGCACACCCTCGACTACCTCCGCAAGCAGAGGGAGCAGAAGACAGACGGGGTCCCCCGTGGCCTGGAGGAGCCTCCCTTCGTCAAGACCTTCCAGGACCGCGGCATCGACATCGTCCACCTGGCCGAGTTCCACGTCCGGCACACCCCCGAGATGAACGCCGAGCGGCTGGCGCTGCTCAAGACGCTCCACGACGAGTGCCGGCGCCTGTCCGGCGAGCGCCTCCTGCTGCTGCCCGGCGAGGAGCCGAACGTCCACCTGGGCGGCCACTGGATCAGCCTGTTCCCCCGGCCGGTCTACTGGCACCTGCACCCCAGGCCGGGGACGCCGTTCGAGCGGAAGGTCGAGGGACTGGGAACCGTCTACGCCGTCCATAACGCCGACGACGTGCTGCGGCTGATGGAGAAGGAGGGGGGCCTGATGTGGACCGCCCACCCGCGGACCAAGTCCTCGTACGGCTTCCCCGACCGCTACCGGGGGAAGGAGTTCTACCTGTCCGACCGCTTCCTGGGCGCGGCCTGGAAGGCGATGCCGGCGGACCTGTCCCACCCGCGCCTGGGGAAGCGCGTGCTGGACCTGATGGACGACATGGCCAACTGGGGGCAGCGCAAGTACGCGCTGGGTGAGGTGGACGTCTTCCGCGTCGAGCCGGGGCACGAGCTGTACGGGCACATGAACGTCAACTACCTGAAGCTCGACCGGCTACCCCGCTTCGACGACGGCTGGCAGCCGGTCCTGGACGCGCTGCGGGGCGGCCGATTCTTCGTCAGCACCGGCGAGGTGCTGATGCCCGAGTTCCGCGTCGGGGGCAAGCCGAGCGGGCAGACTTTCCGTCTAAGTGACAAGACGACCACCGAGGTGGAGGCGCGGCTGGAGTGGACCTTCCCGCCGGCCTTCGCCGAGGTCATCTGGGGCGACGGCGGACGGGTCCACCGGCGGCGCATCGACCTGGCCGACGAGGAGGCCTTTTCGGGCAAGAGGCTCAGCGTCCCCGTGGATCTGAAGGGGGCGAAGTGGGTGCGCCTGGAGGCGTGGGACGTCGCCGCCAACGGCGCGTTCAGCCAGCCCGTCTGGGTCAATTGAGCGACGGCCAGTCCCTAGAGCGTCCACCCCCTCCTGTACTCCGGCCGGATGACCTGGTCCAGCTCCGGGGCGTTCTTGACCTTCAGGTTCGCGCTGTCCCACTCCAGCCGGCGGCCGGGGGCGCGCAGGGCGAGGACCCCGAGCAACACGATCTCCGTCAGAGGGCCGGCGTAGTCGAAATTCGAGGCGGGCTTCGGCCCGCCCTTGCACCCTTGGACCCACTCCTCGTAGTGCCCGGGAGAACGCACCATCGTTTTCGCCACCTTCTTCGCCTCGTGGTGCAGCTCCGCCGGCACGAGGTGCGGCATCCCCCCGTGGGAAGAGTGGTACATCATTCCCTTCGACCCGACGTAGAGGACGCCGTTGTCGGGCAGGTGCTGGCCAGGCGGCATGCCCGCCGGGGTCGCAGGCATCAGGCCGCCGTCGTACCACGTCATCCGCACGGCCGGCCGCTCGCCGGCGGCCGGGAATTCGCAGTAGATGACCGAGGCGATCGGGAACGTCTCGGCGTTCGGCTTGTTGCCCTCGAGCACCGACCCGTCCAGGGTGGTCCTGGCCTCGACCACGGTCGGCGCCCCCAGGCCCAGCGCCCAGACGGGGTGGTCGATGATGTGGCAGCCCATGTCGCCCAGCGCCCCGGTGCCGAAGTCCCACCACCCCCTCCAGTTCGACGGCACATAGGCCGGGTGATAGGGCCGTTCCCGAACCGGCCCAAGCCACAAGTCCCAGTTCAGGGTCGTCGGCACGGCGGGCGTGTCCTTCGGCCGGCCGATCCCTTGTTTCCACAGGCGGCCGGCCCGGTCGGACCAGACGTGGACCTCGCGGACCGCGCCGAGGACGCCGGCCCGGACCCACTCGTTCGTCAGCCTCGACCCCTCCGTGGCGTGTCCCTGATTGCCCATCTGGGTCGCGACACCGGCCGCCCTCGCCGCCCGGGTCACCTCGCGGCACTCGTGGAGTGTGCGCGTCAGCGGCTTCTGGCAGTAGACGTGCTTCCCCGCGCGGATCGCGGCCATCGTCGCCGCCGCGTGGGTGTGGTCCGGCGTGCCGACCGAGACCGCGTCGATGTGTCGGGCCTCCCTGTCGAGCATTTCGCGGAAGTCCTTGTACCGCCGCGCCCGCGGGAATGCCTTGAAGGAGCCGGCGGCGCGGGCGTCGTCCACGTCGCACAGGGCGACGACGTTCACGCCCAGCCTGGCGAGCGTGGCGATGTCGCCTCCGCCCATGCCGCCGGCCCCGATGCCGGCCAGGTTGACCCGCTCGCTGGGGGCGACGAAGCCCGCCCCGCCGAGCACGTGGCGCGGCACGATAGTTACCAGGGCGCTTCCGGCGGCCCCGGCCAGGAACGCCCTGCGCGAGGCCTCCGGCATGGCGGCCTCGGATTCCGTCGATTTCGTCATGGGAAGCCCTCGGTCGGGGTGGGGGAGAGCGGGATCACTTCATGGGCTTGATCTTGATGTTCTTGAACCAGCAGGGCGAGCCGTGGTCCTGGAGCCCGATGTAGCCCTTCCGCGGGTGGTCCTTGTAGGCGATGTCGAACTTGTGCCCCGACCCGTCGGGGCGCGTGTTCGGCTTCGCCCACTCGTCGAAGTCCATCCGGGTGACCTTCTCGCCGTTCAGCTCCACCTCCAGGACGTTCCGGTCGCTGGTGAGGACCATGTGGTTCCACTCGCCGACGGGCTTCATGGCGTTCCGCCTCGGCTTCACCAGGTCGTAGATCGCCCCGGTGTCGTGGTAGCCGGCCCCGGTGGTGTCGTCGATGGCGACCTCGACGCCGTTGAAGCCGACGTCCTTGCCCGGCCGGGGCGTCAGCGACGAGGTGCGGACGAAGACGCCGCTGTTGCACTTCTTGCTGATCTTGAAGTCGAGCGAGAGCACGAAGTTCTCCCACGGCTCCTTGTGGACCAGCATGTAGCCACCGCAGCGGTGCGGGTTGATCGCCCCGCCCTCGACGGGCGTCCGGCTCGGCTTGCCGCTCGACGTCATCCAGCCGTCGAGCGTCTTGCCGTCGAACAGCAACAGCCAACCGTCGTCCTTCTCCCTCGGGGTCAGGGTGTTGTCCGCCGCCGGCGACACCGCCGCGAGGGCCAGTAAGCTCAGGAGGGTCGTCCGCATCATGATGGCTACACACCGCCTTGTGGGAGGGTCGTAAGCGTTAGTGAACATATGTACGGAACCTCGGGAGCTACCTGGTGACCGTTCCCGAGAGGGTGACGAGGCTCTGGGGCGTCATCTGGAGCGAGGCCTTCCCGGCCTTCACTTCTAGTTCGCCTGCCGCCTTCAGGTACTCCTTGGCGGAGGTCCGAAATACCTTCAGGGAAGGCAGGCCATTCACGTTCCGGAACTCCAGGATCAAGGGCTGTTCCTTGTCGGTGGGGTTGATCGCCACGACCGTGAGGTCCCCCTTGCCCTCGTGGAGAAACGCGCCCACCCGGACCGCGTCGAAGCCGGACCCGGCGTCGATGCGGCGGGCCCCGGGCCGGATGAACTTGGTGTAGTGCATGGCCGCGTAGGTCTTCGGCGTGTAGGCGCTCATCACCATCAGGCCGTGGGTGGACTTGTTCCCCTCGGTGATCTGCCAGGGGACGAACGCCGAGCAGTTACCGCCAACCAGCGCGTTGTGCAGGCCGAGGGCAATGCCCCCCTTCTGGATCGGGGCCGGCCAGTCGTGCCCGCCGGTCCCGCCCTCGGTGATCCAGAACGGCTTGCCCGCGTCCTTGACCAGCTCCCAGAACCGGCGGGACGAGCCCGCCGACGTCTCGCCCTTGACCCCGTCCTCGTAGCCGTGGGTGGCGAAGGCCCCGACCGCCTCCAGGGCCCTGGGGCTCTTGAGGATCGCCCGGACGTAGGAGCCGGTCCCGCCCTCGTAGAGGTGCGACGTCATCGTCTCCGGGCCGAAGATCTTGACGCGGTTGTACCCCTCGGCGTCGAGCATCTCGCGGAGCTGAACCACGATGGCGGCGAAGTCCTTGCCGTCCCACACGCAGCTCTCGAACGTCTGGGTGAACTGGACCTCGTTTCCCGGGCTGACGGCGTGGAACGGCACCCCCTGTTTGTCGTGGAGTTTCACGTACTCCACCACCCACTTGCAGAAGTGCTTGAAGTACTTCGGATCGACCCGGTTCGTGTTCCCGCCGTACCCGCCGGCCCGGATCGCGCCGGACTTCCGGTCCGTGATCGACCGGTTCAGCTTCATCCACGCCGGCGGGCTCCAGACCGTGCCGATGAGCTTGGCGCCCGGGTTGTGCTTGCGGAGCGCCTGGCCGAAGTCGATGAAGACCTGCGCCCGGCCGCCGTCGGCGCTCAGGTCGAAGTCCTGGTGGCGGATCTTCGCCCAGTCCTCCGTCGGCTTCTCGAAGGTCGGCCCCCACATGTTGACGCGGAGCATGGAGAGGCCCACGCCCTCGGCGTAGACCTTCTGGAACGCCCCGGTGCGGTAGAGGTCGCGGAAGCGCCCCTCCCAGGCGATGAGGCAGGTGCCGAACCCCTCGACGGTCTGGTAGCGCCTCGCCCCGTCCACGGTAACGTCCGTGGCCAGGGCGGCGGTGGCGGAGGCGAACGAGCCCGCGATGGCGAGCCCGAGGAGGCCGCATAACCGTCCCAGACGCATGAGGGCCTCCGATTCGGGCCTGATGGTGTACCAGGAAGGACCCGCGTGACACACACCCACGGGCGGACTTCATCCTATCCGTTGCACCGTCGATCGCCCAAGCCCGCCGGGCGACGCGGACTCTCGCGTGACGGCCGGGTGATGGCACACGGAGCGCCCCGGGCATACGTTGAATGGGGGTCGAGTTGTCCCACGAGACATTCACGAGGTGCAGCGATGAATCGACGTGAGATGCTGGCGTCCAGCGGGGCGGCCGTCACCCTCGGGCTTTCCGCCTTCCTTGAAGGCCAGGTCGCCGCGGCCGACTCCCCGAAAAGGCGCGTCCTCGTGTACACGCGCTCGGTCGATTTCGAGCACGACGTCGTCCGCCGCTCGGGTGGCAGGCTGTCGCTGGCCGAGAGGGTCGTCACCGACCTCGGGGCGAAGCACGGCTTCGAGGTGGTCTGTGAGAAGGACGGACGCGTCTTCCTGTCCAAGGAGTTCCCGCGCTTCGACGGGTTCGTGTTTCAGACGCAGGGCGACCTGACCCGGGAGAGGTGCAAGGACAAAAGCCCGCCGATGCCCCCGGAGGGCAAGAAGGCGCTCCTGGAGGCCGTGGCCTCCGGCAAGGGGTTCGTCGGCTGCCACTGCGCCAGCGACACGTTCCACACCCCCGGCCCGGCCGGCCGCAACCAGGAGCGGGCCAAGCTCGACCCGTACATCGCCATGCTCGGCGGTGAGTTCATCAAGCACGGCCGGCAGCAGAAGGCCTGGCAGCGCGTGGCCGACGCCAAGTTCCCCGGCCTGGAGGGGGTCAAGGACTTCCAGCTGCACGAGGAGTGGTACGCGCTGAAGAACTTCGCCCCGGACCTGCACGTGGTTCTGGCCCACGACACAAAGGGCATGGTGGATGCCGAGTACCAAAGGCCGACGTTCCCGGCCACGTGGGCGCGGGTGCACGACAAGGGCAGGGTGTTCTACACCTCGATGGGCCACCGCGAAGACGTGTGGACGAACGAGACCTTCCAGAAGCTACTCGTGGGCGGGATCTCTTGGTCGTTGGGTCGGGTGAACGCGGACCTGAAGGCCAACCTGAACGACGTCTGTCCCAAGGCGAGCGAACTGCCCGGGGCCGGCTGAGGGTGAGGGCCGATGGCGTGCCGCCTGGCGCGGGGCCTCGACCCAGCTCCACCCGCCGGCCCTTCGCGGTTGGAAACGTCTTCCGCCTCGGCTAAACTGGGGGTGCCCTGCCCGCCACGCCCTCCCACCGGACCCACTGGCCATGCTGACCCTTTTCGGCGCGCCCACCCGCTACTGCGACGGCATCTCGCGGCGATCGTTCCTCCAGGTCGGGGGTCTGGCCCTGGGAGGTTTGACACTCCCCCACCTGCTGCGGGCCGAGCAGGACAGGGGCCGGTCGCACCGGTCGGTCATCATGGTGTACCTGACCGGCGGGCTGGCCCACCAGGACACGGTTGACCTCAAGCCGAACGCCCCGGCCGAGGTGCGGGGGGAGTTCAAGCCGATCGCCACGAGCGTCCCCGGCGTCTATTTCGGCGAGTTGCTCCCCCGGCTGTCGCGGTGCGCCGACAGGCTCGCCGTCCTCCGCTCGGTCGTCGGCCAGATCGACGAGCACTCGAGCTTTCAGTCCACCGTCGGCTTCCCGATGGGCACGGCGCAGCGCGAGGCCAGGCCGCACTTCGGCGCGGTCGTCGCCCGCCTGCAAGGGCCGGCCGACCCGGTCGTTCCGCCGTTCGTCGATCTGTTCCCGACGATGCAGCACCGGCCGTACAACACGCCCGGGTCGGCCCAGCTCGGACGAGCCGCGCTGCCGGTGAAGGTGGATGGTCAGGACCTGACGGCGATGCGGCTGGTGGGCCGCTCCGTGGGAGAGCTGGGGGACCGCCAGGCCCTGCTTTCGCGGGTCGATCGGCTGAGGCGCGAGGCCGACGCCGCGGGCGGCATGGACGCGCACTACCGGCGGGCGTTCGACGTGCTGACGTCGAGCAAGATGCTGGAGGCGCTGGACGTGAGCCGGGAGCCGGAAGCGGTACGTGACCGCTACGGGCGCGGCTCGGCTCGGCACCTAGGCGACGGCGCGCCGATGTGGAACGACCAGCTCCTGGCCGCCCGCCGCCTCGTCGAGGCCGGGGCGCGCGTCGTCACCGTCGCCTACGGCTTCTGGGACACGCACGGGCAGAACTTCAACTACCTCAGGCAGCACCTGCCGCTGTTCGACCAGGGGATCAGCGCCCTCGTCGAGGACGTCTACGCGCGCGGCCTGGACCGCGACTGCACGGTGGTCGTCTGGGGCGAGTTCGGCCGGACGCCGAAGGTCAACAAGGACGCCGGCCGCGACCACTGGGCCCGGGTCAACAGCGCCCTGCTGGCCGGCGGCGGGATGCGCGTCGGGCAGGTGATCGGCTCGACCGACTCGGCGGCGGCGGTGGCGAAGGAAAGCCCGGTTCACTACCGCGACGTCCTCGCCACGGTCTACCACAACCTCGGCATCGACCCGCACGGGATGGTCCACGACGTGTCCGGCCGGCCCAACCCGATCCTGCCGTCCGACGCCCGGCCGGTTCCCCGGCTGTACTAGGCGCTGGCGGCGGCAACCCCGAATCGAGGGTGACCCAGCCATGCGCGTTACATACACGACCGCCGTCCTGCTCGCTGCCCTTGCCGTCCCGGCAGGTACTCGCAGCGGCTACCCGGCGGCCTCCCACGAGCACGCCCAGGCGCCCGAGAAGAAGGCCGGTCTGCTCAAGCTGCGGCTGCGAGACGCGAGGGGCGACCCGCTTCCTGCGCGGGTTCACCTGTATGACTCGGCGGGAAAGCCGGTGCGGCCGGAGGGGTTGCCGTTCTGGCGCGATCACTTCGCCTGTCCGGGGCAGGCCGACCTGCCGCTGGTCCCCGGGGATTACCGCTACGAGATTGAGCGCGGGCCGGAATACGAGCCGGTCAGCGGTCGGTTGTCGGTAGGCGAAAGCACGCCACTGGAGGCCCGCCTGTCGCGCATCTCCGACCTGGCGGCGAAGGGGTGGTACTCCGGAGACCTGCACATCCACCGGCCGCCGGCCGACGCGCGGCTGGTGATGCGCGCCGAAGACCTACACGTCGGCGGCGTGATCACCTGGTGGAACAAACAGAATCTCTGGGCCACTACAAAGCCCCCGAACCCGGCGGTTGTTCGGTTCGACGGCCGGTGGTGCGACCTGATGGGTGGCGAGGACGAGCGCGGCGGCGGGGCGATGTTGTACTTCCGGCGGCGGGCGCCGTTGGGCATCACGACGGCGACGCGAGAGTACCCCTCGTCGTTGCGCTACCTGCGCGAGGCGAAGAAGGACACCGGGACGTGGGCCGACGTCGAGAAGCCGTTCTGGTGGGACGTGCCGGCGTGGTTGGCCACGGGGCAGGTGGACTCGATCGGGGTGGCGCACAACCACATGCACCGCGGCGGGGTGATGGACAACGAGGCCTGGGGCCGGCCGCGCGACCGCGAGAGGTACGCCGGCGTGGCGGGCAACGGGTGGTGGACGCAGGAGGTCTACTACCACATGCTCAACGCCGGACTGCGCGTGCCGCCGTCGGCCGGGAGTGCGTCGGGGGTGCTGCCCAATCCGGTGGGCTACAACCGGGTCTGGGTCCACACCGGCAAGCCGCTCGACCCGACGAGCTGGTGGGAAGGGCTAAGGGCCGGGCGGGCGTTCGTGAGCAACGGGCCGCTGCTCGTCGCCCGCGCCGCCGGCGAGTTGCCCGGCCACGTGTTCCGCGAGGCCGGCGAGGTCGAGATCGATGTGGAGGCCGTGGGCGTGGACCCGATCCGCGTCATCGAGGTCGTGCAGGACGGGATGGTAGTCCTGGCGCGGCGGGTGGGGAAGGCGGCGTGGAAGGGAAAGCTCGGCGTGCGTCTGGAGCGAAGCGGCTGGCTGTTGGTGCGAGCGGTGGCGGACGTCAAGCACACGTTCCGCTTCGCCTCGACGGCCCCGTGGTTCGTCGAGGTCGGCGGGGGGCCGAGGGCGGTCAGCAGGCGTTCGGTCGAGTTCTTCCATGGCTGGGCGCGGGAGCGGCGCGACGCGCTGGCGATGCTGGTGAAGGGTGCGGGGCCGCGCAAGGAGGTACTGGACGACCACGACGCGGCGGTGAAGTTCTGGTGGGACCGGCTGGCAATGGCGAATCGGCAATGAGGCTCCATGAGCCTCCTATTGTTTGTTGCTTCTCGGCTTGGCCCTTTCGACGCGTCCAACCAATACCATGCAAGTGGCGGCGTGATAGGTGCGGGCCAGCCGTGACCAGTAGATTGCTGCCGGGCACAGTGGGCAAGGCTCGCAACTGCTGTAGATCTCGCACCCGGTCAACGAAAACGTCTTCAAGCGGGAGCAGGCGTCACGGGTGGCGACGACCTCGGCGTGGGCGGTGGGGTCGTTCGTGGACGTGACACGGTTCCAGCTTCCGGCGCTCGCCTCATTTCAGCAGCAAAAGCAGCATGGCCACGGCCGTCTTGGCCTGGATGCCGTGGCGCAGGCCGGTGGGCATGTGGACCCAGGTGCCGGGCCTGGCCTCGTGCCGGTCGTCACCCAGCGTCACCGTCGCCTCGCCCTGCAAAAAGTGGAGGACGGCCGGCATTGAGGCCGTGTGTTCAGACAGTTCCTCGCCTTGAGCGAAGCCGAACAGAACGACCTTGAGCCGGTCGTCGTTGTGCAACGTGCGACTCAGGATGCCCTTGCCGGGTGGCTGGACCTCCTTCGCCAAGTCGCCGAAGTGTGTGTAGCTGGTCGTCATCGGCCCTTCCTTTCCGTCATGTTGCGCCGGTGGGTGCCGCTGGCCCTTCACCCCCCAGCCGAACGCCGCCATCGCACCGAAGGACTGGTGGAGCCCCCCGAAGGTCAGGCTCGACGGGAGGGTGGCGATCCCCATTATGAAGCTGTACCCGCCGTAGGCAAGGCCCCTTCCACACGCCGCCTTCGGGTCGGCGACCAACGCCTTCTCCGCGCCGTAGTTCGCCCGCCGGCACCATCGGAAAGGCGTCGCTCGAATGGGTCGTGCGGTAGCCGGCCCAGCCGTGGCCGCGAGCCTAGTCGAAGCCCGCTTCGGTGAGCATACTCAAAAACGACCGCCCCGACACCGCGCCCGGCGATTCAGTCCGACCACTCGCCCAGGCGGGCCACTTCCTCAGGCGTCAGGCTGCCCTCCGACAGGATGTCGGCCACCTGGAGACGACCGTCGGGCCGCAGTGCCCGGAACGCCTCGGCCAGTGCGGCCGGCCTGTCCGAGCAGAGGTTGAAGACGCCGTTGAAGATCACCACGTCCACCCAGGCGTCCGGTAGTGGATAGTTCTTGATCCCGGCGTTGTCGAACTCGACGTTGTGCAAGCCCAGCGGCCCGGCGTTCTTTCTCGACCCATCTCAAGACAGAGATCGACCCCGAACACCTGGCAGGTTGGCCCCACCCTTCTGGCGGCGAGCAAGGTGTCCATCCCGGCCTTGCTGCCCAGGTCCAGCACGACCCGCTCCGGAAAGACTTCGCCCAGGCCGTGGGAGTTACCGACCCCGCAGAAGGACTCCTTGACCGGATTAGGCAAGGCGTCGATCTCCTGCGGGTCGTAGCCGGACTTCTGGCGGCACGGCGGGGCCGACCCGGAACTCCTTCTTGGCGTCCGGCTGGCGGGCGATCTGGGCGGAGCGCTCGACGACGGCTCGGAGGGGCGTCGGGGGTATCTGGCATCAGACAGCCCTCATTCCGTCTGGATCCCCACTCCCAGGCCATTCTATTCAGAGCCGGACGGTTGCCGTGAGGCAACGGGACGGCCCTGAGACCACGGCCTCTGGTGACCCTTCCCGTCCTACTGGGTCCAGCGTTGAGAGCGCTACCTTACACAGGCCCGACCGTTAGGGAGGGCTCGCTTCGCCTGGGCGCGGCATTAAGCCCTCCCTGACGGTCGGGCCTGCGACCGGAGCATTCATACTGCTGGACCCAGTAGTTCGCCACCATCGTGGGCACAGGTTGATAATGGGACGACCACGCCCGATTTCCCATCGGCACGACAACGTGTCGGAGCGTAATGGCAGGAGTGGTTCGCTGGCGCAGAAATGAAACGAACACCGCGGGGGTGTGAGAGCGTTGTTGGGGGGAAAGCCCCTGTTTACCCCACCAATTAACCCGGATATTTCATGGGTGTTGAGTGAGGTGGAGTTGCGCGGCGGCTGAACTCCTGGCAGTATTGTGGGTTATCACAATCCCAATACTCCCCGGAGGCAGCCGCCGCTATGACAGAGTGTACCCGCCCCCCTCTGACCTTTTCCACCCTGGGTTGCCGCCGAGTCGAGGCGGACTTCTCCGCCGGCTCCGTCACCACCGATGCCGGGGCCTTGCTCCTCCGCGAGGCCGATCGCCGCCTTGGCTTGCTCGACGCTTTGGACCGCGTTCTGCCCGACCCACGCCACCCCGAGCTGATCTCCCACCCCCACCGCCCTTTGCTGGCCCAGCGCGTCTACGGCCTCGCCTGTGGCTACGAGGATCTCAACGACCACCAGCATCTCCGCTCCGACCCTTTGTGGCAGGCGCTGGCCGAGTACGCCCCCGACCCCGAGCAGCCGCTGGCTTCCCCGCCCACGTTGTGCCGCCTGGAGAACCGAGCCCACCGCGCGGCCTTGGTCGCGATGGCGCGGGTGCTGGTCGAGCAGTTCATCGCCTCGTTCCCGGAGCCTCCCGAGTGCCTGGTGCTGGACTTCGACGCCACCGATGCTCCCATCCACGGCCACCAGGAGGGGCGGTTCTTCCACGGCTACTACGACCACCACTGCTTCCTGCCCCTGTACGTCTTCTGCGGCGACCAGTTGCTGGTCGCCTACCTGCGCACCGCCGACGGCGACCCGGCCCGGCACACCGGGGCCATCCTCAAGCTACTGGTGCAACGACTGCGGCAGGCCTGGCCCGGCGTGCGAATCATCTTCCGTGGCGACTCAGGCTTCTGCCGCTGGTGGCTGATGCGTTGGTGCGACTCCCGCGGCGTCGGCTACGTCCTGGGCCTGGCCCGGAACAGCCGGCTACTCGCCTTGGCCAGCCCTTGGTTGATTCAAGCGGAGACTTGCTGGGGGATGACCGGGGAGCCGCAACGGCTGTTCGGGTCGTTCGCCTACGCCGCCGGGAGCTGGGACCGCGCGCGGCGGGTGATCGTCAAGGCGGAGCACAACGCCCGGGGGGACAACCCGCGGTTCGTGGTGAGCACCCTACCGGGCCACCCGCGCGGGCTGTACGAGGCGCTGTATTGCGCCCGAGGGGAGATGGAGAACCGGATCAAGGAGCAGCAGCGGATGCCGTTCGCCGACCGGACCAGCTGCCACAAGTTCTTGGCCAACCAGTTCCGGCTGCTGCTCTCCGCGGCGGCGTATGTGCTGGTGGAAGCGGTGCGCCGGCTGGGGCTTGCCGGGACGCAGCTGGAGCGGGCGCAGGGGAGTACGATTCGGCTGCGCCTGTTCAAGGTGGCGGCGTTGGTGGTGGTGAGCGTCAGGCGGGTGTACCTGCGGTTGGCGAGCGGGTTCCCCCTGCAAGAGTTGTTCGGCCAGGTGCTGGCGCGGTTACGGGAGCCGGCCCAAAACACCGAGCCGGTCCCGCTGGACGCGGGGTAAGCCGAGGCCAGCTCGGGCGGAAATCCCTCCCAGCGGTTGGGGGGAAGGGGGCGGTGTGGTCGGTTCGCGAAGAATCACCCCCAAGCGGGGCTGTTCGACCACAGGTGTGTCCCGCCAGCGGTAGGCCGTCACTTGGCGGGACATCCATGAAATATCCGGGCTAGGGGGGCGCCCGCTTGGAGCGCCCACAGTGCGCCTGGAGGCCCGGCCGGCGGCCGGCCCCGGGGCGCTCCCTCCGGCCTGCGCCCGGGCCGCTGGAAGAGGGGACAGTGCGTGCGGCAAACGGCGGCAATAGCCGGCCAAGGTGGGCCCCGGTCCGGGTCGGGGGCAGCGCAGGGGTAACCCGCCCAAAGGGCCACGGCTCTTGCAGCCCGGGCCAGGCCGGGCCGCCTGGCCCGGGGGCGCGTAGGCCTCCCGGGGCGGGGGCTGGCCGGTAGGCTGCACCGGCGGGCGGTCGCCCCCCTTGGGGCCCCAAGGGGCCGGCGCGCTCTCCCCCCGAACTGGCCCCGGCGTGCCAGACCGGAGCGCGCTACATGCTGGTTGGTCAGACCGGCAACCCCGCAAAGTTGCTATTGTGGTCAATGACGCTCACCAACTGTTGCGCCGGAGCCACACGGCTTGCACTACCTTTGCTGGGACCGGTCGGTACTCGCCTCCGAATCCTGGCGGTGATGCGGGCGATTGTCATCGAGGTGTGAGGGAACTGCCGCGGTCACCTCCAACTGCTGTCCTCGTCCTCGTGCGGAAGCCTGGCATCTCGCAGGAGCGCCGTCAGGTCGCGGAGTTGAGCACGGGTCAAGTGGCCGCACCGCCGGGTGTGGTACTCGCGCAACGGCTCCCGCAACTCGTCCAACAGGGCGATCCACAAAAGGCGGCGAACAGGGCGGTGAAGCAGGTGATGCGGTGCGATGCACGCATCGGGGTACCTCAACAGGCAAGGGGCCGTTCCTTGGTGACGACCTACCTGAACAACGACGTCAGCGGCGTCCCGGCGCTGAGCGGCAGGGGGCGGCCGAGGTGGTCGCGCAGCTCCTGGCGGGGATCGACGCCCAGCGCCTGGTAGACCGTGGCTGACAGGTCCTCCGGCGAGACCGGCGGGGTCGCGGGGTAAGCCGCGTGCCGGTCCGATGCCCCGTGGGCCTGCCCGCCGCGCACCCCGCCGCCGGCGAGGACCACCGAGTTGCAGGCGGCCCAGTGGTCGCGGCCGGCGCTCTTGTTGACCCTCGGCGTCCGCCCGAACTCGCCCAGGCACACCACCAGGGTTTCCTCCAACAACCCGCGCTGGGCGAGGTCTTCCAGCAGCGCCGAGAAGGCCCGGTCGAAGGGCGGCAACAGCGACCCCTTCAGGAGCTTGAAGTTGTCGGCGTGGGTGTCCCAGAAGGCGTCGTCGCGCGCCCAGTTGACCGTCACCAGGCCCACCCCCGCCTCGACCAGCCGGCGGGCGAGCAGCAGCCCCTGGCCGAACGGCGTCCGGCCGTACCGGTCCCGCGTCCGGTCGATCTCGCGGGACAGCTCGAACGCCCGCCGGGCCTCCGGGGAGGTGATCAGGTCGAACGCCCGCGCGGTGTGCGCGTCGAGCGAGCGGACGGCGGCCGCCCCGTCCAGGGCTCTCCGCTGGGCCTCGACGCCCGCCAACAGGTCGCGCCGCCGCCGCCACCGCCGGGCCTCGTCGCCAGCCGGGGCCCCGAAGGGCCGGAAGTCGGGCCGGCTGGGGTCGTCGGCGAGGAACAGCGGGTCGTGTACGCTGCCCAGGAAGCCCGCGAAGAACCCGGGGAACACGTGGTTCGCCGCCGACACCTGGTTCGCCGGGGCGTTCAGGCTGACCCCCGAGGGCAGCGGCCCACCCCCCGGGCGCAGGTAGCGCATCACCGCCCCGAACGTGGGGAAGTCGGTCGCCTTGTTCTGGGGGTTGGTGTTGGGTTCCAGGTGGCGATGGCCGGTCAGCGCGTAGTGCATCGCCACCGTGTGGGTGTTGTCCGGGTGGCTGACCGAGCGGACGACGGCCAGCCGGTGCGCCTGCTGGGCGACCAGCGGGAGGTGCTCCCCGATCAGGAGGCCCGGGACGCGGGTGGCGATCGGCCGGAACTCCCCGCGGATGTCCGCCGGGGCGTCCGGCTTGAGGTCCCAGACGTCCTGGTGGGCCGGCGCGCCGAACAGGAAGGCCAGGATGCAGGCGCGGGCCCGGCGCGTGGGGGGCTGCCCCCGACCCGGCGCCGGCCCGGCCAGGAGTCGCGAGAGGCCGGGGAGGGTGAGCCCCATGGCCGAGATGCCCCCGACGCGAAGCCATTCGCGCCGCGTCACCCCTTCCCAGCGCGGGAGTCCCGAGGCAGGTAGCGTGATCATTGGCCGAACCCCCACCGAGGCCGTTTCCTTCTCACCCGCCGGTCAGTTCCACCCTTCACTTCGTCACGGCGGCCTTGCGGAAAACCGCATGGCCGGGGTCGCCCCGCGACCGGAGGTACGCGACCAAGTCGAGGACCTCTTCCCGGGTGAACCCGTTCAGCATCCCGGCGGGCATCAGCGACACCGCCGACCGGGAAACCTTCACGACGTCGCGGCGGCGGACCTTCACCAGCGCGGCCGGGTCGAGGGCGTCGGTCATGACGACCAGCGTCTCGCCGAACAGGTCCTTCACCTGGCCCGCGTGGACCCGGCCATGGCTGTCCTCGATCACCACGGCGGCGTACTGGTCGGGGATGACCTTGCTCGGCTCCACGATCGACTCCAGCAGGGCGCGCGTGTCGTACCGGCTGGCGACGCCGGTCAGGTCCGGCCCGGTCATGCCGCCCAGGCCGTTGAACCGGTGGCAGCCGGAGCAGAGCGCCGCGGAGAAGGCCCGCCGCCCCCGCTCGAAGTCCCTCCCCGCCATGCTCGGGCCGGCGTGGGGGAGCAGGTCTTCCACCTTCCACTCCTTGACCAGCGGCCTGGCCTTGAGCGCCGCGTAAGGGTCCGCCCGCGCCGGCTCCGCCAGCAGCGCGCCGAGGGCCTCCTTCTCCGCCGCCCCGAGGCGGCCGGCCGCCTCCCGGCGGATCAGCCGGAGGTACTCCTCAAGGGACACCCCGCCGCGGAGGGAGGCCGCCCTCCGGAACCAGCCGAAGTACTCCCGGCGCTGCTCCGGCGCCCAGAGCTTGCCGCCCGCCGTCCGGAGGCAGGCGACGTAGTGAAGCTGCTCCTCCTGGGTGGCCGCCTTCGCCAGCAGGCTCAGGGTCCGCCCGACGACGCCCGGCGCCTCGAGGTAGACCAGCAGCGGGCACAGCTCCCGGTTCAGCCGCTCCGTCGCGGCCGGGTAGAGCTTCCCGAGCCGGGCCACCGCCGCACCCCATGCCTCGCCCCGGGGCGGGCCCATCCGCGTAAACGCCAGGGCGTAGGCCCGCAGCAGGTCGAGCCTGTCGTCCTCGCCCAGGCCGTCCCACCGGACCCGGCCGAGCGCCTCGACGACCCTCGGCAGGAGGTCGCGGTCGCCGCACCGTGCCAGCGCGACGAGGGCGGCGATGAGCGCCCGGGGGTCCTTCTCCGCCAGGGCGCGCTCCCGCCAACGCCCCACCGGCTGGTGCTCGACGGCGAGCCGGGCGGCGTAGCGGACGAAGTGGTCCGCGTCCGCCAGCCCCGGCCAGGCGGTCTCCAGGCACCCGTCGTCGGCCCGGCCGTGGAAAGCTTCCAGGGCGCGGCGGCGGCCCCGGGCACGGGCGGAGGCCGCGTCGGCGGGCGGCCGCCCCCCCTCGGTGGGACCGCCGCCGGCATGGGTGACGCGGTAGAGGGCGGAGGCGGCGCCGCGGCCGCCCACCGTGAAGTACAGCGCGCCGTCGGCCGGGTGGACGACGAGGTCGGTCACCGGCAGGGGCGTGCCGGAGAGGAACGTCTCCACGCTCGCGGAGTACGTGGCCCCCCTCGGGGTGAGGTGGACGGCGAAGATCCGGCCGTAGCTCCAGTCGCCCATGAACAGGGCGTCCTGGTACCTGGCCGGGAACCTTGTGCCATAGCCGAACGTGAGGCCCGTGGGCGAGCCGGCGCCGACGTCCACAACCGGGGGGAGGCCGTCGGGGTAGTGGTCTGGCCACTTAGCGGAGCCCGTGCGCCAGCCGAACTCGGCCCCGCTGGTGACGTGGCAGACGCGGGTGGGCCGGTACCAGGGCGTCCCCATGTCCCACTCCATGTCGGAGTCGTAGGTGAACAGCTCGCCGTCGCGGTTGAACGCCAGGTCGTAGGGGTTGCGGAACCCCGCCGCGACCAGCTCGAACGACTTGCCTTCGGGGTCGGTGCGGCAGACCCAGCCGCCGGGCATCTCGGGGGTGTACCGGCCGTCGGTCTCGCCGACGGGGGGCAGCAGCTCGTCGGGCCGCCAGTTACGAGGCAGCAGCGACCGCTCCGGCCTGGGCAGGGGCGAGCCGTTTCCGCCGACGACGTACAGCGACTTGCCGTCGGGGCCGAGGACGACGGCGTGCGGCCCGTGCTCGCCGTCGCCGCGGAAGCGGCGGAGCAGCCCGGCTCGCCGTAGCCGCCGCCGGCGGTTTCACGGGCGCGGTACAGCCCGGAGCGGTCACCCCGGCTAACGACGGCGTAGAGGCTGCCGAAGGCGCACACCAGGCCCCAGCGCTGCCGAGGGCGACCTCGAGCGGCTCGACCCGGGCCTGCCCGCCGGCGGCTGGCAGGGTGACGCGGTAGAGCTTGCCGTTCTGGTCGGAGGCGACGAGGCGGCCCTTGGGGTCGGCGGTAAGGCAGACCCAGGACCCCGGGAACGGGGGACGTGGTAGACGACCTCCGCCCGGAAGCCGGGCAGCGGCTTGAGTTCCGCGCGCCGGCATCGACTTGCGGCGGCGCGGCCTTCACAGACAGCGCGGGAATGCGGCGTGCCAGGGGCGGGACTTCGTTTCCGCCGACGGGGGCGAAGGTCAGCCAGTCAGCCGCGGCCGGGACGGCGATGAGGAGGAGGGCGGCCGGCCAGCGCGCCGCCCGGACGGCCCGTCCCGCTTGGTTACGCGGTAAGACATCGCCTCGTGACCTAACCTTGCACGAGCCCACCGTCCCGCCGTGGGGTGAACGATCTTCCCCGAAGGAACGCCTTCCGGGGCCCTGGCCTCGACTTCAGGTTCGAGGTTACGGCCTCAAGGGGCCGACCGCAACGGTTTTCCCGCGATCTACCCGGGCGAGCATCTTGGGGGGCCCGATCGCGGTACGATGCCACTCACGAATGCGCAACGGGCGCGTTGCGATCGTGGCCCTTGAGACGACACCCGTTCCCGAGTATAGTCGAGTCAATACCTCCCCCCGCCCCCCGCCGGCCGACTTCTCCGCGAGGGCTGCCGATGCCTCGACTCCGCCTCCTGCTCTCAGCCGCCGCTCTGCTTCTCGGCGCCCCCGCTTGGGCTCGCCCGCCATACCAGCAGGCGCTTCTTGACCTCTTCGGGACAAGCCTCCCCACGAAGCCACGCGATTGCCGGACCTGTCACCTCGCCCCCAAGCCGGAGGAGGACGCCGCTCACAACGCCTTCGGCGCCCGCCTGAAAGCGCTCCGCGCCGAGCTTCGCAAGGCCGGCAAGAAGACCGACATCACCGCGCGCCTCCTGGCCGCCCTCGACGAGGACAGCGACCGTGACGGCGTCGCCAACGGGGTCGAGCTCTTTGCCGGGACGGCGCCGGGCGACCCTGCCGACAAGCCCAATGAGGCCGCCGTCACCGTCGCGAAGCAGGAGCTGGCCCGCTGGCTGGCGGCCCGCGGCGACGCCTACGCCTGGCAGCCGTTCGAGCCCGCCCGCCGCCCGCCCGTGCCCGCCGCCGGGCGCGGCTGGGCGAGGAACCCGGTCGATGCGTTCCTCGCTGCGGGGCACGCGAAGCTCGATCTGCGGCCTCGCCCGGAGGCGCCGAAGCACGTCCTGCTGCGCCGGGTCTACCTCGACCTGATCGGCCTGCCGCCCTCGCGGGAGCAGCTGCGCGCCTTCCTGGCGGACCCCTCGCCGGACGCCTACGAGAAGGTCGTCGAGCATCTGCTGAGCTCCCCCCTCCACGGGGAGCGCTGGGGCCGGCACTGGATGGACGTCTGGCGCTATGCCGACTGGGCCGGCTACGGGGCGGAGGTGCGCGACAGCAAGAAGCACATCTGGCACTGGCGCGACTGGATCGTCGAGTCGCTCAACCAGGACAAGCCTTACGACCGCATGGTCCACGAGATGCTCGCGGCCGACGAGTTGGCCCCCGCCGACCCCGGCGCGCTGCGGGCGACGGGGTTCCTCGTCCGCAACTGGTACCTGTTCAACCGCAACGTCTGGCTCGACCGCATCGTCGAGCACACCGGCAAGGCGTTCCTCGGCGTGACGCTCAACTGCGCCCGCTGCCACGACCATTTCTACGACCCGCTGACGATGCGCGACTACTACGCCTTCCGCGCCATCTTCGAGCCGCACGACGTCCGCACCGACCGCGTCCCCGGCGTCGCGGACGTCAACCTCGACGGCCTCCCGCGCGTCTACGACGCGAGCCCCGGCGTCCCGACGTATGTTTTCGAGCGCGGCGACCCGGCGAGTTCCGACCGGACCAAGGTGATCGCCCCAGGCGTGCCCGAGGCGCTCGGCGGCGCGTTCCGCCCGACGCCGGTCCCATTGCCGCGTGTGGCGTGGGATCACGACCGCCGCCCGCTGGCCGTGCGCGAGTCGAAAAAGTACCCCGTGCCGCCGGGGATGGTCTTCCCCGCGACGAGCAGCGGGCGGCGGCTGGCGTTGGCCCGGTGGATCACGGACCGCGACAACCCGCTGGCCGCCCGCGTGCTGGTCAACCACGCCTGGCAGCGGCACTTCGGCAAGGCGCTGGTGCCGAGTGAGTTCGACTTCGGGCGCAACGGCCAAAGGCCGACGCACCCGGCGCTGGTGGACTGGCTGGCGGCGGAGTTCGTCGAGGGCGGCTGGAGCATGAAGGCGCTGCACCGGTTGATGGTCACCAGCGCCGCGTACCGGATGGACTCGACGGCCGACGGGGCGATGCTGGCCCGCGACCCGGACAACCGCCTCCTGTGGAGGATGAATTCCCGGCGCATGGAAGGCGAGGCGATCCGCGACACGCTGCTGTCACTGGCGGGGCAACTCGACCTGACGATGGGCGGGCCGGACATCGACCACAAGCTCGGGCTGACGGTCGGTCGGCGGAGCGTCTACTTCCAGCACGCGGCAGAGAAGCAGATGGAGTTCCTGCTGACCTTCGACGCGGCCAGCGTGAACGAGTGCTACCGCCGCACCGAGAGCGTGGTGCCGCAGCAGGCGCTGGCGCTGGCGAACAGCACGCTGGCGGTGGCGATGTCGCGGCGGCTGGCGGGACGGCTGGCCCGCGAGGGCGACTTCGTGGGGGCCGCGTTTGAGCACGTCCTCGGCAGAGCGCCGACGGGGCGCGAGCGCCAGGAGTGCGAGGCGTTCCTGAAGGAGCAGGCGGCGCTGCTGGCCGAGCCGGCGAAGCTGACGGCGTTCGCGTCGGGGTCGGGGGGCGAGGTGCCGGCGTCCCCGGACGCGGCGCAGCGGGCGCGGGAGAGCCTGGTGCATGCGCTGTTCAACCTGCATGAGCTCGTGACGATACGCTGACGAGGAGTCTTCTCATGATGCCGACACCGACGCGCCGGACCTTCCTCGCCGACGTGGGCATGGGGTTCACCGGGCTCGCGCTGGGCGCGATGCTGGCGCGGGAGGGCGTCGCCCGCGAACACCCGCCGCACGGCAGCCAAGAGCGGGGCCAGCCGCACTTCCCCCCCAAGGCGAAGTCGGTGATCTGGTTCTTCCTCGTGGGCGGGGTCAGCCACGTGGAGAGCTTCGACCCCAAGCCGGCGCTCAACCGCTACGCCGGCAAGACCATCGCCGAGACGCCTTACAAAGACGCCCTCGATTCTCCGCACCTGAAGAAGAACCTCCGCGAGGTCGTCGCCGGCCTCCACAAGGTCCACCCCAAGATCTTCCCCATGCAGGTCGGCCACCGGCCGCGCGGCCAGAGCGGCCTCCTCGTCAGCGACTGGTGGCCGCACGTCGGCGACTGCGTCGATGACGTCGCGGTCGTCCGTTCGCTGTGGACCACCGACAACAACCACGGTGCCCAGCTGCAATACCACACGGGCCGGCACGCGCTCGAAGGGGCGCACCCGACGGTCGGCTCGTGGGTCCACTACGGCCTTGGCAGCCTCAACGACGACCTGCCGCAGTTCGTCGTCCTCGGCACCCCGCTGGCCGACTGCTGCGCCGGCGTCAACGGGCACGGGGCGGACTACCTCGGCCCGATGCACGCGGGGGTTCAGCTGCGCGTCGATCCGAAGAACCCGCTACCGTTCGCGTCCCCAGGCCGGGACAAGTACCTCCAGGAGCAGGCCCGCGAGTTCGCGCTGGTCGGCAAGCTCAACCAGCTCGCGGCCGTCGAGTACCCCGACGACCCCGTGATGCGGGCGCGGATCAAGAGTTACGAACTGGCCTTCCGCATGCAGACGGCCGTCCCCGGCATCGTCGATTTCGCCCGCGAGAGCCCGGCCACGAAGCTACTTTACGGCTTGGATAGCCCGACGACGCGGCCGTTCGGCGAGCTGTGCCTGGCCGCGCGGCGGCTGGTGGAGAAGGGCGTGCGATTCGTGCAGGTCTTCCACGGCTCCAACGGCGGTGCCGGTGCCTGGGACGCGCATGGCGGCCTGAAGGCGGGTCACTCGAAGCTGTGCGCCCAGGTGGATCAGCCGATGGCGGCGCTGCTGAAAGATCTCAAGTTGCGCGGCATGCTGGACGAGACGATCGTGGCCTGGGGCACCGAGTTCGGCCGCACGCCGGGGGCGCAGGGCAGCGACGGGCGCGACCATCACCCGTACGGCTTCTGTGCCTGGCTGGCCGGCGGCGGCATCAAGGGCGGTGTGGCCCACGGCGCGACGGACGAGCTGGGGTTCCACGCGGTCGAGCATCGGCACTATGTCACGGACATCCACGCGACGGTGCTCCACCAGCTCGGGCTCGACCCGCGCAGGCTGGAGGTGCCGGGTAGGAAGCGCCTTGAGATCGATTACGGCAAGGTGATTCGCGAGATCCTGTAGTGCCGTTCGTCCGATTCACCGAAGCAAGTTTGCGTCGAAGCGTTCGATACTGAGTGTGATCGTCCGCGGTAGCCACCAGCCGTTGAGGTTCCGAGGCGCTTGGGCGTACTCCCCCCCTGGCCTGACCACCTGACGGCTGTTGTTTTGGACTCCTCGGGCAGTCGTCTGCACTCAGGGACCCAGAGGAGGTCACGTCACCAGACCGACCACGCACCCGTTGCTCACAAAGCAACGCCCTGGTGCGTGGGTTGCCTGGCCGGCGCACCTCCCTAACTCTCGTCCCCCCCTTGATCCCAATTCTTCGGTAGCCTGCCGTGGCTACAAATCGTTGCGCCGCCGGCGCTGTTCAGGGACGGGAACTGTGACCCGTCTGCCAAAGACGCACGGGGGAAGCGGGGGCCCGTTTCCTGCGCCCTTATCGTCCCGCGTCGTCCCGGTGGCTCCTGCTTCATAGTTTTTTTTGCCTGTCCGCGACGGTCTGGGACGCGCCGGGACGGTCGGGACGATGCCGGAGGCTGATTAACACGGGGGCACAAAGTTCGGGCTATGTGGAGATCGCTCACCGGCGGCGGCGTGAAGGAGGGGGCCGCCGGCGCGGCCGACGAACTCGGCAACGCCGATGTAGAGTGCGTACGTCCCACCCGCGATTTTCACGTCACCCCGCACCTGCTCGGGCTGGACGACGATACGTTGCCAAACTTCCACGGTGGCCGCTACAAACAACTCAGCCAGCTCGGCGGCAAGGTCATCAAGGAGCTGATCGCGTAACTACGCCCGCGCCCCACCCCTCCAGCCTCTCGCAGGTCCTCCCATGAACCGACTCCTTCCCCTGACGGCTTTCGCTCCGCTCGCGTGTGCTTTGGCACCCGCCGCCGACCCACCGGTGCCCGCCGACCACGCGGCGAAAATGACCGCCAGCCAAACGCTCTTCAAGGACACGGTCCGCGACTTCCTGGTGAAGAACTGCCTCCGGTGCCACGGCGGGGAGAAGACGAAGTCCGGGCTGGACATGAGTACTCGCGAGAAGTTGCTCGAAGGCGGCGACCGCGGGGCGGCGGTGGTGCCGGGCAAGGCGAACGACAGCCGGCTGGTGAAACTGATCGCCCGCGAGGAAGAGCCGCACATGCCCCCGAAGACCCCGGTGGCTAAGGAGGCGATGGCGGCTGTGGTGAGGTGGATCGACCTCGGCGCGGCCTACGACAGGCCGCTCGTCGGGTCGACCGAAGCCGTCGGCAAGAAGGCGCTGGTGGTGAGCAACAAGGACCGGAACTACTGGGCGTACCGCCCGCTGCAAAAGACCGAGCCGCCAGCGGTGAAGGCGACGGAGTGGGTGCGCAATCCGATCGACCGCGTCATCCTGGCGAAGCTCGAAGCCGCGAAACTCACCCCGGCGGCGGTCGCCGACAGGCGGACGCTGATCCGCCGCGTCACGTTCGACCTGACCGGCCTGCCGCCCACGCCCGACGAGGTGGAGAGGTTCGTGGCCGACCCGGACGCGGATGCCTTCGAGAAGGTCGTTGACAGACTGTTGACGTCCCCCGCTTACGGCGAGCGGTGGGGGCGGCACTGGCTGGACCCGGCCAGGTACGCCGAGAGCCACGGGTTCGAGCACGACTACTTCCGCCCGAACGCTTACCACTACCGCGACTTCGTCATCAAGGCGCTGAACGCCGACACTCCCTACGACCAGTTCGTGAGGTGGCAGGTGGCCGGCGACGAACTGGCACCGGGCGACCCGCTCGCGCTCGCCGCCACCGGCTTCCTCGGGGCGGGCGTTTACCCGACGCAGATCACCAACCGCGAAGCGGAGCGGGTGCGGTACGACGCGATGGACGACATGCTGGCGACCACCGGGCACGCCCTCCTCGCCCTGACGGTCGGGTGCGCCCGCTGCCACGACCACAAGTACGACCCCATCCCGACCAAGGACTACTACCGCCTGCTGTCGGCGTTCACCACCACCGTGCGAGCCGAGGTGGATGTCGATCTCGGCTCGCCGGGGCAAAAGGCCGCCGCCGCCGCGTTCGAGGCGAGGCTGAAGCCGTGCGTCGACGAGCTCAAGCGGTACGAGAAAATGGACCTGCCGAAGGCGTTCGCCGACTGGCTGGCCGCCGCGACCGACCGGCGGGACGAGGTGGCGAAAGTCACCGACAAGAAACTGGCCACGGCACTGAGCGCCGCGCTGGAGAAGAAGCAGACGTTCGACAAGCTGCCGAAGGCCCAAAGGGACGGTCTGCTCAAGTGGTTCGCCCCGTTGGACGGCGGGTGGAAGGAGCGGCGGGCGAAGGTGGCGGCCGTCGAGAAGGAACGCCCGCCGTCCACCAAGGTGACGATCCAGGCGACCACCGAAGGCCGCAAGCCGATGCGGCACCACACGGCCGACGGCTCCATCCCCGACTTCTACCCGAAGACATTCTTCCTCAAGCGGGGCGACGCCGACCAGAAGGACGGCGAGGCGACGCCTGGGTTCCTACAAGTACTGGCCCGCCAGCCTGACGACCGCTGGGTGGCGAAGAAGCCGGAGGCCGCCACCACCAGTTTCCGCCGCGCCGGCCTGGCGAACTGGCTGACCGACACGAAAGACGGGGCCGGGGCGCTCGCCGCCCGGGTGATGGTCAACCGCATGTGGCACCACCACTTCGGCCGCGGCATCGTGTCCACGCTGAACGACTTCGGGTTCCAGTGCGACCCGCCGACGCACCCGGAACTGCTCGAATGGCTAGCGAACGACCTCGTCCGCGGCGGGTGGAAGTTGAAGCGGGTTCACAAGC
Source organism: Gemmataceae bacterium (assembly GCA_046350195.1). GTDB lineage: Bacteria > Planctomycetota > Planctomycetia > Gemmatales > Gemmataceae > CALDUY01. The sequence continues at coordinate 55,589 of JAXMAW010000004.1, forward strand.
TGATGGTGACGAGCCGCACCTACCAGCTGAGCGGCACGCCGTCGCCGGCCGCGGCGAAAGCCGACCCGGACAACAGGCTATGGGGCCACCGCCCAAGGCGGCGGCTCGAAGCCGAGGCGATCCGCGACAACTGGCTGGCCGTCGGCGGGCAGATCGACCGCACGATGTTCGGCCCCGGCGAGGCGGACGAGGGGATGAAGCGGCGGAGCGTCTACTTCCGCATCCGGCGGAGCCAGCTCGTCCCGGCGCTCCAGGTGTTCGACTGGCCGGACACGCTCACCAGCGCCGCCGCCCGCCCCACCACCACCGTCGCCCCGCAGGCCCTGCTGTTCCTGAACAACCCGCATGTGCGATCGGCCGCGAACGCCTTCGCCGCCTCGCTGAAGCCGAACGCCGAGAAGGACCTGGCCACCGCCGTGGACAGGGCGTACCGCGCCGCGTTCGCCCGCCCGCCGACGAGGGGCGAAGCCAACGCGGGCGTGGGTTACCTGAACGCCCGAGGGGCCACGTCGGGTAAGCTCGACAAGGCGCTGCAAGAGTACGCCCTGGTGCTGTTCAGCCTGAACGAGTTCGTTTACGTTGTGTAGGAAAGCGCCACCCGGAGTCACCATGCATACCTCTCGTCGCCAACTGCTCGCCTTGTGCGGGGCCGGGTTCGGCTCGCTCGCCCTGACCGACCTGCTCGCCCGCGGCGGGCTGTTCGCCGCCGACGCCAACCCCAACCCGCTCGCCCCGAGGAAGCCGCACTTCGACGCCAGGGCGAAGGCGGTCATCTGGATCTTCGTGAACGGCGGGCACAGCCAGGTGGATACCTGGGACTACAAGCCGGAACTGGCCAGGAGGGACGGCAAGCCGCTGCCCAACTTCGACAAGAGCACCGGCTTCTTCACCAACCAGGTCGGCCCGCTCATGAAGTCGCCGTTCGCCTGGAAGCGGCACGGGGAGTGCGGCAAGTGGGTGAGCAGCCTGTTCCCGCACCTGTCTCGGCACGTGGACCTGATGGCGTTCGTCCACAGCCTGTGGAGCGAGTCGAACAACCACAGCCCGGCCCTGTTCATGATGAACACCGGGGTGCCGCGGATGGGCCTGCCGTCGGTCGGCTCGTGGGTCACTTACGGCCTGGGGAGCGAGAACGAGAACCTGCCGGGTTTCGTGATCATGTCCGACCCGAAGGGCCGCGGGCTGCCGAAGGGGCACACCCTGAACTGGACGAACGGGTTCCTGCCCGGCGCGTTCCAGGGCACCTGGCTGAAGCCGCAGGGGGAGCCGATCGACAACCTGAAACGGGCGGCGGGCACCACCGCGGAGGACCAGCAGGCGGCGCTCGATCTGATGGGCAAACTGAACCGCATGAAAGGCGAGCCGACCGCCGCCGACCGCGACCTGGAAGCCCGCATCAAAAGCTTCGAGCTGGCGTACCGGATGCAGTCGGCCGCCCCGGAGGCGATGGACATCACGAAGGAGTCGAGGGCGACGCAGGAGCTGTACGGGGTCGGGCGGAAGGAGTGCGACCACTTCGCCAGGCAGTGCCTGACCGCCCGGCGGCTGGTGGAGCGGGGCGTGCGGTTCGTACAAATCTACAGCGGCGGGATGGACAACCAACTGAGCTGGGACGGGCACATCGACATCAAGGGCAACCACCAGGGGTTCGCCGACGAGACCGACCGGCCGGTGGCCGCGCTACTGACTGACCTGAAGAAGAAGGGGCTGCTCGACAGCACGCTGGTGGTGTGGGCCGGGGAGTTCGGCCGCCTGCCGATCTCGCAGCCGGGGGACAAGCCGGGCCGCGACCACAACCCGAACGCCAACACCGCGTGGCTGGCGGGCGGCGGGGTGAAGGGCGGGGTGAGTTACGGGGCGACGGACGAGTTCGGGTACAAGGCGGTGACGGACCGGGCGGACACGCACGACTTCCACGCCACCCTGCTGCACCTGCTAGGGTTCGAGCACGAGAAGCTGACCTACCTTCACAACGGCCGCCGTTACCGCCTGACCGACGTGGCCGGCAAAGTCATCAAGCCGGTGCTGGCGTGACGGCGGTCGGGCCGCCTCTCAACACCGAAGATCGCACAGCCTGCGCCAAACGAACGACTTACGATCCGTCACGACGCGGGTAACGGGGCGGATCCCACGTCAACGGAACGTTGCTGGCCGTGAGGCGGGTGTGATAGGCACCACGGTATTAACGTTGTCGAGAGGTAACCGGCCATGACGCGCTTCTTCCTTCTCGCCCCGCTCGGCCTGGCGTCGCTGCTGCTGTCGTCCGGCCCGCCACCGGCCGCCGCTCCCACGACGTATCAGCGAATGCTCGCCCACGTCCGCTCCATCCCGGCCATCGACACCCACGACCACCTTTGGCCCTTCGCCAAGCTGCCCGGCTACGCCGAGACGGAGCGCGGCAGGGGGATGAACCTCGCCGGCTTGTGGCGCAACAGCTACTACACGCGGGTGCACCCCCTGACGCCGTGGAAGTCGGGCGACAAGTTCGACGACTGGTGGGCCAGGGCCAAGCACGACTTTGCGGACGCGCGGACGACGAGCTTCTACCGCTACCAGGCCATCGCCTTCAAGGACCTCTACGGCGTCGATTTCGACACGGTCACCGACGAGCAGGCCCGCGCCCTCGACGGCCGCATCTGGCGCAACTACCTCGATCGCCGTTGGCTCTATGAGGTCGTCACCGAGAAGGCGAACATCGAGGTGATGGTCAACGACCCGTACTGGGCCCGCTTCGCCTTCGAGGAGGAGTACCCCTTCGCCGTTCAGGTCCTCAACGTCACCACGCTGCCCCGCGGCTTCCATGCCGGCGAGTACGCCTCGGCGCACGACGACCCCTACGCCTTCGCCAGGAAGCACGGCCTGAAGCTCACCTCGCTCGACGACTACCTCCAGGTCCTCGACCGCCTGTTCGTCGAGGCGAAGGCGAAGGGCTGCGTCGGCCTCAAGTCGACGCTCGCCTACCAGCGGACGTTGCTCTTCGACCGGGTTCCCAAGGAGCGCGCCGACAAGGTCTTCGGCCAGCCGCGCTCCGCCTTGTCGGCCGAGGACGTCAAGGCGTTCGAGGACTACGTCATGTGGCGTCTGGCCGGCCTCAGCGCGAAGCACGAGCTGCCCTTCCAGATCCACACCGGCGACGCGCGCCTGCAGGGGTCGAGCCCGATGCTGTTGCTCGACTACATCGCCGGCAACCCGAAGACGAAGTTCGCCCTCTTCCATGGCGGCTATCCCTGGGTGAGCGAGACGGCCGGGATCGCCATGACGCACCGCAACGTGTGGATCGACTCGTGCTGGCTGCCGACGCTGTCGGCGACGATGGCGCGGCGGGCGTTCCACGAGTGGCTGGACGCGGCCCCGTCGAGTCGCATCCTGTGGGGCGCGGACTGCAACCACGCCGAGGGCATCTACGGCGCGACGGAGCTGACGCGGCGGGTGCTGGCGGAAGTGCTGGCGGAGCGGGTCGATCGCAGCGAGGTGAGCGAGGACGACGCGAAGCGCATCGGCAGGCAGGTGATGAGGGAGAATGCGCTGGCGCTGTTCCCGGGCGCGAAGGCGAAGTTGTGGCGGCACAAGGGCAAGCTGACGCCGGCGAAGTGAGGCCCTTACCGGCGTCGCCCCCCCCTCATCAGAAATACAGGCCCCAGAGGGAGGGGCGAAGGAGATCATCGCGCAGAAACGCCGGCGGCTGCCCGCCGCGTGGACGCCGAGGAAGACGATGGGGAATCGCGATCCCTCCGAACACCATCGTCCCGTGCCGCGCGACCAGGTCCGAGAACACGGCCTCGCCGCGCCGGCCGACGAAGCGTGCCAGCAGCTCCGCGTCACACCCGTCGCCGCCGGCCCAAGGGACTTGGGCGCGGATCGCGTTCAGCATTCGCGGGGGGGCGGTCGTGGCGAAGGCCTCCGTCGCTCTCCTTCATCCTAGACCCCGTCCGAGGCGATTCCGAACAGTTTCCTCGATGGGCCCGTCAACGCTTCGTCGAGGGCTGAAACAACCGTGGTCCGCGGCCTGGGTTGGTCGTAGGAATGACCAGCAGCCCCGCTCGAACCGGCCTTTTCCGAAGGATGCCGCCGTGCCAATCACGAAGCGTGTACTCAAGGGCGTGTTGGTCGTCCTCCTCGTGACGCGCTGGGCCGTCGCCGCCGAGCTGCCCACGGCCAAGCCCGCGGAGGTGGGGCTCGACCCCGACATGGTCCGGAAGGCCCAGGACGCCGTCCGGGCCCTCGTCGAGAAGAAGGAGATGGCCGGCGCGGTCGTCGCCGTCGCCTGCAAGGGCAAGGTCGTCCTCTTCGAGGCCTTCGGCGAGAGCGAGGCCGGCAGCGGCAAGGCGATGCGGGAGGACGCGATCGTCCGCATCTACTCGATGACCAAGCCGATCACCACCGTCGCCGCCATGATCCTCGTCGAGGAAGGCAAACTCGGCCTGGACGACCCCGTGTCGAAATACCTGCCCGAGCTCAAGGGGTTGCGCGTCCACGCCGGGATGGGCGACGGGACGGCCGAGGCCGGGCGCGAGGTCACCGTCCGCGACCTCGCCCGGCACACGTCCGGGCTAACCTACGGCGTCTTCGGCAACTCGCCGGTCGATCAGCTCTACAAGAAGGCAGGGGTGCTGGCGCGCGGCGACTCGCTGCAGGACACAGTCGCCAAGCTCGGCAAGCTGCCGCTGATGTACCAGCCGGGCACGCGCTGGCAGTACGGCGTCTCGACCGACGTCCTGGGGCGGGTCGTGGAGGTGGCGTCGGGGCGGGGCCTCGACGCGTTCTTCGCCGAGCGCATCTTCAAGCCGCTCGACATGAAGGACAGCGGCTTCTTCGTCCCCAAGGACAAGCTCGGCCGGCTCGCCGCCAACCACGGTTATGACGCCAAGGGGAAGAAGCTCGCGGTCACCGAGGCCGCCGAGAAGAGCCGCTACGCCGGCCCGCCGAAGATGCTGTCCGGCGGCGGCGGCTGCGTGTCCACCGCCCGCGACTACCTCCGCTTCTGCCAGATGCTGCTCAACGGCGGCGAGCTCGGCGGCGTGCGCCTGCTGAAGGCGGCCACGGTGGCCGAGATGACGCGCAACCAACTCTCAGGGGAGGCGATGAAGGCCAAGAACAACGGCAACGCCGAGGTGGGCGAGGGCTTCGGCCTGGGCTTCGGCGTCCGCGTCGGCAAGGACGCCCCCGCGTCGGGTAGGGCGGTCGGGGAATACTACTGGGGCGGGGCCGCCAGCACCCACTTCTGGATCTCGCCCCGGCAGGAGCTCGCCGTCGTCGCGCTGGAGCAGTTCATGCCCAACCGGGGCCTCCTGCAACAGGCGGTCAAGCCGATGATCTACCTGGCCGCCAAGAAGTAGGGCGTGGCTGCCGCCGGGCGCCGCCGGCCGATCGGTTATCGCCGCGGCCCTCGTCGGCGCCGGCATGATCTCGCCCCTCCCCTCTTTTCCCAAAGATCGCGACGGCTTTGCAGGATCGGCTCGCGCCTCAGTCCGATTTGGATACTTTTGCTCTGGGACTTGTCTAGCACCTCCGGCGAGTAGAACGAGTGCAGGCAGGAACAAAGAATGGGCCACGCGTGATCCGCCTGCTGAAGTCGCTCGCACGCCCCGTCATACCCCCGGAGAGTGCCACCCGTGTGGCCCGTGAGGAACGACGATGCACGCCGCCTCGACCCTCTGGCTGCTACTCGCAATGGCGACCGCGCCGGAGGCCGGACCGCCGAAGAAGGAAGCGCCAATCACGACCCCCGAGGGGCTGTGGGCCGGTTTCGATCCGCGGGAGTTGCCGCTGGACGTCGAGGTGGTGAAGGCGTGGGACGAGGGGGACGTACGCCTCGAATCGGTCTACTTCAACGGCGAGGTCTTCGACGGCCAGAAGGTCCGGGTCTTCGGCCACTTCGGCCGGCCGAAAACGGCCAAGGGGAGGGTTCCCGGCGTCCTCCACGTCCACGGAGGCGGGCAGACGGCCAACCTCGACTGGCCGCGGTTCTGGGCGAAACGCGGCTACGCCTGCCTCAGCTTCGACTTCTGCGGCGACACGAACCTGCCGAAGCTCGGGCCGGGGTACAAGCGGGAGCGCTACACCGTCTGGGGCAGGGTGCCCGCGGACATGATGAAGGTGGGCGGCGGCCTGTCCATGCGGCCGACGCCGCGGCACAACCCGTGGTACCACTGGGCGCTGGCCGCCCGCCGCGGGCTGACCTTCCTGGAGACCCGGCCGGGTGTGGACGCGGGGAAGCTCGGCGTGTTCGGAGTCTCGGTCGGCGGCACGCTCACCTGGGGCGTCGCCGCGCTGGACGCCCGGGTGAAGGCGGCGGCCCCGATCTACGGGTGCGGCTGGGAGTTCTACCCCTACCCGCCCGACCCCGAGGCGCCGGTCGGCGACGACCTCAAGCTGTGGCGGAAACTGATCGCCCCGGAGGCCCACGCCGCGGCCGTCAAGTGCCCGGTCCTCTTGCTCAGCGCCACCAACGACTTCCACGGCCGGATGGACCTGGCCTACCGGACGCTGGCGCTGGTGCCCGCCGCTGTCAAGGGGCAGGTCTTCACGCCGAACTACGACCACCACGTCGGGCAGGAAGAGGCCCTGTCGCTGCCGCTGTTCATGGACGCCCACCTGAAGAGCACGGGTGGGCCGTGGCCTTCCACCCCGCGGATCGACATGGAGGTGCGCGGAGGGGTGCCTGTGGTGCGGGTGAGCCCCGCGGACGCGGACCGGGTCGCGCGGGCAGACCTGTACTACTGCCTCAACAACGACTTCCCGACCACCCGGTTCTGGCGGAAGGTGTCAGGCGCCCGGCGGGAGAGGGGCGAGTACCTCGGCCCGGCCCCGTTTCTCTCCCGCGAGGACGTCCTGTTCGCCTTCGCCAACGTAGCCTACAAGTCGGACCCGCGAGTCAGTTCCGCGCTCTTGAAGCGATCCGCCCAGGATCTCCCCGGGGCCAAACCCACGCTGGAGCGACAGGCCCTGATCGACGCGATGGCCAGCGACCGCGACTGGAACTGGGTCCCGGCCTACACCGACCCATGCCGGGACGACCGGTTCTTCGCGGACTGGGCTGGGTCCGGGGGCGAGCGCGGGTTCACCCTGGACCCGAAGACGTTCAACCGGGCGGGCCCGATGAGCTTCCACTTCGGCACGCGGAAGGTCGGCGACCCGCAGTTCCGCGGCAGCGGCAAGAAGGCCCTCCTGCTCGACCATTTGGCGGAGCACGCGCCCGAGAGGCTCACGTTTCGGGTCACGAACCGGCCGCCGGGCATGAACTCGACCGAGTTCACGGCGGCACCGCCGGCGGCGACCGGCGACGGGGCCTGGCGGACCTGGCGGCTGGAGGCGGGTCGGTTCCGCGACGCCGGCGGGAAGGCGCTGACCGGCTGGGGCCACGTCGAGTTCCTCGCCCTGAGCGGGACGAGCCCGGCCGGCCGGCCGCCGGTGTTCAAACGGCTCCGCTGGTCCGACTAGTGATTCATTGCAGCTGGACTGAGGCGGTGGGACCGGCGGGACGCCGGTCCGGACCGGCGGGACTCCGGTCCCACCTCCCCCACAGTCCAGCTGCAATGGGCGACTAGGCACCCGTGCCTGGGCAGCTACGGCGGGGGCGTCCTGTCGCTCGGGGCCACCGTGAGACTCACGCCAGCACCCCCTTGATGATATGGCCGTGGACGTCGGTCAGCCGGAAGTCCCGGCCGCTGAAACGGAAGGTGAGCCGCTCGTGATCCAGCCCGAGCAGGTGCAGGATCGTCGCGTGCAGGTCGTGCATCGTGGCCACCTTCTCGACGGCGTGCATCCCTGCTCGTCGGTCGCCCCGTAGACCGTCCCGCCGCGCACGCCTCCGCCGGCTAGCCACACCGAGAAGCGCCCCGGGTGGTGGTCCCGGCCGTCGCGCCCCGCGGAGTGTGGCGTGCGGCCGAACTCGCCCGCCCAGAGGACCAGGGTCTGCTCGAACAGGCCCCGCTGCTTGAGGTCGGTGATCAGCCCGGCGACGGCCTGGTCAGTGTCGAGGGCGTTCTTCTCGTGCCCGGCCTTCAGGTTGCCGTGTTGGTCCCAGGTGCCGTTGGACGCCCCCGGCGGGCAGGTGACCTCGACGAAGCGCACGCCCGCCTCGACCAGGCGGCGGGCGCGCAGACACTGAACGCCGTAGAGCCGCTGCGACGGCACCTTCGAGTCGATGCCGTACAGCCGCTGCGTCGCCCGGCTCTCCCGGCGCAGGTCCAGCACGTCCGGCACCTCCGACTGCATGCGGAACGCCATCTCGCCGTTCCTGATCGCCGCCTCGACGCCCTCGTTGCCGCCGAGGGCGCGGGAGAACGCCTCGTTCTGCCTGCGGAGCAGCGAAAGCTTGGCCCGCTGGACGCGGGCGTCCCGGTCGCCGGGTTGGATGTTGTCGATCGGCGTGCCGTCGGCGGCGATCAGGGTGGCCTGGTGGCTGGCGGGGAGGAAGCCGCTGGAGAAGTTCTCCATCCCGCCGCAGGGGACCACGCCGTGGCTGAGCACCACGAACCCGGGCAGGTTGCGGCTCTCGCTTCCCAGCCCGTACGTCACCCAGGAGCCGAGGCTGGGGCGGCCGGCGTTGTTCACGCCGGTGTGCAGGAACAGCACGCCGGTCGAGTGGATCGGCAGGTCGGCCTTCATCGATCGGATCACCGCCAGGTCGTCGGCGTGGGCAGCGGTGTGCGGGAACAGGTCGCTGACCGGCATTCCGGACTGGCCGCGGGGCCGGAACCGCCACGGGCTCTTCAGCCACAGCCGCCGGCCGTTGGCGGTGGGGTTCTTCGACTCCAGGTAGGGCTTGCCGTCCAGTTCGTCCAGCTTGGGCTTGGGGTCGAACGAATCGACGTGCGACACGCCGCCGTCCATGAACAGGAAGATGACGTTCTTGACCTTCGGGGCGAAGTGCGTGGTCGAATTAGCCTGCCGGGGAGGCGCCGCTCCGAACGCCGGCTCGGCCAGCAGCCCGGACAGGGCCAGCAGCCCGAAGCCGTTGGCCGACGAGGCGAGCCACTCGCGTCTGGATTGGGTCATCGGCTGGGCTCCGGCAATGCGTCAAGGGATGTAGACGAACTCGCTCAGGTTGAACACGGAGTGGGCCACGTCCTTCCACACCGCCCGGCTCCTCATGATCCTCGCCGTCGCCCACCTGATGTAGGCCGCCATGCCCCACCGCCTGGGCGAAGCGGTCGCGCTCGGCCGTCGTTGGGGGCGGCAAGCGCCGACTGGAACAGGGCGTCGATTCGGGCGGCGAGGGATTCGGACGGACGGGCCACCAGCGCGCCGGCCCACACGTCGGCCTGCTGGAGGACGAAGGGGTCGTTGAGCAGGGCGAGCCGCTCGGGCCGGCACGTTCGTGACGTCGCGGCGGCCCTGGGTCACCTTCCCCCGGGGGAGTTGAAGCCGCGCCGAGGAACCTCGGCCCCTCCATCAGGTTGTTCTTGACGTAGATGCTCCGCCGGCCGTCGCCGTCCAGCGGCCCCGGGAAGAGCCGGCGGTCGGCGTACTCCTTCTCGCGGAACGGCTGCACGCTCATCCCGCATGCCTCGCGGCTCAGCCGGCCCGAGACGGCCAGGATGGAGTCGCGGATGGCCTCCGCCTCCATGCGCCGGCCGGGAAGTGATGGAGCAGGCGGTTGTGTGGATCGGCCTCCGGCGGGCGCCGGGCCGGCTCGAGGCCTGAAAGGCCCGCGTCAAGACGAGCGAGCGGATGAGCGCTTCACGGACCAACCGTCCGCCACGAACCGGTCCGCGAGGTAGTCGAGCAGCCCTGGTGGGAGGGCGTCCCCGCCGACGTGCCCGAAGTCATCCACGGTGCGTACCAGGCCGGTGCCGAACAGGTGGTGCCAGATGCGGTTGACCATCACCCGCGCCGTCAGCGGGTTGTCCGCCCGCGCGAGGCGCTCGGCCAGCTCCAGCCGGCCGCTGCCGGGGCCGCGGAACTCGTCGCGCCCCGGAGACAGCACCTCGAGGAATCGCCGGGCCACGGGCTTGCCGGGCCGGGCGTGGTCGCCGCGAACGAACACCGGCTGCTGGATGCCTGGGCCGCCGTCGGCCACGCCGGGGACCACCCTCGGCAGGAACAGTTGGCCTTCCGTCTCGCGGTACTGCCGGACAAGTTCGGCCAGCTGCGGCGACTGGCTGCGCAGGTTGCCGAGCAACTCCCGCCGCAGGAGGCCGTCCAGCCAGCGAGAATCGTCGTCGCTGGGCTTGCCCGCGGCCCAGTCGCGCAATGAAGCCTCGATCAACGAAACGTACCGCGCCGCCAACTCGGCGAAGGTGGCCGGGGCGGGGTCGGCGAACAGCCCGCGGAGGTGGCCCAGTTCCGGCCTCGGCGGCTCCGGGCCGTCGTGCAGCACCGCCCGGGTGACGCCGAAATACGACCGCGGGTTCTCCGCCGCCTTCTCCCAGGGCAGCTTGTAGTTGGCCGGGTCCCCGCCCAGCGCGGAGAGCTGGTCGGGGAACTTCGGGTTGTCGAACATCGTCATGAGCTCGGCGTAGGTCCCTAGCTGCTCGCGTTCGGCGGGCGGGGAGAAGGTGACCCACAGCCAGTCCGGGGAGGCCCGCGCGCGGTAGTTCTTATAGTGGAGCTGGCAGTTGTTCGACACCAGCCGCACGGCGCTACTGCGCTCGCCGACCACCTGAAAGCTGACGTGCGCCTTGCCCGGGGGGACCACCGGCGACCGCAGCGTGCCGTTGAGCTTGTCCGAGAGGGCGTGGGTGTAGCGCCCGGCGGGGAGCACGGCCCGCACCACCCGTTCACCAGCGGGGTACACGACAAAGTCGCCGGCGGGGCGGGCGTGCTCCATCAGCCCCTGGCCACCCACCTGCCAGCCGTCCGGGTCGCCCGCGCGGAAGTCGGCCCACGTCGTAAACCGACCCCGGTTGAAGGCGGCGCGCTCGCGGCCCTCCTTAAGGAAGCGATCGGCGAGCTTTTGCCACGCAGCAGGGAAGGCCTTTGCCTCGGCGCCCGCCAGGAGCCGCCAGGGGCTGAGTGGGTCCTCCAAGGGTTGCTTCTCCGCCGCCAGGGCGGCGACCCACTTCGACAGCCTCTGGGGGTCGAGCCCCTTCGCCAGTTCCGCGGCGTCCGGTAGGCGGGATCGTTGGGCTTGCGCCGCCTGTAGGTAGCGGGCGACCAGGGACACCTCGGCCAGCCAGCCCCGGGCCAGCTCCCGGCGCAGTTCCTCCTTCAGTTCTCCCAGCCGGCGGCGCTCCGTGGCGTTTACCTCCGGCGTGTCGATGCAGTGACTCACCATCCGCGAGCCTGCGGATCACGCCCAGGAGCGCGTGGTAATCCTCGGTGGAGACCGCGTCGAGCTTGTGGTCGTGGCAGCGGGCGCAGGCGACCGTCGTCGCCTGGAACGCCTTGGTCAGCGTGTCGATCTGGTTGTCGGCCAGGTCGTAGCCGATCTGCGGCAGGCTGATGCAGTCGTCGTGGTTGACTTCCCCGAAGCGGTAGAAGGCGGTGCCGATGACCGACTCGTTGAACCGCCCGCCACGGTTCCACCGCGGCCGGGGCAGAAGGTCGCCTGCGACGTGCTCGCGGACGAACTGGTCGTAGGGGACGTCGTCGTTGAAGGCGCGGATGAGGTAGTCGCGGTAACGCCAGGCGTGGTGGACCTCGTAGTTCCACTCGTTGCCGTGCGTCTCGGAGAAGCGGACCACGTCCATCCAGTGCCGCGCCCAGCGCTCCCCGAAGTGCGGCGAGGCGAGCAGCGAGTCGATCAGCTTCTCCAGCGCCGGCCGCGGCACGGCCCCGACCCGGTCGCACTCGGCCAGGAATGCCCTGGTCTGCTCCTCGGTTGGTGGCAGCCCGGTCAACACCAGGCTCAGCCGGCGGGCCAGGGTGCGCGGGTCCGCCGGCCCAGCCGGCGTCAGCCCGCGCTCTTCCAGTCGGGCCAGGAGGAAGCGGTCCACCGGGTGATCGGACCACGCGGCGTCGGCCGGCTTCGGGACGGCCGGTCGCCTCACGGGCCGGAGGCTCCACCAGCCGGAGCGGCGGCGCAGGGTTTCGGCCCACGACGTCGTCGCCTGGGCCGACGGCTTGGCGCGCGGGTCGATGGCGCCGTCGCGGACCCAGCGCTCCAGGTCGCGAATCACCGCGGGGGGCAGCTTGGCCCGAGGGGGCATCTTGAGCGAGTCGTCCTCGTGGCGGACCGCCTTGATCAGCAGGCTCTGGTCCGGCTTCCCCGGGACGACGGCCGGGCCGGAGTCGCCCCCCTTCCGCAGGCCGTCGCGGTGGTCGAGCGAGAGCCCGCCGCGGGCCTTCCCCGCCTCGCGGGAGTGGCAGGGGTAGCAGTGCTTCACCAGGGCGGGCCGGACGTTCGTTTCAAAAAAGGCGAGGCCGGCCTCGTCCGCTCGGGCCTGGCCCAGGGCAACCAGCGCGGCCAGCGCGGCGACGGCAGTTCGCATCTTGGCTTGGCCTCCTCGTTTCGTCGGCGACAACCGCCAGCCGCTCCGCCATTTCACGGCGGGGCCCGGGCCAGGCCATTGACCGACCTCGGCCCGTGCGCGGCAGACTTATTCCTCCCGAGTCGCGATGCGGTAGGCAGGGCGGACTCCATTGAACAGTAACCACGAGAAGATAGCAATCGCCCGGATCGAATCCACGGCCCCGCCTTCGCAAGCGCGAGCAGCGGTAGGGCGGATCGGTCAAGGCTTGCGGCGGAGCGCGTCGATCTTCTCCTGGATCTCCGCCGCGTCGGCCTCGGCGGCGCCGAGCGGTTCCGGCTTGACGGTCTTCTCGCGCGTGTAGCCGACGTGCTTCATCCACGCGCCCGACCGCGCCGCACGTTTCCGCTGCACCAGCTGGAACAGCGGGTCGGCCTTGATCGTCGCGACCGCCTCGTCCGGGGCCTTTACGCCGAGGGCCGCGAGGAGCGTATTGGCGATGACCAGGTGCCCGGCATCGCCGGGGTGGACCTTGTCAGCGGAGAAGGGCGCGGCGCGGGCGTCGCGGGCCTTTCGCATCGCGGTGTGCAGGTCGATCACCGTCACGCCGGGCAGCTTCAGGCCGGTTTCCCACTTCGCGTACTAGGTGAGCACCGCGTCGTAGTTGAACTCGCCCTCCTTCGGCGCGAAGTCGTAGATCGGTGGCGTGACGAGGACGATCTGTTTCGCGCCCGCCTTCTTGCACTGTCCGATCAGATCCGTGACGCCCTTCCGGAACGCCGCGAACCGGCCCTTGTCGAGCGGGAGGTAGATGCCGTCGTTCATGCCGTAGCACGCGACCACGACCTCCGGCCTGGCCTTTTCCAAGAGGCGCCCGAGTCGCTCGAACAGGCACGGCCGCGGGAACTTGCCGCCCGCGTGGCCTTCCTCGCTCAGCCCCGACAGCGTCTCGCTCGCCAGCCCGAGGCCGAGGACGTCGAAGTCCTTCTTCGGGTACAGCCTTTCGAGGTAGTACGTGGTGAACGCGACGTACCCGCCCGCCTGCGTGATGCTGTCGCCGAGGAACACGACCCGCTTGCCGGCGAGCGATTCCGCGTCCTGCGCGGCGAGCCTGAGCCAGGGTCGCTTCGGCGCTGGGCTTGGACTTCAGGCCGGCGGTGTTGACGGCGATGACGCGGTAGGTGTGCTTCCTGGCGGGGTCCGCCGTCGTGTCGGTGAACTGCATGGGCGCGAGCGGCTGCGTCGGCGTGTCGCTGTACTGGAGGTTCTGGAAGACCGGCCGCCCGAACGGGTTCCTGCCGGCCTCGGGCACGGTCGCGAGGACCTTGCCGTCGCGCTCGATGACGAAGCTCGCCAGGCCGCTCTCGAGGTCCGCCTCGGCCTCCCACGTCAGCGTGTTGCCCTTCAGCCGGACGCCGGTCGGCGCGGGCGGCGGGGTCGTGTCCGACACCTTCGTGTCCTTGACATACTCCGGTCCACGCCCTCGCCAGCACCTCGTTCGGGAGCCACGCGGCCTTGAGCGGTTCGCCGCTGAACTTCGCGGCCGCGAACGCCTCGGTGCCGGTCGGCGGCGCGAGCCACGCCTTGTCCGTCGGCATGGCGGCGAGTGGGTCTCCCGCGGCCTTCGGCAGCCGCGCGCCGAGGCACGCGTCGAGCCACGGGATCGCGAGGTAACGCTGGTTGCCGCAGTCGTGGCTCGACAGCGGGTCGACGGCCACGCCGACGAGCCCGCCCTTGCCGCGAACCTCGTTGAAGAACAGTTCGTTGGCGGGCCAAACGCCGGCGAAGTTCTTGTCCTTGACGGTCACGCCTTCCTTCGTGCCGAGGTTGCACATCAGCGGCACCGGTCGCCGCGTCCGGCAGCTTGAGCCGCCTTGATGCCCTTGCGCTTCGGGTCGCCTTTGAGGAGCGGCACGCCCGAGCGCAGCCAGGCCGCGGCGATGCGTTCCGGGTGCAGCATCACCATGCCGCCGGCCCAGTGCCCACCGCCGCTGTGGCCCATGGCTGCGGCCCACGGCACCTTCGCCAGCCTCCGGGTGGCTCGACTTCGCCGAGGTCGGCGAGGCACTTCTGAATGCTGCTGCCGGAGCCGTTTCGGGGTCGCACCACATCTGGCAGTCGGCCTTGTCGGGCTGCTCGTAGGCGGGCGAGAGCAGCGCAGTCGTGCTTCTTCGCCGTGCCGCCTGCCAGTGAAGGTCATACGCCCCCGTGAGGCCCGACTTGCACGACCCCTCGCCGCACCCGTGCTGGTGGACGATGACGCCTCGCAGCGTCTTCACGCCCGGCGGGACCCAGACCGTGTAGTTGACCCCGTACATCACTCGCCCGGGTTGTCAGACGCCTCGTAGCGCACGCGGTAGTACGCCGCCCCGGCCGGCGGGAAGACGTCGTAGGAAGCGCCTTCTGGGCGCACAGGTCGGCCGCACAGGTGCCGAGAAGCAAGCAGACTGTCCCGCGACAAAGGGCAGCGATCCTGAGCATGGCGTGTCCTCCTGGTCCGGAACGGTTGTCTTATCCATTCTCTCGGGTGAACGGATCATCGTCCCTTCCCCGCGACCTGCCGTTCCAGCCACGGGCCGACTTTCTCCGCCCACCTGGAAGCGTGCTCGCGGAGGCCGGGGCCGCTGAAGTGGACGCCCTTGCCGCCGCCGTCCCGGAACTCCCCTTGAGGGCGTCGGAGTCCGGCCCCTCGGCTGCCACGCCCGCCTCCCACAGCCGCCGGGCCGCCCGGATGTCCCGTGACGACTCGTCACCCGGCCCGTGATAGCTCACCCGCGCCACGAACCACGGTGCCTCCCACCCGATCTCCTTCCGGGTGTCGCGGATCAGCCTCTCCAGGTACTCGCGGTACGCCTTGCCCGGCAGCGTGCGGGTCGGGTCTTTCTGGTTGGCGTCGCTCTCACCCTGGTGCCACAGCACCGCGCGGAACCCGCGCGGGCCAAGCTGCCTCATCCGGTCGCACATCGCCGCATACAGCTCGCCCTTGCTCTCCCAACGGCCATCGGCTCGCTTCCGCACGCGGCCCTCCAGCGTCGGCGGGCTGGGGAACGTCGCGCCCTTCGGCAGCCATTCCCGCACGCTCGTCGCGCCGACCCCGCAGGCGACCAGCCCGACCGGCACGCCGAACCTCTCCGCGATGGCGTCGCCGAACGGCGGCAGGAGGCTCCCGCCGGTTCCGCTCGCGCCGGGCTGAGGGTCGTTCGCGGGCTGCCACCTTGGTCCGTCGAAGGCGGCCACGCGGCCCGTCCTGGCGATCTGCTTCTCGGCCCCGTGGTTGGCGGCGTTGGACTGTCCCGCGACGACGAACACCTCGCCCACGCCGACGTGCCCCACGGTCGCCTGCGCGACCGCCTTGCCGCCCGCCGCGGCCCGCACGTCGAGTCGGTACCAGCCGCCGGCGGCGACCTCGACGGCGGCCTCGAACTGGCCGCCCTTCACGCCTGCGTCGAGCCGCCGCCACTCCCCCGGCTTGCCCGCCGTCCGGACGCGGTATTCCAGCAGGTCGGCTTCGCGGGCGCTCTCGCCCAGTTTCCCCCGCACGCGAAGGGTGCCGGCGTTCCTCGCGTCGCGCTGCGCGACCTGGTAGTCCCGAGGCGAGTCGAGAACCACTCCGACCCCGGTGTTGGCGAGGACAAACTCCACCAGCTCCGGGCACCGGAAGAATCCCGGCCACATGCTGTGGCCCTGCCGCGGCGGGACGACGAGCGTCATCGGAGCCCGGAGGGTCGCGTACCGCTCCTTCACGCGGCCGCTGTTGGCCCCCAGCGGCACCACCTTGTCGGCGTCCCCGTGGATGGCGAACAGGGGCACCTTGGCCTTCGCGAGACCCTCCAGCCGGTCTACGGGGGTGAACTCCTTCAGCCGGGCCTTCAACTCGTCGGCCCGCAACCCGAACGCGCCGGCGGCGCGCTCGACGCCGGGGTAGCTGGCGAGGTCGCACACGGGGTAGATGCCGGCGAATGCGCCGACCTTGTCCGGGTTCGCGGCCGCCCACGACAGGGCCATCAGCCCGCCGCGGCTCCGGCCGAGCAGCACCGGCTTGGCCGAGTAGCCGCGGGCGGCCATCGCGGCGTACAGGGTGTCGAACACCTTGTTCCCGGCCGGGCTGCCGTACGACTCCCCGGCGTCGATCCCGGCGACGGCGACGCCGGCGGCGCGGAACCCCTCGAACATCCACCGCTCCTCCGGCCCGGGCAGGTTCGGCAGGGTGGGGGCGTACCACACCCACGGCTTGGCCTTCGCGTACGGGTCGGCCCTGGCGGGGATGAGGAAGGCGGTGCGCCCGGAAACCTCGAACACCTCCCCGTCCAGGGGCAGGTTCTTCTCCGGCGGCCCCGCCGCGACCTGTGCCGCGTGCAAGGCCACCATCAGCAACACGGCCCGCATCCCTTCCCCTCCTATCGGGCTCGCCCAGCGGCCTCAATCGTTGAACAGCCTGGGCGCGAAGTCGTGGAGCGCCTTCCGCCAGGTCTGCCACTCGTGGGCGGTGCCATTTTGCTCCACGAAGACGCTCTTGACCCCGGCGCGATCGAGCGCGTCGTGCATCGCCCGGCCCGACTTGTGGAACGCCTCCTCGCCGGTGCCGGCACCGATCCACAGCAGGCGGGCCTTCTTGTTGAACGCCGCCGGGTCCTTGAACACCCCGCCGAAGGAGGTCCGCGCGTCGAACTTGCGGCCCGCGCCACTAAACGCCCCGATGTAGGCGAACCTGTCGAGGTTGGTCAGGCCGATCCGGAGCGCCTGGCCGGCCCCCATCGACAGGCCGGCGATCGCCCGGTGGTCCCGGTCCGTGAGGGTGCGTAACTCGGCATCGACGGCCGGGACCAGGTCGTTGAGCACGACTTCCTCGAAGGCGTTCGCCTGCTGCTTCGCGCCGGCCTTCACGGCGTAGCCCTGGTCCATCGCCACGATCATCGGCTTCGCCTTCCCGGCCGCGAGCAGGTTGTCGAGGATGAAGTTCGCCCGCCCCTGGTTAGCCCAGCCCCGCTCGTCCTCCCCGGCCCCGTGCTGGAGGTACAGCACCGGGTATCGCCGCCTGGCGTCCTTGTCGTACCCCGGCGGGCAGTAGACGAACGCCCGCCGGGGCGCGCCGGTGACCTTCGAGGGGTACCAGAACGCCCGCACCTGGCCGTGCGGTACGGCCTTCACGTCGTAGAAGTCCGTGCCCCTCTCCGGGACCTCGACGCCGCTGGTTTGCTTGCCCCAGCCGAAGTACGTCTCGCTGCCCGGGTCGTTGACCGCGACCCCGTCCACGACCAGCCAGTAGTAGTGGAACCCCGGGACGGCCGGCGGGGTCGTCACGGCCCAGACGCCGTCGTCGCCCCTGGTCATGTCGAGCGGCCCCTTGCCGAGCCCGTTGTCGGCCCCGCCGGGCTGCACCTGCACCTTACGGGCGGCGGGCGCCTTCAGCCGGAACGTGACCCGCCGGTCCTGGTGTACGCGGGGGTACTCCGCGCCCCGGACGTTCGACGACGCCGGCCGGGAGTCGTCCTGGGCCGGCGCCACGGCGGAGGCACAGACGAACGCCGAGGCCACCATGACGGGTCGCATCGGACGGCTCCCTTGGCTGGGAGGAAAGCGGGGCCACCGTCACACGACAGTAACTCTACGCGACGGGGTACGTCGAAACCAGCGGGGCGATCCGCGGCAACGCCGGTAGAATGTCCGGGCATGCAGCGGGCTCAGACGGGGTGGGCAGTTAGCTCTGAAAAGACTCCCGCTTAACGTCAACTATCCCGGAACGAGCATGGCGCTATGGCGGTGAGCGAGTCGCGCGAGGGCCGCGGGAAGCAGCTGAATCACTGGGCATCTCGCGCAGCGGTGGGATGAGGCCGCGTCACCACGGAGGATTCCCCGATGCCGGAGACGATCAAGGCTGCCGTCATCACTCAGCAAGACGGCGCGCATCTGGCGGACTATTTCGGCTCCCTGGCGCAGATCGAGGAAGCCGAATCGGTGGCCCTGGTGGACCCCAGCGGCAAGAGCGAGGCCACCGCCCGCAAGGCCTTCGGGGCCAAGTTTCACAGGGCGTACAGGGACGCGTCGTCGATGCTGAAGGAGTTCGCGCCCCACCTGGCAGTCGTGAGCCTTGAGGCTGCCGCCGCCCCGGCGGCGATCGACGCCGCGCTCGAGGCGGGCTGTCACGTCTTCGCCGAGAAGCCCTCCTGCACGAAGGCGGCGGACTTCGAGAAGCTCGTCCGCAAGGCGGAGGTGAAGCACCGCCACCTCATGATGGCGTTTGCTAACCGCTCGCACGCCCCCGTGCGCGAAGCGCGCCGGCTCGTCCAGGCCGGGACGCTCGGCAAGGTCTACGGGGCGGAGGTGCATCTCGTCACCGACCAGACGCGACTGAAGAGCGCGGAGTACCGCAAGTCGTGGTTCTGCACCAAGTCCCGGGCCGGCGGCGGGCAGCTGGCCTGGGTCGGCATCCACTGGCTCGACCTGCTCCTGCACGTCACCGGGCTGAAGGTCAAGGACGTGGCCGGCTTCGCGGGCGTCGTCGGAGGCCAACCGATCGATGTCGAGGACTCGGCGGCGCTGAGCCTGCGCTTCGACAACGGGGGCCACGGCACCATGCTGTGCGGGTACTACCTGGACAGTGGGTACCACTCCCACGTCAAGATCTGGGGCTCGCGCGGGTGGCTCCGGCTCGCGGCGGTCGAGGAGCAGCCCCTGGAGTGGTACAGCACCAAAGACGCCAAGGCGCCGAAGGTCGAGCGCTTCACCTACCCCAAGGGCGAGCGCGGCTACCTCCCGTTCCTGCGGGCCTGCGTGCGTGCGAGCGCCGGGCTAGCCGACCCGCCGATCACCGGGCAGGAGGCGCTGCACGTGCTCCGCGGCATTTTTGCCTTTTACGAGGCGGCAAGGACCGGCCGGGCGCAACCGGTCGGATGAACGACAAGGCCGTTCGACAGCTGGGTCGCGGCCGGCGAAAGTTCAAACCGGTCCGGCCGAGTGATCGGGAGGGCGCGTCGCCGCCTTTCCACATTCACCACGGGAGTCCGTCTCATGAAGGACCGTCTGGTGACCATCCTCCTGTCGGTCGTGTCCACAATCGGGGTCATGCAGGCAATCCCTGAGCGCCCCAGGGTGCTCGAGGTGGACCGGCTGGTCGTGAGGAAGGAACTGATCGTCTCCGACACCGGTCAGCCGTGGGAGAAGGGCTTCGAGGCCCACCAGATCCCGCGCGGCCTCTACGCGCGGTCGCTGGGGGACGGCCCCGGCGGTCTGTGGGTCCGCAGCCGGCTGATCAAGGGGGAGCTGGACGACCCCTTCGACGACCGGTTCCACGCCCTGGAAAAAGACGGCAGCCTGCGGCGCGCCCCCGGGCACATCTCCTGGAACGTCTGGATCGACGGCGCGTGGCGGCAGATGGCGATCATCCAGGGGGAGGGGCTGGAGCCGTCCGAGGTCCCGCTCAAGGAGTGGTCGGGCCTGACCCACCCGGGGCGCATTCGCTTCCAGACCTTCCGGCCGCGGCACGGCGAGCCGCTGACGGACGCGCTGATCGGGCAGGGGATGATGTCGCTGGGCGGGGGAGGCTACGGCGGTGGCGGGCTGCCCTACCCCGGCGAGGTGCTTCAGCTGTGGGGCGGGGACCTGCGGAAGGCCGAAGTCGCCGTTCCCCGCACGCCGGTCGTGGTGAAGGACGACGGCTCGGGCGAGCGCCGGTACGCGCTCATCGCCGTCGGCCCGCAGGGCCGGCGCTCGGCCGCCTCCGCGGAGGTGAAGGCCGGCGGGCGGGCGACGCTCCGGTGGGGCAGTGTGAAGGGCGCCGACGCCTACGTCGTCGTCCGCGACGGCAAGGAGGTCGCGGGCCCGCTGCGGATCGAGGGGTCGCGGAAGGTGTGGACGGACAGGGCGATGAAGTGATGAAGGGGGGGCCCTATGAATCGACGGTCGTTCCTCAAGGGCGGCACCGCGAGCGTCGGGTTGGCGCCGTCGCTCCTCGGCGCGGGGGCGCCGGGGGCGGCGCAAGAGGTGGCCGGGCCACAGGCGTTCACAGCCGGCTCCGGCCCGGGGCCTGTGTTCGGTGGCAGCCCGGTGGTCACCGGCCCGGCGGCGGACGCGATCACGGTCCTCCAACCGCTCCAGCGCCACGCCACCGGGTTCCTCGAGTACGCGGTGGAGGGCGGCGCGTTCCGGCGTGTCGATGCGGCGAGGGCGGGCCTGCTGCCGTACGAGCAGTACGTGTTGAAGTTCCGCCTGCCCCCCCTTCCGCCGGGGAAGGCGATCCGGTACCGCGTCACGGCCCGGTCCGTCGGCTGGGTCAACGTGCGCGAGTTCAAGTACGGAAAGATCGAGCCCGGCAAGCCGGAAGCGGGGCCGGTGTTCTCATTCCGTACGCTCGACCCGGAGGCGGACACGACGAGCTTCGTCGTCTGGAACGACACGCACGAGCAGCCCGAGACGCTGAGGAAGCTGCACGCGAAGACGGCGGAGATCAGGCCCGACTTCCTGCTGTGGAACGGCGACCAGACCAACGACGTCAACGAGGAAAGCCGGATGCGCGCCCAGTTCCTGGCGCCGGAGGGGCTGGCCGTCGCCGACCGCTGGCCGCTGGCGTACGTCCGCGGCAACCACGACGTCCGCGGGCCGAAGGCGCGGCTGCTGCACGAGTACACCGGCACGCCCGGCGACCGCTTCTACTACGCCTTCCGCTCAGGCCCGGTGGCCGCGCTGGTCCTGGACACGGGCGAGGACAAGCCGGACGACAGCGAGTGGCTGGGCGGCGTCACCGCGTTCGCCGCGATGAGGCGCGAGCAGGCGGAGTGGCTGAAGCAGGTCGTCCGCGAGCCGTGGTTCCGCGACGCCCCGCACCGCGTGCTGTTCTGCCACATCCCGCTGTGGTGGGTGCGCGACCGCAAGGGCATCGACTGGTGGGAGTATTCCAGGCCGTGCCGCGACGCGTGGGAGCCGCTCCTGGCCGCCGCCGGGGTGAAGGTGGTGGTCTCGGGCCACACCCACGACCACACCTGGATGCCAGCCGGGAAGGGCCAGTCGATCGGCCAGTTCGTCGGCGGCGGGCCGCAGCCGCGCCACGCCACCGTCATTCACGGCACGGCCACGCGGAAGGCCCTGACGCTCAAGATGAGTAAGCTCGACGGGGCCGTGGTCGCGGAGGTGACGCTGAAAGCGTGAGGGCGGACCGGACGCGAACGACGTCATCCCCTCCGCTTCACGCGGACGACGCGGAAGCCGTTCAGGTCGCCACGGATCGCGCTGGACACGGACCTTGGGCGATAGGCGGGGAACCGCATAGGATGAGTTCCGACCACGGCGTGATGGGTGGTTCCGGCCGGGGCAACTAGCAGGATTTCGGATCGGGAGGCTGCGCCCCGGCGGCGGGGCAGCAGAGGAGAACGAGGGAAGCCGCGGCAGCGTATCGCACGAGCTGTCTCCACGGATTGAGTCACTTCGAGGTAGGGGGTTTTGCCGGCCCGGTCAGCAGCGACAGGATCGCCTGGGCGTACACCCGATGGCCGAAATCGTTCGGGTGGTTCAGGCCGTTGCCGGTGAGGTCCAGGTCGTGCTTGTTGCGCAACAGCAGCTCCCAGACCGCGGTCACGTCGGCGAGGGCGACGCCGGGTCCCGTCAGCGCCTTCAGCTCGTCGCGGTACCTGGCGAACATCTCGCGGGGCGTGTGGACCCACTCGGCGTGCCCGAGCATCGGCGAGACCAGGATCACCTCGGCCTCGGAGGCGGCTCCGCGAACCCGGTCGAGGATCGAGCGCGTCTGCTTCCCGAACCACCTGGGGTCGCGGCGTCCGACGTCGTTCATACCGTAGGCGACCACGACCAGGTGCGGCTTCTCGGCGAGCAGCTTGTCGAGGTCCTTGACCCCGTTGGCGACACTCCAGCCGCTGACGGCCCTGTTCTTCAGCGCCACGTCGCAACCGCAGGTCGCCTGCAACTGGGCCGCCACGAGGTCCGGGTATCCCGGCTGGTTGGGCGGAGCCTTCGATAAGGCAGACGCATCCAGGCCGGTCGAGATGCTGTCGCCGCTGATCCCCAGGGTGAGCGGCTTCCCGGCGTTGATCCGGGCCAGCGTCTTCGGGAGTGACCCGGCAGTCATGGCTGGCGGGCCGGGCAGGTCGCCCCGCCGGTAGGTGATCTCGACGTTCCGGTCGTGGAACCAGCGTCCGGGGCGGTACAGCAGATTCTGGTCGGGGTGCCCGACCCGGTGCCGGTAGCTGTTCGACGCGTCCTTCGGGGGGAAGAACTCCGCGGCGCGAATCGGCGCGACCGGCCCCGTTCTGACGATGGTCAACACCAGACCGTCGTCCGAGAGCTTCGCGTCGTCGGGGTCGAACCGGTGGCGGCGGTCGGCCGTCGTGACCTCCAGGATGTGCGAGGCCGGGAAGGCGAGTCGGGCCGTGATCGGGCCGCCCGGTCGCAGCTGCAACAGGACGCTGCTCTCCCGATGGACGACCGGCGACAGCCAGGCCGGCTCCAGCAACTTCAACTCCGGCAGCCGCTCGCGTATCGGCCGCGCCGAGTTCAAGTGCCGTTTCAGGGCGGCGAACCACAGCCCGGCCGCGCGGCGCTGGCCGACCCCTGTGAAGTGCCGGCGCGACTTCGCGTCGCCGCGGTTGTCGCCCGTCAGGGTGTCCGTGTCGGGGCCGGCCTCGAAGCCGGGCCGTTTCACCAGTTCGTCGATCGCCGTGCGGATGCGGCCTTCTCCGTCGCTGTCGTTGTAGACGGTCGGGTGGTGGGTCGATTTCGCCAGCAGCCAGGGCACCCCGACGCGCCAGGCCTTCGCGGCGGTGGCGCGGATAGTTTCGATGTTGGCGACGTAGTCCGCCGTTGTCGTCCTGGCGATGACGTCCGATTCGCCCTGCTGCCACAGGACGGCGCGGAACTGTCCGAGGGACTCTCCCGCCTTCACGAGCCGCGGGTGCAGCTTCCCCCCCGGCAGCCACTGGCGGGATGACGTACCGCCGAACGCCACGTTCGCGAAGCCGACGGGCACGCGGAACTCCTTGACCAGGGCGTCGCCCAGCGGCGGCCAGATCGACCCGCCGTCGCTGCCGTCCGGGGCCGGCTGCGGGTCATGCGCCACCGCCCACGTTCCGGTCGCGGTGTTGCATGCAGCGACGCGCCCCCGCGGGTCGGCGACCCTCAACCGCTCGTCGTTGCAGTTCGTGGCGTAGGACTGGCCGGCGACGAGGAACACCTCCCCCACGCCGACTGGCGCGACGGAACCGAATCGGGTCACGTCACCGGTCTCCCGGCAGCGTACCTCCAGCCGATACCACCCGCCCGCCGGGACTCGCGCCTGTGCGCCTGCCGGCCCGACGTCGAGCTTCGACCAGCTGACCTCGCGTCCCTCTGCGCCCTCGAGCAATACGACGCGGTACTCCCAGGTCTCGCGGCCCTTCCCCTTGCCGAAGTCGGCGCGCACGGGGATGTCCGCGAAGCCGAACGCGGCGCCCCCCGGCTCCTGCTTCGGGGCGACCGAGGGGTCGAAACCGACCCGCTGGACCACCTGATAGGCCCTCGGCGCGTCGATCGCAACTGGCGCCGGCCCCGCCGCACCGATCGGCGTGCTAAACAGGACAGCCGCGACGAGCAGGTACACCGGCAGCCCACGCTCCATTCGACTCCGCCGTTGATTCATCACAGGCTCACCGGGGCACATCTTGCCGGGATGGGCGACGGGAAGGGCACGAGAAGAGGGCGCGCCGCCTTTCCGTGCTCACCGGCGGTCAGAAAGGCCGCGATCACGTGGGCGCCCTACGCGATCTCAAAGATCGCCTCGACCTCGACCGCCACCCCGGTCGGCAATGCGGCGAAGCCCAGGGCGCTGCGGGCGTGGTGGCCGAGGTCGTCCTTGCCAAAGACCTGGTGGTAGATGTCGGACGCGCCGTTGACGACCAGGTGCTGGTCGGTGAAGTCCGGCGCGGAGTTGACGCAGCCCAGCAGCTTCAGGACGCGGAGGCCGTCGAGCGTGCCGTGGGCCTGGTGGACCGATTGCAGGATCTTGACCGCGCACTCCCGGGCGGCCTGGTAGCCCTGCTCCACCGTCAGCCCAGCCCCCAGCTTGCCCTTGATGTCGCTGACGTGCCCCGACGTCACGAGGAGTCTCCCCGTCCGGACACACAGGTTGAGGTAGCCCTTCTCCTTCGTGGGGAAGGTGATTCCCAGTTCCTCGGCCTTCCGCTGCGCGCCCATGAACGTCTCCTCCTGATGCCGTGACCGATCTCACTGTAGTTTCTTCAGCATCTGGCTCACCCTGCCCAGGAAGAGCTTCTCCCATTCGGGGGCGAGCAGGCAGTCGCTGTCCTCCTGGGCGCCGCCGACGTTCTGGAGCTGCCGAGCCGTCGGCGTGTAGTAAATGTACCCGTTCGTGTAACCGGCCACGAAGGTGTGCTTGCCGGGGGCTGACTTCTTGATGTTCAGGCCGATCTCCACGGTCAGCTCCCCGGGAAAAGTGATCAACACGAAGTCACCGATTCGCAGGCCCACCATCTCGACCTTCAGCGGCTTCATCCCGGCCAGCCGGTTGCGCTCCTGGTGTTTCCGCAGCAGGGCGAGGTTGGTCTGTAGCCTCGTCAGCTCCTCCATGGTGCGGATGTTCTGAACGTAGGCCTTCACGTTGTCTCGATTCTCCCTGTCGAGTCGGCTCAGGTCGGCGCGTCCGGCCTTCTTCTCGTGGAGGTAGCGGTGCGAGTAGTACGAGGGGAACTCCGCCGAGGCGGCGTTCTTGCCGGCCAGCTCGAGGAAGGACCGCAGGTTGAGCGTCGTCCCCTGTAGCGACTGAAGTAGCCTCCCTTGCTCCTTGAGCAGGGAGTCGATACGGCCGGTCAGGTCCGCCCTCGGCAGCTCCAGGCTTTCGTTGAGCACACGCAACGTCCCGCCGTCCACGCACCGGACCTTCCTCACTGCCCGCAGCACGCTCAGTCCCAGCAGGTTGCCCAGCGGCTCGGCGTCGCGGGGCCGGTGGATGTCCTTGTACCCGACCGGGTTGATGTCCCCACCGCACCCCTGCACGAACAGGGCGATCGTGCCCTCGCCGAGGTTGTTCTCGATCACCCGGGAGGCGAAACCAGTCATGTCCGCCGTGTTCCCGCCGTTCGGCACGCCCATGATGGGGTGGCAGGCGAAGTTGTACACCACTGCCAGCGTCCGACCGTCCTCCCTGTCCAGGCGAAGGACGCCGACCTCCGGGTCGATGGGACCCACCTCCGCGACCTCCTCGTCGGCCGGCATCGAGTAGGCGTGGCGGACGTCCACCTCCTTGCCGCTTTTCAGCTTCAGCCTGCGGTTCTCCGAGACGCGATCCTCGTGGCCGACCCCGACGCCAACCCTCACGGGGACCATGTTCCGGGCGGCCTGCCTCACCGCCTCGACGGTCCTGTCATCAACGTCGGGGCAGACGACTCCGTGGCAGTGACTCGCGTTGACCATCACGCATTCGGGCGCGATCGAAAGCTCCTTTTGCAACCGGGCACGCACCTTGCCGAGGTAGTCGTTGCCGATGTGCCCGATCTCGCCGACGGCGACCGCGTCGAGGGTGACGACCGCTGCGGTCGCCGAGTCGTTCTTGACGACGAGCGCCTTGACGTACAACGGGTCGTTGACCGGCAGGGCCTTCTTGCTGGTGATCTCGACCCTGGCGACGCCGGCCAGGAGCTGCCCCGCCCGAACCTTGTTGGTCTTTCCGGGGATTTGGCCGGGTGTCGCGCCGCCCCCTTTCGGGAGGTTGGACAGGGCCAACCCGGCCAACGCGACGATCAGGAGGAGCACACGATTGCGACTGGACATGGGAATCACCTTTCACGCCAGCGCCTGGCGTACCACCTTGCCGCCGTGACTGATGTGCACCGGCCGGCCCGTCTGGTCCGGCACCGTCGCCTCCGGATCGACGCCCATCAGGTGATACATCGTCGCCGCCAGGTCGCCCGACGAAACCGGGTGCTCGACCGGGTACGCCGCCTGCCTGTCACTCGTGCCGACCACCCCTGGCCGTGTCCCGCCGCCGGCCAGGATGCAGAAGCCGCACTGCGGCCAGTGGTCGCGCCCGGCCTGCTTGTTGACCCGCGGCGTCCGGCCCATGTCGCCGGTCACCACCACCAGCGTCGAGGCCAGCATCCCCCGCGCGTCCAGGTCCTCGATCAGGGCGCTTAGGGCGCGGTCGAGGAACGGCAGCAGGAGCCTCTTGAGCATGTTGAAGTTGTTGCTGTGCGTGTCCCAGTGGCCGTTCGGCTTCGCCTCGGTGTGGATCGCCACGTACGACACGCCGGCCTCGACCAGCCGTCGCGCCATCAGGGTGCTCGAGCCGAACAGGTCGCGCCCGTAGCGCTGGCGCAACGCCGGTGGCTCGCGCGACACGTCGAACGCCTCCCTGGCCCTCTGAGACAGCAGCAGGTCGAACGCCTTCGCCTGCTGCCGCGTCAGCCGCGACCCCTCGGCCGACTTGGCCAGCCGGCGCGCCCTGTCATCCAGTTGCGACAGCAGGCCGCGCCGCCTGTCCAGGGCGTCGAGCGTCAGGTCCCCGGAGAGGTCGGGCAGCCGCGGGTCGCCCATCGGCGTCCTGTCGGCGTCGTAGAAATCGCCGGAGTCGGCGAGGGTGCCGGAGAACTTCGGGTCGCACGCGGAGAACAGCGGGTCGTACGCCGAGCCGAGGTAGCCCCCGTAGGGGCCGGCCCGCCGCAGGCCCTGCGAGTAGCCGGGGAACGCCGGCAGCACGACGTAAGGGGGCAGGTCTCGCCTTTCCCGCAGGCCGCCCAGGTATTGGGCCACCGACGCGATCGACGGGTGGTCGGTGGGGCGGGCGAAATAGTTGGTCTGGTCCTGCCCGCCGTCGAAGCCGGTCATCACGCCATAGGGGTTGTGGCTGTTGTAGCGGTGGGAGACGGTGCGGATCAGGCAGAAGCGGTCGGCCATCCGGGCCAGCCTCGGCACGTGCTCGGTGAAGCGGACCCCGGCGTGGCGGGTCGCGACGGTGGCGAACTCGCCGCGGACCTCGGCGGGGGCGTCGGGCTTGGGGTCAAACGTGTCGATGTGGGAGGGGCCGCCGAACAGGTCAATGAGGATGACGGCTTTGGCAGTGCCCGCGGACGACGGCCTGTTGGAGCGTGCCAGGGCGGGGGCGAGCAGCGAGAGTGCGCCGGCGGTGAGCAGTTCGCGGCGGGTTAGGCCGTCGCAGGCGCGGGAGGGGTGGCCGAGGATGCGGAGCATGGCGGGTGTCCTTGCATCAGGTGGGATGGGAGTAGTGTACCGGGGCGTCGTGGCGGTCGCCAACTTGCGTTTCGGCCTAAGCGTCGGGGAACGTCCCGGTGCCCGCTCGGTCGCGCTTGGCATGGACAGCGGGTGGGATGGCCAGGGCAGGCGCGTTCAGTAGGCTACCCGCGGGCCGCGTCGCCTTCCCAGCCCGCGAGCGGTACCATGCCCACTACCATCATGGCTCCCACCCAGTTTTCCCACGCGGAGGGGCCGGCGCGATGAAGCGGCGCGAGTTTCTTCGGGCGGCCCTTGCCGGTACGACCGCCCCCACCTTGTCCGCCGCCCTGGGCGGGGGTCGGTGGGACGCCGCGGCCGAGGTGCTCGAGCGAGCCACGTCAGGCAAGGAGGTGGGCGCCGCCGTGCTGCACGTGGCACAGAAGGGCGAGTCGTTCACGCGCCACTTCGGGAAGGCCGCCTCCGGCGACGCGATGTTTCTGCTCGGCTCCGTCTCCAAGCCCATCAACGTGGCCGCCGTCATGACCCTGTTCGACCGGGGGAAGTTCCGGCTCGACGACCCCGTGAAGAGGTTCTTGCCCGCGTTCCAAGGCGACGGGCGGGAGAAGGCGACGATTCAGCAGCCTGCTGACCCACGTCTCCGGCCTGCCTGACCAGCTGCCTAACAACGACGAGATGCGCCGGAAGCACGCGCCGCTCAAGGACTTCGCCGAGGGGCCATCCGCACGCGGCTCGACTTCGCCCCCGGCGCCCGTTATCAGTACTCGAGCATGGGGATCCTGCTCGCCGCGCGCGTCGCGGAGGTCGTCAGCGGGACCGACATCCTCACCCTCGTAGACAAGGCCGTGTTCCAGCCCCTGGGGATGAAGCGCTCGGCCCAGGGGCTCGGGCGGTTCAAGCTCGAAGACATGACCCCCTGCCAGACGGAAGGCGCCGCGCCGGAGTCGGGGGGCGGCGACCCCAAGGCCAAGGGGTGGGACTGGAACAGCCCCTACTGGCGGAGGCTGGGCGCCCCCTGGGGAGGCACGCACGCCTCCGCCCCGGACGTCGCCCGGTTCCGGGGCGAGTTCCTGGGGGGGCGCGGCGAGGCCGTCAAGCCCGAGACGGCCCGGCTGATGACCCAGAACCACAACCCGAAGGGCTTCACGCCGCGGGGGCTCGGGTTCGCCGTCGGCAAGGAGTCGGGCAGCCCCGGCTGCTCCGAGCGGACCTTCGGCCACACCGGCTCGACGGGGACGCTCTGCTGGGCCGACCCCGCGAGCGGCACCGTCTGCGTCGTGCTCACGTCGCTGCCGCGCCGAGGGGCGAAACGCCACCCGCGCGATCTGGCGGCGGAGCGCGTCGCCGCCGCGTCCCGCCGCTGACCCCGCACACAACCAGGAGACGCCATGCGGTCACACCCCGTCGCGCTTGCGATTCTGCTCACCGCGGTGCCGGCCCTCGCCCAGCTGCCGAGGAAGGCGCCCGCGGCCATCCCGCTCTGGCCCAAGGGCGCCCCGGGCTCCGAAGCACGCTCGGCCGAGGCCGAGAAAGCCGACGGCGCCAACGTCTCGAACGTCCACAACCCCACGCTCACCCCGTACGTCCCCGACGCCGGCAAGTCGACCGGCACGGCCGTCATCATCTGCCCCGGCGGCGGCCACTCCAAGCTCTGCCTGGGCCACGAGGGCTACGCGCTGGCCGGGTGGCTCCGCGACCGGGGGATTACCGCCTTCGTGCTCAAATACCGACTCGCCCGGGAGATAGGCAGCACCTACACCGTTCAGGGCCACGCGATGGCCGATACGCGCCGGGCCATTCGCCTGGTGCGCAGCCGGGCCGCCGAGTGGCACCTGAAGGCCGACCGCGTCGGCGTCCTAGGCTTCTCCGCGGGCGGGGAGCTGGCCGCCTACGCGGCCATGAAGAGCGACCCCGGCGACAGGGAGGCGGCCGACCCCGTCGAGCGGCAGAGCAGCCGGCCCGACTTCCAGGCCCTCATCTACCCGGGGAGTTCGGGCCGGTTCAAGGCCGAGCCGGGCATGCCCCCGGCGTTCCTCGCGGCGGGGTACAAGGACCGCCCCGACATCGCCGAGGGGCTCGCCTCGCTGTACCTGAAGTACAAGGCGGCGAAGGTCCCCGCCGAGCTTCACATCTTCGCCAACGCCGGGCACGGCTTCGGCTACCGGCCCGACGCCAAGCCCAGCGCTGCCGCCCGCTGGCCCGAGCGCTTCACCGAGTGGCTCGGCGACAGCGGCTTGTCGAAGTAACCCCCTCCGCGGCACGGGGATCCCGCGCGTCGTTCAGGTCGGTCGCGTCGTGACCGCGCGACCTGGGCACGGGTCGCGCTTGGGGTTGGCCGGGGTTAGTTGGTATCGACGAGGTCGCGGTAGGACGCGGAAGTGACCAGCCGCCAAGCCGAACGGTACGAACCGCAGCGGCGCGGCCCATGGGCAGTAAGGGCAGTAAGAACGGTGGGAATCCGTGTGATTCCCGCTAAAGTGTGTGATGTGTGGAAACGCCGATCCGCGATAGGCCACGGGAAATACGACCCATCTCCGCTTCGCCACCCCGAATGGGGTTCAGGAGGTCGCTGGTTCGAATCCAGCCGCCCCGACATCGCAAGATATTTCGTGACAACAAGTTGCGGCGGACATTGCTTTTCCCTCACGAACTGGGAGGCAACTTCCACCCTAACCCCACACTTGGTCTGGCCCAGAAGACCACCTTCGCCTGGATGTTCCCCTCCCGCGTCAGCTCCCGGTGCGCGGCCAGGGCCTCGATGGCGAACCGGTGGAGTCCCCCCACTCGCTGGCCACGACGGCCATTCGGCTCCTTCAGCCTGAAGCCACCCTTCACGCCGCTTCCTGGGTCGCCTCGTGCCGCCTCGCTTTCAGGACGGCCCTGAACCCTCGCAAGGCCAGCGCGAACAGGACCAGGGCCAGCCAGCCCACCCCGTTCGCGACCAGCTGCCACCCCGGCCGGCCGGCCGGGCCCTGGAGCAGGACGTTCGCCACGTTGACCAGCAGGACGCCCAGGTAAAACACCGGCAGGGAGTGCTGGCCGCAGACGCTGACCGCCCGGGCCACCGGGTGGCCCCACCAGCGGCCCGCCCGCGGCACCAGGTAGGCGCACAGGTAGACCAGGCAGAGGAAGAAGGCCAGCCGCAAGGGGCCCAGGGTCGGCTTGTCCGTGCCGGGGAGGTGGTGCCGCATCATCGGCAGGGGGCGAGCCTCTCCCCGGGCCAGGACGGCGAAGAGGTCCTCGAAGTAGCCCGGCTGCACCCAGGCCGAGTAGGCCACCTTCCCCACCACCCCCAGGGCGACCAGGGTCGCCGCCGCCGCCACCCAACTGCGGCCGTACGGCGCCCACCCCCCCGGCCGCGAGGCCCGCAGGGCCCACGCCATCCCCAAGGCGAACAGGAACTGCCAGGCCAGCGGTCGGAAGTACCAGGCCTGCCACCACGGGGGGGGCAGGCGGACGACCTCCGGGGCGAACTGCACGGCCAGGTAGGGCAGGGCGGAGGTCAGGACCATGGCCCGGAGGGAGACGTTCACCCCCAGCCAGAGCATGGCCGGCAGCGTGGTGAGGAAGGCGAAGTACATCGCCATGATCTCGAAGCACCAGGGGAAGTAGCCCAGCACGGCGAACCTGGAGTAGGCCTCGGCCGGGCGGCTGAGGAACAGCCCGGCCCTGGCAGCCTCCACGGCCCAGGGGTAGGAGGGCGACAGCGCGCCCAGGGCCGCGAGCAGGAGCACCAGGGTCACGGCCTGCGTGGCGTAGATCTCGAAGCACCGGGCCAGGGCCTTCGCCTGGGTCGCCAGCAGGCCCCCCGACGCCAGCGTCTTGCGGTAGGAGAAGGCGCAGACGTACCCGGAGAGGAACACGAACACCTCGGCCCCGTCGGACAGCCCCCAGGAGTTGGGCAGGAACTTCTTGAGGAAGTTCGGGTTCAGGTGCGAGCTGAAGATCAGCAGCAGGACCAGCCCCCGGAAGAAGTCGATCCGCGGGTCTCGCCCGCCCACGGCCGGGCATGACCCGCGAGTCGGCCCCCTGGCAGCCGGCGCGTGCGATGAGCCTGCCAGGGGCTTGGTGGTCCCAAGTCTCGGAAGAATCGTCATGGCCCGTGCCGTTGCCAACCGGCCCGCCGGGGATCGCGTGGGGCTGGCTGTCGATGACGAGCCCCCCGATGGGCCAAGGTTTGTGTTCGTAGGGCGACAAGCCTGTCTGCTTTAGCAAACCCCGCGCCACAGCCTCATTCGCCTCCCCGTCGGGCCGCCATTCCGCTAGCCCCATCGAATAAACATGTGAGGATGACACGGAAGACGGGGAAATCAGGGGGTGACGCGTGCCCTCCTGTTACCGGGACGCAAGGCCGGCAGTGTAAAGAACGCGATACAGGGTACGGAAGTGCATGCGAGAGGTGGGGATTACCCTGCCGCCCGATCACCACCGAGCCGAGTGAGGTTGTCGGTGCCGTCCACAGCTACTTACGGCTCGGGGTGCGTTGCAGGCGAAGTGTGATGGCGAGCCGGGGCGTCAGTGACCGGAGGGGAGGGGGCGCCCCCCCCGGGGGCTGACGCCCCCGGCTCGCCGCCATGGGGGTCGCGCCGCCTCAGAACCGGACCTTTGTGTCGGTACCCGGGACGAAGTCCACGAGGGTGTCCTTCTTGGCGTTGGGCAGGAAGCCCAGGAAGAAGTTGTTCACGAACCGATCCGCCCCGTCGCCGCCGGTCAGCGTGTCCACGGCGTTGTCGATGCCGCCGTTGAGGTAGTCGTCGCCGGCCTCGCCGTTGAGCGCGTCGGCCCCGAAGTCGCCGTAAAGCCGGTCGTTGCCCGCCCCGCCGTTGAGCGTGTCGTTGCCGAACCCGCCCGACAGCACGTCGATGCCGGCCCCGCCGGTGATCGTGTCGTCGCCGGCCAGGCCGAGGACGAAGTTCCGGCTGGTGTCGCCCTCGGTGGCGCCGCCGGTGCCGGCGACGATCGTGTCGTTGCCCCGGCTGCCGGTGATCGTGTCCGCCCCCAGTCCGCCGGTGATCGTGCTGCCCTTGGTGTCCAGGTTGGCCGACAGGACGTCGTTGCCGTCGCCGCCGGTCAGCGTGTCGAAGCCGAACCCGCCGATCAGCACGTCGTTGCCGGCCCCGCCGTCGGCCACCGTGGGCAGGGCGGTCAGGTTGACGAACCGGTCGTTGCCGGCGTCGCCGGTGAACTGGACGTTGCCGGTGACCGACGACACGGCGAAGTTTGTCACCGTGCCGCCCTCGCGGACGCGGAAGTTGTCGCCGACTCGGAAGACGGCCACGTTGTCGTTGCCCGTCGTGCCGACGACCACCAGGTTGCCGCTCACGACCGAGGCCGTGGGCGTCGCGCGCTCCTCCAGGCGGTCGAGTTCAAGACGCGCGCGGGGCGCGTTCGTGCGAGCCTTCATGGGTTGCTCCTCTCTCGTTCTACTCGGCTCTCTGGGTCCGCGGAGAGCGGGGCGACTCTCCCCCTCACTACTTTACAGACGTGAACGATCGGGGGGAAGTTCCCTTGGAGAGTGGACAGTAGGTAGTAGACAGTAGACAGTAGAAGAAGGCGAAGACGGGACGCGCTCCCTGCTTACCACTGTCTACTCTCCCAGGCCGTCCGTCATGCAAGTTGCTCTCAAGAAGATCCTGGACCTGCTGGCCCCCGCGAACGACGTCGAGGTGCGCCGGGCGGCGGTGACCGTGCTCGGCGAGGTCGGCCCGCGCGACGCGGCCGTCCACGACGCCGTCCTGGCCGCCCTGGGTGACGACGACGGCGAGGTGCGGCTGCGGGCGATCGCGGCGGCAGGCAAGCTGCGCGTCGAGAAGGCGCTGCCGTCGTTAACCGAGCGGATCAGGGCCGGCGGCCCGGAAGCGGTGCGGGCGGCCGAGGTCGCCGCCCGGCTGGGGGCCAAGGGGCGTAAGCTGCTCCACGAGCTGATGCCCCACGTCGCGCCGGGCCTGCGCCGCTACATCGCCTCGGCCCTGGCCGGCGCCGGCGTTGCCGGCACCGGCGACGTCAAGGAACTGGAGATCCTGCTCGACAAGGACCCCGCCGTGGTGCAGGCCGCCGTCGCCTCCCTGTCGGCGGCCATCCCCGGGCTGGACGCCGGCCGGAGGCGCGCCCTCGCCGATGAGTTGTTGCGGCTGGCCGGCGACCCGGCGGGAAAGCTCAGCCCCGCGGCCGAGGCCGGAGTGATCCGCCTGGCCGGCCTGCTCAACGACGACCGGGCCGCGCCGCTCTTGTGGGACCGCGTCCTGCCGCCGCACCCCCCCGAGGCCCGGGCCAACGCCCTGGCCGCCCTGGGCAGGTGGGTGCAGTCCCCCTCGAAGGAGCAGCGCCATCGCCTCATTCGCTGCGCCTGCGACCAAGACTTCCGCGTGGCCGCCCCCGCCCTGATGATCCTCGACAAGCTGCCCGCCCCCGACAAGGCCGCCGCCGAGTGGCTGCCGCTGTTCCGCTCGCCGGGCCTGGCGGGGCGGCGACTGGCGCTGACCAAGGTTGGCGGCCGCGACGACGCGGACGTGGCCGAGACGCTCCTGGGGCAGCTGGGCCACCCCGACCGGGCGTACCGCGAGGAGGTCCTGGCCCGGCTCAGCCAGACCGACCGCGGCCGCAAGGCGCTGGCGGTCCGGCTGGCCGCCGCCGAGACGACCGACGCCGCCTGGCCGCTGGCCCGGGTCCTGGCCCCGTTCGTACAGGCCGACCCCGAGGCCTGGATCGACGAGCCTGTTCCCCAAGGCGTCGAAGTACCTGGAGGCCGGCGACCGCCGGGCCGACCCGCTGCTGTTCCTGCTGCGCGAGGGGAGCCACGCCGGGCTCCGCGACCGACTGGAGAAGCGAGCCAAGGCGCTGGTCGCCAAGGAGGCGTTCGACGCCGCCCACCTGGTCTACCGCGCCCTGACCCGCGACCCGGCCGCCGGCTTTCCCTACCGGCTGGCGCTGGCGACGTGCGGGCTGAAGGTGTCGGCCAAGGAGCTGGGCGGCGAGGCGCGGGCCCAGGACCCCTGCCTGGGCTCGTTCGCCGAGCTGGCCCACCAGGACGGCCCGGCGGTGCTCGCCCACCTCGAGAAGGCCGCCTGGCTGGGGGCGGAGGAGTTGTACTACCTTGGCTTCGACCTGACGGAGTCGCCCGAGGAGGGGCTGCGCTCCCTCGGCGGCGCGGTGCTGGGCCTGTTGCGGAAGCGCTTCCCCAGGAACAAGCTGGCGGCCGCCGCCGCGGCCAAGCTGGAATCCGCCGGCCTGGCCGAGAAGAAGCGGGGCGCGACCCGTAAGACACGTTGACACCGGTGAGAGGCGCAGCTTTTGCCCGACTACCCCCCGTGTGGACGGTGACCCGGGGAGCAGCGCCGGCCGTGGACGTCAGCCCTGAGACACTCATCATCGGCGGCGGCATCGCCGGCCTGGCCTGCGCCCGCCGCCTGGCCGAGGCCGGCCGTGACTTCCTCCTCCTGACCGACCGGCTCGGCGGGCGGATGTTCGCGGCCGGCTGCGGCGCGCCGTTCGGGGCGACGTACGTCACCCGCGACTACGTCCACGTCCTCCGCCACGTCGGCCTGGGCCCGCGCGTCCGCCGCTGCGACGTCTACTACCACGACCGCGGCCGCCCGCGCACCGTCTTCCACCACCGGTCGCTGCGGCAGCTCGGCCCGCTAACCCGCCTCTGCGCCGCCCTGGCGGCGTTCCGGGGGCGGCTGAACCGGCTGCGCACCAGGGTGCCGTTCCGCTGCCAGGCGGAGCTGCTCCGCGAGGACGATTACCTCCTTCGCTGCGCCCACGAGCCGGCGGCGGCGTTCGTCCGCGAGCGCGGGCTGGAGGACCTGGACGAGGTGTTCACCAACCCCCTCGTCCACTCCACGGTGTTCGTGCCGACCGCCGGGCTGAACACGTTCTACTACCTCGCCTGCCTCCAGCCGGTGATCCTGCGCATCTACCTGGCCGACTACTCCCGCACGACGCGGAGCCTGACGGCGGGGCTGGGCGGCCGCCTGCGCTACGGCCGCGTCCATCGGGTGGAGTTGGACGGCCCCGGCGGGCCGCGCGCCGAGACTGACGCCGGCACGCTGCGGCCGCGCTTCGTCGTCGCCGCCACGCCGCCGCACAACCTGCGCGACTACTGCCCGGAGCTGGCCGAGGGTCTGACCGCCCGCGAGGTGCCGATCCGGACGCTGCACGTCCGCGGGCGGAGGCGGCCGGAGTATCTACCCGGCCGAATGGTGTTCCTGCCGCCGGGCGACGGGCCGACCGTGCTGTTCCCCTGGCCCCGCGGCGGGCTCGACGTGCTCTTCTGCAAAAGCGATAACCCGGACCTCGAAAAGTACTATAACGACGTCGCCGTGGTCAGCCGGGTGGCGTGGCGCACCGCCGTGGTGCTGGCCGGGGCGGCGTGGCGGCCGCTGGAGCCGCGCCCCGGCGTGTTCACCGTCGGCGACTACAACGTCTGCGGCCTGGAGGACAGCTACCTCACCGGGCTGTTCGCGGCGAACCGCATCCTCGCCGAGACATCACACCAGGCCGTAGCGGTCCCGGGCGGGGTTGACCTCGTCGCCGGTCAGGTGGGTGTAGAGCCGGCAGCTTTGTAGGGTGGGCCGAGTCTTCGAGGCCCGCGGCGGGCAGGACACCCACGCTTGCAGAGCCTGCTCCCTCCAAGGCTGCGCTCCGGTGGGCCTCGAAGACTCGGCCCACCCTACCATTCCGCCGCTCACGGTCGGGCCTGGGTAGGAACAGCGTACACCAGGCCATGGCGTTGAGCGGGAGTTGACTCCGTCGCCGGTCAGGTGGGTGTAGAGCCGGCAGCCGCAGCACTGTCGCCCCGACGCTGGGGAACTCGGCGGCTGGCCCCGGTGAGCAGGGTTGGGCACCGGCGTGCCGAAAGCGCAGCCGGCCGAAGTCCACGTTAGCCGGCGTCAGGCTCGAGGCCGTAGATGTTGCCGTGCGGCGCTTGCAGGAAGCGGCTCCGTCGTCGTCGGCAGGCCGGCCATGCGGAAGGCGAGGTGCTTGCGCACGCCGGGGATGTAGTGCCGGTCCAGGGTGTCGAGGACGCGATCGACGACGGCGCTCTTGTCACGCAGGTAGGCGCGGCGGTCCTCGGCGAGCTGCTGCCGGAACGGCGCGTGGCCGCAGGTCGTGACGGCCTCCAGGATCTGGGTCCCTTCCGGGCAGCCGAAGCCGTCGCCGTGCAAGGTCGGCGTGGACAGGAACAGCCACGGGTCGGTCAGGTCGCCGGCCTCCTGCTCGCGGTAGGTGCGGTTGATGTCCAGGTGCGGGTAGTGCCAGACGTTCCACCGCCCGAAGCCGTGCCGCCTCAGGTCCAGCCCGCGCACGACCAGGTAGAGCGTGAACGAGCTGACCGAGTGGCGGTAGGCGACTCGCCGCAGGAACGAGCGCGGGAAAAACTCCTTCCCCGCCAGCCGGACGAACGCGGCGGGGTCCATGTTGCTGATGACCGCCTTGGCGGCGAACTCCCGCCCGTCGCGCGTCTTCACGCCGGCGACCCGGCCGCGGTCGAAGCGCACCTGGGCCACCTCGGCGTTCAGCTCCAGCCGGCAGCCCGGCGCGTCGCGGACGACGCCGGCCAGCGCCTCGACGAAGTGCCGGAACCCCTTGCGCGGGTAGTACGCCCCCGAGCCGTAGGCGTGGACCAGCGCCGTGTAGATCGCCAGTGAGACGCGCCCCGGCGGCAGGCCGAGGTCGCCGACCTGCGTCGCCAGGATGGCGCGCACCGGCCTCGGCAGCCGGCAGGCGTCGAACAGGTCCTCCAGCGTCCAGCGGCGGTAGCGCAGCACGGCGGGGAAGCGCAGTGGGGCCGACAGCAACTCCCGCCAGCTCAGCGCGTGCGGCAACCGCCGCAGCTGTCGGCCCAGATCGCCGACGACGCTGAAGAAGCGGTCGATGCCTGGCTTGTGCGACGGGAAGCGATCGACCAGGCGGTCGGCCCACTTGTCCAGCCCGTTGGGGATGCGGAAGGAGAGGCGCTCGGCGGGGCAGTTGAAGTGGTCGTAGCCTTCGGGGTCGAGGCGGTCGAACGGCACCTCCAGGTGCAGGCCGAGCTTCCTGAGGAGGTTGTAGACCGGCTCGCCCTCGCCGCAGAAGAAGATGTAGTGGACGGCGGCGCAGAACGTGTACGGCCCCTTGGTGAAGCTGTGGGCGCAGCCACCGGGGTGCTCGTGCGCCTCCAGCAGGCAGACGCGGCGGCCGGTGCGAGCCAGCAGCGCCGCCGCCGACAGCCCGCCCATACCGGCGCCGAGGACCAGGTAGTCATACGGTTCGGCCATGGGGCCCCTCCAGGCGAAGCCAGCCGTCAGGTCACCGGGCTGCATGAGCCCTCGCTGGAGTGCGACGATTCCTTACGGCGGGTAGTCCTTCCCTGTCTTCCTAGGAGTTCGAGAGCGCGAAAGTGAGAAAGGGCGACGATGAATCGCCGTACTCCCGGCCCACTCCAGCGCCGCCTGAGCCAGACGGGTGGTGATTTCTCGGCCGCGGGCGTGTACAACGGAAAGAGTCGTTCCCTCCCCAGCCCGTTCCCCGCCGACGAGGAGACCTCTCCCATGTCTCAGCTGTCCCGCCGCAAATTCGTCCAAGGCTCGCTGGCCGCCGCCGCCACCGTCACCCTGGCCGGAACCAAGTCGTCCGCCAAGGTTCTTGGCGCGTCCGACACCATCCGCGTCGCC
Source organism: Gemmataceae bacterium (assembly GCA_046350195.1). Classification (GTDB taxonomy): domain Bacteria; phylum Planctomycetota; class Planctomycetia; order Gemmatales; family Gemmataceae; genus CALDUY01. The sequence continues at coordinate 93,783 of JAXMAW010000004.1, forward strand.
GTGGCCGGCCTCAACGGCCGGGGCGGCGCCCACGTCTCCGCCCTGGCCGGCATGAAGGGCGTCCAGGTCGTCTGCCTGGTCGATCCCGACACCCGGACGTTCGACAAGCGCATCAAGCAGGTCGAGAAGCTCGGCGGCAACACGCCGAGGACGGAGCAGGACATCCGCCGGGTGCTGGAAGACAAGTCGATCGACGCCGTCACCGTGGCGACGCCGAACCACTGGCACGCGCCGATCACCATCTGGGCCTGCCAGGCGGGCAAGGACGTCTACGTCGAGAAGCCGTGCAGCCACAACGTCCGCGAGGGCCGCGTCGCCGTCGAGACCGCCCGCAAGCACCACCGCATCGTGCAGCACGGCACGCAGAGCCGCAGTTCGTCGTCGTGGGCCAGGCTCGCCGCCCTGGCCCGCTCGGGCAAGCTCGGCAAGCTGCTGGTCTCGCGCGCCCTGTGCTACAAGCCGCGCGGCAGCATCGGCGTCAAGCCGACCACGGCGGTGCCGAACGAGGTCAACTTCGACCTGTGGCTGGGGCCGGCCCCGACGCGCGACTTCCACGCCAACCTGGTCCACTACAACTGGCACTGGTTCTGGGACTTCGGCAACGGCGACATCGGCAACCAGGGCGTGCACCAGATGGACGTCGCCCGCTGGATGATCCCCGGCGCGACGCTGCCGAGGAGCGTCCTCAGCCTCGGCGGCCGGTTCGGCTACAAGGACCAGGGCCAGACGCCGAACACCCAGCTGACGTTCATGGACTTCGGCGACACGACGCTGGTCTTCGAGGTGCGCGGCCTGAAGACGGGCGACCTTCGCGGGCAGAAGGTCGGCAACGTCCTGGAGTTCGAGGCCGGCACGGTGGCCGGCAACAAGTTCTACCCCAAGGGCAGCGACAAGGCGGAGAGGGTGCCCGACGCTGGCGGCGGGGAGCGCGGCCCCGGCGGTGGCATCTTCGGCAACTTCGTCGCCGCCGTCCGCAGCCGCAAGCAGGCCGACCTCGACGCCGACATCCTCGAAGGCCACTACAGCAGTGCGCTTTGCCACCTCGCCAACATCTCGTACCGGCTGGGCGGCGAGGTGCCGTTCGACCCGCGGTCGAAGGCGCTGGCCGGCGACCCGAACGTGGCCGAGGCGCTGGGCCGGATGGAGGAGCACCTGAGCAAGGACAACTCGGTCGGCCTGGCCGGGACGACGTGCCGGCTCGGCAAGAGGCTGACGATCGACGCCAAGGCCGAGGGCATCGTCGGCGACGCCGCGGCGGCGCGGCTGTTGACGCGCGAGTACCGCAAGCCCTACACGGTGCCGGAGAAGGTCTGACAAGCGGGCGAGCGGGGGACTCACGTCCCCGGCTTGGCGAGGTCCTCCGCCAGCGCGGCGCGGTCGAAGTAGACCTTCTCGCCGGCGAACTTCTGCGCGGCGGGGTCCCAGGGAAAGTGAATGACGATGCGCAGTCGCACCGGCCGGCCGGTTGGTTCCAGGCCGGCCCAAGGCCCCCGGTGCGTGCCGGTCATCTCGGCGACCTCGATGACGCCCTGCGGGCCGACGACGATGTCTTGCAGGTCGAACTTGACGTCGGGGAAGGCGCCGAGGAATGACAGGTAGAACTCGCGGGCGCCGGCGTGGCCCTCCCAGCGCTGCCCGGTGGGGACCACCTCGTAGACGCAGTCCGCCGCCAGGGTGCGGATCAGGCCGTCGAGGTCGCGGCGGTCCTCGGCGATCGAGTGCTCGATCCACAGCCGGCGGATCTTCTCGTAAAGCTCCGGCGTGACGGGCCAGCCGAGGCGCTCCCGGATCGTGCTTGCCACCGCCCACCCCCTTTCGCCCGGATCGTCCGGCGCGGTTCCATGGCGCCACCGGTCGGTGTTGTAGCGGGCGCGTTGGGCGTTGGATAGAAGCCCGGGATCGGAATGGCTCCGCGGGGGGGCGTCACTAGGATAAGGTCATCCTCGACCCACCCACCCGGCAACGCGGAGGACATCCCGTGCGTACTCTCCTGACGGCGGCCCTGGCGGCCCTCGTGTTCACGGCGGCCGGCGCCGCCCGCGCCGACGACCAGGCGGTGAAGGTGCTCATCATCACCGGCGACCACGGCCACAACTGGAAGGAGACCACCCCCTTCCTCAAGGAGCTGCTCACGAAGGCGGGCCACAAGGTGGACGTGACCCGGACGCCCGGCAAGGACCTGACCGCCGACAACCTGGCGAGGTACGACGTGCTGCTGTTGAACTACCGCAACACGCCCAAGGGGGCCAAGGAGAACCCCGACAGCGTCTGGTCCGACGAGAACAAGAAGGCGTTCACCGAGGCGGTCAAGGGAGGCAAGGGGCTGGTCGTCTACCACCACGCCTCGTCGGCGTTCGTCGGGTCGTCGGAGTTCGACAACGAGTTCGAGAAGGTCATCGCCGGCGGCTGGCGGAAGCAGGGGTTCCACGGCAAGATGCACGAGTTCACCGTCACCGCCCGCAAGGACCACCCCGTCACGAAGGGGATCAAGGAGTTCAAGCACGGCCGGGACGAGCTGTACCAGAACTCGCTGATCACGCCGGGCAGCGAGGTGATCGTCACCGCCTACTCGGAGAAGTCGATCGACCCCAAGAACACCGGCAAGCACGAGCCGGTCGTCTGGGTGGCGACCTACGGCAAGGGGCGGGTGTGCAACAACGCCCTGGGGCACGACGTGACCGCGATGAAGAGCAGCGAGGGGTTCAAGAGGCTCTTGATCCAGGGTGTCGAGTGGGCAGCCGGCGGCGGGGGAAAGAACCCCTGAGCGCGGGGATCCCTAAGATTTCGCCGTGAGGAGGGGGGAGGAGTCGTTCCGCCGACCCCCGTACCCGTGGCATTGCCCAGGGCAATGCCACGGCGCCCTTCCAGGGCTTGCGCCCGCGGGGCCGCCGGGGAAACTGGCCTGGCACCGCCGTGCGCCCGCCGCTATAGCCTGTCCCCACAACCGACACCCCTATTCGCGGACAGGAGCGGAAGAAAACATGCGCAAGCTGTTCTGGGGCGGCCTCGCCGGCGGCGTCGCCATCGCCGCGGGCGTCCTCTCGACGGCCCACTTCGCGGTGCGCTACCCCGACTCGGCGGTCGGCCAGTTCCTTTATGGCGCCAGCCACACCGTCGCGGTGATGAACCCGTTCTCCGGCTTCGCCCCGGCGCTGGCCCGGCTGGAGCAGGACGGCCGGTCGATCCCCGGCGGCGAGGAGCCGGCCGAGCCGCTGGAGCCGGCCCAGAGCGCCCCGCCGGCCGAGTTCGCCGCGGCCGCGCCGATCGTCATCCCCGAGGACGACCCGGTCCCCGCCGCCCCGATCCCCGTCCTGCCGGACACGCTCTGCCCGGCGCACTACCCCGAGGCGTCGCAGCTGGTCGCCCCGGTGGCCATGCCGCGCTGCGAGGAGTCGTTCGAGCGCAGCGGCATCGACTTCAACGACCCCGAGCGGCTGCACATGCCGCAGCAGCTCGGCGACGCCGAGGAGCAGGAGGCCGCCGACTGCCCAGCCGGCTGCGCCGACAAGCTGCTCCGGGCGCTCGAGAGGATGATCCGCCGCGCCCCGGGGGCGCCGGCCTGCCCGGGCAAGTCGCCGTGCCGGCCGCGCGAGGGCAAGCCGCACGGCCTGTTCCAGACGAGCGTCGAGGAGCTTTGCCCGGCCCGGGAGAAGGTGGACACGATGGAGTACCGCGCCACCGACCGGCAGCTGTACGACTACGGCTTCGGCCCGCTGTGAGAAGGGGCGGAACTACAGGGAAGAGGGCAAAGGAGGGCGGCGGAGGAGTATCCTCCGCCGCCCTCCGGTTGAGTTCCGCTCACTTGACCTGGCCGGCAACGAACTCGCCCAGGCGACGCGTCACCCAGGTCGGCCCCACGTTCCCAATCCCGCCCCGTGGACGCCTCCCCTACAGGTCGAAGCGGTCAAGGTTCATCACCTTGCCCCACGCGGCCACGAAGTCTCTCACGAACGCCTGCTGCGAGTCGCCGCACGCGTAGACTTCCGCGATGGCCCGGAGCTGAGAGTTTGAGCCGAACACGAGATCGACGGCGGTGCCGGTCCACTTGACCTCCCCCGTCCGGCGGTCACGCCCCTCGTAGAGGTGCTCGCCCTTGGACGACTTCCGCCACTCCGTGCCCATGTCGAGCAGGTTCACGAAGAAGTCGTTGGTCAGGGTCCCGGCCCGCTTGGTGAAGACGCCCAGCCCGGACGGCCCGGAGGTCGCATTCAGCGCCCGCATCCCGCCGACCAGCACCGTCATCTCTGGGGCCGTCAGCGTTAGCTGGCGCGCCCGGTCCACGAGTAGCTCCGGGGCCGGCCGGTCGTCGCCCTTTCTCTGGTCGTTGCGGAACCCGTCCGCGGTCGGCTCGAGCACGGCGAACGACTCCACGTCGGTCATCTCCTGCGAGGCGTCAGTGCGCCCCGGGGAGAAGGGGACCTTCACGTCGTGCCCGGCCTTCTTTGCGGCGGCCTCGACGGCGGCGCAGCCGCCCAGAACGATCAGGTCGGCGAGCGAGACCTTCTTGCCGCCGGACTGCGCGCCGTTGAACTCCTTTTGGACTTTCTGAAGGGCCTGGAGCACCTTTGCGAGTTCGGCCGGCTGGTTGACCTCCCAATCCTTCTGCGGCGCCAGGCGGATCCGCGCCCCGTTAGCGCCGCCGCGCTTGTCGCTGCCACGGAACGTGGACGCCGCGGCCCAGGCGGTCGTCACCAGCTGCGAAACGGACGGCCCGGAGGCGAGGATCTTGGCCTTGAGCTGGGCGACGTCCTGCTCACCGATCAGCTCGTGATCGACGGCGGGCACCGGGTCTTGCCACAACTGCGGCGGGGGGACCAGCGGGCCGAGCAGCCGCGAGACGGGCCCCATGTCGCGGTGCGTCAGCTTGTACCACGCCCTGGCAAAGGCCTCGGCGAACTGGCCCGGGTTCTCGTGGAAGCGCTTGGAAATCGGCCCGTAGACCGGGTCCAGCCGCAGGGCGAGGTCCGTCGTGAACATCATCGGGGCGTGCCGCTTCGACGGGTCGTGGGCGTCGGGGACCGTTCCCTGGGCGGCGGGATTCGTCGGCGCCCACTGCCACGCACCGGCCGGGCTTTTCACCAGGTCCCAGTCGTAGCCGAACAGGTTGTTGAAGTACCCGTTGTCCCACTTGATCGGGTTGCTGGTCCAGGCGCCTTCCAGGCCGCTGGTGATGGTGTCGGGGCCCTTGCCGCTCTTGTAACGGTTGGCCCAGCCGAGGCCTTGCTCCTCGATGCCGGCCCCTTCGGGCTCCGGGCCGCAGTACTCGGCCGCGTTGGCCGCGCCGTGGGCCTTGCCGAACGTGTGGCCGCCGGCGATCAGGGCCACGGTTTCCTCGTCGTTCATCGCCATGCGGGCGAAGGTTTCGCGGATGTGGGCGGCCGCGGCGAGCGCGCTGGGCATCCCGCCGGGGCCTTCGGGGTTAACATAGATGAGGCCCATCTGCACCGCGCCGAACGGCTTTTGCAGCCGCTTGTCGTCGTCGTACCGCTCGGCCCCCAGCCACTCGGTCTCCGACCCCCAGTTGATGTCCGCCTCCGGCTCCCAGATGTCCTCGCGCCCGCCGGCGAACCCGAACGTCTTGAACCCCATCGACTCCAGGGCGCAGTTCCCGGCGAAGACCATCAGGTCGGCCCACGAGAGCTTCCGGCCGTACTTCTGCTTGACCGGCCAGAGCAGCCGCCGGGCCTTGTCGAGGCTCGCGTTGTCCGGCCAGCTGTTCAGCGGCGCGAAGCGCTGGGTGCCGGAGGCCGCGCCGCCCCGGCCGTCGGAGGTGCGGTACGTGCCGGCACTGTGCCAGGCCATCCGAATGAAGAGCGGCCCGTAGTGGCCGTAGTCGGCCGGCCACCAGTCCTGCGACGTCGTCATGACCGCCTCGACGTCCTTCTTCACGGCGGCGAGGTCGAGCGTCTTGAACTCCTCGGCGTAGTTGAACCCCTGGCCCATGGGGTTGGCCAGTGGGGAGTTCTGGTGGAGGATCTCCAGGTCCAACTGGTTCGGCCACCAGTCCCGGTTCGACCGGGCGCGAGGCGCCTTGGTTCCGTTCGCCCCGTTCATCACCGGGGATTTACTCTCACTGGTCATAAGCCCTCCGACACGACTTTCCCGGGTGGTTGCTCTGCAAGCACGGATCAGTTTCCGGAGGATGAGTCTACGCCCGCGGTACCTGAACAACAACGATTATTCCACCCTCCGCCTGGCAGCCGCGACGATTTTCCCAGACGGGCTTGACCCGGACAGTCGGCCTGGGAACAATACCTATAACTTTAGGTCTTAGGTGGGGGGAGACGATTCCCTTGAGCCAGACGCCGGGAAAAGAGCCGACGCCGCGAGAGCTGGAGATCCTCAAGGTGCTCTGGGAGCAGGGCCCGTCCAGCGTGCGCGGCGTGCACGACCAGATGCTCACGGCCGAGCCGGCGCTGGCGTTCAACACCGTGCAGACCATGCTGCGGTTGATGGAGGGTAAGGGCCTGGTCGATCACGTCGAGGAAGGCCGATCGTTCGTCTACACGGCGAGGTACTCCCGGGACGAGACGGCGAAGCGGTTCCTCGAGCGGGTCTTCGACGGCGTCGCGTCGCAGCTGGTGCTGAGCCTGCTGCGCTCGCCGGGCGTCTCCGGGGCCGAGCTGGACCGGATGCAGGCGCTGATCCGCGACGCCCGCAGGCAGAAGCGCGACGGCAAAGGAGGCGGGGGATGACCGACTTCTTCGGCTGGGGGCTCTTCGGCCCCGAGGCCGGCCTCGTCGGCTGGCTGGCCCGGACCGCGGTCGGCGGCGGCTTGCTGCTGATGGCCTGCTGGCTGTGGCAGCGCCGCCTGAAGGAGCCGGCCCGCCGGCAGCGGCTCGGCGAGTGGGCCGTCGCCGCCGCCCTGGTCGTCGCCGGCACGGCCGCGCTGCCGGCCTGGCTGAGCATCCCCGTGTCGGCCCCGCCGGCCGAGGCGCCCCCCGCCGCCTGGGCCGACGCCGAGCCGGTCGTCTGGCTGGCCCTGCCGGAGCCGGCGGGCGACCCGGCCGGCCCGGCGCCGGTTCCCCCGCAACCGGCGCCGGCCCCGGCCGAGCCGTGGCGCCCGGCGGACCTGCTCCTGACCGCCTACGGTGTCGTGGCGGCGGTCATGCTGGGCCACTGGCTGCTGGCCCACCTGGCGGTGTGGTGGCTGCTGCGCAAGCGCCGCCCGGTGCCGCCGGCGGTGGCGGCGCTGTTCGCCGAGATGGCCTGGCCGCGCCGCACCCGCCTCGTCGTCACCGACCGCGTCCAGGTGCCGTTCAGCGTCGGGCTGTTCCGGCCGACGGTGGTGCTGCCGGCGGGGCTGGTCGAGGAGGCGACGACGGAGGAGTTGCGCTGGGTGCTGGCGCACGAGTTGACGCACGTCTCGCGGCAGGACACGAGGACGTGCTGGCTGTTCATCCTGGGGCAGGTGTTGTTCTTCTACCTCCCCTGGTTCTGGTGGCTGCGTCGGCAGGTGCGCCTGGCCCAGGAGTACATCGCCGACGCGGCCGCGTTGGAGTGGGCCGGCAGCCCCGCCGATTACGCCCAGTTCCTGGTGGGTTGGGCGCGGCCGGCCGGCGGCACCACGCCGCCGGTGCGGGCGCCGGCCATGGCGATCTCGGTGACGGGATCAGGATCCGATCTCTTCCGGAGGGTAACGATGATGTTGGAGTCGAAGAAGCCTTGCGAGGGCCGCGTCTCGCGTTCCTGGCTGGCCGGCCTGGCCGGCGGCTTGGTGGCGGCGGGGCTCCTGGTCGGCGGCGTCGGCCTGCGGGCGGTCGCGGCCGAGGACAACAAGGCCGAGAAGAAGCAGGACACGCCCAAGGAGAAGGCGAAGAAGGAGCGCAAGAAGGAGCCCCTCGACCTCGACCGCCTGGTCGAGAACTTCGGCGGCCTGGACGAGGACGTGGCCAAGGAGCTGCGCGAGCGCATGGCTGAGCTGCGCAAGCAGATGGACGAGATGCGCAAGCAGATGGCCCAGGGCGGCTTCCAGTTCCAGGGCAACTTCCCTGGCGGGGCGATCGCCTTCCCCGGTGGCAACGTGCTGGTGCCGGGCACCCAGTTCAACTTCGGCGGCGCCCCGCGCCAGCCGCGGCTGGGGGCGCAGATTTCGGTGCCGACCCGGACGCTGCGTGACCAGCTCGACCTGCCCAAGGAGCAGGGGATCGTGCTGGAGGAGGTCGGCCCGAACTCGGCGGCGGCGAAGGCCGGGCTGAAGGCGCACGACATCCTGCTGGAGCTGGCCGGCAAGCCGGTGCCGAGCAAGGCCGACGAGTTTTACAAGCTGCTCGACGACGTGAAGGCGAACACGCCGGTGGACGCGGTGGTGCTGCGCAAGGGCAAGCGCGAGACGGTCAAGGGCCTGACCCTGCCGGAGCCGAAGGCGGTGACGAACCTGGCGCCGCTGGCGAACACGCTGCCGCGGCTGGGCGGCGGGCAGGGGTTCGGCGGCAACTTCGGCCGGCTGGGCGCGATCAACGCCTTTGGCGGCCGGGGCGGCGCGATGACCAGCGTCGTCCGCAACAACGACGACTTCACCGCCACGCAGAAGGAAGGCGAGTTGACGATCAAGGTCAAGGGCAAGGTGGACGGCGGCAAGGCGAAGGTGAGCGAGGTCGTGGTCGATGAGGGCAACGGCCAGTCGAACACCTACGACAGCCTGGACAAGGTGCCGGCGGCGCAGCGCGAGAAGGCCAAGAAGCTGGCCGAGATGAGCGCCAAGGGCACGGTGACCATCCAGAACGACTGAGCGACCACGGAAGGGCTGGACGGAGAGGAGAAGGGCCGGCGGTTACGCCGGCCCTTCTTACCATTCTGTGGGGCTTGACCTCTCCCGGGGAGGCCCGTAAGGTGAGAAAGAACGCTGGAGTGGCGGAATTGGCAGACGCGCCAGGTTGAGGGCCTGGTTCCCGTCAAGGGAGTGCAGGTTCAAGTCCTGTCTCCAGCACTAAATGACGCAAGGGCTTACGTCGAGACGACATACCCTTGCCCTGCGGTGAAGAAGGCGAGTCTTCTGCACTTCTTCTGCACACATCGCGGTCGCGTGGCACTCGCGTGGCTCCAAGGAGTGCCCTGTCATGGCTTCGCTCCAGAAGAAAAGCGATGCGTTCTACTGCCAGTTCTGCTACCTCGGCAAGCGCCACACGGTGACGGTCGGCAAGGTGTCCGAGCGGGAGGCCGAGGCGTTCGCCGGGGCCACTGACCAGATCCTGCTGCGCATCAAGCAGAAGCTCATCACGCTGCCGCCGGGCGTCGGGATCGACGAGTTCGTCCTGACGGGCGGGAAGACGCCCGAGCAGCCCGTGCCGACCGTCGAGACGATCTCGTTTTCTGCATTCAAGCAGAAGTACCTGGAGACGCACGGCAACGGGGCGATGGAGGCGAACAGCCTCCAGACAGTAGGGATGCACCTGAACCACTTCGAGCGGACGCTGGGGGAAAAATTCCCCCTCCACGCGCTGACGCTGGCCGACCTTCAGCGGCACGTCAGCCGTCGCCGCGAGAAGAGCTACCGGGGGAAGAAACTCAGCCCGGTCACGCTGAAGAAGGAGATGACCAGCTTCCGCGCTGCCTGGAACTGGGCCGTTCACATGGGCATGGTGAAGGCCGGGTTCCCGAGCAAGGGACTGGTCTACCCGAAGACGGACGAGAAACCGCCGTTCATGACGCGGGCGGAGATCGAGCGAAGGCTGACGGCGAAACTGGCGGACGGGGAGCGGGCGGAACTCTGGGATTGCCTTTACCTGACCAGGGAAGAAATCGAGGAACTGCTGGGGTTCGTCAAGGAGAACGCCGCGCACCCCTGGATCTACCCGCTTTTCTGCTTCGCCTGCCACACGGGCGCGCGTCGGTCGGAGATGATCCGGGTGGCGGTGTCGGATGTTGATTTCGACTCGATGACAGTCATCATCCGCGAAAAGAAGCGATCGCGAAAGCAGCGGACCATGAGGCGAGTTCCCATGACCCCGCACCTCGCGGCGGTTCTCAAGGATTGGCTGGCCGACCATCCAGGCGGGCAGCACCTCTTCTGCCATCGCGGGGAAGTCTTCCGCAGCAAGAAGCGCAGCGCGACCACCGGGCACAAGGACGAGAAGCATCGGGCTTCGTCGCAGAAGGGACGAGTCGCGACGATCAAGCCCCGCACCGAGCGCCTGGCCGTGGGCGCGTTGACGAAGGACGAGGTACACGACCACTTCCGCCGGACGCTCACCGGCGGCAAGTGGGCGATCGTCCCCGGCTGGCACTGCTTCCGACACTCCTTCATCAGCATCTGTGCTAGCCGGGGGACCGATCAGCGGCTGCTCGACGAGTGGGTGGGCCACCAGACAGACGAGCAGCGGAAGCGCTACCGGCACCTGCTACCGTCCGTGCAGCAGGAGGCGATCCGGTCAGTGTTTGGGGGGTAGCAACCCCTCGCGCTGGATGCGGTCAAGCTCGGTATGGGCGATCACCCATTCCTTGAACTTGCCGCGCCCGCTCGCGCGCTTCTGGGCGTTGACGCGCCGGTGCCGGCACCACTCGCGGACGGTGTACTCGTCTCGGCCGAGCAGGTCGGCGACTTCCCTCGTCGTGTAGAAATCTTTCACGACGTGCTGTTTCACCAGCGTGTCGAGGGCCGATTCCATTCGGACCATCCGAGCCTTCAACTCTGACAACAACTCACATACATCGATCGCAGTATCCACGCAAACCCCTATCAACGAGGGTTGCGCCGCCGTTGTAAATGACAAAACGGAGCGGAAATAACTGCGATAGCATCGTTAGTTCAAGCGCGTGCAGCGGTCCGGAGGTACGGCGGGTCGGCGGCGCTTAGCCCTCGTAGGCCAGAGGCCATGTCTGGGGAAACACTGCTTCGTCGAACAAATTGTGAAGCAGGCCACGGATTGCAGTCTAGTGAACAAACCAGCAGGTTCGATAGCATCAAACGAGCATCTTGGAAAGATGCCCGGCATTATTGCGGAATCTACCCTAGTATCTTACAGCTACCGCTGATGTTTGGCAAGGTGCCGCCCACGGGGGAAGGTGCGCGCGGGTGGACTGTGATCCTCAAGGCGCGTCTGGACGTTTCGCGAGCCGATCTTCTAGTTGCTTGACGAACGCCGGAAGGGTGGTCCCGAGAGCCAGGCAGATCGTCCGAAGCTGGATGAGGTCGATCCGCCGCTCGCCGATCTCCATCTTGCTGACGAACGACTGGCTCTGACCCAGCCGGTCGGCAAGTTCGACCTGGGTGAGGTTTGACGCCAGCCGCGCCTCGCGGAGCAAGTCGAGCAAGACGGCGTACTCAGCGGTATGTATCGATTTGTCCATGCGCGTTTGCCAGCGGCAGACGCGCATGCTAGAGTCCAGAGTGGCATAGTCCAAAATGGAATACGGCCAGGGGATGAAGCGATGGAAATCAGGTTAGATGCTCTGCTCGGGCTGCTCGTGATCGTCTGGGTCATGTTCGGGGCGCTGGCGGCCTTCATCGCCGAGCAGAAGCGAGCCGGCGTTACCGGGTTCATCATTGGGTTCCTATTCGGCCCGCTGGGCGTGGTCGTGGCGTGCTTCCTCGACGCGAGGCCGCCGTGCCCAGAGTGCGGCGGCCCCATCCCCGTCCGGGAGGACTTCCGCCCCTCAACCTGCATGCACTGTCGCGCTGGCTTGCGGTGGGAAGACGAAAAACCCGTAGCTAGGTCGGGTGAGGCCGGATCGGGAACGCCGCAGCCGGCTCCCGTTGCACCCAAGCAGCAAAGCGAGTTGTTCGGCGAGTTCGTTCGCAGCGAGTAGGACGCAACTTGCAGAGGCGAGGAGCTAGCATCGAGCAGAGACGCAACCCCGCTCGCAACGCAACGGGCAGTCGGTGTACCGATCAACCAAGAATACTAGAAGGCCGCACACATGATCGCTCGCGCCTCCATCGTCGTTCTAACCTGCTTCCTCGCATTCATCGGGGGAATGTTCGTCTGGAAACCTGGAAAGGCTCCTCCGCCAGCAACTTATATGCAGTATCAGACCATCCACGACGCTGCACAGGCAGAAGATGCGGAAGCGATGGAGTGGTTCTTTGACAATCAACCCAAGGACAGGCCTTTGGGATTCAGCATCGATCTTCACATGTATACGGCGGTCATGAAAGGGCGAGTCAAAATCGCAGAACTGCTCTTGCGAAGAGGTGCCAATGTCAACGGGTTTCCTCAAACGAACGACCAGGAAACTTTCGGCCACGAAACACTGCTCTCGTTCGCTTGCTCTCATAAGCAGCGAGAGATGGCGATTTGGCTCATCAAGAATGGGGCAGACGTGAACATCCCGACTCCTAAAGTCCGAACAATGCCGTTAGTATCCGCGATCGAGAATCGATGGCCGGAAGTCGCATTCCTCATTATCGAGAAGCAAGCCGATCTCGATTACCGAGGTATGATGCGGAACACGGCGCTGCATGTCGCTACAAAGACAAACCAGGCGGACATCGTCGAGCGGTTGATCGACCGGGGAGCGGATATCAATGCTCCTGACCTTATTGGCTTTACTCCCCTGCATCATGCAGCTTCTGAAGGATACGCGAATGTAGTTAGCCTGCTCATCCGCAAAGGGGCTGATGTGAATCGGAGGTCGTATCCTCCGCCCGGATGCCCGCACGGCCTTGCACCACTTGGCTTACTGTCAACGAGCAAGCATCCTGCTTGCGTGCGGATACTCAAGCAGAATGGTGGCAGAGAGTATTGAGGCAGCCGAACTCCCTGCCAAAGAAAGCGACGGCGCTCGGGATGACTACATGGGGCGTGTGCCGCGCCAGATTGTTGTCAGGCGCGGCACACTACGTCGCTGATTACCAGATCAAATCGGCAAATGCGTCGAACATGGCTAACTGAGCTTCCGTCGCGGAGCCGAACAGCCCAGGCTGAACCTCACCTCTCACGCTGTACCTCCAACGCCCAGGAAGAAGCGTGTCAGGAACAACGACAAGTTTCCACCCCCTGACTCGCAGCGCCAGACCGCCATTTCCAACCTTCCGCCACTTGCGGGAGGTCCAACGACGCCGCCTCGCCGCCAGATTGCGCATCCGCTGGTCTCTACATCGCACATCGTAGTCATTCACCAGCTTGACCGCGCAAGTGCTACCAACTTGGAGATGCCCTGGGTAGTCCAAATGCTCAAGCAAGTGTACATAGCGGATCTCCTCTTTGCCGCACATCCCACATTGATCGTAAGGGCCACCCTCCCCCAAGTCGTAGCAGTCGATCGCGATCCAACCCTTCTGCGGAACGCCAGGTTGGTTCCAAAGGTATGCTTGTTTCATATCTCACCTAAAATGTACAACAATTGTCCTGTAATAGCCCATCTCATGACACGATGCCGAGGCGAATATGGAGACTTAATTCGCTTAATTCGCAGGGCCGGGAGGAGGCCATAGTTCGCTTTCTTCGTTTGTTCGCGGAGAAACTCGCCGGCCGAGCAGCGAGGAGAACGACTCCTCTGCACTTGCCAACAGAAGTACGACTACGCAAATTAAACCATTTTTAAGACATTATTAGTAGATATAAGAGTGATCCGTTGTTTCCTGAGACTCCCCGCGAACAAACGAAGTAAGCGAACTATGGCCTCCTCCCGGCCCTGCGAATTAAGCGAACAAAGTCCCTCACTCCCCGTTACAGCGCCGACCACCGCTCCGCAGGCCGTCCGGCCGTCTTGACCCGCTCGACCGTGGCGAGCTTCAGCTTCTTCAGCTTGCCGAGCGCCCGGTCAACGTCCTTGGCCTTGGCGTGCCCGCCCGTTTTGCCGTACAGTTCCTTCTTCGCCGCCGGCCCCTCCTTGAGGATCGCGAGCAGCTTGTCGGCCAGCGCGTCCCCGGTAGAACTGCCGAAGATGTAGCGGGCCGAATCCTCGGCGTACTGCCAGACTGCGATTGCGGCCTTCAGGTGTTCGGCCCGAACCGTCGTCGATCCGTCGAGCAGCGCGTAGATGCTGCTCAGGCGCAGCACCTGGGCCTCGGCCCGGCTCGTGGCCGCGCCGAACAACCCTCCGTGGCCCTTGGCCTTCGCCTTGTAGAACTCCGCCCAGGCCTTCGTCGCCTCCTCGTCTCGGCGCAGCTCACCCGCCTCCTTGGCGAAATCGACGGCGTCCTTCAGTCTGCCCACGAGCGGGGCCAGGTCTACCGCCCCACCGCCTTCCGGCAGCAACTGGGAGCGCCTCACGCATACCCACAGGTGGCGGTTCGCGTACCCGTTGAATCCGTCCACCTCGGGGAGGCTGGTCTGCAACTCTTCGAGCGTGACGTGTCCCAGGATCGAGACGTGATGACGCGCCGCCCTCCCCGGCGAGTTCTTGGTCATCAACTGGAGCGGGCCGTCGTCCCACGCCGAGCGGATCGTCGGGCTGAGCGTGTTGCCGTCGCGCTTCGTGATGCGCAGCACGGCGGCGAACTCCGGCTCGACGACGAGCAGCCGCTTGTCGGCGACCCCCTGGTCAACGATGACCTTCTGGTACGATTTGAGGACACCTTTTCCCTTCACGGGTTCCTCCTTCTCGATGGGGTCTCGCACGGCCCAGATCAAACCCTCGCCGCTGGACAGGCCGGTGACGATCCTGGTCATCACCCACTCTGGATCGACGCCAACGAACAAGGCGCGGACGCGCCCCTCGCTCGTCCCCTTCCTGCCCTTCGCCGTCTCGCCCACCAGGACCGTGAACAGTTTGGCCCGGTGCCGCGTCCCCTCGACGAGAAAGTAGGCGTTGTAGCCGATGACGTTTCCGAAGTACAGCAACACCTGGACGAGCAGAGCCGCCGGGTCGGACTCCGAGTGAGGCGCGATCGCCCGGACGATGTCGCCGGCGAGGCCGTAAAGGGCGACCTCGCTTAGCGTGGGCCAGGGAACCTCCTCCCCGATCCCGCAAGCGTCTTCCAGCTTCTCCTCTTCTTTCCGGGCCAGATCGGATACGATTCGCAGGATTTCATCCTGTTCCAACGGGGGCGTGCATCGCTTGCCCCAGGCCAACGCATACTGGCCTAGCTCCGCAAGATGTTCTCCCCGCGCGATGTAGCTGCCGATGAGTTCGCACGCCTTGCTATGTCGGCTGTATTTCGGAGCGCCCGGCGCGGTGCGCAGGTCTGGATCGCCCGTCACCTGCTCGAAGAAATCGTCCGACGAGTCAGTCCTCACCTTGATTGACTTCGAGGTAACGAAATCAAGGAGCCACTGCGGCGCGTCGGCCAGGGGCGTGTTCTCGGGGCTGTTTTCCCACTCGTAGGGGTTCCCGGAGCGGTGGTTGCTCGGAGGCACGATGACGTAGCCGCCTTCTCCTCGGGTGTCGATCGAGAGGCCGCCGATCTTGGCCCGGCTCTTGATCTCAACATCATCCGGCAACCTGAAGGAGATGTGCCGTCCACCTCCGCCCGTTCTCGCCGACACCGTGACGGGTAACGAGCCGTGCTGAGTTTCCAGTTGCGCCAGAGCCTCGATGCCTTCCGGCCCGTCAAGGTCGAGAACCCAGACGCCGCTCACCGACCCTGTCGCAAGCCCGATGTTCGCTTCCGGATCGGCCTGCCACCGCCGTTGGGTCTTGTCCTGGTCCGTGGTCGCGGCCTTGTGGCCGTTCGACGTCTTCGGGTGCTTGCCGGGGGACTTGCACTCGTTCCCGCAACTGCACCCACCGCCCCGCATCGAATAGCATGGGAACACGGCGTAGCCTCGGGCCGCCAGCGCCAACGCTGCGGCCCCTTTGACACTCAACATAGACACGATATATCCTCCAACAAAGTACGGTCATCACGTGACGGCCGTACCCCACGGGAAGCGGATGGGAGGATAATGGGAGGATTGAAGGATCTCCAGGGAAAACAGAGGAGCGGATTCCTTATCGGAATCCGCTCCTGTCCGCTTGGCTCAACTCAGTAGCGGTGTGGCTTGCAACCGTATGCAAGCTTGCCGCTCAATCGCTTACTACGCACGGGAAATGCGCCTTACCCTGACCCGTCCAAGTGTTCACCCCACTCGTGTCTATCGGAAAGGATGGAGACACCATTGCGGTTGGTGCCGAGCGTGACGCCGGTGTTGGCCTCCAGGGCAGTAGCCCACCAAGCACGGATCACTTTCGGGGCCGTCGCCGCCACCTTGAACCACCGGCCAACTGTATGAGGGTTGACAGGCTGGTCCTTTTGCCGACGCCGCATATAGCAATTGCGTCTTCAGGAACCCAGTCAACGAGCGGTTGAAGCGCCGCGGATTCGGCTTCGCCAGCTTCCTTGTGCCTGACTTGGCTAAAGCGGCCTATCTCGGTTCGTGAGACAAGATCACGATTGTCTTTCTTCGCCGATTGTCCCATTTCACACCTCGTTCTGGTGGATTGAATGTGCGACTGTTGGATTTACACGCCATCGCGAACTGCGAGTCCGCTTGACTTGACCGCACTCCTGGAGGTTCGTCCCGCGACTGGTCGATTCTTCTGCTCACCTTTTGCGTTTCTCGCTTTGCGCAAGTATCTCGTGAACGTCTTCACGTCAGAAGGAACCTCATGCTCGTCTTCGCCATGCTCGCGAAGCCACTGGTGGGCTGCTTTGTCCGTTAACCGTCTGCCAGTTCTTTCTTCCGCGAAGGCGTATGCTCGATACACTTGCTCGTAGATTTCCCCCAAGGGTTGTTTTGTCGTCAGGTCTTCAGAATGATGCTTGGCGATAGATTCGCCGCATGCGGAACGCGAGTGGAGGTTGTCAGGCGGCTCAGGCGAGTATCGCCCTGACTTCAAGCTTGGAGCCGCATCTTCCTTGCCGCGTACTGCGGCACGAAAACGATGAAGCGCTCGTTCTACGGCGCTGTCATCCCACCCCTGCGATAGCGAACCGCGCGTGGCTTTCCGCACGTCCCGTTTCAGCGCCAGAAGTGCAACGCGAGCCCCTCCTTGAAGAGAGTGATGGGGAAGCTTGTTCAGACGTTCCCTTCCTTGGTAGGCAGGATTTACGTCTTGTAACCGTCCCCCATCCTCCACGAGCAGAATCCCTTCTAGGATTTCAAACACACCTTTCTCGGCGAGCGCGAGGGTTGAGGTGCGGTTGGGCACCAACGTGATGCCTGACTTCATTTCAGTTTCCTTTCAGATCTTCCGAACAAGTATAGTCAATCGATCCCAATACCGCCCGCCGTGAGTTGCGCGCGCACCGGCATCGCCGGGTTGAATGGCGTAGCGTATAGCCATCTCCGTTAGGCCAATAGAAGCAGCGCTGTAGCTTGCTAGCCAATCATTCGCGCTTGTTCAATCTGGCTTGTTGAGAATCTCAAGCCTGTGCGACCAAGGCGAAGGCCGGTTCGCGGCCGAACACCAGCTTAGTTGTTCGATGCTTTCAGTTGATGATGAACGTTGGACTCCTTGCGACACACTTGTGAGCAAGGCGGCAGATCCTGGTGTCCTGAGTCCTGAAGAGTTGAGAAGAGAGGTGGTTCCTGGGAGTTGTCGGCCCTGATGTTGATCCTGTGGTGGAGTATCTTACTGGAAGCCCAGCACGGTGGCAAGGCCCTGGCTTGGCAAAGTGTCGGCCGCACCTCATGACACTCCTCGCTCATTGCCTTTCTGCGGCGTCATCGACCGCCCTTCGGTGCCCCTTGACGCAACCCCTCGGTACTCCTTATGTTGTTGCGGGAAAAGAATTTAGGCGAAATCAATTGCGACGAGTTCCGAGTCAGGCAGGGGTAGGGGTTGGACGAAATCACGATGACCGATCTTCAAAGTGATTTTTGACCCTCCGCCCCCTCCCTCCTTCACCGGTTCCGTGTGGATGTCGGTGTTCACGCTCCCTTCCCGTCACCCGGTACACCTTCCCCCGCGTCCCCCAGCAGCGTATCGACGGTGACCCCTAGCGCCCGAGCCAGCGCGAGCAGGGACGGCGCTCGAGGAACGCGGTGCCCTTGCTCCCAGTTCTGAACGTTCCGCGCCGACAGCCCGGAGCGCTTCGCCAACTCGGCCTGGGACAGCTTCCCTGCCAGTCTAAGCCGCCGTAATGTCTCGCCGAACCTCATGGCCCCTCCGATCTTCACTCCCTCAGTATACGTCAAAGCGCGTACAAACTCCAGCACCTACCAACCGGGGAAAAACCCCGAGAATTGCTATACTCTACTTGACGTACTACTCTAATTGACGTATAGTAGAGATGTTCTTTGACATCTTGCATTCGGACCCGTGAGCCATCGAGGAGTCGGGTCCGGCACCTGTCCCAAGGTTGGTTGCCCGGATCGGCCGGGCGACAAACAAGCGGGGCCGGCGGTGCTACCAACACCCCGGCCCCTGGCAATCCTTCCAGTGAAAGGACTGCACCGATGAGGTTACGGCATTCGACGCCGTCCCGCAACCTGGGTTCGATCGGCGAGCGGGGGCTGCTCGTCAGCAAGAGTCGCGGCAAGCTCCCGGCGGTCTGGCTGCACTCGCCCGGCCGGTCGGCCTGGGCGGTCCTGCACGTCAGCCGGCGGCACAAGGTCCGGGTCGAGGAGACGGCGACCGTCGAGGTCGAGATCCCGCGATCCTGGCTGAAGAAGAGCGGCCGGCCCGGCCTGTGGTACTGCCCGCTCGACGTTCTGCCCGATCGGTTCGGCCGGACGATCACCTTCGACGAGTTGTCAGCCTCACCGGTCGAGAGCCACGGCTGACGAAGCCAAGCGAGGGCCAAGGATGGCCTTCCCATCCTGTTCACCCCCCGAGGGACCAACCCATGTTCATCCACCGCTACACCCGCGCCCAAGCCATCGAGGACGGCGTTCTAATCGACGTGACCGGCATGGCAACGGAAGCCGGCATCCGCTACCCCGTCGCCCTGACGCGGGCCGTCTGGCAGCGCTGCGTCGCAATCCCGCCCGGCGTCGTCTGCCAGGACGAAGCGGGCCGGCTCTGGGATGTCGTCTGGATGCTCCGCTGGTCGATCCTCCGGAGCAAGGACGGGGCCGAAATCACCTTCGGCGTTCACGTCCGCAACGACAACCGAGTGCGGACACCCCCGCTGGTCAAGCTCAAGGCGAGCTGCGGCCCGAGCGACGACGGCTCGCCGTACATCACGGTCATGATGCCCGACGAAGATTGACGGATCGGAAGGCAAGGCATCGCTCAACCTTGCTTTCGTGAGGGAGATTTCTGCAATTCTTCTGCAATTACTAGACACACTACCACTATGTTGATATCATGCATCACACGCGGCTGGTTCGCCGTAAGTCATTGAAATGATAATGTTTGCCATGCGATTGCCACACTGTCGCGATGCTAGCAGCCGATAGACGCGCCAGGTTGAGGGCCTGGTTCCCGTCAAGGGAGTGCAGGTTCAAGTCCTGTCTCCAGCACCTTACGGGGCAAGGGTTTACGGAAACGTACCCTTGCCCTTAATCTCGCGCGGGGGCGGTTTTTCCGCCGTATTTCCGCCAGGAGTGCGTTCTTAGGGGCTTCTCGTACCCAACGAGAAAGGGCCCTCCCATGGCAGGCGTCCGGAAAAAGGGCGACGGCTGGCACCTCACCTTCCGCTTCGGCGGGCGCAGGCATTACTTCGCCCTGGGCAACCTCGCCGAGGAGCAGGCCCGCGCCAAGGCCGCCGAGGTCGATGAGACGCTCCCGCTCATCGAGCCGCGGGCGGCTCGTCGTGCCCGGACGGTGGCACTGGAGGAGTTCGTCGCGGCCGGCGGAAAGGTGCCCGTCGTTTCCGCCACGCGGCCCGAGGTCGTGACCGCGCGGCAGCTGTTCGACGCGTACCTCGCGACTCACGCCAACGGCACCGTCGAGGCGTCGTCGCTCCTCACCTCGCGGACGCACCTGAAGAAGGTGGTTGAGTCGATCGGCGAGCGTTTCCGCATCCAGTCCCTCACCCTAGTACACCTCCAGGCACACGTCGACCGGCGGGGCAAGAAGGGCACGTCGCCCGTCACGCTCAAGAAGGAGATCGCCTCCTTGCGGGCCTGCTGGAACTGGGCCGCCCACGGCGGCGTCATCAAGGGTGCGTTCCCCGGCAGGGGCTTAAGGTTCCCGAAGGAGGAGGAGAAGGAGCCGTTCCGCACCCTCGCCGAGGTCGAGGCCATCGTCGAGCGGGAGAAGCCCGACGACGCCCGCAAGGAGGCGCTTCGGGAGTCGATCTACCTCTCGAAGCAAGAAGTCGAGGAGTTCCTGGAGCACGTGAGGACGTCCGGGACGCTCCCGTGGGTGTACCCGATGGCGGCGACAGCGGCGTACACCGGGGCGAGGCGGAGCGAGCTCCTGAGGATGCTGGTGTCCGACGTGGACCTGGCGGCCGGGATGATCACCGTCCGCGAGAAGAAGAGGCTGAAGGGCAGGCGCTCGACGCGGAACGCCCCGATCACGCCGAGGCTCTCTCAGGTGCTGCGTGAGTGGCTGCCCGCGAAGCCGGACGGCCACCACGTCTTCGCACAGGCGGCGCACGTCGCGAGGAGCAAGAAGAAGCGGGCGGCCCCGACGGCGGTGACGGAGGACGAGGCCCACGACCACTTCCAGCGCACCGTGCAGGGCAGCCGGTGGGAGGCGCTGCGCGGCTGGCACGTCCTGCGGCACTCCTTCTGCTCAAACATGGTGGCGTCGGGCATCGACCAGCGGATCATCGACGAGATCATGGGCCACTCGACGGAGGAGCAGCGACGCCGGTATCGGCACCTAGCGCCGAAGATCACGACGGCGGCGGTGGCAGGGGTGTTCGGGTGAGTAATGCCCACCTTCGACACCGCTGTCTCGGCCCAGTGGTGTCGAACTCCTCAGGGCAAATCGGTGTCTCTGCTATCATGACGCCGAAGAGTCGAGGGCCTCGTCATGAGCGACGAAGAGTTCCATCGTATCGCGACCGAAAACTTCGCAGCCCGCTACGATCTTGTTCGTGAGTTCCGGTTCGTCCAGGACCGCCCCGAGCGACTTGCCGATCACTCCGACGAGGTGGACCGACGCTGCCGTTTCTGCAAGCGGGGACGGCCGGAGGTCAGCTTCAAGGAGGTGGCGCACGCCGCGCCCGAGTTCCTGGGCAATCGTGCTATCGTGTCGATGAACGAGTGCGACGGCTGCAACGCCTTCTTCGGGAAGGAAGTAGACGGCAAGGGGGGCTACGAGGCTCACCTCGCCAACTGGTCACTGCTCGCACGTTCCCTGGCGGGCGTGCCGAGGAAAAAGAGCGGGAGGCCAACCTTCAAGAGCGCCGACCTGCGGGTCGGCTCGAACGCGACCGGGTTGCAACTGAACGTCCCTTCCCCCGCGACGGGAGTGGAGGCCCTGGCGGCGTGGCAGCCGGGGGAGTGGGAGTTGCCCGGAGACACTACATCGCCACCCTACATACCGATCAGGGCGGCCAAAGCCCTCGTGAAGGTCGCCTGCTCGCTTTGCCCCACCGCCCTCTTGCCGGAGTGCGCGGGCGCGATCGACTGGTTGATGGGGAGGAAGACGATAAGGCTCGCGCCATTTCCGGTTCTCTACGCCTTCACGGCGGGGGTGATCGGGGATGAGTTGAACGGCGTGACGCTCCTGCGGCGGAAGGGCGAAGGCCACGAGCCCTTCTTGTGGTGCGTCGTCCGCTTCCGGAACTTCCAGCTCCAGACCTTCGTGCCGTTCTGTCAGAGCGACGGGAACTGGCTGAAGGAGGACGAACCCTGCGCCTTGAAACTCGCCTATTACCCAGCCCCGTTCGGCCCGGAAGCAGGTACGCAATACGGCCAGGGCGACTGGTCCGGTGAGGTCGAGACGACCGAGACGGTGCGGGTGGTGATTTACCGGACCGAACTGATCGGCTTTACCCCTCCGCCGGCAGGGGGAAGGCCGCCCCTCCTTACCGCTACTCCACCGCCAGGGGCATAGATCTTCTCGGGCCTGCACGGGCGCATCAGCACAGCACAGTTTTCCGAGTAATGATGTAGCGGGAGCATGCACGGTTTGGGACAGTGTCGCTGGCGTTCAAATCGCCCTTCCTTTACAACCGGCGGTATGGTGGAACAAGGAGTTTTTATCCTTCCGTCATCCGGCCACGCCGTCACCGTTCGGCCGGGCGAACTCGCCGTGGCGCAAGGCTCTCCTCGGGCGGCTGAAGTGCCGCCTGCCCGTGCCCGTCGCCTTGTGGGGCTCCGCGGCCGGCTCGTAAAATGAAGCTGCTAGCCGGTGCCGATTCGCGGGCCCAGTTGCTGACGGAGCGTGACGATGGCAGACGCCCCTTACTCGTCTGACAGCGGAGTCCGACCCCTGTCCTCGGCCACCGTGACGCCGACCCAGACACCTCCGACGCCGCCGAGAGTGATTGTCGTCATCGCCACCGGGTGGGGGCCGCTCTTCGGCGGGATCAACTCGTTCAGCTTCGACTTCTCCCTCGCGATGGGCCGCATGGTCCGCGGCTCCGTTCGGGTGGTCTGCCCGTGACCAACGTGGATCACCTCACCTGCCACCGAGCGAAGGCCGATCACGTCGAGATCTACACTCTCCTGAACGTCGGACCCGGAAACGGCTGGCGAGGTCGCCTCGACCGCCAAGGAGTTGCTCAACCAAAACGGCATCGCCGGCATCGACCTTGTGTTCGGCCACGACGTCGTCACCGGCCCTGCGGCGGTCGAACTGGCCGTGGCGATAACGGGCGGGAAAGCAGCCATCTTCCACCACATGAGCTACGTCCAGTACCAGGGGCTCAAGAAGGACGGCCGGACTGCCCTTCAGCTGGATGCGGACCAGAAAGCCGTTCTGCGCGGGGCGGATTACGTGCTAGCTGTCGGACCCCTGCTGAAGGAGTCGGCGAAGCGGCTCTGCCAGCGGGACGTGCCGATGATCGTGCCTGGGCTGGCGGACATCGAGCCGATTGCTTACCGGGCGACCAACGCGTTCCGGGCCATCACTTTCGGCCGTATGGGAGGCGACGACGACCCGATCAAGCAGGGCTCGCTGGCCGTCGCCGGGTACGGCCGGTACGTCAAGCAGGCGCACGAGAAGCGGCTGGACCGGACGCACGGGTTCACCATGTACGGCCTGTCGCAGGCCGAGTACAAGGCCGAGGAGGGGGCGGTCAGGGAGCGGATGCGGAAGGAGGCCGGCCGGATCATCTCCGTCAACGCGACCGTCTACACAAATGACCGTCAAGAACTGTTCGCGGCTCTGGCCGACAACGAGGTCGTGCTCATGCTGTCACGGCACGAAGGGTTCGGCCTTACCGGGTGGAGGCCATCGCGGCCGGCGTCCTGCTCGTCGTGTCTAAGCAGACCGGACTCTACAAACTGCTCGACGCCGGGCGACCTCGCGGTGCGGCCAACGTGAGCGTGGTGGACGTCCGAGGGCCTGATGGTGGCGATCCGGACGACGCTGACGTGGAAGACGTGGCCGATGCCCTCTTTCGGATCGCCGTGAACTGGCAACATTACTACGAAAAGGCGATCGCTTCGGACGCACCTCGCGGTGAAGTACACCTGGTCGGGATGCGTTAGGGACGCACCTGCGCCTGCGAATTCCCCTTTGTTGGAGGGGCTGACCCGGCAACCGCTTCCCACCTTCGGAAGGCCCACTCACGCCCAGGCCCGCCAGGCGTTCCAGGCTCGGCTTTGCGGGCATTTTGGGCCTCCTGCTGGCCGCCGCCATCCCGGCGGCTCTGGTCCTTCCGCGACTCTTCGGCCCCGGGGCCGGACCCGAGAGCGACGGCGCGGCCGGGCCGGGCAACGCCAATTCAGGGCCGCAGGCTGCGGAAATCACAAGGGAACCGCCGTCCCCGTTGGTACCCGTGCTGGCTGAATCGGTCACATGTTACTTCGGCGACGGCAGGTCGGAGAAGCGTTCCTTGTTTCCTCTGGAGTGCGCCGGCGGCCGCGCGGACAGGCGCATTCACCTGGTGCCCACGCAGCCTTCGGACTTGGTACGTGCCGGCTCGACGCTCGTGGGCCGCCTCGCGCGGGAATCTCAGACATCTCAGTCCAGAGGAACTCCGACAAGAAACCCAAACCGCGCCCCAGGTCGGAAGACCGGGTACGCGTTCGTGTACGTGCCCGCCGACAAGCACCGCGTCGAGGTGGAAGGGATCAGTATTTACGAGTTTCGGCGTCAAGCGGGACGGTGAGCTCCTCGCACGTGGGTGAGGTGGACGTGAGCTGCCTACAAAGAACTCGTCGAGAAAGGCGAGGTTACGGTCAGCGGCAAGCCGGGGAGAACGCTCTATCTGCGGACCGGCCCTGGCGATCACAGGCGTGTTGAGGTCGCAGCAGTGAAGTGTGTGGACGGCCCCGCAGCCGGGAAATTCCTCCCGGTCTTGCTCGACCCTGAGAAGGCGGTCGCCGGTGGCTCGACGCTGTGGCCCGTTCTCGACCTTGTGCCTCGCCCGCCTGACCCGCCCGGGCTGATCACTCGTGGGGATCGGGATCCCTCTTCACACGTGGCGCGTTTGAACTGGTATCGGATAGTGAAATCCGGGGGTGGGACGTTTGAAGCGCGGTGCGACTTCCACCCCGATGCCGAGGAGTACGCCTCAAAACACCGCAATCCCCTGACGCGGAAGTTGCCCCTCATCCTGAAGGAACTCGAAAGCCTGAAGACGCTGATGTCCTCCGACATCGCCCTCGTCCGCAAGGATCACGCGGCCAAGAAGGTCCACGCCGGGTCCGCGAAAGTGGGCGAGGAGCGATACGCCTCTGTCCTCGCGAAGCACAACGCGTTCATCGAACAGCTCATCGAGACGCTGAACGGTGCAGGCACGCCCAGAGCGCGTTTCGACACTCAGAGTATGCTCCGTGAAGAAGACACGGCGGTGGACGCCTTCCTCGCCTGGCTCGATCAGCGCGACCTGCCGGCGGACGTCCCGATAAAACCGCCTGTGCCCCGCGACCGGATGGAAAAGATGACGAAGCTGCTGGAATCGGCCAGGGACCTGTCGTCGGAGTACGGGGCGCTCGATGATAAGGCGAAGACGGCGATGCGGACGCGATTGCGGTCGATGGCCTACGAATCGTGGCCTATAAAGGGCGACTGACGTGCCCTTCGTGCCGGCAACGGCAGCGCCGGCGATCGCTAATGCGTTGCCTATCAAGTGCACGAAGCCCGGAGATGTGGAGGACGAACCGCCCGCTCGGAGGCAGGATGACACCGGAAAACACGCCCACTTCTTCGCCACATTCCTCGCCCTCGTCTTTCATCCCTTGAGGTTTCTTGGGACTTTTCGGGCCGCTCTTCCTTCGGCTCCAGCAGCATCGATGACGCCTCCGCCCACTCCACGCGCGGCTCCTGGTGGCGGAGAAACCCCAGGCACTCGCTACGGCGAGCCTCAAGCGTCCGGCTCCGGCTCGAAGGCCCGGTCCAGGGTGCGCTTCCGGCTACGAGATCAGCGAGGTTGATACGAGAGCGGCCGGGTTAGGCCGGGTGCACGCGCATGGCGGTCGCATGCGCAGGGAGGCCGCTGCCCAGAAAATCCTATGAGGTGTTGTACCCGCGAAACTGCTGCCGTCGTGAACGCGACAGGCCGCGAGCGCGACCGACGTGTGCGGGGCGACATGAGCCGCCCCGAGTGCTCAAATCCGCCCCGCCTCGGCGAAGCTGTAGTAGCCGTCGCGGGTGACGATGACGTGGTCGAGGAAGTGGAGCCCCAGGAGCTTGGCGCCTGCGGCGAGCCTCAGCGTCATGACCTCGTCCTCCTCCGACGGCCGCACGCTCCCCGTGGGGTGGTTGTGCGCCACGACGATGGCCGCGCTGGCCGTCTGCAGCGCGACGCCGAAGACGAGCCGCGGGTCCACCGGCGTGCTGTCGAGCCCGCCGGTGTGGAGCTTCACCCACCCGTTGAGCTCCAGGGAGGCGTTGAGGCACACGAGTACGAACTCCTCGCGTAGCTCGATGGTGTCCTTGTCCCAGAGCGAGCGGAGGTACTCGGCGCACTCCCGTGGGCCCGAGACGTGAAACGGCTTTTTCAGCGGGCCGCACTTCTTCCCCCGGCCGCGCTTGTAGGTTACTTTCAGTTCCGAGAGCGACGGTGTACGTTCAAAGGTCTTTAGCGTAATCATGTGGAGTTCCTTTCCTGGTTGCGTTGTCGTTGGGCCTGGCGGCTCTTGCACAGCCGCCAGGCCTTTTTTCCGTCAGTTTCCTTTCATCTGCTGGAGTTCGAAGTACGGCCGAAGGCCCAGCGTCGTCGCCACCATGTCGGCCGTGAGCACGTCAAGCAGGTCTCGGGGGACGGCGGCGTGCGGCTCGAGGATGTCGACGAGGTCGTTGGTGTCCGGAAGCTCCTGCCACCCGCAGCCCGCCCACAACAGCAGCGCTCCCTCTTCGTGATGCCCGGCCCGTTCCGGCACGTCCCAGACCTGTGCGAAGTACGTCGAGAGCGGTCGGTCCCACCCCAGGACGACCGTAACCGAGGGCGAGTTTCCTTTCAGCCGGTAGCGGGACCCGGCCCCCAACCACTCCCAGGTGGGCGATGTTTCGGGCGAGTTTCCGTTCTGTTTTTCGTTCGTATCCATCTTGGTTCCTTTCCTTTTTTGGGGCCGGAAGGGCCTTCCGCCCTCCGGCCAATCGTTCGTTAAACCCCCGACCCGCACGCTTTTCGGAGTGGGTGGCCGGCGGTTCTCACCTCCTCGGAACCGCCGGCCACCCACTCCGAGGAAAAGGACTCACGGCCGACAGGCCGTTCAAGAAAGGAAAAAGACGCCACGCGACGCGGCAGCCGTAGCGGAGCGGCTGCACGGTCAGTGGCGAAGCGCAGCGCAGCGGACCGACCCGGTTCCTCCGGGTTGGCACGACCGTGCTTCCGCGTAGCGGGGGGCGAACAACACCCCTCCGCCCAGCGAAAGCAGATAAGAATGGTTACCCTTTACGAGCCCCTACCGCCCGCCTGGGGCCTGAACACCATGCACACGTCGTGCACGCGCGGGATGATGCTCACCGGGTATTCCTTCTCGGCGGCCGACGTCGTGCCGTGGCTGAAGCGGACGATTTCGGGTGCCGCGAGTTCGAACCCTTCAGCCTCCGCAGCAGCGAAGGTGCGGAACGGGAGCCCCAGGTATCGCCCCTCGTATCGGTGGTCCCCCATGAGGACGGCGAGCACGCCGGAGGGCCAGAGCACGTTGCGGCAGTTCCTGAACACGGCGCGCAGCCGCCCGAGGAACGCGTCGAGCGTCGGGGCGTTGGCGAGGCAGCGCGGGTCGTCGCTCCAGCGAATCATGCGCCAGTAGGGCGGGTGCAGCCACACGAAGTCGAACCTGCCGAGGCCGGAAAACCCCCCGGGGTCCGAGGCGTCGAAGCCTCGCCGCACGTCCTTGCTGACGCACGGGACGCCGAGCTCCTCGCACACGTCGGGGAAGGTGCCGCCGCCTGACATCGGGTCGAAGGCGCGCCTCGGCCGGAAATACTGGAGCAGGTCGCGTACGAGCAGGCCCGAGCAGTTCCCGCGGTATCGCGCGTCGCCGTAGTTACCGCGGCCTGGCGTGGCGTGGATGCTGGTGAGCCACGGTACGGGGCTCCTCGTCTTTGGTGCCGCTGGTAGCGGCACGTACCCGGGAGGTGCCCCGCTCGTGTCGGGGTTGGTCCGCGCGGCGGGCGAAGCGGGCTGTCGTTGGTGGTTTTGGGGAGGCTTTCTGGTTTCAAATTGACTCGTCATGGCTTTTGTCTCTTCGTTGAAATGGGGCCGGACAGGTCTTCGCCTACCCGGCCTGGTAGTCTGTTAATCTTCGCCGGGGAGCATGACCGTGACGCACGGCGAGCCGTCGTCGTCGGGGCCGCAGACGGCCTTCAAGTCCATCGACTCCGGCCGCCTGCTGGGCCGACGCAGGACGTACAGGCTGTAGCGGAGCGAGCTCCCCGAGTCGCCCAGCCCGAGCCTGATGGCGAACCGGAGCGTCGAGAGCACGTCCCACAGCCGCCCGGCCTCGTCCTGGCAGCTCGCCCCTTCGGGGACCGAAACGCACTCGGCCCATGCGGCCGCCGTGAGCGCCAGCGGGACCTGGAACCCGGCCTCCCGCGCCATCGCGGTCGCGTCTACGAGGACGCCGGCGGCCAGGGCCCGCCGTCGGGAATAGGTGTGAATGGTGGTGAATTCGTCGTTCATGTTTCCTCTCTTTTCGTTTCGCGCCTCGGCGGCCCCTTGCGCGCCCGGCGTACTTCGTTTGACCCGCTTCCACCCGCGTTTTTCCGGCGGATTGGGGGGGCGGTCTCTCACCCGGCCATGGAGATCGCCCCCCCAATCCGTTGGAAAAACACGGCACAGCCGCGGCCTTTCAGGCCGCGACGAGAAAGGGGGACGTGGGCGTCTGGAATGCGTAGCGGAGCGGCTGCATGGTCAGTGGCGGAGGGCACCGGAGCGGACCAACGCGGTTCCTCCGGGTTGGCACGACCATGCTTCCGCGGAGCGGGGGTTGTACTGACTGCCCGCGTTCGCGTTACGGGCTTCGCTATGCGCGGTGAGCTGTCTGCCGACAGACGCCGCGGAGTCACGGCTCAAGCAAACTCCTCAAGGGCTGAGCGGCGCGCGATTCGCACGTTGCAGGCTTTAAGTTAACTTCCGGCAGCGGGGGAGAGTCGTGCGTCGAACACCAGTGACCAGTGCCGACACCAAACCGAAGGCGAGGTCGCCGCGGCGGTTCGCCGCGCGCCGAGGCCGACAATGAACCCGCCGAGCGCGCGAAGAGCGGCTCGGCGCGGAAGCCAACGTTTGATTACTCGCTCGACTTCGACGGCATCGACTTCCGGCGTCACCCCGAGCTCTACCGGGTCGGGGTGGGGGAGCAGGGCGTGCTCCTGGTGCAGCCCTACAAGGGCGAAATCGTCCCGCACTGGCGGTTCAAAACGCCCGACGTGGCGCGGGAGTCCGCGGCCGCCATCCACGGGCTCTACCTGAAGTACAAGGCAAGCGGCGACTTCGTCGGGATGGACATGGCGAGGAAGTTCCTCCAGATGGGCTACACGCGCGCCAGGCGCTACTGCAACCACAAGGGCGGGAGGAAGTACGCGGACGACGGCTCGGTGCTGCCGTACCAGAACGACCCGGTGAAGGCAGAGTCAGCCGCGGTCTTCAAGGAGTGGTGGCGTCGCGTGAGGGAAGACCCCGACTACGTTCGGATGACGGCCGAGCACAAGGAGCGGTACGGCCGCTGACAGCGCGCGACGATACGGCCTATTTCTTCCCGGGCGGGAGCTCGCCCCCATCCAGGGTGTACGCGGGCGGCACGTAGACGTTGAGCGTCTCAACCGGCGTGGTGCCCGTGTTCCGAACCTCGTGGGTGTCGCCGCGCTCGATGAGGAGGAGCGTCCCCTCGGACAGCGCGTACTTGCGTTTGTTCACGACCGCCTCGCCGGACCCCGAGACGACGAAGAGCCACTGGTCCGCGCCCCTGTGTGCGTTGTCGGGGCCGCCCTCGGCCTCGTCCTGGCAACTCGCGCCGTCGGGGACCGAAACGCACTCGGCCCAAGCCGCGGCGGTGAGCGCCACCGGAAAGCTAAAGCCCGCTTCGCGGGGCGGTCGCCCCCGCGTCGCAGAGGACGCCGTCCTCGAGGGCTTGCCAAATTGTGTAGGCGAAGATGATGTCGTCGTTGCTGAACATGTCCGTCTCCTTTCTCGTTCGGGCCGGTGCGGTCCGTCGCGTCACGGCCGTCGTTTCACCTCGCGAACCCAACCGCGTTTTTCGGCGTATGGGGGCTGCGGCGTCTTCACCGACCCGAGATGCCGCAGCCCCCCGCACGACGAAATGAAGACACTGCACGGCCTTTGAGGCCGTGATCGCATGGCTGTTGAAAAGACGCGTGGGGCCGCCGATGACGTAGCGGAGCGGCTGCACGGTCATTGGCGGAGCGAACGCGGTGCGGACCGACCTGACCGAGGGCCCCGCCCGACCGGAGGGTCGGCGCGACCGTGCTGCCGCCCAGCGGTGGGGGCTCGCCGCGCCGCCGCCACAACCCGCTGTTGGCACCAAAGCGGCAGCGGCCGAAGATATCAGGGGGCCGTTGTGTTCGTGCGATAGCACGCCGGCCGGCAGTCCGGTAGAATTGGGAAGCTGGTTCCTTTGCCCGAGGAGTCCCTGACCATCGTCACGCGCCGCGATTTTCTGAGGAACGCCCTTGGTGCCTTGGTGTGCACAACCCCATCGGCGCGAGCCATGAACAAAAGCGACATCATCCTTCCCACGGCTGGCCTCCTCAAGCTTCCCGCAGATGATCTCATCGAGGCCGTCCTCGCGCGCGACGAGCCGGTCTTCGACCACGGGGAGGCTCTCAAACTCGGCGCGGACGACCCCAAGGTGAAACACAACTACCACCTCGTCTTCGCCGGCTCGCAGAAGGTCCTGCACGAGAAGGCCGTCTACATCTGTAACTGCCTCTGCGAACACCTCCGGCTTGGGCCCGAGTCCTCCTTGCTGCTGATGGAGCTGCAGGGCTTCTTCCGCGAAGGACACTCCGGCCTCGGCTTCGTGTACGGCGCGTCCGTGCGCCGGTCGCACGCCTACCGGGGGCTCGACCAGCCGGGCCTCCGGGTTGTTCAAGCGCCCGCCGAGAAGCTTACCCCTGTCACTTACCCTCTGCCGTTAACCTTCGCGAGCGGCCTGCCACGCGATGTAAGTGAACATCTTCTCTTCGCCAGGTCTTCGGACCGCGTCGGCGGCCGGGCGCGGACGGTGCAGGCATGGTTCCCCCGCACCTTGCTGACCGACCCGACGAAGCCCGCCAGGTTCGGGGAGTATTTGACGTGCGACGTTCGCGAGAACACGGAAGAGGAGGCCGTCTTTCTGAGCGGCCGCCCACCGGCGTTGCCCGCTGAAACCTACCTGCCCCGAGGCCTCCGGGACACGCCGATAGTCGGCTTGAAAAAGGTTGACGAGCTAAAGATCCTCACGACGAGGGCGATCGAGTTCTACCCGGCTTCCCACGACGCGGCGAGCATGCGGACCTCGCGCGCTCCCTGGCGGATAGAGCACGAGTCGGTGCCGGCGCAGAGCCAACTCCTCGAGCAGGCCCTCGGGAAGGCGAAGGCATGAAGACTTCCCGAGGCAAATGCACCACGAAGAGTGTGCCGACCGGACCGCCACGCCCGCCTCAAGAGAAGGTGGAGTTCTTGGCCTTCCTGAACGGCGGGTGGTTCGAGCAAGTGCGCGGTGAGCAACATGGTGAAAGTAAGCAGCTTTTCGTCAACACCTTTTTGTCGCCGCTAGTCCAGCTCTTCGTCAGCGGCCAGGGCGGCGAGTTCGTAGGCATCCTCCAAGTCAAGGGCCTTGCGGAGCTCACGGAAACGCTGACGGAAGTGAGGCACGACGAGCCGCTCGACGCAACGTTAACGCGCTCGAGCGAGGACCTCCTGGAAGCGTTCGCGGAAGCCACCGCCGCCCCCGGAAAGACCGTCCCGCGGTCGGACCCCAGCGACTGGAAGCTCTTCGATGTCACCGTGCGTTTCCTTCCGGTGGAATTAAAGACTGGCATGGTGGATAATGCGGGCATGGTCAGCCCGGGGCAGGACGCCACAAGAGAAGAGTTAAGCGAGGAGGCCCTCCACAGCCCGCCCCGCCCCGTCATGTCCGCCCGGGAGCGGGGTTTGCTCCGGCTTCTCACGGAATCGACCGGCGTGGAGGAGGCCACGCTAGCGGCCAGGAGCCTGGCCGGCCTGGGCCGGCTGTCGCTGCCGGCGGCCGAGCAGGCCGGCTACCTGCTCCAGGGCCTCCCTGCCGAAGCCGTCGCCGCACTGTGCCCGGCGGTCGGGGAATCGCTGGCCGACCCGGACGCCGAGCCCGTGCGGCGTCACGTCGCTCGCAGGGTCGGTGGATTGATCCACGACCAGGACGAGAGGATCACGACGGCGGTTCGGGGCATGATTGGGCTGTGGTGGCCGGACCCGAAGACCGCCGAGGTGCGTAAGGTCGAAGCTGCGTTCGCGGGGTTGAAGGCGCTCCAGGACGGAAACGGCTCCACGCCGTCGGAGCGGGCTCAGAGCGTGCGGGAGCGGATCGACGACGTCATGGCCGGAGCCTCGGCGGCTGCGGCTCCGGTCCTTGACTCCATACTGAAGGACGCCGCCGGGACCAAGGCCGAGGGTGACGTGGCGCTGGCCGTGGCCAAGGCCAGCTGCAAGCTCGGCCTGCCGCTCGCGGGCCCGTATTCGGCCGTGCCTGCGAGCTTGCAAAAGACGGAGGACGCTTTGTTCGGCTTGGCCCGGCTCGGCCAGGCGGAACTGCCGACCCTGACCGAAGCAGAACTGCAAAAAGCGCAACTGCAAGACCGGCAGAAGAGAGACCTGCCCCGCCGCAACCTGGGCATCACCCGCGACCTGAGCCGCGAAGGCGTGATGAAGTTCCTCGACGAACTGCACGCCGAGTTGGCCAAGCTGCACGACCAGCTGGTGCAGGCGTTCCAACTGGCGCTCGACACCTTGGAAGGCAAGGCCTGCCCGACGTTCGAGGAGAACCACGAACTCGTCAAGCGCATCAATGCCGAGGCGGACGCGTTAGGGGTCGTATTCTACTGCACAGACAAAGAGGGGAAGGTCGGGAATAAGGGTGCAATAGTGCAGGTGAGGTTGCGATGCTATGACACCGCCGGAAGTGTGTCAGGCCTGTTCGAGGCCCGCACCGCAGATTCAGCGAAGAGGCCCGTTGCGAGTTCGGTGACTTGGTTGCCCCTCCTGGTTGGCCGCCCTGGGGAAGCTCCGGAAATCACCTATACGCCGGCTCGTACAGGAAAAACGGGGAAAGCAGATTGACACAACCCCAGGGGTTGCGATAGCATTTCTTCAGACAGGCGCGAAACCGGAGCTAGCCAGTTGCTGCTGACTAGCCCGGCCTCGCATGCCCGCGACAAGCCCTTTGAAGGACGTGCCTCGGGGGTTTGACCCACCCAGTATCCCAATGCCGGGTGGTCCCTACAAGAGCACTTCTTTCACGGCCTCGGTCCGGGCTCCGCCTCCACCTAACCGCGCCGTCTCCGCGAGATGGTCCCAGAGATGGTGCGCGCCTCCCCAGGGGCGGCGCATGTTGTTCCTGATTCATTCGACGAAATCGACCGGCCGGTGCCTCCGGAAGTTCTTCGGGACGCGGGAGGCGCTGGAGCGGCACATCGAGCGGACGATCGCCCGCGGCGGCAAGTCGCGGACCGCGCGCCGGTTCCGGTTCGAGGTTTACGCGGCCGGCGGGGCTCGATGAACTACGGCGCCGTGATCATCGTCGGCCCCAATTCATTGATCGGCGATAGCCACGACCTCGCGTCAGAGCCGGCCAGGGTCGGCACAACCTGCTCTAGTTCCCCTCAAAGTCAGCAAGGAGACCGGCACGATGATGCGCACGAAGATCGACGTCGAAGAACGGGCGGCTGGCCACGACCTCGCCACGAGGCGCGAGGTCAGCGAGCAGGTCATTGTGGTCGCGTCGGCCATGCGCCACCTGGCGGCGGCCACCGACGCTGCGGCGGCGCACGCGGGGCGGATCTCCTTCGGCGACTACGAGGAGGCGCGCGGCAAGGCCGAGGCGCTCCGCGAGGCCGCCTCCCTGCTGCACCGCGCCGACTACGCCGCCGAACTGCTCGGCCGCGCCCCCGACGCAAGTGGCCTGTCCGAGGCGTTGGCCGCGTTAGCGGCGGCAGCCGCCGCGGAAGTGACGGCGCGGGCGCGGCTGGGCTTCGCCGCCTGCCGCGACGCGCGCGGCCGCCGGGACGGCTACCGCGCCGCCGCGGCGCTGTTGGAGGAACTCGTCCGGTCGTGACGCCGCCAGCAGCGACGGCAAAGAAACCGGCTGACTGAAGTTTATCCCGTAAGAGTTGCAGCCATGACGTACATCAGCAACAGCGGCACCGCGGACCTCGGCAGGTTGCCGGTCGATGCCGCCGCCGATAACATCATTGCCGAGGCCGAGATCGGCGAGGAGTCGGTCGGTCGCCCGGCCTGGGCTCGGGCGAGCGTCAACGCGCTCGTCGACATCCTCGGAGACTCCGCCTTCCCCTGCTTCTACGGGCGCAAAGTGCTTAAGGACGGCGGCCTGCACCTGGGGTTCGCCGAAACGGTGACCGACCCTGGGGACGTTCGCCACTTGTATGAGGTGGTCCGCTCGTACCTGCAACTCCTCGGTCGGCTCTCCCCGGCGGAAGCGGACTAACAGGTCCTCGTCCTGCTGATCAAGCCGGAGGCCGTGCCCAACCCCCTCGAGCACTACCAGGCCGGAGCGTGGCGCCTGCTCCAGGCGTGGCACGACATCGACCAGTCCGACTGGCCGGCCGCAATCCCGACGGACCCGTCGGACCGACTGTTCTCGTACTGCCTCGCCGGAGAACCCCTCTTCGTCAACGTCTCCGCGCCGGCCCACCGCAAGCGCCGCTCGCGCAACCTCGGCCCGGGCCTGACCTTCGTCATCAACCCGCGAAAAGCCTTCGATCGCGTGCCCGGCCACGGCCCTCTCGGGGAACGCGCGCGGGCCATCATCCGTTCGCGCACCGAAGCCTACGACGGCCAGGCCGTGCCCGACGGCGTTGGCGTCTACGGCGACGAAGGATCGCGCGAGTTGCTGCAGTACGTCTTGCCGGAGACGAACGCACCTCGCGCGGGAGAACGCTGCCCGCTGGTCATACGCCCCCGCCTGGTGGAACGGTGAGTGCCTTGGCCCCCCCGCTTCCACGGCGGGGCCGGCGGTCTACACGGCGCTGTAGACCGCCTCGGCGAGCGTCACGCGCGAGCGGCAGAGCCGCATCTTGTTCCTGCTCAGGCGTGAGACGTCGAGCAGGTCGTCGATGAGGCGGACCATGTGCGTGAGCTGCCGCTCCATCATCCCCTGCGCGCCGAGGCGCACCTCGCGGTCGTCCGACAGGCGGATGACCTGCAGGCCATTCCCGATCGGCGCCAGCGGGTTTCGGAGGACGTGGGCCAGGATCGCTATGAACTCGTCCTCGCGCCGGTCGGCCTCGCGGAGCGCCTGCTCGGCCTCATTCGCCTTGGTGACATCGACGATGAACTCGACGCACTCCAAGTCGCGGCCGCTGCCGGAGAGCCGCGTCGGGGCGAAGAGGCCCCACCACCGCGAGCCGTCCTTGCGGGCCATTTCCTTCTCGTAGGGCGGGGTCTTGCCCCGGGCCGCGAGGCTCGCCGCCGACGGCTCGGTCCTGTCGTACCAGAACGACCCTGTGAAGGCCGAATCAGCCGCGGTGTTCAAGGAGTGGTGGCAGCGCGTATAAGGATGACCCCGACTACGTGCGGATGACGGCCGAGCACAAGCGGCGCTACGGGACGAGCGTGTGACCTGGCTGCTCACTTCTTCCCGCGCGGGAGTTCGTCGCCGTCCGGCGTGTACGCCGGCGGCAGGTAGACGTTGAGCGTCTTCAAGGGGACGGTGCCCGTGTTCCGGACCTCGTGCGTGTCGCCGCGCTCGACGAGGATGAGCGTCCCCTCGGACAAGGCGTAGCGCTTCTTGTTCACGACCGCCTCGCCGGTGCCGGAGACGACGAAGAGCCACTGGTCGGCGCCCTTGTGGAGGTTGTCCGGGCCGCCCTCGGTCTCGCCGGGGGCGAGCGTCATCTGGGCGGCTTGCGAATACGCGTTTCCGAGCACGACTTTAAATCCGTGGCCGAAGCGAAGGTGCTTGGTCTTCATCGGTTCCTTCTACCGCGACATGGGGGCGACCGGGCTGCGGAAAAGCACTGGCCCGTCCTGCTGCCTCCATAACGCAAGGGGCGTACCGTGCGCCGCGCCCACTTGTAGGAGGAACATGACCGGCCCGACTATCCGCCCGTGAGCGGCTACATGGGGTTCTCCTTCATTGGCGAGAGCTAGGCACCGGCTATCGGCCCGAGGTCGAACAGGTTCCGGATTTCCAGGACGAACACGCTGATGTGGCACAGGGCTTGCGGATGCCTTCCTAGATTTCCTTAGGCATCGCTCCCAACCGGACTGCCGGAAGATCGCAAGTGCCGAGGCACCATGCCGATGAGCCACTACCTCCGTCTCGCCCTACTGCCCCTCGTCCTAGCCGCTTCCTTGGCGCTCGGCGACGACCCGAAGCCCGCCGGCCGCACCCTCACCGGCAAGGACGCGCTGGGCGACTGGACGACCGACGCGCCGGGCGTGCGGCGGAAGATCACGGTCGACGATCTCTCCACGCCGTACGACACGCCGTCGGCCAACAACCACCCCCGCGTCGTCCGCCGGCCCGAGGGGGCCTGGCCCAAAGCGCCCGAGGGGTTCGTGGTGACGGAGTTCGCCACCAAGCTGGTCGAGCCGCGCGTCATCGTGCGCGCCCCGAACGGCGACCTGTTCCTGGCCGAGAGCCGCGCCAACCGCGTCCGCGTCTTCCGCGACGCCGACGGCGACGGCAAGCCCGAGGTGAACGAGGTCTTCGCCACGGGCCTGAACAGGCCGTTCGGCATCGCCTTCCACCAGGTGGGGCCGGAGCCGAAGTACGTCTACGTCGGCAACACCGACTCCGTGGTGCGCTTCCCCTACAAGAGCGGCGACACGAAGGCCACGGGCAAGGCCGAAACGGTCATCAAGGACATCCCCAGCGGTAGTGAGAAGGTCGGCGGCGGCGGGCACTGGACCCGCGACCTCGAGTTCTCGCCGGACGGCAAGACCCTCTACGTCTCGGTGGGCTCGCGTTCGA
Organism: Gemmataceae bacterium; assembly: GCA_046350195.1. Lineage (GTDB taxonomy): Bacteria > Planctomycetota > Planctomycetia > Gemmatales > Gemmataceae > CALDUY01. The sequence goes on from JAXMAW010000004.1 coordinate 130,244, forward strand.
ACGTCGACGACGACAAGAGGGAAGACCGTCGGGCCTGCATCCTGGCATTCGACCCGGACGGCAAGAACGAGCGGGTCTTTGCCTCAGGGCTCCGTAACCCCGTCGGCCTGGCGACGCACCCGAAGACTGGCGAACTCTGGACCTCGGTGAACGAGCGCGACCTCCTGGGCGACAACCTGGTGCCGGACTACATCACGCGCGTGAAGGAGGGCGGATTTTACGGCTGGCCGTGGTACTACCTCGGCCCCAACCAGGATCCGCGCCACAAGGGGAAGCGCCCTGATCTCAAGGCCAAGGTGATCGTCCCCGACGTGCTCCTACAGTCGCACATGGCGTCGCTGGATCTTACGTTCTACGACGGCAAGCAGTTCCCGAAGGGGTACCACCACGACGCCTTCGCCTCCGAGCACGGCTCGTGGAACCGGGCGCGCAGAGTCGGCTACAAGGTCATCCGCGTGCCGATGAGGGACGGCAAGGCCACCGGCGAGTACGAGGACTTCCTGGTCGGCTTCGTCACGAAGGACGGCGACGTGTGGGGCCGGCCGGTCGGCGTGGCGGTGGCGAAGGACGGGTCGCTCATGGTGACCGACGACGGCTCCGGCACGGTCTGGCGGGTGGCGTACACCGGGAAGAAGTGAGACCGCAGGCTAGGCTAGGCCTTGGCGGAGTGACGCCATGCGCGAGCGGAGGGCCTTCACGCTGATCGAGCTACTGGTGGTGATAGCGATCATCGCCGTCCTCATCGGATTGCTGCTCCCCGCCGTCCAGAAGGTGCGCGCCGCGGCCGCAAGGATTTCCTGCGGCAACAACCTGAAGCAGATAGGCCTGGCTCTGCACGCGCACCACGACGCAAGAGATCGCTTCCCGCCGGGACGCGGCGCACCGCTCCCGGCCGTCTTCTCGGCCCACGCCCACCTCCTGCCGTTTTTGGAGCAGGAGGGCCTCCAGCGGGCGATCGACTTCTCAGCCGCGCCGGTCACGTTCTCGGTCGCCGGCGGCCCGACCTACGACGGGGCGGTGAATCTCCCGGCCGCAACCACCGCCGTGAAAACCTACCTCTGCCCGGCCGACCCGGCAGGCGGCCAGGTCCCAGGTTCATCTTTCGGCGCGACGAGCTACGCGGGAAACGCCGGCAGCGGCTCGATCGATCTCGGAAGCCTTTCCCAGTCCGACGGCGTCTTCTTCCTCGGGTCGACGGTCGCGTTTCGCGACCTGCTCGACGGGTCTTCCCAGACGGCCGCCTTCTCCGAGCGGACTGTCGGCCCCGGGCAGGTCGGTAGTGACCGCGCGCGGCTGATCCTCGAACGCCCGCCGGGTGCCGACCCCTCCGCGGCCGCTTGCGACAGCGCTGCCGGTGCTTGGAACGCGGAGCGGGGAGCGAAGTGGATCCTGGGCAACTACGGGAACACACTTTACAACCACGCCCTCCCGCCGAACCCGGCCGGGATCTGGGACTGCATGGACGTGCGGCAGCAGAAGGGGCGGCTCGCGGCCCGGAGTAACCACCCCGGCGGCGTGCAGGTCCTGTTCTGCGACGGGGGCGTCCGGTTCGTGCCTTCCGGCACGTCGTCAGTCGTGTGGCAGGCACTCGCCACACGAACGGGCGGGGAGGTTGCGGCCGCCCCGTGACCCAGTTGGCCGACCCTGCCCGAGGCTCGAATTAAACGGGGTGGTATGTACCACCACCAGAAAATGATAAACGGTGGTGATTCGTACCGTCGCTCGACCGTGGCCATCAGCCGTGGCCCAGTCCCCGTCGTGGGGTCGACGGCGGGAGAGGGGTCAATGGCCGTACAGTTCGTCTACGAGTACCTGAAAGAGGTGTGAGAGGGCGGAGCTAGTCAGGCGAGGGCGGCTCCTCGAAGCCGCTGACCGGCGGCATGGTCAGCTGGCCTTCGCCGGCAACCGGGCCGAGGTCGAACAGGTCGAGCTGTCGAGGCTCGAGCGAGGCGCGGAGCAACTCCTTCACCCTGCGGAAGGACTCCTCGCTCCCCTTCGACGGCGCGTCTCCTATTCGCTCGATGAGGCCCTCGACGGCAGCCCGCACGGCTTCATCTCTACTGCCGAACGCCTCGCGCCACACGCTGGGGAAGAAGCCGAACCCCTTCTCGGGGCTTTCGAAGTGGAGACCGAACGTGAACAGTCCGCCTCCGCTCTCGGCGATGCGGACGCCAGCTTTGGTCCGGCCGTGCTCGGCTAGGATCTCCAGCTGCGCCTTGAGCGTGCCGTGGGGGCCACACGCCTCGCCCCACAGCGCTGCCGCGTCGGCCTGCTTGTCATCTTCGCCGTGGCGACCCCGTTCGGGGTTCTGGGAGGTGGCGGGCGCTGGGTCCGGCATGGGCCTACGCTAGCGCAGCCTGGCATGCGTGAACATCGGCCCCCGACTTCCTCGCATCGGCCGCTGGCGGCCCGAGCGGGTATCTTGAAAGTTTCGGCACATCCCGGCACCCAACGAGGGTTCGTTGCGCCCAGGCGGTGGGACGCGCGATTGACACTAATACACGGTGTCGTGTATCGTTTGATGAGAAGAGGAATCACCATGACTCCCAAGCAGGCCGCGACAAAGGCGAAGTCCCGATCCAAGCCGGACGAGGCGTGTTGCGACAGCCGCCCCGCCTTGAAGGACCGGCCGCTTCTCTCCTTCGTGGACGCGGTGAAGGTGATGGCGCTGTTCAAGGTGCTCGCCAACGACACGCGCATACGGCTACTGCACCACCTGGTCAGGAGCGGCGAGGCGACCGTGACCGACATGGCGAAGGCCCTCGGCATGAAGCCCCAGGCCGTCTCGAACCAGCTGGTGCGGCTGTCGGACACGGGGATGCTCAGGTCGAGGCGCGACGGGAACAACATGTACTACCGGGTCGTCAACACGTGCGTGGCTCCCTTGCTCGACCTGGCGCTCTGCCTGATGGAGGACGAGGGCTCCTCGTGCAAGGAATGACGGAGGGAACTATGAGCAAGACGATCGAGCAGGCGGTGAGGGAGAAGTACGCGGCGGTCGCGGTGAGCGGCCTGTCGAGCGAGAACGCCGGCGTCCGCTCCGTGGCGGAGGCGTTTGGCTATTCGAGCGAGGAGCTCGAAAGCATCCCCGCCGGGGCGAACATGGGGCTGTCGTGCGGGAACCCGACGGCGACCGCCAACCTCCGCAGCGGCGAGGTGGTGGTGGACCTCGGGAGCGGAGGCGGGCTCGACGTCTTTCTCGCGGCGAGGAAGGTGGGTCCTGCCGGGAAGGCCATCGGCATCGACATGACGCCCGAGATGATCGAGCGGGCGCGGGTGAACGCCGAGCGCCAGGGCCTCGATAACGTCGAGTTCTACCTCTCGACCATCGACAAGCTTCCACTCCCCGACTCGAGCGCCGACTGCGTCATCAGTAACTGCGTCATCAACCTCGCGCCCGACAAGGCTGCCGTGCTGCGCGAGGTCTACCGGGTCTTGAAGCCGGGCGGCCGCGTCGCCGTCTCCGACATCGCGCTCAAGAAAGAGCTTCCGGCGGAAGTCGGCGGTGACCTTCTGGCCTACGTCGGCTGCGTGGCAGGCGCGATCCCCATCACCGAGTACGTTGCCCTTCTTGAGGCCGCGGGCTTTGCGGCCGTCCAAGTGGTGGACACGAGGAAGGACTTGAACGCCTACGCGCAGGTCGAGGGGCAGTCGGGATGCTGCGCGCCGGCGATGGAGTCAGGATGCTGTGCTCCCGCGCCGTCGAGCACCGTCCACGGCGGTCTCGCCGAGCTGCTGAAGAGATACGACGTGAACGACTTCGCCGCGAGCGTGCAGGTCTACGCCGTGAAGGGGTGAGGCTTCTGACCAGGGAGGGAAGATGCGCCGGAAGTGTGTGGCCGAACTCATCGGGACCTTCACGCTGGTGTTCGCCGGCACGGGTGCCATCGTGGTGAACGACACGTTCGGCGGCGTGACGCACGTCGGCGTGGCCATTACGTTCGGACTCGTCGTGCTCGCCATGATCTACGCCGTTGGGGACGTGTCCGGGGCGCACCTGAACCCGGCCGTTACTGTCGCCTTTGCTGCCGCTGGTCGGCTCCGGCCAGCCGTGCTCCTGCCGTACGTCGCGAGCCAGTGCGCGGGTGCCATTGCTGCGAGCCTCCTCCTTCGCTCGCTCTTCCCCTCCCACGCGACGCTCGGCACGACGCTCCCTGCCGGAGCGGTCATGCAGTCGTTCGTCTTTGAGCTGCTCCTGACGTGTATCCTCATGTTCGTAATCTTGCGCGTCTCAACCGGCGCGAAGGAGAAGGGGATCACGGCCGGCGTCGCCGTGGGCTCGGTTATCGCGCTCGAAGCCATGTTCGCCGGCCCCGTGTGTGGGGCGTCGATGAACCCGGCGCGTTCGCTCGCGCCCGCAGTGGTGAGTGCGCACGTCGAACACCTGTGGCTCTACCTCCTGGCACCGACCATGGGTGCCGTGACGGCGGTTGGGCTCGCGAAACTGGTCGAGGAGTCGGCCACGATCGAACCGGAAGCGGAGGGAGTAAAGTGACTGTCGAGCCAAAGCGCGTCCTGTTCGTGTGCGTCGAGAACTCTAACCGCAGCCAGATGGCCGAGGCGTTCGCGCGTATCCACGGGAAGGGAATCGTCGAAGCATACAGCTCGGGGTCGCAGCCGTCGGGGAGGGTGAACCCGCGGGCCGTCGAGTTCATGCGCGAGGTCGGGTACGACCTCTCCACCCACACCTCGAAGCCGCTAGAGGCCATCCCCGACGTCGAGTACGACGCGGCGGTGACGATGGGTTGCGGCGACGAGTGCCCGGCGGTGCGGGCAAGGCTTCGCGAGGACTGGGGGATCCCCGACCCGAAGGAGCTTCCCGCGGAGGGGTTCCGCGAGGTGCGCGACCTCATCGAGGGGAAGGTGAAGGAGCTTCTCCGCCGTCTTGTATGAGAGAAGGCCTTATTGAACGCCGACGCCTGCTTCGGGCCTTTGACTGCTCCCACGGCAGCGACGCCCTCCCCAGGTCAAGTGCTCCGTCGCGCTCAGATCTGGGATGGGAGAGTGTTCGATGCCCCGGTGACCGGCGGTTTGCCGTACCGACTGACGAGCGCGTTGATGTCGGCCGGAGTTCCGCCGCGGAGAATGAAGTTCAGCAGAATGTCTCCACGGGATCGCGCGCTGTACAGATCACGTACTGCAGCCACAGCCTTTTCGACAGCGCTGTTGGTGACCCTTGTTTTTCGCGCGATCTCCGCGTCGGAATAGCCGAGCATGACTAGGTCCCGGACGACCTCCTGCTGGGCTGTCAGGCGGGGCGGGAATTGGCCCGGGTGGAATACCCGAGCGAGTACACCGGAATCTCTGACCGCCCCAACCACCGCCTGAACCTCCTCACAGTCCTGCTTCGAGAAGGTTCGCCCCTTCGTCCCGCGGAGGATCACCGCCATGACAAAACTCTCGGTGTGTTGCCAGGCCAATAACTGATCGGAAATATCGAGTCCCGTAGCAAGCCGAATACAAATGCGGCTCAGGAACCATCTGGCGTCGGACAGGATTGCCTTCCGTGTGCAGGCGTGTGCAACACCGACGACGGTCAACCTCCGTACGTTCAAGCGGAGTTGCTTCAAAATCGGAGAATGGCCGCGGACCAAATGGTCAGCCCACTTAGCCGGCAAATCCGGAGGGAAACGTCCGACGTGGAAGTGCGAGAGGAGCACGAACTTCTGGGAAGCGGGCGGCTGGAGTGAATTGGCGAAAAAGAGGGTAGCCGGCGCGTGGGCGTCGAAGACGCCTTGAAGCCCACAGAGAAGCTCCTTCGCCGCCTGCTCCGAGGACGGCTGGTCGAGTGTGGAGATCCGTTCGAGAACCTGAAGAGCCTGCCCTAGTCGGGATCCGATGGCTGAACGGTCCATCGCTTCCTCCGTGTCAGCCGCGTTGCGGGGAAACTTCTCGCGCTAGCCCAGGGACACAGGTGAGGTTCTCCGGGTTCACGTCTGACTATCAGACGATTGCGGTTTTCCCCATACGACCTTCGGTCCTGGCGCGGGTAGCATTCCCCGTATGGGTTGCGAGCGGCCGGGCCGCGTGACCGAAGCGGGGGATCGCTATGCGTTCGATCGGAATCCTTGGCGGGATGGGGCCGGAGGCCACCGCAGCATTCTACCTGAGGCTCATCCGCCGATGCCAAGTAGATTTTGGAGCCTCCAACGACGAGGACTTCCCCGCGGTCGTCCTTTTCAGCCTTCCCGTCCCTGACATGGTCGGTGCCAACCCAGCCCACAACGACCTGCTGCGAACCCTGTCGCAGGCGGGGCGGGCGGCTGAGAACCTTGGGGTGACGTGTCTTGCAATTCCGTGCTGCACGGCCCACGTCCTCGAGGCAGCGCTTCGCCGAGAGTTCCAGGTGCCGCTCATCAGCATCGTCGAGCAGGTTGTGGCCACCATCGAGGCTAATGGCGTCCGCTCGGTGGGTGTGCTCGGCACTCGCGCGACTGTCGATAGTCGGCTCTTTCACGACCCGCTCGCTGCGATCGGAGTGGAGGTGCACGAATACGCGGACCAGGGGGCCGTAACTTTGTTGATTCAAAAGGTGATGGCAGGGAGGGCAGGCCAGTCCGAGCGCAATGCCCTGCTTGCGATGACGAGGCAGCTCGAGGAGCGGGGGGCCGAAGCCGTCGTCCTCGGGTGCACCGAGCTGCCACTCTTGCTCGGGGATGAGCAGTTTGGTGGAGCGGTCATCGACCCCCTTACCGCCCTGGCCGACGGCGTGATGAGCCACCTTAGGAGCGAGCCGGCTGCTGCGGTGGGACGCGGTACAGGTGCGACAAGCCGCCTGGTTCAGGGACTTTTAGGGCCGTATTAGGCGAATAAAAAGGGAGAGTGATCCGATGAGCTGGTCGGCTGATATCAGGCAAATTAAGCAGGTCATCCGTTATGCGCGGCTCGTCAGCCGGCGTGGCTATGTTTCCAACCAGCTTGGCAATATTGCCGTCCGGATGAACGAACCCGACGCGGGGGACGACGTGGTCTACACGAAGCAGCGGGGTTCGTCTCTTGAGGACATGACGGCGGAGGATGTGGTCGCGCTCGGCCTCCGGTCCGACCGGTTGCTGCACGGTCAGACCCGGCCGAGTGTTGGGTACGGCCTGAACCGCGAGATCTTCCTCCTGCGTCCGGACGTTGGGTGTGTTATCCACGTCCACATCGACGAGGCGATCGCCTACTTCTCGGCGACGGGAGAGAATAGCTTCCGCTTCGTCTCTGCCGACGCCGCGATCGTTCTTGCGAAGCCGGTCGCCATTCTCGGCCCCGAAGTGAACGTCGAGAGAGACGCAAGCCGGATTCGGGACTTTATCGCCGGGACGAACTCCTTCATCATGCCGAACCACGGCGTCACGGTCCTCGGGTCGACCGCGCAGGAAGCCTACTATCGCCTAACTACGCTCGTCGCCGAGGTCCGCCGGCTCCTGCTTGCAACGCTCCTCTGCGCGCAGCTCGGGCGGGCACTGCCTGCCTTGTCTGCGGACGAGGTGAGATCGCTGATGGCCCTGAGCGGTGAGATCTTGTAGCCGCCGGTGATTTTACGGGAGGACGGAATGCTAGTCCGACTTTGCGCCTTCGACTATGACGACACGCTGGTGCAAACCAGGGTAAGCAAGTACCGCGCGATCAAGGCGCTTGCCATGCGGGACTACGGCGTTCCGCTCTCCGACGAGGAGATCGATCGAGTCTGGGGGACGCCGTACAGCAGTTTCTTCTCCGCGCTCTTTAGCCGGTACGACCCCGACATTGACCGGGTCATCCGCCGCTACGAGGCTCTGGACGCCGAGTTCCCAATCTCGCCTTATCCTGACGCGGTCGAGGCGGTGTCCCGCATGGCGGTGGAACGGCTCGTAGGAATCGTTTCTGCCTGCGGTCGCGTGCCGCTCGTCGCGCAGCTTCGTGGAGCTGGGTTCCCGATCAGTCGTATGGCTTTTGTATTAGGGGCCGAGGACTCGGTGTACCACAAGCCGGATCCGCGGGTGTTTGGACCCGTCATGTCGGTTATGACCTCGTCGGGGATCACAGGAGCCGAGGTGGTGTACATCGGGGATTCCGACCGTGACCGACTTGCAGCCATGTCGGCGGGGTTCCAGTTCATTGGAGTAGATCGCGACGTAACGCAAACGACCCTGATGCGAAGCAACGGGGCCGAAGTGGTGGATTCTTTGCTAGCCGTGTGTGAGGCGGTCACGCGAAGGCTGCTGTGAAAGAACAACTGCCTGGGTAGAAGGGATAGCTCGCGACCCACCTTCGCCAGCTCAATTTGAGGATATCATGCGTACTCGCATCGCCGGGGCCCAAGGCGAAGAACCCCTGGCCTCACTCTTTTCCGCGACGCTCAGGAGCAGCAGGGTCCCGACTCCGGTACGAGACCGGAGCGGTACCCTGCGAGCCGACTACATCAATGGTCCGGCACTTACGGCCGACTCGAGAGTTCTCCTTGCGGCGACAAACCTCCTGCTCCCGACCGTCGAGGCCATCGGGGCCGACGCGCTGGTGGGGATCGAGTTGGGCGGTTGCGCGCTAGCATCCGCGTTGGCCCTCATGGCCGCTTACTCCGGCCGGCAACCGAGCCTCTCATTTTTGCGGCGTACGGCGAAGGGATACGGCTACGCCGACCGACTTACGACTCCAATCCCGAGCGGGAGGTCGGTGCTTATGATCGACGATGTGGTCAGCACTGGGGCCACGGCCGCTGAGGCGGTCGCGTACCTCGGAACCCTTGGTATCCACGTCAAAGGGCTCGTCGTGCTCATCAGCCGAAGGCCCGAATCTGAAGTCCGCGAAATTCCTCTGGCCGTCCCTGTGTACTATCTCCTGGATTCGGACGCGGAGGGGATCGCTTCGGGACGACCAGTCCGCGTGGTTCCGGACGCGAGATGTGGTAGCCGCTAAGGAAAGGGCGCACACGGGGCAAAGAGAATGTGCCCGAGCGGGAAGAAGTCGAGATAACGCACCAGACGTGGAACTACTGGCGGGGTTGCACGAAGGTGAGCCCCAGCTGCAAGAACTGTTACATGTTTAGCGACCAGCTCCGCTAGGCCTGGGATCCGTCGGTGGTGGTGAAGACCCGGACGTGGGGCGAGCCCTTGCGCTGGCAGAGGATGGCCGAGGCGTTCGCGCGTATCCACGGGAAGGGAATCGTCGAAGCATACAGCTCGGGCTCGCGGCCGTCGGGGAGGGTGAACCCGCGCGCCGTCGAGTTCATGCGCGAGGTGGGATATGACCTCTCCACCCACTCCTCGAAGCCGCTCGACGGTATCCCCGACTTCGAGTACGACGCGGCGATCACGATGGGCTGCGGCGACGAGTGCCCGATGGTGCGTGCGAAGGCGCGTGAGGACTGGAGGATCCCAGACCTGAAGGAGCTTCCCGAAGAGGAGTTCCGCGAGGTGCGCGACCTCATCGAGCGGAAGGTGAAGGAGCTCCTCGGCCGGCTCGCGTAGAGGCCACCCTAGCGCGGCCCCGCGTTAGTGAACAACGGCACGGATCCGGTAAGAGCTTGTCGCGCAAAAACCTTCACCTTTCTTGGAGGTTTTTGCACAAAGGGACCGCGCCGAAACCCCACGGCGAAATCCCTCTTGAGTCGCGGTGGGTTAACGATGCGATAATCTCTAGGTACTTGTAGATATCTACCGAAGAGTTATTGCAGTGGGCGCGACGACCTCCAATATGGCAACGGTGCTGTCGCTCCTCGCGGAGCGCGGGACGCTGCCGCCACGCGACCTCGCGACCAGAGGCATACCGGCCGACTCCCTGGACCGACTCTACCGGCGGGAGGAGGTGGAGCGCGTCGCGCGCGGGCTCTACGCACTGCCCGACGCCGACGTCACCGAGCACCACGGCTTGGCCGAGGCGTCGCGCCTCGTGCCGAGGGGCGTTGTGTGCCTGCTCTCGGCGCTCCGCTTCCACGGTCTGACGACGCAGTTGCCGGCGGCCGTGTGGCTCGCGCTGCCGAGCAAGGCGTGGGCACTGAAGAAGCCGGGGGTCAGGCTCAAGGTCGTCCGCTACTCCGGCGCGGCGCTCACGGAGATGGTCGAGGAGCACGAGGTCGAGAAGGTGGCGGTGAGGGTGTACTCGGCAGCGAAGACGGTCGCCGACTGCTTCAAGTTCAGGAACAAGGTGGGGCTGGACATCGCGATGGAGGCGCTACGCGACTGCTGGCGGAAGCGGCAGGCGACGATGGACGAGCTGTGGGCCGCGGCCCGCGCGTGCCGCATGGAGAACGTGATGCGGCCGTACCTCGAATTCCTCGGGTGACCCTCGGAAAACTTCGGGGGCCGCATCAGCTGCCGCGCTTGTCATTCTTGGCACAGTGCCAGGATCAGCTTCAAGATTCCCACCACCCGATCGAGGTCAAAGCCCGCGTAGTCCGCCTCTCTGAGTACCGGCCTCAGCTGCGTCTCGACCTGGCCTCGAAGGAGCTTGATTCTCTCAGGCGTCAGAGCGACCGGCTCTCCCGAGGCGACGGCGACCTCGAGCTTCCGGTTGACGAGTGCGGCCAGGTCTCGGTCCGAGTGCGCCAACCTGGTGGACGCGACGGCGTTGTCGATGTCGAAGAAGTCGCGGATCGCGGGCTCGCGCCTCGTGAGTGCCGCGCGTATCTTCTCGGCGTACGTCTCTCGCAGCGAGAGCGCGCGGACCGGGATGTGCGAGATGACGGGAGCGCCTGTGGCCGGGTCGGACAGGAGTGTTCTCGCCGGCAGGGTCTCGGGGGGCAGGAGGGCTTCTTCCCGTAGCGCGATCTCGATTTTGACGCGCTCCTCCTCCCCCGTGACCGCCGAGCGGTAGCCCAACTCACCGTTGTACTGCCGCGAGTCGTTGAAGCCAGTGAGCGCGACCGCGGCGCGAAAGCACGGGAGCGCCTTCGCGATCTGATCGACGTGCGTTTTAAACGGCTCGACCGCGGCGCGACGTGCCGAGCGCCTTACGGAGGGGCTGATCGACAGGGCGAAGTCGAGATCCTCGCTCAGGCGGAAGAACTCGGCATGCACCTTGCTCAGGCTCGTGCCGCCCTTGAACACCAGCCCCTGCTCGAAGGCGGCGGCGAGGGCGCGGAGCGCGAGCGAGCAGTAGTAGTCCTTCTCGATCAGGCGCGTGGCGAAGCCCGTCCGCGCCGCGACCGCACGCAGGGCCTCGCGGAATTGGCGCTCGTCTTCGTGGTAGTCGGGGGTCTTGGGCGGGTCAGTCATCGTTCAAGACTATCCCCCATCTCCTGCTCCCTGTCCCCTGTTTCGGACGGGTCGGCACCAGCGGGATCAAAGACGTGGTGGGGGAGAGTCGCCGCTCGAGCCGCCGGAGCAGCCCCTCGTGAACTCCGGCCCGCTCCAGGTCGGCTCCGATGCGGCGGATCGTGCCCTGGTTGCCGTAGGCGAGGGCGGCATCGACGAGGTCGGCCGCGAACGCGTCGTCCTTCTTCACCTCGCCCCGGATCCAGGTGAACGCCTGCGGCAGGCTTCCGAAGCGGGTGTAGTCGTACACCGCGTCCACGAGGGCCCGCGCCCTCGTGGCGTAGATGACGTCGATACCGTCCGGCGTCCGCACCACCTCGGTTCCTCCGAGCCTGGAATCCGCGACCTTGATGAGGGAGATCGAACTAGGGCCCACCTCCCGCTCGCCGGATATTCGGTTGTTGTACACGTACGTCCGGTTCGGAACCTGCTCCGTCCAGCCGAACCGATGAAAGGCGTTCGGGCCGGAGATTTGGTACGTTCCGTCCCGATCGCTGATGAGCGTGGCGAGAGCCAGGAATTCACCTGGGCTCCACCGTCCGCCGAGCGGGAGCGTCGGGGGCGCAAGGTAGAGGCCGCGGCGGACCCTCACGATGAGTCCCTTGCGGGCCAGGCGACTCAGCACCTTGCGCTCCTGTTCGGGCGTCCATGCGAGGGCGCGAGCGATTTCACCGGCCCCGACGCGGCCTCCGGGTCGCCCCTGGGCGAATGCCAGGGCCTCGCTCTCAAACCTTCCAAGCGCCAAGGTCATCAGTATTCCATTTTGCGATAATGCCTTTTAGAGGCATTTTTCAGAAACATCGTCAAACAATAACGATGTGATGATTCTATGTAAGATGCTACTCCATAAAGGTTATGATGAGATAAGTGGCAGGTTGTTGTTTCCTGAACCAACGCTTGCCTCACTTGTCATCTGTTGTATAATAGCTACAACAGGTGGCAGAGGCAAGCGCATGTCGATCGTGACCCAGTTCGGGAAGTTCGTTCGTGAGGGCCGAAAGGCCCTTGGGCTCACGCTGCGCGATTTCTGCCGCAGGAACGGGCTAGACCCCGGCAACGTGAGCCGCCTGGAGCGCGGGCTATCCCCACCTCCTCAATCGGCGGAAGCGCTCACCTCGCTCGGGAAGGCACTGAAACTTCAGCCCGGCACTGACCTCTGGAACAGGCTCTTCGAGCTGGCCGCCGCAGAAACCGGCCGAATCCCTGGCGGGCTTCTTAAGGAGGAGACGGCGGTAGCCAGGCTTCCGGACCTCCTGCGACAGCTTCGAACCGGGCCGGGCCACAGGAACTGGGTCACGGCGGCCAGCCTGGAGGAGTGGGCAAAAACTCTCGACGCCAGGGAGACGCTCCCTCAACTCGTTCGAAGGCTCATTCACGCGACCGGGAAGGGGGTCTCCCGGCTCTCATTCCCGTCGGGGGAGCAGATCCAGCGGCCCGACGTCGACGGCGTTGTAGAGGCGGCCGACGCCGACGCCTTCGTCCCGGGGGGCTTGAGCTTCTGGGAGCTCAGCGCCGACGGGGACCCCAAGGCTAAGGCCGAGCGGGACTTCGAGAAGCGCAGGAAGGAGCCCCTCGGCGTGGAGAAGCGCAAGACCACGTACGTGGTCGTCACGCCGCGCAAGTTCCAGACGAGGCGCGAGTGGGCCAGGGCGAAGTCGAAACTACGGGTGTGGAACGAGGTGCGCGTCTACGACTCCGCCACGCTCGAGGAGTGGCTCGAGCGTGCCGCAGGTGTCGATGTGTGGCTCGCCGAGAGGCTGGGCCTGAAGCCTGCCGGGGTCACCAGCATCGACTGGTACTGGGAGAACCTGCAAGCTCTGACCGACCCGACCTTGAAGCGCGACGTGTTCCTCGCCTCGCGCGAGGAGCAGCTCGACGATTTTAAGGAGTGGCTCGCGGGCCCGCCCGGCGCGGTCGTCATCGAGACCCGCTCTCCGGCCGAGGCGGTCGATTTCGTGGTCGCGGCGTGTCTTGAGCTGGGAGAGGGCGGGGAACTGGCAGCCAGGGCCGTGATCGTCGAGAGCCGTGACGCGTGGCGTTCAATAACGAGGTCGGAGAGCAACCTGCTGCTCATCCCGCACCCCGACCTCGCCGTCGAGCCAGAGATGGTGGCGGAAGCGGTTCGCCAGCGGCACCGGGTCGTCCTCTGTTCCGGCCAGGCGCAGCCGGGCGCGGCTCGCATCCTGCGACTTCCGCGCGCGTACCGCCTCCCCCTGATGAAGGCACTCGAGGCCTCGGGGGTTCCCGCGCCGAAGGCGCTCGAACTCTCGCAAAAATCCGGTGGCAGCCTTACGGTCTTGAAGCGCCTCATTACCCGGTTCCCGGGGACGACACAGCCGGAGTGGAGCCGGCAGCCTGACGCCGCGCTCCTCGCGCCGCTACTCCTGGCCGGGAGCTGGGAGGACACTTCGGAGGGAGACCGAGCCGCCCTCGAGCGGCTTTCAAACCGGCCGTACAGTGATCTTTCGACGACGGCCGAGCGGTGGCTCGGCCGGCCGGACCCGCCGCTCACGCGCGTGCTCTCCCGGTGGGGCCTCGTCTCCCGAGACGATTCGTGGTTCCTGCTCGCCCCGGCCGTGGGGCTCGCGGACGTCAAGCGGTTCGAGGAGGTGGTGCTCGATGTGCTGGGGGCGAATGACCCGGCCTATGAGCTCCCCGCCGACAAGCGGTGGCAGGCGAGCTTGTACCGGAAGGTGTCGCCGTACACGTACGCGTTCCGGACCGGGCTGGCCGAGACGCTCGCGCTGCTCGGTGGGCGGCCGGAGCGGCTGACGCACGTTCCGGAAGCAGCGGGGCTGGCCGGCGTGATCGTCCGAAAGCTGCTGGACGGCCAGAGCTGGGAACGCTGGGCGTCACTGTCGCCGCAGCTGCCCCTGCTGGCCGAGGCCGCCCCGGAAGAATTCCTTGAGGTCGCGGACCGTGACCTCGACAGACCAGACTCCTCCCTGCTGAAGCTCTTCGAGCAAGAAGGGGATCCGATCTTCTCGTCGAGCCCGCACACCGGCGTCCTCTGGGCGCTTGAGGGGTTGGCCTGGTCTCAGACGCTGCTCCCGAAAGTAGCCCGCGCCCTGGCCCGGCTCGATGAACGCGCGCCCCAGGGCAAGGCCGGCAACCGGCCCATCCGAAGTTTGCAGGCGATCTTCATTCCGTGGTTGCCGCAGACCACGGCTCCCGTAGAAGGGCGGTTGAGGTTGCTCTCGGACCTCGCCCGGAAGGTGCCGGGGGCGGGCTGGCGTCTCCTCATGTCCATCATGCCGGACACGCCACAGTCGGTGTTCCCGATCCACCGGCCCGCATTTCGGGACTGGGCCCTTGGATGGAGGGAAGGCTCGACCAACGCCGAGTACTGGCGACAGGTCACGGCGACGGGGGCGTTGCTTCTTGACCTCGCCGGTTACGAAGTCGGTCGCTGGAAGGAGATGATCGACGAGCTCGAGAGCTTCGCCGGGCCGCCGCAGGAGGACCTGATCGCGCGGCTCGAAAAGTTAGACGAGTCGATGCTCGAAACGGCGGAACGTCGCACGCTGACCGAGGCGATCCGGGACAAGGTGGGCCGACACCGGAAGTTTTCGGAGGCGGACTGGGCGTTCCCCGAGGGGGTCATCACTCGCCTTGAAGAGGTGCAGCGCCGGTTCGAGCCGGACGATCCCGTGTCGAGGTGCGCTTGGCTCTTCGCCCCGGAATGGAGCGTCGAGGAGCAGGTGAGTGACGGTGCCAAAGACGTTACGGGGCGACGAAGGAAGGCGGTCGAGGAGATCCTCACCGCGCGGGGCTGGGACGGTGTGCTCGCGCTCGCGGAGCTGGCGGCCGAGCCCGAGGCGGCAGGGCAGGCGCTCGCTGAGGCCGCCCCAGGTGAGCACGAGGGAAGCATCGTCCCGAGGCTCCTTGCCTCGGGTGACGAAAAGCTACGCAGGTTCGCGAACGGTTACGCCTGGGCCCGCTTTCGTGCTTCCGACTGGGGCTGGATCGAGGGGTTGAATACTCGCACGTGGTCGCCGGAGGAGGTTGGGTATCTCGCGCGTCTCCTTCCCTTCGAGCGAAGGACGTGGGACTTCGTGAAGGGCGCGGGGCCGCGTGTGGAGGAGTTCTACTGGAGGGAGTGCAACGCCTTCCCTCACGACAAGAGCCGAGAGGGCATCAGCTTCGTGGCGTCAGAACTGGTCCGGCACCGGCTGGCACCCAAGGCGTGCTGGTTCCTGGGCATGGCATTACACGAGCCGAATGTCGTCGAACCCGCCCTCATCATGGACGCGCTCGAAGCGCTGGCGGACTTGCCTCCGGACATGGACCGCCCGTTCAGGGACATTCACTATCGCGTCCACCAGCTTTTCCAGGAGCTTCAGAGAGGGGTCAGGGCCGGCGATCCGCGTATTGACAGAACCCGTGTCGCTCGGCTCGAGTGGCAGCTGCTCGAGCTGCTCGATGGCCATCCAGCCGAACCGGAGACACTCCACACGATGCTCTCCGAAGATCCGCAATTCCTCGTAGGCATCATCGAGATGATCTACCGGCCCGAGGACCACCCCGAAGACGAGGGTGAGCGCGAGCACTCGGAGGCCGAGCGGGCTCGGGTCGTGAACGCCTATAGGTTGTTGTCGTCGTGGCGACTGATCCCAGGCTCTCGCGACGACGGCTCCATCGAGGAAGACGCCCTGTTCAGGTGGATGCACGCGGCCCGCTCCTTGGCACGCGAGAGGAAGCTGTTGAAGGCGTGCGACGAGCGGATCGGAAACGTGTTCGCTCACTCGCGCGGCGAAGACGAAGCAGACGGCGGCTGGCCGCGTATTCCCGTAAGGGACGCGCTGGAGGAGGTCGGGACCGACGAGGCCTTCAGGGGGCTTGAGATCGGGATCCTCAACAAGCGTGGTGTGTACTGGAAGTCGCCCACGGAGGGGGGGGAGCAGGAGCGATCGCTTGCGAGTCAGTACGAACGTTACGCCGAGGCGTGCGAAATCGAGTGGCCGAAGACGGCGACATCACTTCGTCGAGTCGCCAGATCGTACACCACGGACGCCCAGCGCGAGGACGCCCAGTCGCTACTCGACGGATAACGGACAGGGGCAGAGGGCCCCGCTACCGACCTTCGCTCTGACGGGTCTGAAATGTAAAGTGGTCTGGTTTGTGATTAAGGGCGAGGCCACAGAGGAGAATGAATGAGCACGAAGAGCCAGTTCGACAACCTGCTCGTGGACATCGAGCCGAGCACGACGACGGTCAACCGCGCAGTCGCGGCGCACACCGGCTTGCGGAAATGCCTCGCCGACCACGCGACCTATTCCGGGGTCCAAGCCGGCACCTTCCTCGCCGGCTCGTACAAGAGGAACACCTCGATTCGGCCCCGGACGGTGGATGGGGTCCTCTCGAAGCCGGACATCGACATCATCGTAAAGACGACCTACGGCCTCGACGACGACCCTGGTGCGGTCTTGAAAGAGCTGCGCAAGGCGCTAGGCGACGAGTACGAACTCGACGACAAGCCCCACCAGCGTTCGGTAGGCGTCCTCACCGAGTACGTCGAGATGGACGTGGTGCCCATCATCGCCCCGTACGGCGACGCGGGCCCGTTCTACCTGCCGGACAAGGCGGCCAAGAAGTGGCAGAAGACAGACCCCAACCGGCACACCACCTGGTCCACGGATGTGAACAAGGCCGCAGGGGAGCGGTTCAAGCCCCTGGTCAAGCTCACCAAGTGGTGGCGACGCGAGAGCCCGAACCGCTTCAA
This sequence comes from Gemmataceae bacterium, assembly GCA_046350195.1. GTDB lineage: Bacteria > Planctomycetota > Planctomycetia > Gemmatales > Gemmataceae > CALDUY01. The sequence continues at coordinate 147,182 of JAXMAW010000004.1, forward strand.
GCGGCCCAAGGGGTTTGTCCTCGAATGCATAGTGGCGGAGTGCATGAACCGCTCGGAGAAGCGCTACCCGGAGCTGTTTGTCTCGACCCTCGAGGCGATGGTCACGAGGTACGACTACACGGTGAACGTGCTGAAGCGGCTGCCCCACATCACTGACCCTGGCGTGCCCGGTAGCTCGGTGGCGAGCCAGCTCCCGCTTGAGGCGTTCCAGGCGTTTGTCGCCAAGGCGAGATCCCACGCGGAGATCGGCCGCGCCGCACTCGCGGACTCAGACCCCGAGCGGGCCTTGAGAAAATGGCGCGAGATCTTCGGCGACCGCTTCCCCGCAGACGAATCGGCCAAGGCGGCGCGCGGCCTCCTCGAGGCCCCCGCGGTCGTCGCCGGATCGCCGTACACCTTCCCTGACCGTCCGGTCAGGCCCCAAACGCCGGGAGGATTTGCGTGAGCGGCATCTGGTTCGTGGACGACATTGGTCGGATGAACTCTGAGCGAGGGGCCGTGGCGGAACTGTCGCGGTCCAGCGGATGGCTCTCCGACGTCCGCTGGTTCTTGCACGAGGCCAGCCTCGCCCTCGACGCCACCATCACTGTCCACGGGCGGCCATACCCGGTCAGGCTCACGTACCCTGAACTCTTCCCCGCAATCCCCCCGGTGGTTCGCCCGCAAGACGCGGACGAGCACTGGTCCCAGCACCAGTACGGGGACGGGACGTTGTGCCTCGAGTGGGGGCCGGACACGTGGCATGCGGAAGTGACGGGGGCGATGATGTTGGAGAGCGCTCACCGGCTGCTCGCGGTGGAGGCACCGGATGGGCCGCAGGCGGGGCGCGCGGCTCCGTCAAGGCACTGGCTGACCCAGGGGCAGAGCGTCCGGGCCAGTCGCGGCAGGTTGCTCGTGACAGGTTCCCTCCTCGATCACGTTCTGGACCTTCCAGCAGGGGAGCTGCGTGCCGCCGATGTCGCCGTCAACTTTCGCAAGCACACCTCGGTGGCTGTCGTGCGCTCCATCCGGCCCGAGGCCGGCCAGGTGTGGACGGACCCTGAGGCACCGCGCCCCTTCCGGGATGACGGCGACCTGGGCGTCTACAGCATCGAGGCGTGCGTCCTTCGGGTCGCGCACGACCTAAAGGCTGGTACTGTTCGTGCCGGCGCGGCGTTGCGGAAGCTCCTTGGGCCGTGGGAACACTTGCTTGCGGTGGGCGACAGCCGAAGCGTCCTCCTCGTCGGCCCCGATGACGAACTCAGATTCTTCCGCCGTTTCAATGACGAGGATGACCTCGTGCAGGAATACGCCATCGTCCGCGCCGGGGCCGAAGCGTCAGCGCGCCATCCGGTCGAGTGCGAGGCCCTACGGACAATGTCTGTAGGCATCGCCGGGCTCGGCTCTCTCGGCGCGAAGGTCGCCGTGAGCTTGGCTCGGGTCGGAGTGGGGCGATTCCATCTCGTAGACGACGACCTGTTCCTCCCGGAAAACGTCGTGCGGCACGCACTCGACCTTCGTGCCGTGGGCGAGCACAAGGCGGCTTCCATCGCTGATCTGATCACGTGTCTGTCGCAGCACGCGGCTGCGGACTTTTCAGAAGTCCGCCTGGGGGGCCAGGAGTCCAACGCAGTGCTGAGCGGGCAGCTTGAGCGCCTTGCCGCCTGCGACGTGGTGATCGACACGACTGCGGACCCGCAGGTGTTTAACCTCCTCGCGTCCGCCGTGGGGAAGCACGGAAAGCCGCTCGTGTGGGGCCAGGTGTTTGCCGGCGGGATCGGCGGGTTCGTCGCCCGCAGCCGGCCGGGAGTTGACCCCCCGCCGCTCGTCGTCCGCCGGCGCTTGAGCGAATACTCCGAAGCTCACCCGGCACCCGACGGAGCGCCGTTGCCAGCCTACGCCGCTCAGGGGCCCAGCGGGGAAGTTCAGATTGCAACCGACGCCGACGTCGGCGTGATCGCGGCTGTGCTCACCGAGTTCACGCTCGACGTGCTGCTCGGCCGCCAACCCGCGAGGTTCCCGCAGAGCCTGTACCTGATCGGGCTGGAGAGGGCGTGGGTTTTCTCGGCACCGCTTCACGTCATCCCGATCGATGTGGGCGAAGCGTCGCAGGATCCTCCCGAGGCTGAACCGAGCGACGCGAAGGAGTTGGAAGCAGGGGTCGGGTTCATCGGTCAGTTGATCAAGGAGGCCAAGGGTGAAAGTCGTCCTGCCTCGTGACATAGCCGCCACCTTACACTCGGCCCTCGCGGCGGCGGGAAGCCGCGAGGTCGGTGGTGTCCTTATGGGCGAGCACGTGGCGGAGGACGAGTTCGTCGTTCGCGAGGTGACGGTTCAGGAGGAGGGAGGGACGTTCGCTTACTTCCTGAGAGCGATAAAGTCCATCCTCGCTCCGCTCGAGCGGTTCTTCCGACGGACCGGCCACAACTACCGGCGGTTCAACTACCTCGGGGAGTGGCACTCCCACCCATCGTTCGAGTGTGTGCCGAGCGAGAGGGACGCTCAGACGATGCGCGAGCTCGTGCAAGATCCGGCGGTCGGGGCGAACTTCGCGGTCCTTGTGATCGTACGGCTCGACGCGCCGGCGCTCGTTGGGAGCGTTACTGCGTACACCAAAGGCGGGAACGAGGAGAGGGGAGTGCTGGATATCGAAGGGGGCGGCCAATGAGCGAGAACAATCCCAAGCCGGTGTCGTTGCTCGCGCCGGAATCGACCGGCGGCGACATCGCCACCACCGGGTTCGGATTCCAGGACGCGGTGCTGATGGCCAAGCTCCCCCGCTTCCTGGCGGAAGACGGGTTCACAGCTGTGATTCGCGAAGCCGTCTGCGACTTCGAGGCGAGCTTTTTCTCGGTTGAGGGTGGTGTGCGGCGGGAGGGGTTCGAGGCGAAGGATTACCTCATCACGCCCGCCACCTTCTGGGCGGAGATCGACACGTTCGCCGGAGTGGATGCGACTGACGACACGGCGTACGGCGGTTTCACCCTGGTATCGACGGGCCTTTCCGACAAGGTCGAGCCGGTCGTGAACGGCCTCCGTCGCGCCCGCGACCCCTACCCGTTCTATCCGCCGAGCTCCGGGATACTCCACGCATCCTTCGCCGAATTCGAGAAGAGGGTGGTTAGCCACGGTAAGCCCGAGTCGATGGCCCGGCTGCTGTTCGACAAGGTCCGCATCGAGCCGAACTGGTCGCTCGCGCACGACGAGGGCAAGGCCCTCTTCGCCAGCGCTATGCACGAACATCACCCCTGGTCCCTCTCGTGCAGCGGCCGCGACCTTCAGGAGTGCTACTGGAAGCTGCGAGCTCTGGTCCTCGCGCGGAAAAACCGCCCCGTCCAACGCCACGAGATCGAGTCCGCGATCGAGAGTGCGCTGCCACGCGGGGCCATTCCGACGACCCCGGTCCGCCTCCACACCGCTTCCGCGCCTGAGGACCGAGCGCCACCCGGCGCGATAGTGGCCCGCTGGGAGCGGTTTTCCGGCGAGGGGACTCGGAGCTTTCCGCCTCCCGAAGAGTGGAGATCCAGCATCATTCTGCCTTTGCAGGCGTTTCGCGCGTGGGTGGACGGAGAAAAACGCCCGAGGCGGGTCCGGCTGTCCGGGAAGCGGCGTCTCTCTACGCTCCTGGCGATCGGCTTCTCGCTCCCGGCGGTCGAGGGGTTCGCGATCGAGATGGAGGTGGGGAACGTGGTCTGGGCGACCGACGCCCACCCGGATGGCGACACGCCTGTTTACCAGCTCGACTCGCGGCTGACCGCCGGGTCCGGGGAGAGGCTCGTCGTCACGCTCGGCATTATCCGTGAAGTGGTCGAGGACGTCACTCTCTACGCGGCGCGGGCCGGCGCGGGCGGGTGCCCGCGTCTCGACCTCCGGGGCACCTCGGCGATCGTGACCGACAAGCAGCTGAACCTCGTGGTGCGGTCCGTGAAGGATGAGATCTCGAAAGCGCTACAGCAGACGTCCGCGTCGGCGGTTGACCTGTTCATTGCCGGTCCGGCACCGCTCGCGCTCTTCCTCGGCCACCGGATGAACGCCGTGGCTCCCGTGCGCTGCTTCGAGTGGGTGCGAAAAGGCGAGTACACGCCGACATGCGAACTCGGGGGATCGTAAAGCCCGTCAATCTTGGTTGAGCGGCCTCGACGTGTGAAGGTGAAGCACCACGCGGCGTTCCTCGCGTGGGCCGAAGAACCGTGGTGGGCCTAGCAGAGGAATAACATCCTCAGGTCAAGTGAACACCTCACAGGCCGACCTTCGCCGCCGCGTTCTCGCGGAACAGCGATCCATCTCTGATGTACCGCCTCATTACCGTGAGCGACCTGTGCCCGCTCTGCTCCTGGATCGCCCGCTCCGACACGCCCGCCATGGCGGCCTGTGTAATGAGGCCCGCGCGGAGCGAGTGGCCCGCGTACTTCCTCGCGCTCTTGCCCGCCGCGAGCAGGCTCCGCTTCACCACGTCAGCCACCGCCTGGTCGGATAGGCGCGTCGCCATCATGTGCCCGTGCCTGTTCACCGAGCGGAAGAGTGGCCCCTCGTCGATCCCCGACTCGTCGAGCCAGGCCTGCACGGCCTTCACGGGGCAGGTTTCGGGGTGCTCGCCGAACGGGACGCCGATCTTCCTGCCGGCACCTAGCTGGTCCGTCTTGCTCTTGCGCACGTTGATTACCAGGCCCTCGTCGGCGATCGCGAGGTCGGTAACGTCGAGCCCCACGAGTTCGCTCCGCCGCATGGCACCCGCGAACCCAAGCAGAATCAGCGCCCGGTCGCGCACGCCGAGGAGCGAGTCGGGGAGGTGGTTCACCATCGCGCGGACGTGCTTCGTGAGGACCGGCTTCATGTGCGCCTCCGCCGTCCCCTTTTCGCGGCGGATGCCGGCCCAGACGAACTTCACCTGGGCCGACTTCGTGGGCGATTCGACGCTGGCCGCGCGATGGGCCTCGGCAATGGTGGCGAGCCTGCGTTCGAGCGTGCTGACCTTGAGCGTCTGCGAGCGGTCCGCCAGGTAGTAGGCGACCGTGTCCGGCGCGGCCGGCATCGAACTCCGCCGGTACTTGTCGCACCACGTCACAAAATCCGCCCAGTCGGCGCGGTAGGCGCGGCGGGTGTTCTCGGCCTTCGACTGCTCGAGGTAGCGCGTCGCCTCGCTCCCGATCTCTTCCAGGCGCGAAGCGTGGTGTTGGGCACCTTTTGGCGTGGGGGCGACTGGCGCGGCCTGTCGTTCGGTTTTCGTCATGGCGGAGTCGGGGAGGTGGTGGCAGAGGCACTGTACCATCACTCGGCGATTACGCGGGAGGGGGTTCTCGCTTGCCCACGGGCCGGATGCGACGTGCGGTGTACCGCGTACGCTCCATCCAACTCGCTCCCACGTGCAGTCACCCTTCGTCGCCGTCGGTCGCCCACCGCGGTCCCCTCACGGGAGCCTGGGGGAGCGCGATGGGCGACCGACGGCGACGAAGGCTTGCCGCAGCCCAACTCTGGGTCACCCACCCTTCAGAGCCGGAGGGAGCCCGGAGCGGGTTCCCTCTATCGCTGTTGAGGTTGCGGCCGTACCGTGTGTCGAGGAAGTGCCCGTGTCGTGCTGGCCTCTGAGCTCACGGCGAGTCGCTGTTGCCTGTAGCCACCGTGCACGGCGGGGCCGAGAACGACCTTGCTTTTGTAAGAAAAAGTGCCCATAATTTCTTACATGACCACCCTCCAGAAAACCCTGCAAAGCATTGATTCGCAGATACTTGCACGCGTCAGGCGCAGAGGGAGAGGCTCCGTGCTGGTCCCGGGCGACTTTCTGGACGTCGGGAGCCGCTCCGCCGTCGATCTCGCCCTCCACCGGCTGGCGAAGAAAGGCACGATCCGGCGGCTGGCCCGCGGCGTGTACGACTACCCCGAGGAGCACCCGGTGCTGGGGCTCCTCACCCCGAAGGCCCAAACCATCGCCGAGGCGCTGGCCGGCAGGGACCGGACGCGGCTCCAGCCGGCGGGGGCCTACGCTGCGAACGAGCTGGGGCTGTCCGAGCAGGTGCCGGCGAGGGCGGTGTTCCTGACCGACGGGCCGAGCCGGACGGTGAAGATCGGGCCGATGACGATCCAGCTCAAGCACACGACGCCGAAGAACATGGCCGCCGCCGGCCGCCTGAGCGGACTCGTGATCCAGGCCCTGCGCTCGCTCGGCCGCGAGCACGTGACGGACGAGCGGGTCACGCACCTGAAGCGCACGCTCCCGGCCGAAGCGCGGCGCGGGCTCCTGAAGGACTTAAAGCTCGCCCCAGCGTGGATGCACCCGATCCTTCGCGACCTGGCGGGGAAGGAGGCGTAGTGCGGCTCGGCTTTCTCGAACTCCCCCAGGAGGAGCGAAGGCTCTACTTCGAGCAGGCGGCGGCCAGGAAGAACCTGCTGCCGGTGATAATGGAGAAGGACTTCTGGGTGTGCTGGCTCCTGGGGGTGCTCTTCGGCTCGCGCTTCGCGGACCACCTCGTGTTCAAGGGCGGAACGTCCCTGTCGAAAGTGTTCGGCGTCATCGCGCGCTTCTCCGAGGACATCGACCTGTCGCTCTCACCCGCGTTCCTGAACCTCCCCGACCCCGGGACGAGCCGCAACCAGGCCGACAAGTGGATGAAACGCGCCGAGGCCGCGTGCGGCGAAGCGGTGAAGGGCGCGGTCGCCCCGGAACTCGAGGCCGCGGTCGCCGCGGTCCTGGGCGAGAGTAAGGGGGGAGGGTGGTTCGAGTTCCTGACGGACGAGGGGACGAACTCGCCCGTGCTCCTGTTCCACTACCCCTCGACGCAGCCGGCCGGGTTCCCGTACCTGAAGCGCTCGGTGAAGCTCGAGTTCGGCTCGCTCACGGACCAGCAGCCGAGGGGCCGCCACGCGGTCCGACCGTGGATGGCGGAGGTGATCGAGCGGGCGTTCGCCGACTGGCGCTGCGACGTGGTCGCCCTCGAGGTGGAGCGCACCTTCTGGGAGAAGGCGACGATCCTGCACGCCGAGCACCACCGGCCCGCCGACAGGCCCACGCCGGACAGGTTCTCCCGCCACTACGCGGACACGGCGGCCCTGGCCCGGCACGCTTCCGCCGCGGCCGCCATCGACATGCACGACCTCCGCGAGCGCGTGGTGCGGTGGAAGGGCCAGTTCTTCGGGAGCTCGTGGGCCAGGTACGACCTCGCCACACCGGGCACGTTTCGACTGGTGCCGCCGGCGGAGCGGAGGAGGGCGCTCGAGCGCGACTACGGGGCGATGAGGGACATGTACCTCTCCGACCCAGGGACGTTCGAGGACGTGATGGCGACGCTCGGGGCCTTGGAGGCACGCATCAACGGAGCGAGCGGCTAAGGTGAGGAATCTTCACGCTGCCGCTAGAATGGCGTGCGGCAAAACTGGTGTAGCGCGGACACACCGGGGGGAGTGAGCTCAAATGGCAAAGTCGTCCAAACTCCACGTGATGCTTTCGAGTCGATGCAACGATTACTTCCCGGCTGGGCAAAAAACGTCTCGCCTTTCCGACGTTCGGAAGGAACTGAAAGCCGCCATTGAGGCCATTGAGATCGCTGGGAAGAAGGTGTTTGAGGTCTGGATCAACGAGGACACTCCGCCGCAGGGCGGCACGTGGGACTCCTGGGACGTTTGTATCGAAGCCGCCAAGGGCTGCGACATCCTCCTTGCAATCAGTAACGGGAACGCCGGGTGGGGCAGCGCGGCCGGAGATGTCGGGATCTGCCACGCGGAGTTGATGACGGGACTTTCAACGGCCCCGGCAAAAGTTAGGCTCGTCGCCCTCGACAACATCACGATCTCGAAGGATGCGGACGGGGATCGTAACAGGCGGTTCCAGGACTATATCGGGAAGCAGAGCCTGTTCCGCGGCGGGACCGTGAAGACCATCGACGAGTTGAAGGAGCGCGTGAAGGAGGCCCTGTACGACGCCCTCGTTTGCTTGGCGCAAGCCGGGGTACGTGAGGCTTCACGAGGAAAGTTTCACAGTGGCGACGCCCTCGACTGGTCGCGCCTCGATTTTGCCGCCCGGCAGAGAGAGATGATTCGTGTCCTTCGAAGTGCGATTCTTACTCGCTCGGGCTCGATGGAGGAGTCAGGGAAGGTGATCGTTCGCATGAATGGACAAGAAGTCCTGTGCGAACCACACGCCATTCCCGCGGCTCTCAGCGTCGGCCCCGCTCGTGAGCTGGTCGGGCAGCCGTTCCTCCGGGACCATCTGCTCGCGGCCAACCTCACGGGCAGGCGTGGCGGGCCGGTGCATTTGATCGCATGCCACAAGACGGCCACGGAAAGCCAGGCTTTGAAACTCCTTGGATTTCCAGACGCCACTGTGGTCGCCGCCCCGTTTGGCGTCTTCGTTGCGGACCCGGTCCAAAAAGTCCAGTTCGCGTTCATCACGAACTGCCGGGACGAGGCAACTACGCGCCACGGCCTTCAACGCTTCATGGAATGGCTGGCCCAGACTGGCGAGGAGGTTCTCCTGGCTACCCGCGCCATGGCCAGAGCACGCATCGTACGGGCAATCGCGAAGGAATTGCCACCGGGAACGACTGCCTGAGCGCGGTGGAACGGCCAATTCCTCGAAAGCTCGTGGGCGCGCTACGACCTCGCGGCACCTGGCACGTTTCGGCTGGTGCCTCCGCCGGCGCGGAAAAGGCGCTGGAGCGCGACTACGCTGCGATGAGGGACATATACCTCTCCGACTCCAAGTCGTTCGACGAGGTGATGAAAGAGCTCGGGGCGCTGGGAGCCCGCATCAACCGGGCGGGCATCCAGCACGCTTCGGCGACGCTTGCCCGGCCTCCACGCAGGCTGACTTCGCTGCCGCCGAAGCCGCGTGTGGCTAAACTGGCTGAGCACGGATGAACGAGAGCGCGCGAGCTGGTCGCCGCGCTCGACGGCCCGCCCGGTTCGTCGGGGATCCGCACGAACGAACCGCCACGGACGGCCCCCAGGAAAGGAGACGCCCCCATGGCTCGCCTCTGGCACCGGCCGCCCGTCGCGGCGGCGACCCTGCTCGCACTGCTCTTGTGCCTCTCGGCTCCGGCCGCGCGCCAGGCCGACGACCGCGTCCCGAAGCCGAAGGCCACGGACGTCGTCGTCCAGCTCTTCAACTGGAAGTTCACCGAGATCAAGGACGAGCTGCCGAAGCTGAAAGAGCTTGGCTACACGCGCGTCCACGTCTCCCCGCCGATGAAGAGCCACAAAGGAGACCAGTGGTTCTTCCGCTACCAGCCCGTGGACTTCACGAAGGTCGAGGGGCCGCTCGGCACTAGCGACGAGTTGAAGGAATTGTGCAAGGCGGCGAACAAGCCCGACGTCGGCATCGCCATCGTCGTGGACTGCGTCTTTAACCACATGGCTGACCACCCCGACTTCGTCACGAGGGAGGGGGGCAAGGTGGTGAGGCTACAGTACCCGCGCTTCTCGACCGCCGACTTCCACGTCGATCAGCAAGATGTGAAAACGGACACCGACCGGCTGAAGGGCTGGCTCGGCCTCCCTGATCTCAAGACCGAGTCGACTTACGTCAGGGGCGAGCTCAAGAACTACGTGAAGATGCTGGTCCGCGACTACGGCGTGCGCGGCTTCCGGTTCGACGCCGCGAAGCACATCGAGCCCGAGTTCTTCAAGGAGGTGCTGGGGGTGCTCACCGACGCCGAGCGGAAGGGCCTCTACGTGTTCGGCGAGTACGTGACCGGCACGCCCAGCGAGATGGGCGACTACCTCGGCACCATGAAATGTTACGACTTCCCGCTCGCGCAGACGATGAAGGGGGCGTTCGGGTTCGGCGGCGATCTCAAAAGGCTCGTTGAGCCCGAGAGGAACGGCGAGGCGCTTAACGGGCCGAACGCGGTCACGTTCGTCACGCACCACGACGTGGCGATGCACGTCATCGACGAGAAGGAGAGGTGGGACTGGATCCGGATCGGGGGCCTCGAAGGCGGGGTGGACGAGAAGCTCGCCTACGCCTACATCCTCGGCCGGCTGGACGGGACGCCCTACGTCTACTCGGGGATGACGACCTACAGGAAGCTCCGCGAGGACGACGCGGCGGAGAAGGCGAGCTTCAAGCGACACAAGCACCGACACAGGGAGGCCCCGATCGCCGCCGGCGTGCTGTTCCACAACCTGGCGCTCGGCAAGGGCATGAGCTGGCGGGTGAAGGAGAAGAACCAGCTCGCCTGGCAGCGAGGGACCGACCAGTTCGTGGCGATCAACAAGGCCGGGGAGGCGTGGAAGCCGGGCGACCTCTCGACGACCCTGGAGGGCGGCGAGTATCGGGACCTGATGTCCACGAAGGTCTACAAGGTGGAGGGCAGCGGGAGGCTCAAGGGGCTCGAGATGCCCGGCTCGAGCGCCGCCATGTTCGTGAAGCTCCTGGCGAAGTAGCTTCTCGCCGCATGACGCATCGGGCGCTCCGTGGTATCAACCGCAGGAGATGAGCACCTCGGAAACGCGGCAATGTCCAACGCTCCCCCAGGCGGTTCCGCCACCATCAACGGCGTACTCTATCAGATGCTATGGTCGCTGCTGCGCGCGCTCAAGGTCCACATCGAGGAGCCGAGGCACGGGCCGAATTTCACGATCGAGCAAACCCGCCTCATCCTCGAGCCGCGGCAGGGTGGGGGCGACTTGCAGTCAACGCGAGGGGCCACGCGCGTCGTCGAGCAGTTGAAGGCGAGCGCGGATGACGCGACGTGGGCGCTGACCGATGTTGTAGGCGCGGTGCTGACGGACCTCTACGTCGCGTTCGACCCGAACGTGCCGGACACGGCGTACCGCTTCATTACGGAGGGGCGAATTGGTCACTGGTGCGACGTCTACCGCTTCTTTCAAGGGCTGCGGAAACGTACGTGGGACGAGCAGAAAGGCATCGATGCGCTCGATGACGTTGATGAGCTCGAGTTCAAGCGAAAACAGGGCGAGACCTGGCCTCTTTCAAAATACACCGAACGATCGATGTTCGAACACATCGTGAACGAGGTGCGGAAGCGGAAGGTCGTCGAGAAGCGTGAAGACATTTGCGCCACGCGTAAGGGGGTCTGGCACATGCTGGGCCGCTTCGAGTTCGCGGGCGAGCACACGAGCGACCGGGTCCGCCAGGAGGTGAACTCACTCCTGCTCGCGATCGTGGCGAAGGACTGGAGCCTCGACGAGAAGCGCCAAGCGCTTCTCACGGGACTGGCGGAGGAGGCGAGCAAGGGGGCCGCAACCATCGACAGCACGGCATTCCTGGCGCGCTACCAGCTGGACTCGGTCCCCCTCACCAGCTGGGCCGTGCTTCGGGAAAACGCGAGGGTTAGCCTTGATGGCGCGCTCCGGAGGATGAACTACTCGCCGGAGGAGGACGTCCGGAAGGAGGTGGCTCGCCGCGTGATCCGGGGTTGGAACGAATCTACCCCGCTCCTCGCGCTGGCCGGTGAGAGCGGGACCGGGAAGTCGTGGCTACTCTACGCCCTCGCCCAAGCCGCCGCCAGCGAACAAGAGATCGCCATCGTCATCTCGGCGAGCGGGGACGCCGACAGGGACTGCCAGCGGGCGGCGGACGCGTTCTGGAGAACCATCAAGAACCAGGACGACGGGATTGCGCTCGACCGCATCGCCCACCGACGGCGGGAGCTGCTGCACAAACATGCCGGGCGTTGGCTCACGCTGCTCATCGACAACGTGCTCAGCGTGACCGAGGCCAGGAATCTCGTGTGCCAGCCGTGGGAGGAGTGGGGGATACGCGTCGCCCTTTCCTGCCCTGCCGAGATCGCGCGAACGTTCATACAGGAGGCGCGGGCACGCGGCCGCGTGCACCGGCTGGGAGACTTCAGCGACCCCGAGCTGAACGGGTATCTCGGGCACCGGCTCGGGGGCAACTGGGGGGACATCCCGGCGGACGTCCGCTCGACTCTGCGGCGGCCCCTCCTCGCGCGGCTTTACTGCGACCAGGCGGCGGGCGGGGGGTGGTGCCCGCCGGACGAGTACCACCTCTATCGCGCGTGCTGGCGAAGGCTGTTCGAGGGCGAACACGCCGCGGCGCAACTCGACTCGGTCGGCCTGCAGAAGCTCGCGCTCAACGTACTCGATGGCGGGCCGTACCCGTGGCCGGGGAGGAGCCTCGTCGAGGCGGGACTCGACGGCTCGGCGGTCAACAGGCTATGCCGGTCGGGCTGGCTGGAGATCGCCCGGGACGACCGATACCGGGTGTGGCATGACCGGCTGCTCAACTGGGCGGCCGCCGAGGCGCTCGTCGCGGCTCTCGACGCCGGAACGATCACGGAAGCGGAGCTCTGTCGCCGCGCACGCGCCGCGTATCTTTCCCAACCGTCGGCGAGCCGGCTCCTCGCTTACGTGCCCATGGACGTGCTCTGGCTCCTGTCCGACCCGGGACGGGCGGCCGACGCGCTGGTTGATCGTCTGCTTCAAAGTTTGGAGGGGTAGCTGATGACTCACCGCGAGACACTCTACACCCAGCTGCTTCCCACCCTCGGGGGCCGAGTCGTCCCGGCCCTGATCCGACGCCTCGAGTCGGCTGCGCACGAAGGGGACTACCTCCTCGTGGCCTCCGTGGAACATGCCATCGTTTCCACCGGCGACGAGGCGGTGAGCGGGCTAGCTCTTGGTCTGCTGAATAAGCCGCCCACCTCCGTCCAACGGGCGGCGATGCGAGTTCTTAGCCGCCGTCCGACTCCCAAGGCGCTCGACCTGCTCTGGGCGATTCACAAGGCCGCGGTGGCGGAGCCGGAAAAATACTTACGCGAGAGGGAGCACAAGTATTCTGCGTACGAGGACTCCTTCGGGGCGTTGCGGGCCTGCGTGCGGCTCGACCCCGCGTGGCTGGAACAGACCATCCTCGGGGCGGGCGATTCCGAGCCGGTCCACGACCTAGCGTACCTCCTGGCGGGCCTGCCCGCGGGGGAAGCCTTGTGGCGAAGGGTGAAAACCACCCTGTTCGCCAAGGTGCGGCCGGAAAACCAGCGGTCGCTCGCGACCAACATCCACCGCTGGGCCGACGCCGAGGAGGTCGACTGGGTTCGGGAGCGCGTCGACGCGCGGGAGCACCTGATAGGCCCCTGGGCGTTCCGCGCTCTCATCCGGATCGATCCGGACCTGGCCGTCCGTGAGCTCCCGAGGCTGCCTGCCGAGTACGTGGGCTCGACGGTGAAGTGGTGCCTGGGAGAGCTGATCGAGAAGCGGCCCGAGGCGGCACGCGACTACCTGCTCGGGACCTCCAACAGTTCGCTCAACGTGAACGCGCTGACCGCCGTGTACGGGGAGAACGAGGCCTGGATCGACGAGAAGACGCTGTCGGCGTTTTGCACGCGTCTGGACGAGGTTCTGGACGAAGAGATGGCTTCCGACGATCAGCGCCAGCCGTCCCTCATCGCACTGTGCGACCTCCTGGGCGGGCTCGACAGGGTCGATCACCTAGACTACCTCGCGCGGCAAGCGGGCGGCCCGCTGGAGGAAAAGCTGACCCACTGGCTCCTTCGGCGAGGCCCTCAGCGGGGTCAGTGGATGGACCCCGTGTTGAAGGACGCCCTGCACCTCCTCGAGAAGATGGGCGGTGAGGGCTTCACACGGGTCGTTAACTCCTATCTCGCCGCCGGTGAGTTCTGGGGCAGGTGGCTCGGGATCGAGCACGCTGCGAAGCGGTCGGACGCCGAGACGGTGCGCCGGCTGGCGTCGATCTCACTTCGGGACGAGCTGCACGAGGGGGTGGCGATGGAGCAGGGCTACGCGACCCTCGCGCTCCACGCGCTCGGGGAGAGCCACGCCGTGGTCATATCGATCATGCGGTGGGGCCTCTTCTCGCTGGAGCAGATCGTCCGGCGGCTCACGCCGGACCCCTTCGACGACGGGGCGATGGCCCCGGCGTTTCGCGAGCTCGACGCACGAGGAAGTTCGCTCGAGGGGGCGCTCCTGGCGGTCGGGGTCGGAGGGCGCTCGGATCGGCTAGATTTGGTTCGCGCGATCATGAAGGCCTCGCCGCCAGAGGCGGGAACCTCCCTGGCCGGGGCCATCACGCTCGGCATCCTCCGCGACGGCTCACCGGAGGCGTTGGAGTTGCTTCGCCGCCAAGCGGCGGTCCCGAACCACCTCTTCGAGACGTGCCGCGCGCTGTGTCGGATCCCTGGCGATCAGCCGCTCCATCTGCTTTGTGAGGTTGTCGAGCGCCAGTTCGACGACAGGTTCGCGATTCGCCTGCTGACGCAGCCGGCCGCGGAGACGAGGGCGGTCGGGATCCTCCGCGCGCGCCTCGCAACAGTCTCTGGCGACGAAAAGCTGACACTCATTACGCGGTTGCTCCTCGCGGTCGCTGACAGGAGACTGATCGACATGGTGCTCGACAACGAACCCACATTTGCTTTTCTGCACGAGGCGGCCTTCGCGAGCGAAGCGGTCCCGTGTGGAGTCGAGGTCAGGCGATGGCGATCCGCGCACCCTGGCCCGATTCGACGCGTCGGCGTGGGAGGCGGCGAAGGGCAGCGGCGGCCCTCGTCGAAAGACGAGATCCGGTATCCATCCTTGCTGATGGAACTGGATCGCCGGCGGCGGTACAGGTGCTCGTCGCGCGCGGTGAGGGCGGAGCCCGATGAGCGTGTTGTCGAGGCGGCGGGCAGAGCTGAGCCGGCTGGCACGCACCGGAGCGGCGGCGGCGGCGAGATGATCGGTGAGCTCCTCGCGGACCGAGTCCCCGCAAGCGCGAGGCGGCGGCCGCGATGCTGGGGTGGGGCCGGCCGCTCGACAGCGACGAGCAGGGATGGCTCCAGGGCGGAAGCTCGAAGACACGGCATCGAGGTGTGGGGGCTTGCCCGAGAGCGTCCGGAGGAGATTCCCGAGGCGGACGCGCGCGAGGTCGCGTCAGCGACTACCGGCGAGACCCGGCAGCATCGCAGTGGATACTCGTGAACGCGATGCTGGGCTGCCGACCTCGACGACGGCTATTCGGGGGCTCCGGACTGGCCATGAACGAATCCGCCGTGCTCCCTCCCGACCTGCCGTCCGCACCTGGAGAAGCCCGAATCAAGGACCCTGAGGAAAAGCCTGCGAGACGCCCCCAGCGAAGGCATCCGAATACTCGATCGATTTGGTCGGACGGGATCAGGCAGGGGACCAAGAAGCGGAAATCCGATGATTGTTCGTCGCCCATGTGCTAACGGCCCAGAACGGTGACGAACCGGGCGATGTCCCCATCGAACTCGCTTCCGAGATCGAGGCCCGACCTTGGGTGTGCCGTAGGCTCACGGAGAGGGCGTCCAAGCCACCCAGCGGTCGCAGTAATTTTCCCCTCGGTCATGAAGCGTCTGTTGTCATCAGTTGTCCGCAGATGGGTGTTTGGGGACAGGCGGAGCGTTGCCCATGTATGTTCGCCAAGGTGACGATCCACCCTTTCCATGCGGCCGACTTCAGCCCTTGCGTCGGGCGTGACCTTACTAGTTTTTCCCGCGGTACAACTTGTCGTCGAACCCCTCGGACCTTGTAACGTCGTCTACGGTGTAGAAGTTCCACGGACTGGCCACTTTAGTCTCACCAGCGACCGGGAGCCCGCGGTGAAGCACACGGCACCTGCATGAGCAAGGCTGAGCCGGCCCTCGGTAGTACGACACGCGTTCTATCGGGCGAGTCCGGCCGGCGTGGGAGAACCTGCACTCCGGTGCCCCCCTCGGAGTTGGTCGTAGGGTATATCAGAACTGTGATCGGGTTGGTGTCGTGATGCCACCCGATGGGTGCTGCCGGCCCCGCCATAAACCACTGGGTTGACGTCTGACAACGTAAGGGGGACGTCACGGCGAGCGGTGAGGCGACGTCACGATGGGAAGGAAGCCGAGTACGTGCAGTAGGGGTCGGAGCAAGTGCCGCTTGATCGACTCCCCGCTCGATCATCGGTAGCGGTGCACGTGACCGTCCTCCTGGTACTCCCGGCCAAGGCCGGCGACTCCCATCCACAGCCTGCACGAATGCTCCCGCAAGGTCAACGCCATTCCCTCCAGCGACAGGCCAGCGGCTGCGGGATCACGTTGTCGATCACGGTGACACCGTCTTCGGGGTACTCGTGCCTGTGGCGTGCGAGGTCGTGGGCCGCCGTGGAGGGCCGAAGTACTGCACTCCTGGCTCCTGTAGTTCCAGTTGCATGTCGATCCTCGTTCCTTGGCTACGCTGGGCAAGTGGTGGCGACCGGGGCGAAGGCGGTGTTCGAGCTAGGCTCGATCTGGCCCCATTGCGGCGAAAGTGCGCCCGTGAACGATCAGAGATTCCGCGACTCGCTCCAGAACGTGACATCGCCCGGCTTTTCTGGCCGCCCCCCCCGGAGGAAACCCGCAGCGGCGGTGATTATCGTGCAGCCGATCCCTCAAGGCAGCACCGTTGAGCAGATGGGGCGGGGGGCGAACCGGGCCGCGTTTGAGTTGCAGACGTTCTGAGCACAATTGGTGGCGTGGTATGATTCATGGGAAGGGACACCCATGGCGGAACAGCGGTATTCGGTCCGGACGAGCCGGGCAGGCGGGAAGAGGAAGGTAAAGATCAGCCGGGCGAGGGCCCGGAGAAGCAGCAGGGGCGGACGCAGGTGGCTGGTCCGACGGGTACGCTTACCGAAGCGGGTGCCGATGAGAGACCAGGACGCCAAAACCGGGCGGTGAGGAAAGGCGGCGAAACGGAGCAGGCCGCATGGCGAGCGCTCCGTCAACGCGTGCCGCGCCCGGAGCCGACCAGGCGCACGCCCACCGGTCAATTACGACCTGGTCCAGAAGGTACGTGTACGGCCAGTTGGACCGGGAGGAACGGATCGTCCGTGGGCCCTCGTCGCCACCCCGACACCTGGCTCGAAGCTTCGATCAAGTTTCATGAAAGGTTCATCGCGGGAGAAAAACTAAGGGGCAGAGATCTCTCGTCCGTCCTCTGCCCCGGCGATCACCTTGATTACGACAGGTGGGTCAATCGGCGCTGTCCACGAGCATCGAAGTCGGCGAATCTCGCCCGGGCCGCCTCCTCCGACAGGGCCATTTCTTCGCCGATCTCCCTGTGCGAGAAGCCCGTAAAGGCGCCTCTGAAGGATCAGCCTGTCTTCGACAGTCTGGAGTCGGCCAGAAGCAAGTCGAGTTGTTCCTGCGGGGAGGTGCTCGCCTTGACCGCTACCTGCTGAAGCAAAACAGCCGGCGCAGTTCACGGCGTGCAACCTTGCCAATAGGCGTCTATAGTGACTTTGCCTGCCGATCGAACTGATCCGCGGCCCGAGGCGTCGCGGCGCGGGCGTCGTGGCGCTGAAGCTCTGAAGATCTCGGCCCACGCGGACTGGCTGACGTCCTCGACGTCGCACGGGTGGACCGCTCGGCGGCAAGGAAGCCGAACACCCTGTGGCTGTATCGGTATTGATAGAATATTCAGCGGCTCGCTCGCCGCGTTGATCACCGGGGCGATCAATAAGCTGTCGTCCTCTGGCGGGTGGCGCGACAAATCTGAAGGCATCACGGCCATGACTCCTCAGCATGACGATGAAACATGGGGGGAAGAACAGGTTGTGGCTGGAGCTGGGGTGCCGATAACCGGCCGCGCCCCAAGCGAGGAGTATTGACATGACCGACCAGCCCCGCGCGGGCGGGGGTCTAGGTCACGGCCCACGCCTCACCGCTCGCCCACATTCTTGGGGAGAAGTTGATTTCGACAAGGGAGGAGGCGTAGGATTCGCTGCGGTTTGCCACGCGGAATCCCTTCAAGGACCTGAAGCATGTCTGTCGGCACCTTGTCCATCCCCCACCACTTCGCCAGCCTCCGCGACCCACGACGCCAACACGGCCAACTCCACCGCCTGCTCGACATCCTCGTCATCGCCTTGTGTGCCGTCATCGCCGGCTCCAACACCTGGCAAGAAGTCGAGACCTTCGCCCATCGTCGTCGCGACTGGCTGGGCCGCTTCCTCGACCTCCCCAACGGCGTCCCCTCCCACGACACCTTCGAGCGGGTCTTCGACCGCCTCGACCCTTTGGCGTTGCAACGCTGTCTTCTGAGCTGGCTCAACGCCCTGTGCGGCGCTCCACCGATCGGCCACATCGCCATTGATGGCAAGACGGCGCGGCGTTCGGGAAGCCCTACTCGCGGCATCCAGGCGTTGCACCTGGTCAGCGCCTGGGCCACCGAGCACTCCCTGACCCTGGGCCAGGTCGCCACCGAGGAGAAGTCCAACGAGATCACGGCCATCCCGGAGTTGCTTGAGTTGCTGGAGTTGGAGGGGGCGTTGGTCACGATAGACGCCATGGGCTGCCAGAAAGCCATCGCGGCCAAGATCACCGAGGGGGGCGGCGATTACGTCTTGACGGTCAAGGACAACCAGGAGCGCCTGTGCGAGGATGTCGTGAGCTGCCTGTGCGCCGCCATGGACGACGAGGCGGCCAGGCGGGAGGTCCACGAGTACGAGGAGCGGGGGCACGGGCGGGTCGAAAGGCGGGCGATCACGGTGCTGAGCGCGCCCGAGGGGATCCGGGACCAGGAGTCATGGCCGGGGCTGAAGGTGGTCGGCTCGTACTACGTGGAGCGAACCGAGGCGGGCGAGACCAGCGAGGAGATCCGCTTCTTCATCGGCAGCCGGGAGATGACGGCGAAGAAGTACGGGGAAGCGATACGAGGGCATTGGCAGGTCGAGAATGGCCTGCATTGGTCGCTCGACGTGTCATTCCGGGAAGATGATAGTCGGATTCGGAAGCGCGCCGGCGGGGCCAACTTCGCCTTGTTGCGAAAGATCGCCTTGTCCTTGCTGAAACGCCACCCCAGCAAGGACAGCATCAATAGGAAACGCTACGCCGCGGCCCTGGACACCGCCTTCCTTGAGGAAATCATCACCTTACACGAAAAACTGGGGGATGCGTGATGCGTTCGCCCTGGGGTCTAGGTGCCCAGGCCCTCCCACCAAGGCGCCGTCCTGGCGCAGAGACGAATGTTCACTTCGAGGCAACAAAGTGCCGTACGTAAATGGTACCAGGCCGTGATCGTTCCGTCTTGTGGAAAATCCGCTCCGCCGTCTCCGGTCAGTTGAGTGCAGTTATGCTCCTGCCAGACGCCCTTGCCGTTGACCCCGGACAACAGATGCAAACGCGGTGTAGCCTTGCAGTGGCATTATCCTACACATCCGTCCAGAGCAGCGAAGGGGCAAGGCCACCAGGGATCCCCGACCCAGGCGAGGAACGCGCTGCGGTGGGCGGGATCCCAGACGCGAACCGCCTCCATCAGGTCGAACCGGCCCGGCCGCCAGCCGTGCACCGGGTCCCACACCGCTAGAAGGAACCTCGCCGTCGCGACCTCGCCGGGCGACAGGGGCGTTTCGGCCACCCAGTGGTTGAGGACGATCGCGTCCCAGAACCTCACGCCAGACGCCTTCGCCATGCTCGGGAAGGTAAGGGCAAGGGCAGTCATCTTCGCCTCGGTCGAGAGGTGGTCTGCGGTCATGGGCGGCTCCCGAATTGGTGTGCTATCCCCCGTGAAGGTAGCACTGCCGGGCTGGCCCAAGCGACAGAGACGCGCAGCTGATTCCGGGCACGTTCCGAGATCAGGGCCGACAAGGATAGAGGCAGGGAATGCCCTCGTTACGGCACCGTTGCACCCTTCACGAGTGGCAATAGCTTCACCCGGATGTATGGCGGGATGACGGACACCAGAGCGCCACGGGCAAGCTCTCCGCCGCACCTCACGACCACCTCATGGACGAGCGCGGCCACCTCGGCACCTTTCAGCCCTTCCTGGCGGATCCTGATTACGGATGGTGTGCTCGCGTTCGCCTTCGCAAGCAGCAGGTGAAAGTCGGCATCGAGCGTGACTATCCAGCGGTGATCCGTGCAGGCGGCATCGAGAATAGTGGCATCCGTGGCGTGCGCCAGGCCGATTTCTCCGACGTGCTTGACATCATGGCCGGCATCGCGGAGGTGTTGGGCCGCGCTGCGTGGCAGCCCCTGGTCCAACAGCAGTTTCACGAACCAGAGCCGCCCAGGAGTAGGATCCGGTCGTCAGTATCACGGGAAGCGTAGAAGAGGGCCTGCTTGATGTCTTCCTCTTCGATCTCCGGATACTCTCTCCTCAGTTCGTTGTGGTCGGGATGGACAGAGAGCACTTCGAGCAGCCGCTTGACGGTTATCCGGAGACCGCGGATGCACGGCTGGCCGTTCATGTGTTCCGGGTTGATGGTGATTCTGTCCAGGTGGCTCATCGATTGCTCCGCTGATCGACATGACAGCGACCTCTTTAGGATAACATACTTCCCTCAAGAGACGGAATTCAAAGTAGTATGCGCGCCAATACTCGCATACGAGGCACGTCCTGATGTCTTCACCGGCGGGGCTTCATGCCGAGTACGTACTCGATGGTGAGCCGGTGGCTCCGGATAGCCCGGCTCCCCCGTGATGATGCCCGGGTTGACTGTTGTCCGCAGAGGGCCTTCGCTTCGTCCACGGAAACACAATACCACGACCCAACCTTTCACAACCATCAGCGTGCATAGTTGAAACGCCAGGGTAGGCATGGCACTTGGCCGCGTCGTGACGCCGTTTTTCTAACTACCGATAAGGGATACTTATCGGTAGTTAGGGGGTTGTTCAAAATGTTCTACGGAAGGCGATCGGGATCAGTTGTTAAGGGGTCGGCGTTGTCTTTTTTTGCCTTCAACTTGGATGTCCAGTGCTCTTCGAAGATCGCACCCACGTCGTAGTCCTGACCCGTTGCTTCACACTCGTTGATGGCCCGCTCGCATTCCATCAGCAACTCCACATCCAAGTCATCCCTCTCGCGTTTCCTTTGCTCCTCTTCAGGCGGCGGCATCTCGGTAGAAAGCCGCTGGCCAGTCGCGCTGTCGAGGACGGTCATCGCCTCAACCAGTCGGGGGTGTTCCGTCTTGCAGCCTCGGCATGCTTCTCTGACGGTCGGAATCAACCGCTGTGCCAGTTCGGCTCGCTTCTCGCTCGTCCCGCAAGTTAATAGCCACAGGAGACATCGAAGCTCGTAGGGACAGGGTGCCCCATACTTCTCCACCGCCGCAACGAACCGCTCCGTATCGAGAGCGGCAACGATCGACTGGTAACGATCGCTGCACGACTCCGGGACAATCTCGGATAGTTCGAGCAGCGTGCGCCACCGATTCGGCGAGGCAACGCTGAGCTCCCCAGCCATCCGGGCAGGATCGATGGCTGCGGCCAGTCGATCCAATTCTTCAGGGTAGAAGCGAAGAATGAAACTCAGGTCGGACCCGATTCCCGGATGGAGGTTTGAAAGCGAGCAATTTGACAGGCTCGACGCTAGGCAGTCAACGTAACGCCGGAGCCGGCTCCGGAGCAGCGGCACCCCGATCCTGGAGAGGATCCGGTGACACTGCTCGACCGAGTCGAGGTCGCCGGGTCGCAACCGATTCAGCGATTCACTGATCCGGTCCCAGCTCAACAACCTCCCTACCTCCAAGCACCAGCCGCTGCTGTGTTTCCAGACGGCGTTGAAGAACCACCCAACGGTATCGTAGTTGTCGGGATGAGTGTCCTCGAGGACCGACACTACTTTCGCAGGTGCCCAGGACTCAACCACATCGGCGGCCACGCCGGGGCAGACGTGGCTGATCAGCGTGAAAAGGTTGCGGAGTGAGTGCCAGGTCTGCGTCCCAGCACCCGTAACTTTTTCGGCAAGCACACGCTTGTGCGAGGAAAAGGCCGTCGCCACCGTCTCGTCCCATTGAGCGGAGTGGAAAAGGAGGTTTAGTCGGTCGGCCACGAAGGCGACGTCCTCGAGGCCTGCGTTCGCCGCCGTTCCGACGAACGCAATCCAGTCGCTGTTTGATAGCGATTCGGCCCACTTTCGAACGAACGGCGTCCCTTCCTTGTCGTACCACAGCCAAGACCAGAGCCGTATCGTCCGAACTGGTCGTTCGGTTCTAGGGTCGAAGTCCCTCGCAAGGATCCGTGTGATGCCTTCCCTCGCCCCCACGTTTCCCAACGCCGTGCAGATGAGGCGCTTCGCCCAGTCACGATGGACCGTCGTGTAAGCGTCTCGCCTCTTCTGGACCCTGCGTCGCTCACGCTCGTGCTCGAACACTTTCCGTACCCACTCCGCAGTCGGAGCGGGGAGTTGCGGGTCCCCCCCAAGTTGACGGAGTGCTGTTACTGCCTCATCAGTGGAAACGGCCCTTTCAAAGTCTGCAATCTGCTCGACGGCGGCGTAGAGTATCGGCATGTCGGCGCGGTCCCACTCGACCAGCGCTTGGAGCTCCCGGCGCACGATCGCTGCCCCGCCCCGCAGGAGGAACATGAACTCTGAAACGGTCCTTGCTTGTTTTTCGAAGCGGCTCATCCGGCTGGCGAGGTTTTCCTCGAACATCCCGAACCCGATCTTGTTGATCGAATTCGGGTCCTCAAGCTCTCGGAGGACCGGCACGACCTCTGCTTCGTGGGTGCAGAGGAAGCTCGTCACCGAGGGCGAGATTCTTTCCCAATCCGTCGATACCCACCTTGGCAGGTGCAGTTCGAGGCGGGTGTCGTCCCCACCCTTTTCGCGCGTCCACGTCGCGATGACTGATGCCTTCCCGGACACTGCGGCGGCGACGTCTTCAAGGTCCGCAGCCTGCAACCACGTGTTCACATCGTCGAGGATGACCACGCTCTCCCGGGCCGCGACGGCTATGAACTCCAGGATTTCCCTTACCGCGCGGCGGTTGTCTCCCGAAGGCGGGCGGTAGCGAAAGACGAGCCAGCCGTCACGACTGAGCAGGCCGGCTACGCCGACCGCCACAGTCGTCTTCCCGTCACCCGAACGGCCAAAGAGGAGCGCAAAGCGGTCCCGGATTACAAGGTCTCTCACCTCGATCGCGAGCGGGTGCTGCGAGACGTCGAGAGCTGTGGGGGCGGTCACGCGAATCTCGCGCACGAGTTCGGCGGCGCTCGGCTCCCCGACGTAGTCGATGGCGGCGAATGACCCGAAGGGAAAGCTCACCTGCTCGGCACGGTAGCGGTCGGCTAGGGCAACGAGCGCGTGCCACTTTCGGCGCGCGTGCTTCTGGCCGCTCCTGGGGGTTCTGTTCTCGTGTATCACCGCGTGGTGGTTGGGGCACACCACCAATAGGTTCTCCTCCGAGTGGTCCTGGCTCGCGGCGTACGGCTCGATGTGATGTATCTGGTAGGGACGAACTGTCAGCCCGTCCTCGCAATAGCAGCAGGCCTCCCCCGCAGCCGACAGGACGCGGGCGACCACATCTTCCGGGATCGGCCGTCGTACGATCTTGTCCTGGATGAGCGCGACCTGATCTTTGGAGTACGTTTGCTCAAGCGCCGGTTTTGGAAGGGCACGTAGAGCATCGACCGTGTGCTTATTCCTATCTATGGCGGCAATCAGGTCCGTGTCGAACCCGAGCGCTAGCAATGCGTTGCGCGTTCGTGCGTGCATGGTCGAACCGTTGCTCCTCGGGTCGGAGGGTGTGTAAGAGCGGGGCGCGTTTCTCGGTATCCCACTCATGGCCTCATGAGAACCCAGCCACGAGATGGGGAACGTACCGTTCCTCAAGCATCGTGATCTCCTCGGACGACAGTTTGACGGCCAGAGATGCGACCGCGTCCTCGAGGTGGTGCGGCTTCGAGGCCCCGATTATCGGTGCCGTCACGCCAGGCTTCTGAAGCAGCCACGCGATCGCCACCTGCGCCCATCGGGACGCCACTTGGCTGGTTCCTTACCTCCCTCGACCGCTTCGACGACCCGCTGGTCAGCGTCCTCGGTCTTCGCGTACCAGCGTCTTGCAGAACTGGTCGGTCTCGGACCGCGCTTCTTGTTCCCCTCACGCCCGCCGGGCGGCAGGCTGCCGCGGGCGAGCGCTGATCCAGTTGACGCCGACGCCCTCCTCCCGGCACAGCCCCATCATCTCCGCTCCTCCCCTCGCGGTAGAGGAGAGTTCAGGTGGTTCTGCATCGACACGAACCGCGTCCAGCCACTTGCAGGTCCGCCGTGTAGAGCGACTTGCAGAGGCGCCAGGAGAACATCGACGAGCGCTACGTAGCCTTTTCCCCGCCCTCGACGTCGTGCAGCGCCTCGAGCGTCTCGTCGAAGGCGATGTCGTAGTCGAAGCGGTGGATCTGTTGGGGGTCGACGTAGTCATTGCCAACCTGCGGAGGCGTGTCGATCTCGGCGAGGATTCTTACGCGATAGCCCCCTGGCGTTAGCGTCCTTCCGCATCGGGAAGTACACTTTAGTAGCGACCACGACCTCGTGCCTTCGTCCTTGATCGCCATGACCGAGGATCTCCTCGCTCGTGCCGTCGGAGTAGGAGTTGGACGTGTCGAAGAAGTGATGCCGACCTCGAGGAGCGCGGCGGTAGACGGCAAGCTCCTCCTCGGGGCGTCCACTCGTGCGTACCGGTCGAGAACGCCCATGGTCGTACGGCCTTGGGCACAACCGTGAAACCTTCAAGCCCGAGCGGCCGAGCTTGGCGGTACTCCATGAGGACCTCCCGGTGAGCAGCTGCGCACACGCGGTTTCTTTTCTATCGCGGAGGAACTTTCCGTGAGCGCTGAGGTGCCTCGGTGGCGACCGCGATCGTGTCCGCCCCTCCTCCACCGACCAGGTCGCCCCTCGCCGCCCATGTCGGTCCGCACGCAACCCGGGCAGACCGAGTTCACGGCGACCTTGCCGCCTTCGCCGCACCGCGAGGAAGGCTACCGCGTGGCGGCGTTGGTACGGCCTTCGAGATACTGTAGGCAGGTGCAGTGGCCCTGTCGCTGATCGATCCGCCCCGCTCGGTAGATTTCGGCAGGGCAACCAGCTCTTCTCGAAACGGCAGCAGGAACGCCTGCGTCGACGAGCGGCCCACCGTGTTCGTGCAGGTATTCGCGCTGGGAGGTCGCTCGTAACCGTGAGGACCAGTCGTCGTCGGGGCCGAGCATCCCAGCGTTGTTCACGAGTACGTCGAGCCGCGAGGTTTTCGAGGCGACTTCGTCGGCGGCCCTCCGGACCGACGCCGCGTCGGCCGCGTCGAGCTCTACGACGCTGGCCTCCCCCGGTACGAGCCCGAACCTCCTCACCGCCTCCTCCCCGGAGGCTCGGCTCCGCACCGCTAGGAACCCGTCACGAGCGCAACTCGCCTCTCTCCCATGGTCGTCCCCTCCCAATCGCCATGAACAGTCCAGCCCGCGGAGCGCTTCTTGCCTCACCACATGGTAGCCGCCCGGCCGCACCGCTCACCCAACGGCCGAAGCGGCAGGTACATCTCGTCCTCGCGCACGCCCGGCTCCTCGCCGCTCTGGGGGAGCCACACCCCGTACAGGTAAACGGCGGCCGCGTTGTGCGAGCGGGACCCGAGGTGCCTTGCCACTGCGCTGCGTGCGGCCGGTATGACCTTGGTGATGACCCCCTCGGGGTTCGGCGCGACGTCCTCGTCGATCAAGTCTTATTTTCAGCCTGAACTAGTAGTACGTCCGGGCCCACGTTCTTGTCGATTTGCTTGTGCGCGACGCTGCCGGGCAACTGCTTCAGGCGAACCCCATCTTTGAAGGTGTCGATCGCTCGGCATATCAGGACCGTGTGGCCCCATCTTCTCAGTATGCTCAGGCTCTCCTTGTCATTGGGTGCGAGATCCGCGTAGTTATCGACGTGATTCGAGCAACCAACGATCTCACACAACGCGCGGATCAGCATGGCTTCGCTATCTTCTCCGAAGTGGTGCCTCACGCGACGCACGAGTTCGTATAATCCATTGCGGTAGACGTGCCTCGGCAATGGCGATACAGCGTCGCCAACACTTAGATCAATGGCTTGTTTGAGATGTCCGGGGATTTGTAGACGTGCCGTTATGAGGTGCGGAAGTCGTGCTTACGGAACAGCTCCCGGACCTCGCCACGAAGCTCCGGGTCGAAACTCTCGTCAGTGAGCCGGCCCTGCGCGATATCGTCGGCCTCCTCGGCTAGAAACTCCTGGGTCAACACAGTGTTGCCCTGCCGGAATTCGTCGAGGAAGTGCTCCCGTTCGCGGGGTGTGATCCCTTCCCACAGCTTTCCAAACTCCTCGGCTGGGAGAGGCGTGCCGGAAACCTCCGCCGCGCCGACGTACAACCTGTAAGCCTCTGATGCACCAAGTGCTAATCGCGACATTGGGGATTCCTTTTTTACTATTTGCATAGCACACGAGGACGATACCACCCGCCCCCATCCCGTCAATGCAAACCGTGCGGCCGCGCCGGGCTCCCAGGTGAAGCCCCGCGATTTCGCCACACACGCGGCGACTCTCACGCTAAGCAAGCTCCTTTTCGTCCTCTCGTTCGCCCGGCCCCACGTTCATGTAAACGAGCACTCGGCCAAGAAAAACACGAGGGTGACGAGCTTTCTCACGCGGCCTCCTTGGAAGCGAGTAGCTGGTACAGGGCGGGGAGCACGACGAGGGTCAGCAGCGTGCACGATACGAGGCCGCCGATGACGACGGTGGCGAGCGGGCGCTGGACCTCGGCCCCCGTCCCCGCGGCAAGCGCCATCGGGATGAACCCGAGCGACGCGACGAGGGCGGTCATGAGTACCGGCCGGAGGCGAGTGAGGGACCCCTCCACGATCGCCTCCTCGAGCGGCCGGCCCGCGAGCCTCAACTGGTTGATGAACGTCACCATGACGAGCCCGTTCAGTACGGCCACGCCGGACAGGGCGATGAAGCCGACCGCGGCGGAGATCGAGAAGGGCATACCCCTCAGCCACAGCGCGACGACCCCACCGGACAGCGCCAGCGGGAGGGCGCTGAAGACGAGCAGCGCGTACCGGACGGAGTTGAACGAGCCGAAGAGGAGCAGGAAGATGAGAGAGAAGCAGAGGGGAACCACGACCATGAGCCTTTCGCGGGCGGCGACGAGGTTCTCGAACTGCCCTCCCCACTCGAGCCAGCTTCCGGCCGGGAGCGCTACGGCGTCCACCTTCTGCTGCGCTTCGCGCACGAACCCCCCGAGGTCGCGCCCCCTCACGTTCGCCTGCACGACGATCCTACGCTTGCCGTTCTCGCGGCTGATCTGGTTCGGCCCCTCGGAGATCTGGACCTGGGATACCATCTTCAAGGGGACGAAGCCGATCGCGTCCAGCCTCGAGGTGAGGAGCGTCGTCGGTGCCCCCGGGTCGGTCTCGCGTTCCGGGCGTCGGGCGTGAGGGAGCGGTATCGGCAGCTCCCGAACGGCGGCGAGGCTGCCCCGGATCTCGTCCGGGAGGCGCACGACGAGGTCGAAGCGCCTGTCGCCTTGGAACAGCTCGCCGGCCTCCTTCCCGCCGATCGCGGCGGAGATGACGTCCTGGACGTCCCCGACGGCGAGCCCGAGGCGGGCGGCGGCGTCCCTATCGACGGAGATATTCATGGCGGGCAGCCCCTCCGTCTGCTCCACCTTCACGTCGGAGGCCCCGCTCACCTGGCGCAGGGCGGCGGCGATCCGGTTCGCGGCGTCTTGCATGAGCGGGAAGTCGTCCCCGTACACCTTGACGGCCACGTCGCTCCTCACGCCGGCGATGAGCTCGTTGAAGCGCATCTGGATCGGCTGCGTGAACTCGTACGCGTTTCCCGGCACTGTTTCGACGGCCTCCTCGACCCGGGCGATGAGCGACCCCTTCGCCTCGCCAGGGTCCGGCCACTCGGCGCGCGGCTTCAAGACGATGAAGGTGTCCGAGACGTTGGGCGGCATGGGGTCGGCGGCCATCTCGGCGGTGCCGGTCTTGGAGAAGACGAAGGCGACTTCGGGGAATGCCGCCACCGCCTTCTCCACGGCGAACTGCATCTCCGTGGACTGGGTGATGCCCGTGCTCGGGATGCGCATCGCGTGCATCGCGATGTCCTTCTCGTCGAGCGTGGGCACGAACTCCTGCCCCAGCCGCGTGAAGAGGAGCGCCGAGAGGACGAACACCCCGGCCGCAAAACCGACCACGGCCCAGCGGTGTCGGAGCGACGACCGGAGGATCGGAGCGTAGAGACGCTTGCGCCCACGGATGACGACGTTCTCGGTCTCGCTGACCTTGCCGTTGATGAGGAGGGCCACGAGCGCCGGGACGAGGGTGAGGGAGAGCACGAACGCCGCGACCAGGGCGAAGATGACCGTCATCGCCATGGGGTGGAACATCTTCCCCTCGACGCCCGACAGCGAAAGGATCGGGAGGTAGACCGTGATGATGATCCCCTGCCCGAAGACGGAGGGCTGGATCATCTCTTTCGCGGCGGCCTGGACCTCGTGAAGCCGCTCGTCGAGCGTCAGCACCCTGCCCACCTCGTGCTGCTTGTCGGCGAGCCGCCTCAGGCAGTTCTCGACGATGATGACGGCACCGTCCACGATGAGGCCGAAGTCGATGGCCCCGAGGCTCATGAGGTTCCCGCTGATCTTGTTCTCGACCATGCCGATCGCGGTGACGAGCACCGACACCGGAATCGCGAGGGCGGTGATGAACGCGGCGCGGAAGTTCCCCAGCAAGAGAAAGAGGACGGCGATGACGAGGACCGCCCCCTCGAGCAGATTCTTCTTCACCGTTTCGATCGTGGCGTCAACGAGCTTCGTCCGGTTCAGGACCGTCTTGGCGACGACGGAAGGCGGGAGGGACTTGTTGACGACTTTCATCTTGTCGTCCACCGCGGCCGACACGGTTCGGCTGTTCGCGCCGATGAGCATCACGGCGGTGCCGACAACCACCTCCTCCCCGTTCTCGCTCGCGCTGCCCGTCCGGAGCTCCTTTCCGAGGGAGACGGCCGCCACGTCCCGCACATAGACCGGAATCCCGCCCGGGCTCTCGATCGGGATGTTGCCGATCTGGTCCAGCCGCTCGATGCGCCCGGCGGCCCTGACCACATACGACTCGCCGCGGTGCTCGATGTACCCGGCCCCGGTGCTCAGGTTGTTGCGCTCCAGCGCCTCGAGGACGGAGCCGAAGGTGAGGCCGTAAGCGATGAGCTTCATCGGGTCGGGAGTCACGTGGTACTGCTTGACGTACCCGCCGATCGCGTCGATGCCGGCCACGCCTGGTATCCCCTTCAGCTGTGGCCTGATGATCCAGTCCTGAACGGTCCGCAGGTACGAGGCCTTCTCGGCGTCCGTCCTCAGGTGCTCGCCCTCTGGGGTAAGGTAGGACCCGTCGTGCTGAAACCCAGGCTCGCCCCCCTTCCCGCCCGCCGGACGGGAGCGGTCGAACTCGACCGTCCACATGTAGATCTCGCCCAGGCCGGTGGAGATCGCCCCCATCGTCGGCTCCGCGCCCGGCGGGAGGCTCTCCCCCGCCCCGCTGATGCGCTCGTTGACCTGGTTTCGCGCGAAGTAGATATCGACGTCGTCCTCGAACACGGCCGTGATTTGCGAAAAGCCGTTCCGCGAGAGGGAGCGCGTGTAGGAGAGGCCGGGGATGCCGGACAGGGCGGTTTCCAGCGGGAACGTCACCTGCTTCTCGATCTCCACCGGGGAGAGGGACGGGTAAGCCGTGTTGATCTGGACCTGATTGTTGGTGATGTCGGGCACCGCGTCGATCGGCAGCTCGAGCAGCGACCGGACCCCGAAAGCGGACACCACGACGGTGAGGAGCACCACGAGGTAGCGGTGCATCACCGAGAAATGAAGAATACGCTCTAGCATGGCGTGAGTCCCTCCTTAGACCTCAGTGCTCGTGTTCCGCCTCGCCCTTCCCGAGCTCGGCCTTCAGTACGAACGTGTTTCCCTTGGCGTAGCGCGTGCCGGGCCCCACCCCAGAGAGGACTTCCGTTACGAGCCCGTCGGTGCGGCCCAGCGCCACCACCTTCGGCTCGAGCCTCCCTCCTTCCTGGACGAAGACGACCGTCTCGCCGCCGACGGATTGCGGTGCCGATGCGTCGATGACCAGCGGTGCCTCGAACTCGGCCGTTACGACCTCGCCCCTCACGTACGTGCCGGGAAGTAGCGAGCGGTCATCGTTGCCGAGGGCCGCCCGGGCCAGCTTCGACTGCGTCGCGGCATCGACGATCGGCGAGACGAAGGATATGGTCGACAGAATCGGCCTCCCCCCGCCGGGGACGTGTACGAGCACCTGCCTTCCTTCCTTCACGTCGCCGAAGTCGGGGGAGAACACGGCGAAGTCCGCAAAGACTTCCGACAGGTCGGCCACCTCGAAGATCTCGGTCGAGTCGCTCGCGTACTCCCCGAGAGACGCGTGCCGCTTCACCACCGTGCCGCTCAGGAGCGCCTGCACCTCGTAGCGTTGAAGGCTCTGGTTGCTCTCGATGACCGCGAGCGTCTCCCCCTTCTCAACCCTCTCGCCGAGGCGCTTTCGGACCTCCTTGATGATCCCGCCGAAGCGCGGGATGACGTGGGCGACGCGGTCCTCGCTGGCCACCACCTGGCCTTTGACCGGGAGCGTGACCCGGATCACCCCTGGGCCCACCTCCGCGATTTCGACCCCCTGTGACGAAAGCGTTTCCGGGGGCAGCTCAACATGGGCCTCGCCGTGCTCCCCCTCGCCTCCTTCGTGCTCGTGGCCCGCGCCCGCCGAGGCGGGGAGCGGGCAGGCGACGAGGAGTGCGGCGGAGGCGACGAGTTCGAGTAGGTGTCTACGATTCATAAGCGTGTCCTAAAAAGCTTGCTGTCCGGTAAGGGCGTTCATCTGGGCCTTCGTGGTGACGAGCACCCCCCGAAGCTCGATCGCTTTGAGCCTCGAATCACTCAGGTCTCGCTGCGCCTGCCAGAACTGAAAAATCGACCCCGACCCGGCTTCGAACTGGCGGTAGTACGCTTCCGCCGCGCGCCTCCTGGCCGGCACCACTTCGGACTCGTAGAGGGCGACCTGCTCCGCCAGACTCGTCAACGCGTCCAGGAGAAGGAGCGCCTCGGACTCGATCGCCTCGGACGAGGCGTACGCCGCGTTCCGGTTGGCCAGCGCAATGGCCCCCTGGGCCCTGAGCCTCTCCCCATCGTTGCGGTTGAACAACGGCAGCGGGACCGAGAAGCCGAGCGTCACCTGGCTCGTTCCGTCGTCGTGCCGGGCGTAGCCGACCGACGGCGAGAGCGCGGGGTAGGCGTCCAGGCGCGACACCTCAAGCTGCTTCTCCGCCACTCGCTTCATGAGCCCGAAGCGCTGCTGGATCGGCAGCCTGCCGCCTCGGACCAGGCCGAGAAGTTCGTCCTTCGTGGGGACCGCCTCGGCCGGCGGCGCTGCCAGCTCGCGGCCCGACAGCGACAGGCCCGACGCCCGCGTCAACTCCGCTGCGGCGCGGGCACCGTCAGCCCTCACCGCGCGGCTCTCGGCTTCTATCGATTTCAACTCAGCTTTGAGCAGGGCGACGTCCCCCTCGGGGATGAGCCCCTGGTTCGCCGCGCCGGCGGCCTTCTTCAGTGCCTGCGCGGCTCTCGTCCGGGCATCGATCAGCACCCTGCCCGCCTCCTGCTGTTGCCACGCCCGGCCGTACAGCACCGCGAGGGCCTGCACGAACTCGCTCAGCGCCAGCACTTTCTCCGTTTCGGCGGTGTCCCTCATCAGCGCGGCGAGTGCGGCCCTCGCCCCGAAGTCGCTCGGACGAATCGCTTGAGCGATCGACACGGACAGCTCCGTCTCTTCTCTCTCCCCGCCGGGCGGGTTAAGCGGCTGTTCCATGCCGGCCGACAGTACCGGGTTCTCTTTCACCCCCCGCTCGAACGCCTCCGCCGCCCGGTCGGCGAGGGTGGCGTCGATCTTCGCGGCCTCGGGGCCCTTCTCGAGCGCCTCCCGCACCACCTCGCCAAACGTGAGAGGGGCGGCCTCGGCCGCAGTTGTAATTCCGCACGCGGCCAACACCGTGGCCGCCACCATCATTCGCATCATGTTGCTTCCCCTTGAAATCGCGAGGCGGCTAGCGCAGCCCGCGCTGTTCGTCGTTACGCGATCGCGTGGGGAGGGGCGTTGGGTAAGCTCTGTGGGGTAAGGGATGATCTGATCGGGTGTCGTGCCAATCGCGGCGGCGGGTTGATCCGCGCCTCGGCTTCTTCCTGTGGGGGGAGCGGGGCCAGGGAAGCGAGCCAGGGCGGCGTCGCCGTCACCCGGTACTCGCCCGCCCCGAGCAGCTTCGCCTCCCTCTTGGCCTCGAGCGACGGCGATCCGCGACAGGGTTCTCCCTCTCTGTGCGAGGTCGGGTCACCCTTGGCGTGCGACGGGCAATTCTCGGAGTGCGCGGCCGAGGTGAGCTGAAGGAGCGATTCGAGCGCGCAGTGATTCACCGCCAGGAACCAGCAGAGGAGTACGAGCAGTGCGGCAAAGGGGCGTAGCTTCATAGCGCGTCGAGCACAGGTCACCTACCACACTACGCTCGTGAGCGCATCCCCCTTACTGCCTAATTGGCTGTCGTGAACGGCGCGGCCCGCTCACCTCGGGAACGGCCGCGCCTCCCGGAACCTGTAGAGGGCCTCCTCGGCCTCCGCCCAGTTCCCGGCCTTGGCCTTCGCCACGGCCGCCCCCACCTGGTCGAGGTCCGCCTTGGGTAGGTGCCCATCGGCGTGGCGCCTGTCGAGCAGCGCCTTGCACTTGTCGAGCTCCTTCACGTTCCTCGTCGTCACGGCCGTCAGCACGCCGTCGACGAGGCGGCGGTTCTGCCGGGCCTCCTCGGGCGGCTTACCGCAGCCGCAGAGGGCGAGCGAGAGGGCGAGCGCTGCCGCCCGCAGTGTGCACTTCAGGCCCATGTCAGTTCTCCGAGATCACCTCTCCGCCCTGGCGGCTGCACAGGTGCTGGAAGACCGAGAAGCGGATGCCGTCGCGGACGAACCGGACGGCACCGTCGCCCATGAGGACGTTGCACCCGCCCGAGTGCTGCGAGTGCATCTGGTCGGTGTGGCCGCCCGGCCAGTTCGGCGGGTGGATGATCTGCGGATCCTCGTAGATCGAAGGCCCGCTGTTGGCCCCGACGTAGCTGCCCGCGTTGTCGTAGTTGATGCCCGTGCCGCCGGTGCCGGAGCTCGCGAACTCGTTGTAGGAGTAGTGCTTCGCGCCGGGCACCACGCCCGCCCACACCGCGTCCGCGAGATAGGGTGTGCGCTCGCCGGCGAAGACGGTGTTGCTCATGCCGTCGGTCACGTCGGCGATCCGGATCCGACTGTTCCGGTACATGACGCCGTTGCAGCCCTTCACCGGGTCGTCGTAGTTCGTCGTGGCCGGCGACGACCAGATGTCGTTCCAGCCGACGTTGTGGACGTAGTTGGCCCGCGCGAACACCGCGTTCTGCCAGACGTTCTTGTCGATGTCGGTGACGCCGACGGTCGGGGTGTTGCCCGTCGCGGACGGGCAGAGGTAGGTCGGGACCGCGACCTTCACCTGCGTCGAGTTGGCCGGGTCCCAGCAGGGAAGGTCCCAGCGGAGCGACTTGAAGAGGTTGTCCTGCTCGACGTAGGGCAGGAGTGTCGCGAGCCAGCCCCAGCCCGGCCCCCAGTCGCCCGTCTGCGCGTCGCGAAAGCCGACCCCAGCCGTGCTGACGTAGCCGGCGGGGAACAGGTTGTTGACGCCCTCGTAGTTGTGGAGGGCGAGGCCGATCTGCTTGAGGTTGTTCTGGCACTTCATCCGCGGCGGCCTCGCGCCTTCTGCACGGCCGGGAGCAGAAGTCCGATAAGGACCGCGATGATCGCTATCACCACCAACAGTTCGATCAGCGTGAACGCGGCGCGCGGCCTCGCTCGAACGGGGAGGTGTCGTCCCCGCGATGAACCTGGCATACCCACCACCTTTCGCTAGGGCTACGTCGTGTAATTAGTCACAACTCATCAGTTGATTAGTCATGGCTAATTACTTGAGATAGGTGCGACTCATTCATCGTCAAGCCGATTCCGTCAAGATTTGTCATCGTGTCGGGGGGCCGGCAAGGGTTGCCTTCGGGCACCTGAAGGCGATGTTGGACGGGCGACGGCCGCACCTGAGCGTGGTGGGATCGGTCTCGGAGGTTCGAGCACGCCACGGCCGGAAAGTAACTCGGGCCGTGACAGCGGAGCGCGCCGATCGCGAGATCCTGGCCCCGCGAGGCGTTTCCGTGCCCGACACGCGTGGCGAGTTTTCCCGTGAAGCCCGCGCGCCGGCACGCGCCGTCCGCCGAGGGCGAAGCGGCGCTTGGGGTGGCATTTCCCCTTAGCGACGCTATAGAATGAGCGAGTCGTGACAGGTTCCGCGCGTGCGCGGCCAACTCTATCCGCCGGGGAGTGATGATGCTGCGGGTGGGGCTCTGCATCTACCTGGTGATTGGGACGCTAGCAGGACCACTGCTCTGCCCGTGCTACATACCCCACGCATGTGCGTCGCCCGCCTCGACTGCCCCTGAAACCCCGCGCTACAAGTCCTCGTCGTGCCCGTGCCGCTCCAGAGCTTTGCCCGCGCCCGGGAAGCCCTCGCCTCACTGTTCCGCGCCGCCGCGCGAGCAGCACGACTCCGACCGCAGCCCGTGCCCGTGCCCGACCCACGGGCACAGCACCGTCGCGGAGGCTCCGGAACGCCTCCAGGTGCGTGAGGGTGCGGCCGGCCGCCTTCAGGGCCGGCTTCCCTTTGACGGGCCGTTCTCGTGTGCGGTACTGCCCATCGCGAGCGAGAGCGCCGTGGCGTTGCCGCTCTTCGCCGAGCGGGCCTTCACGGACCCCGAAGACCTCCTGCGCCTCTTCCACATCCTCCGCTGCTGACACCTCCGGCGGTGCCTCCGTCCTCCGCGACGGGTAGGGCCGCGAACACCCAAGCACACGGCCGAAGCGACCACCTTCCTTGGGAGGTGGTACTCCCGCGTTCCTTCGTGTGAAGCCCTCGGGCTCTTCACCTATTCGATCACCGTGCGCTGGCGACCCCGCCGGGCGGCCCATTCTGCGGCCGGCTCAGGCCGGGTGCCGGCCGGCATGTGGAGGATGATCTCATGCGCCACGTCGCGCTCGATGCGCCGCCCCGCGAAGGGGACGGCCTACACGTCGTTGCCGGGCTGGAGCCCACGGGGCCGCCGCCCGGAGGTGACTCGCCACCTCGCCCGGCCGGCGTTCTCGTCGTCGAGGACGACCGGCTGATGCTGAAGACGCTGGTGACGGGGTTCTCCGGGCGGGGGCTCGCCGTCTGGGGTGCCGCCGACGGGGCCGAGGCCGTCGGCCTCTACCTTCGCTTCGGGGCGCGGATCGACGTCGTGCTGTCGGACCTGAACATGCCCGTGATGGACGGGCGAAAGACACTCGACGCCCTGCGGAAGATCGACCCGCACGTCCGCTTCTGCTTCATGACGGCCGACGCTCGCCCCTCCACCGTGGCCGACCTGTCGCGGAGCGGAGCGGTGCGCGTCTTCACCAAGCCCTTCCCCTCGGTGGCCGAAGTCGCGGAGGAGCTTCGGGAGCTCGCCACCTCCGCGCCCCCGCACGAGCTCCCCCCGGAGACCCCCGGCCCGAACGAGGGCGAACGAAGCACCAAGCCGACGGGACGGTCGGTTTGCAGCTTCGCGCGGTGGGTCGTCTCCGTGTTGCTCCGGGCGAGGTGAGCGTACGCCGGCGGGGCAGCCATCGCCGTCCCCGCCGTGCGTGGCGTCGAGATCTATGTTCGCGGCGGGCCGTTCCCCCGCATGAACCTGCAAGAGGCACGGGCCGGGGCGGGCGGCGTCGGCGATCGCGCCGAAGGCCTCCCCCGCCGGCCCTGTATCGGAGGTGCGCATGAAGAAGCTGATCGACGGGCTGAGGCACTTTCAGGACCACGTATTGTGGGAGCGGAAAGAGCTGTTCGAGCGCAGCGTGCAGGGGCAGAAGCCGCAGGCCCTGCTCATCACCTGCTCCGACTCGCGCGTGCTGCCCGAGACGCTGATGCTAGCCGACCCCGGCGACCTGTTCGTCTCCAGGAACGCCGGCAACCTCGTCCCCCCGCCGGCACCCCCGGCGGCGAGGCGGCACCACGGTCGAGTACGCCGTCAGCCACCTCGGCGTCACCGACGTCATCGTCTGCGGGCACTACCCGCTGCGGCGACGGTCAAGGCGCTGCTCGAAGCGGGTGAGGCGGCGGACGACGCGCCGTGAGCCGGTGGCTCACCCACGCCCTCCAGACGCGGAGCGTGGTGGACCGCGACTTCCCCACCTGGAAGGCGAGGCCCGCTGGGACAAGGCGGTCGAGCAGAACGTGCTGGTGCAGCTCGGCCACCTGGCGAAGCACCCCGCCGTGGCCGCCGGCCTCGCCGCCGGCAGGGTGCGGCTGCACGCCTGGGTCCTCCGCTTCGAGACGGGCGAGGTCGTCGCCTACGACCCGCACTCGGGGTCGTTCTCCCCGCTGGTCGACATGCCCACTGTCCACGCCGCCGTCCGCCAGGCGACTGCTGCAAGCTGCCGGCACCGGGCCGCCCTGTCGAGCGGGAAGCCCCGCGGCCCGCCACATCGCCGGCCTCTCCGCCGAAGTGGTTCCAGGCTCTCAAGGGCGACGTCCCGGCGTCGCTGGTCGTCTTCGCCGTGGCACTGCCGCTGTGCGTCGCCATCGCCAAGGCGTGCGGCGTCCCGACGGCGGCCGGCATCGTTTCCGCCGTCGTCGGCGGGGTCGTGGTCGGGCTGCTGGGCGGCGGGGCGCTGCAGGTCAGCGGCCCGACGGCGGGGCTCATCGTGATCCTGCTGGGGATCGGGGACCGGGTGGGCGTCGCCTGGGTCGGGGTCGTCGTGTTCCTCGCGGGGCTGATGCAACTCGCGGCGGGATTCCTTCGCCTGGGCCAGTGGTTCCGGGCCGTGTCGCCGGCGGTGATCATCGGGATGCTGGCCGGCATCGGGGCCGTGCTGTTCTCCCAACAGTTCCACGTCACGGTCGACGACGCGCCGGCCCGCTCGCCGCTGATGAACCTGGTGAACATCCCGGCCGCCTTCGTCGACATCTTCGACGGGCACGAGGGGCACCCGGGGCACCTCCGCGCCCCGCCCTGATAGGGCTGCTGACGCTCGCCGTGCTGCTGCTCTGGAAGCCGCTCGCCCAGGAGGTTGAAGTCCATCCCCTGCCGTCCTCGCCGCCGTCGTCGCGGCGACCGCGGTGGCCGCGGCTTCTCGGCCTTCCGATCAGCGGGTTGAGTTCGACAGCATCGCCTCGGGCGTGCAGATGTTTAACCTCGGGGCGCTGCCGGGGCTGTTGGGGGACCCGGCGATCTGGCAGCTCGCGGTCACCGTCGCCATCGTCGCCAGCGCCGAGACGCTGCTCACGGCGGCTGCGGTGGACGGGATGCACACCGGGCCTCGCACCCGGTACGACCGGGAGCTCGCGGCGCAGGGCGTCGGCAACGCCGTCTGCGGCCTGCTCGGCGCGCTGCCGATAGCGAGCGTCATCGTCCGCAGCTCGGCGAACGTGCAGGCCGGGGCGAAGACCCGCTGGTCGGCGGTCCTGCGCGGCGTCTGGATGCTGGCGTTCGTGCTGGCCGCTCCGGGGCTCTTGCGGCTGGTGCCGACGGCGGCGCTGGCGGCGGTCCTCGTCCTGACGGGCATTCGGCTCATCCAGTTCCGGGCCATCCGCGAGTTGTGGAGGGAGAGCAGAGGGGAGGGCTCGATCTGCGCCGCCGTCGCCCTCGCCGTGTTCGGCGTTGACCTGCTGGCCGGCGTGGTGCTGGGCGTGGCGCTTTCGGTGGTGAAGCTCGTCTACACGTTCTCAAGGCTGCGCATCCGGCGGAGGGGCGACCTTTCGAGCGGCCGGGTGACCCTGGTGCTAGAAGGCTCAGCGACCTTCCTTCGCCTGCCCAAGCTGGCGGCGGCTCTGGAATCGCTGCCGCCGGGCGTCAACCTGCACGTCGATCTAAAGGGGCTGAGCTACATCGACCACGCCTGCCTCGCGCTGCTCACGGATTGGGAGAGGCAGCACGAGGCGATGGGCGGCAGCCTCGTACTGGACTGGGAGACGCTACGCGCGAGGTTCCGCCAGGCCCGGCCTCGACCTCGACCCGACTCCGCCGGCCGGCAACCGGCGGGCGCGAGCCCCGGGTGAGGGACGCCGCCACAGGCGTCTCCCTTGTCGGTCGCCTCTTGGCCGGAATATACCAGCTACGACAGGTCGGCGGAGCCGACTCGCCCTCCACAACCTTTGCGATAGGCGCTGGCTTCACGGAGGGAGTCACCATGGGGAACCACGCCCCGGCACGCCTTACGCCGACAACTTCCCGGCGATCGGCCAGACTACACTGCGAAGCCCTCGAAGGGAGGGTCTTACTCACGGCCGCAGCGGGCGACCCGCCCACTGCTGCGGCGTTCGACGCAGCCAGTGTGCGCGCGGTGGGACCGAGCGTAGGGCCGGCGTCTGGGCTGGCTCAACTCGGTTTCGAGGAGCACGGCCGAGTCGGGAACGACGGCCAGGTGTCCGACACGCAGTCGCCGGCGCTGGAGGAGCCGCTGGGCGACGCCGCTTGGCGCGACCAGCACTGGATCAACCTAACCGTCGCCGACTTGAGCGGCGACGGCCGCGACGATTTCATCTTCGCAAACAGCCCTCCCGGACGCGTGTCGGTCGTCGTAGCCGGCACCGGCAGGGGCGTCCTCGCCGACGGGGCACCGGGCGCGTTCAGGCCTAGCGCGACTCAGCTCGTGGACTTGAACGGCGACGGGGTGCTCGACCTGGCGGTGCCCGGAAGCGCCGGCGTGCGGCTCTTCCCAGGCCTGGGGGGCGGGCGATTCGGCCCGGAGGTGAACGGGGGCCAGGGGCTGGTGACCGGCGTTGGGGCGGCCCAGGTGGTCTTCGCTCGCCTTGGCGACCGGGCGAACGGTGTCCCCTCGACGGCGCAGGGGGACCCCTACCTGGACATGATCGTCACGAGCGCGGTCTCCGGCGAGGTGCTTCTCTTCTACGGGGCGGGAGGCTGGGATCTGGAGCCGGGACAACGGCTGCCCGTGGGGCCCGTACCGACTTCCGTGCTGGCACGGGACGTTACTGCTGACGGCTTGATCGACCTGGTGGTGACCACCGGCGGCGGAAGCGTCTGGGTGTTTCCGGGGCTCGGCGGGGGGCGCTTCGACCTCGCGGCGCGAGTCCTTCCGACCGGCTCCTGGCCGGTCGCCAGCTACGTCGCCGACTTCGACCGCGACGGCCGGGCCGACCTGGTGACGCTCGACTACGGAAGCGACTCGCTCACCTACTACTCCGACATCGCCTCGACCTCCAGCCGCCCTCGCACCATCGGATCGGGGGGCCGGAGGCCGGTCGCGGCGCTCGAACGCGACATCGACGGCGACGGGGTGAGCGACCTGATCGTGGCCAACCACGACGGCCGGATTACTCTGTTTCTGGGCAGCGATAGCGGGCTGACGCTGGCCCGGACGGTGACGAGCCTCGGCGGGCACACGACGGCCCTCGCCGCCAGCTCGGAGCCGGACTCCGCCTGGCAGTTCTACGTCGCGGGGGAGACGGACGGGTGGGCGGCGCTGATGAGCTTTGAGCCTGAGTTGGCGGGCCGGTTGCCGGCCTCACCCACAGACAAGGCCGGCGAGCCGCACACGGACCAGGCCTCGGCCGACGCCGATGCGGTCACGACGGCGCTGTTCGCTTTGTGGGAGGCGGAGGTTGTCGCGGCCGAGTCCCCTTTCGGCTCTGAGCTGGCGGACGCCGCCTCGCCGGTGGACTCGTCGGTGCAGCCCCTCCTGTTCGTGCGTGCCGCCCTCTGGGTCTCGTTAGCCTACTCCAGGGGGGTGGCGGAGGAGCCGGGCGAGGAGGGCGACCAGGCTCAGGCGGAGGCTGCAATACCGCCGGAGATCGCTCGGTTCCTTCTCGGGGCGGACGACGCGAAGCCGCCTGTCGTCGGGCCGAACGGGAGCATGGAAATGGAGGTGCCGCCCGCCCCGTCGGGCGGGGAAGCCCCCTCGGGCAGGGGCGCGGAAGCGCCCGGCGGCCAGATCGAGGAGCGCCCGGGCCGGGAGGGGGCCGAGGTATCGGGTCTCTCGCCGGAGCCTCGGGGGCCCTACTGGGACACGATGTTGCTTTTGGCGGTGAGTGGCCTGGCTTTGGACGTTGACCGGAGGAAGCGGCACTACGGCAGGAGTTCTCCGCGCGGCGTAAACGATGGCCAAGGATAGCCGGGGGAGGGCCTCGCACGGTCGATATCCGGGAATGGCGAGATCGACTTCCTTGGTTGTCCGCACAAGTCACATCACGGCTTATCGCTGCGGGCTCGCCGATTCCCCGTGGGGCGGCCAAGGCGAGACGCATCCGGCAAGCCCCCGCCAATCCGAACCATGAACAGGCGGGGCTTGCCGGGCGAGGTTAGCGTAAGCTCGGGCTGAACGCCGCCCCGCGGGACGGGAACATCTCCTGCTTCTCGATCGGTGCCAAAGCTAGCACGATGAGGGTGAACTCCTTGAGCGTCTGCAGCCGGTCCGGCATAACCCACACGTGACTGTCGCCCGTACAACCGCAATGCCGTCCGCGGTAGCAGGCACTTGGGAACGTCGTGCTTTTCCCGCAGGCCAGCCAAGGCGCGTTGAACTTTTCGACCAGTTCCTCAAGCTTTCTGACCTTGTCTTCCGCCTGCGCCACGAGCCCGACGTTCCGCTGGGTGGCCTCACGCAGTTCCGGCGACGGGACGTAGGAATCGAGCGCGATCGAGATCGCCGTCAGGAGGAGCGACTTCTGGTCGGGAGCTTCTCTCTCTTCTCGGCAAGCAAGAGGATCCTTTCCAGGAGGTTCTGCGTTGCGATCTCCGCCGATCCCCGCGCCCTTGATGCCCCAGGCGCGGATCCGTACCCCTGAACGGCGGCACCGGCCCGCGCCGAGGGGGCCGTGACGAGCAAGGCGATCTCGCCCAACCCTTCCTCTTCGGACCGCAGCTGCTCGAGCTTCCCTTCGAGGTAGAGGCTCTTCGCCGCGTAGCGCCTTTCCTCTTCCAGCTTGGCGAGAGACCGCTGGGCCACGTCCAGGCTCGGCCAACGCTTTGGCCTTCTCCTCCGGGGTTTTCGCCTCTTTCACCCTTTGCTCCGCGTCCTCCACCTTCTTCCGTTCCGCCTTTACCTGGTCATCCGTCGGTTGGGTCGGGATCCTCGCCAGCTCAAGATGGAGGCCGGGGATCTGAGACGCTAACTCGGCCCGGCGGGTCGCGACTTTGTCGGCCGCGTTGTTGGAAGTCAAAATCTGACTAAGCGTCTTGGGCGTCGGCAGGATGTCGAACCGGACACACAACTCCCCGATCGATTTGTAGATCTCGGTATCGACCTCCGGATTCGTCGGGTCAGTCGCTTTACGGTAGGCTAGGCCCAGGAGTTCGAGCTCCTCCGCCTCCGTGGTCGGATCCAAGTCCCATTGGTTGAGAATGCCGCGTTGCGCGGCGGCCGAGGGCAAGAGCCGCGTGACCTCGCCACCCGTCGCGGTCGCGATATCGGCCGCGAATGCGCCGGAGCCTTGGTCGGCAATCTGCACGGTCCCGCTCTTGAGCTTGACGTGCCAAGGCATCGCGTCTTTGTTACAGGTGAAGGCGGCGAGGTTGTCCAGCACCTGTTGATACTGGAGGTCCGTAAGCGTACTCGCTTGCTTTACGGTGCGGCGCTCCAACGCTGCGTGCGTGCAGCCGGAGCTCAAGGCCCCCACGATCACGAGAGCGGTCCACGGGCGCATGTCTCCCCTTTACGCCGGCCGGCAGCCGGCTTCCTTCCCTCCCGTTCCGCCGCCCCTCATCGGCGTGGACGCGGGAGTCCGAGCTCCATCTCTCGGGAGGTGATTGAAGGCTAGCGGTCGCGACGGTGGTGCGTAATCTACAGGTTCTTATCGACCCGAATTTGCCCCACAATCGAGTTGGCTTGGTTGAATAACTCACCATCGCGTATCGCGTGAAACCCCCACCTCCATGCTGTCCCCTGCGGAAGGGGGCCATAGGCGCGTCCGGGTGAGGTGTTCGAGTTGACCGAGGGGGCCGCGCCCGGCCAGGCGGCCGGGCGCGTCCTCTAGTAGGCCCTGGCCCGTGGCTCATTTCTTCTTGTGGTCGTGGTCGTCCTTCTCCTTGAAATCACCCGCGTACTGCTTCCCGCCGACCTCGGCGGAGATGGTGCCCTCGAACTCCTGCTCGACGCCGAAGCGGTCGTCCTTGCCGGCGAACGCCGACGCCGTCCCCTCGGGGTCGCCGGGCTGCTTATCGGCCTTCAGCTCGACCTGGAAGGCCGGCTTCTTGATCGACAGCGTCACCTTGTCCGCCTTGATCGGCTTGGTCGTCTTCGCGTCGGGGCCGAGGATGTAGACCTTGACCGACTTCGTCTTGTGGTCCACGGTGAACTCGGCGTGGTACTCCTCGTTCCCCCACTCGGCGAGCGCCCCCTTGTGCGGCCCCTCGCTCGCGTGCTCCTCCTTCCCACCCTTGTCCTTGTCGCCTTTCGCCGCCTTGTCGGCCGGCTTCCCCTTGTCCTTGGCCCCTTCGCCGCAGCCGGCCACGAGGCCCAGCGCCGCGAGTACCGTCGCCACCGCCGCCCACTTGCAGATGCTCGTCATCCAATCGCCTCCTAGTTGAGAAACCAGTCGAACCGAAAACCCCTTCTCCGTCCCGGGCCTCCGGGCTACCCGTGCCCGGCGGCCGAGGCTCTTCTCGTCCTCGTCCTCCGTGTGGGCGAGCCGGTCGGCGTCCTTGCCGCTGAACCTCCAGAACAGCCCTGGGTGGATCAGGAACTCGCAGA
The DNA here is from genome assembly GCA_046350195.1 of Gemmataceae bacterium. Classification (GTDB taxonomy): domain Bacteria; phylum Planctomycetota; class Planctomycetia; order Gemmatales; family Gemmataceae; genus CALDUY01. The sequence continues at coordinate 189,651 of JAXMAW010000004.1, forward strand.
ACGTGCTCGTCACCAGCCCGCCCAGGATCACCGTCGCGACCGGGTAGAGGATCTCCCTCCCCGGCTCGTTGCCCGCGAGGACGAGCGGCACGAGGCCGATCCCCGCGGTGAGCGCCGTCATCAGCACCGGCGAGAGCCGCTCGAGGCTCCCGCGCAGAACCATCGCCTTGGTGAAGCTCTCGTTCTCGAACTTCATCAGGTGGAAGTAGTGCGTTACGAGCAGGATGCCGTTCCTCACCGCGATGCCGCCGAGCGAGATGAAGCCCACCATGCTCGCCACGGTCAGCGGCTGGCCGGACAGCCACAGGGCGACGACCCCGCCGACGAACGCCGTGGGCAGGGCGTTCAGGATCTGGAGCGTGATCCGCACCGACAGGTAGAGGATCATGAGCACCACGAACATGCCGACGAGCGACACAGCCCCGAGCCCGAGGACGACGTAGGACGCCTCCTGCTGGCTCTGGAACTGCCCGCCGTAGGTGGGGTACATCCCCTCCGGCAGCTTCACCCGCTCGTCGACGCGCTTCCGGATGTCGTCCACGACGCTCACTAGGTCACGGTCGCGCACGTTGCACTTGATCACCAGCCGACGCCTCGCGTCCTCGCGGTTGATGCCGTTGGGCCCGGCGTCGTCGCCGACGTCGGCGAGCTGGGCGAGCTTCACCTGGCCGCGGCCGTCGGGGAGGTCCAGGCGGAGCTCGCCCAGGCGCGTGTAGTCGGTGCGGCTCGCCTCCTCCAGCCGCACCACCAGGTCGAACCGCCGCTGGCCCTCGACCACCTGGGAGACCGGCTCGCCGAGCATCGCGGTCCGCACGAACTCGGCGACGTAGGCGCGGCTGACGCCGTAGAACGCGAGGTCGTCGGGCCGGAGCCGGATGTGCAGCTCGTCGGCCTTCCTGAGCTGCTCCACCTCCAGGTCGGTCACGCCGGGGACGTCGGCGATGGCCGCCTTGATCTTCTCCGCCGAGGCGACGAGCTGGTCGAGGTCCTCGCCGTAGATCTTGATGGCGATCTTCGAGGTTACGCCCGAGAGCATGTGGCTGATGAGGTGCATGAGCGGCTGCTCTATCTCGAGCGCGGCACCGGGAACATCCTTCTTCAGGTCGTCGCGCAGCCCGTTGATGATCTCCTCGCGCGACCGGCCGGAGTCGGGGTTGATGCTCAGGATGTACTCGCTCGCCGAGACCGGCATGGCGTGCTCGTCGAGCTCGGCCCGGCCGGTCCGGCGGACGAAGGAGCGCAGCTCCCCCCTGGGGTTAGTGGGCGATGCCCGCATGCCCCGAAGCTTTCGATCGACGATCGCGGCCATGTCGTTCGAGGCCTGGAGCGACGAGCCGGGCGGCAGGCCGATGCTCACCTGCACGCTCCCCTCGTCGAAGTCGGGCAGGAAGCTCTGGCCCATGCTGAGGAGCAGCACCACCGACAGCGCGACGGCGGCCCAGGTGAGCAGGAGCAGCGGCGTCGCCGCCAGCATGCTGAAGCGAATCAGGAACGAAGCGCCCCACTTGAGGAGCCGCACGAGGGTTCCGTCCTTCTCGTGGTGCGCCGCGCCGGACTGGGGCAGCAGGTAGTACGACAGGACCGGCGTGACCGTGAGGGACACCGCGAGCGAGGCGAGGATCGAGACGATGTAGGCGACGGCGAGCGGCTGGAAGAGCCGGCCGGGCACGCCCGGCAGCGCGAACAGGGGCAGGAAGACGAGGATCACGACCATCGTGCCGAAGACGATGGCCCCGCGGATCTCCTTGCTCGCCTCGAACACCACCTGGAGCGGCGCCCGGGGGCTGGCCGAGTTGTTGTTCTCCTTGAGCCTCCGGAAGATGTTCTCGACGTCCACCACCGCGTCATCGACCAGTTCCCCCATGGCCACGGCGATGCCGCCTAGCGTCATGACGTTGATCGACAGCTGCGTGCCGGTGAGCCAGCCGATGACCCGGAAGGTCAGCGCCGTGATCATCAGCGACAGAGGGATGGCGCTCAGCGTGATGAAGGTCGTCCGGAAGTTGAGCAGGAACAGGAACAGCACGATGAGCACGAGGACCGCGCCGATGACGAGCGCCTCGCCGACGTTGTAGATGCCGTTGTCGATGAAGCGCTTGAGCTGGAAGAGCGAGGGGTCGGCGACGACGTCGAGGCCCATCGACGCCTCGGCCTCCGTGAGCGCCTCGGTGATCTCGTCGGTCACCTTCCTGGTGTCTACGTGCGGCTGCTTCGCGACGGTCAGCACCACGCCGGGGATTCCGTTCACGGCCCCGTCGCCGCGCTTCACCGCCGAGCCCTCGGCGACCGTCGCGACCTGCTCGACGAGGATGGTGCGCCTTTCGGTCGTCTTGACCGGGATCTTCTTGAGCTCGCTCAGCACGCGCGGGGAGTCGGGGCCGAGGCGACCGAGGACGCGGATCGGCCGCTCGGTGTCGCCGCGGATCGCGAACCCGCCGGTCGAGCTCACGTTGTTGTCCTTGAGCGCCTGCTCGACCTGCTGGAGGCTCACGCTGTACTCGAGCATCAGCGCCGGGTCGGCGAGGCCCTGGTACTGCAGACGGTCGCCGCCCTGGACGAACACCTCGGAGACGCCGGGGATCTTTCGGAGCCTCGGCCGGACGACCCACTCGGCGAGGGTGCGGAGCGCCCGGCTCTGCTGCTCGGCGGACGGTAGCGCGACGTCGCGCGCCTCGCCCGCGATGGTGACGCGCGCCTTGCGCTCGGCGGCCTCGTCGTCCGCCTCCGGCGGGGCCACGCCGGCCCAGTCGACGCGCCCGACGGGCACCCGCTCCCAGGAGGACTGGTCGCGCCGGTCGGCGACCTTCCAGGCGATCAGGGCGGCCGGCTTGCCCCCGGCGGGGGGCGGGAACTCGATGAGGTACTGCGTCTTCGGCACCGGGAATAGCCGGCCGCCCTCCGGGCCGCGCTGCCGGTACAGGCCGGCTATCACGATCTGGCCGAGGATCGAGCTGCTGGGAGCCATGTACGGCGTGACCTTCTCGGGCAGAACGCCGGCGAGCGTCGCGATGCGCTCCTGGACGATCTGCCGGGCCGCCCGCACCTCCATCGACCAGTCGAACTCGACGTAGATGACGTTCAGCCCCGCGACCGACTGGCTCCGGACGGCCTGGACGCCGGCCGCCCCGAGGCCGGCCGTCGCGCTCGGCGGACGGATGAGCGGCTCCACCTCCTCGGCCGCGAAGCCGGGGGCCTCGGTGAGGAGCACGACCCGCGGGCGGTCCAGGTCGGGCAGCACGTCGATGGGCAGCCTCGCCGTGACGTAGCCGCCGTACAGCAGCACCGCCAGGCTGACGATGACGATGAGGAGCCGGTACTTGAGCGAGAAGCGGATGATGGCGTCGAGCACGGGGGCCTCCTCGTTAGTGGCTGTGGCCGGCGTGTTCGTCGTGGCCGCCGCCGCTCTTCTGGGCGTTGACAGCGCGGTTCAGCGCCGCCGCCGCGTTGCGGGCGACGAACAGCCCCGGCGCGACGCTGCCGTCGTTGGCGATCACGACGCTCCGGCGGTCCTCGTAGAGGACGTGGACGGGCTTCCGGTCGAAGGCGTCGCCGTTGGCGCGGAAGACGAAGGAGTCGGGCCCTTCGCGGACGACGGCGGCCGAGGGCAGCACGATGACGTTCTCGAACGGCTCGGCCCGGACGTGGAGCCGGACGCGCTGGCCTGGGCGGAATCGCCAGAGGAGGAAAGTCTTGCCGTCCTTCTGGTAGCTCCTCGCCTGGTTCGTCAGCGGGACGAAGAACGCGAAGGTGCGGCTGGCCGGGTCCATCGAGTTCGCCAGGTGGCGGATCGTGAGCGTCTGCTTGAGCTCGGGCCACGCCTTGGCGTCGTCCTCGGCGAACTCGGCCTCGACCGGCCAGCCTCCCTCCGCCGACCGGGCCAGGAGCGCCGACTCGCCCTTGAAGGCCCGCCCCTCGACGTAGAGCAGCCGGTGGTTGGCGAGCATGCCGAGCACCTGCCCGGCCTGGACCTGCTCGCCCAGCTGGGCCTTGAGCTCCTGCACCTCGTAGGCGGTCGCCTCGGCCATGTTCGAGGCGGAGCTAGCGACCGGCGGTGCCGGGACGAGCGGCTTGTCCCCCGCCGCCGGCGGGGGCGCGACGACCGTCACCTCCTTCACGAACTTGCCGGCGGCGGCCAGGTCGACCTGGGCCGACGTCAGGCCGAGCGACTGGAGGATCTGCCGGTACGACAGGACCTGCGTGGCGAGCTTCGTCAGCTGGTTCCGCGCCTCGACGATTCGGGCCTCGGGGAGGGCGTCGCTGGCCCCCCGCATCTTCTCGACCACCTTCTCCTGGAGCTGCACCTCCTTGGCGGCCTTGTACAGCTCGGCCTGGGTGTTCTGGACGAACTCGCTGGTGATGCGAAGCTCGAAGAGCGGGTCCCCGGGCCGGACCGTGTCGCTGGGGTAGCTGTGGATCTTGGCGACGACGCCTGTGACCGGCGCGGTCACGCCCCGGTCGGACTGCCCGGGCCGGTCGACGATGACGCCGGGAATCTGCGCGGTCCGCCAGTACACCGGCGTGACCGTCGCGGGGCCGACCGACAGGCCCAGGTTCTTCCGCGCCTGGTCGGTCAGCTTGATGCGGTCGCCGTGGGCGTGCTCGTGGTTACCCTCCTCGGCGGCGGCCGACGCCTGCCCGGCGCGCAGCGAGTCCAGCCACGGCCTCCAGGTGTCCTGGGTGCGCCAGCCGGCGTAGCCGACGCCTGACACGACGGCTGCTGCGGCCAGCCAGGGGAACGCTCGGCGGATCGACATAGGGCACCTCCGGGGCGGTGTCACTTCGAGGGCGGGACGATTTCCAACGACGGGGCGCAGCCGGGCCAGTTCTCCTGCAACAGCAGCCCGGACAGCTCGGCGGCGGCGCGCCACGCCTCGCCGAGCGATCGGACGTACTCGAGGTCGGCCTGGGAGTAGACCCGCTGGGCCTCGAGGACGCGCAGGTAGTCGAACCGCCCGTTCTGGTACGCCTTGAGGGCGATGTCGTAGCTCTCGCGGGCGCGGGGCAGGATCGACGAGCGGTAGAGCTCCGCCCGGCGGCGGGCTGAGGCGTAGGGGCCATACGCCTGGCCGAGCCGCTCGACGAGCTCGTTCTCCGTCCGGCCGACCTCCTGCACGGCCTCTCCGAGGCGCGCCTTCGAAGCGGCGATGTTCCCCTGGTTCTGGTTCCAGGCCGGCACCGGCACGGTCACCCCGAGGCCGAAGTCGCGTGAGCGGTTCTCGTACTGGCGGATGTAGCTGGCCTGCACGGTCACGTTGGGTATGGGCTCCACCCTCGCCCGCTCCAGGAGGAACTCGGCCCGCTTAACCCCCGCCTTCGCCGCGAAGATGTCCGGGTGAGACTCGACGACGAACCGCTGAGCGGTCGTGAGCTCGTACGTCGGCATCGCCTGGTCGAGGGAGCCGGCGAGCGGCCCCTCGGGCAGGTCGCTCACGCCGACCGCCGCCGCGAGCCGGCGGAAGGCGGCCGGGAGCTCCCGCTGGGTCGCCTCCCGGTCGGCGCGGAACCGCTCGCGCTCGACCTCGAGCTGGACGATGTCGAGGCGCGACGCCTGGCCGGCCTTGAGGAGCCTCTCGCTCGTCTCGAAGGTCTTCTCCGCGAGGCCAAAGAGGTCGTTGAGGATCCTTAGCCGGCGCTGGAGCGTCAGCACCTCGAAGTACGCCTGCCGCACCGCCGCGAGCCGGCCGTAGCGGAGCGACGCCAGGTTGAACGTGGCCTGGTCCACCTCGCGCTCGGCCGCCGCCCGGTCGAGCCTGAGCTTGCCTGCTGTGACGATCTCCTGCTTGATCTGCGGCGCGGTGAGGATGCCTCCCGGCCCGGTCCGGTCGGCGATCTCGTCCTGGTAGACGGCGACGGTCGGGTTCGGGTAGAGCCCGGCCTGCACCGCCCTGCCGGCGGCCGAGTCGATCGCGAACGCCCCCTGGGCCAAGCGCGGGTTGCGCTGGAGGGTGAGCGCGGTGAGCCCGTCCAGGTCGTAGGCGTGCGCCGTGCCGAGTGGGCCGGGGTGCGGCCTCGGCATGGGCAGGGCCGGGGGTTCCCGTTCGCCTGGGACGGGCTCACGCTTCGGGGCCGGCAGCGTCGTCAGCCCCCTGCCGGCGGGGCCGCCTTCGCCACCCCCGATCGGCGGCAGGGGGACTGCCTGGGCGCGCCCGACGGCTGGCGCGGCAAGCGGGACCGTGACCGCGAGCAGCGCCCCGGCCAGGGCGGCCCGCGAGAGCGGGTATCTCATCGTTCGGCTCCTCGTCGAACGTCGCGGCGAACGCGCGGCCCGGACTGTGCGGAAGCGCGCTCGAGGGATCGATTCGTTAGGTTCTTAGCTTTCGAGGGTGTCGAGACGGCGCGCGGTCTCGCGTGGAGACGGGCCGCTCAAGGAGGAGGAGCTGATCAGATTAGGAAGGTGAGGTTCAGCAGGTAGATCGGGGGATCGGGTGGCCGGTCCGAAGGGGAACGCTCGATCAGGGAGATGGCGTCACACGCCGGCGTGGCGGCTTCCTGAAACGCCGGCGCGGGCGCGAGGGCGGACGCGCTCAGCGCGGCGAGACGCGAGGCGTCCCGGTCGGCGTGCGTCTCGCCGGGGAGGTAGATGGCGTCCGAGGGGTGGCGGTCGTCCGGCTGTTCACGCGCGGACTGAAGCACTCCGGCCGGGGCTTTCGCCTTGGCCTCGGGCGCTTCACGGTGACGGTGCCCGCCGCAGCCGTGGCTGTGGCGATGGGCGCAACCAGCAGCCGGGCCGGCGAGGGGCAGAGAGCTGACGTGGACGTGAGGCTCGGGCCCCGCGCCGCAGTCGGCGCGGCAGCGGCACTGCAAGAACTGCACGAGTAGCAGTTGCAAGACCAGCACCAGGCTTAGCGCGCGACGAACCATCATTGTCAGTATATCGTCCGGCGGGCGAGGCGATGTTCAAGAATCGCGGGCGGTTTGGCTGAAGCGGAGCGGCAGAGGGGGGAAGCCCCCCGCCGCTCCTCCTACGGGCGCTGCCGGATCACGACGCCGGCTTGGACGTGTGGGTCGCGGTCGGCGTCACCATCCTCGTCGGCGTGTGGTCGGCGGTCTCGATCGCCTGCCACAGCTCCTTGGGCGACGGCGTCGCCCCTGCCTTGTGCATCACGAACACGGTCTTCGCGTTCAGGTCCACGCGCATCTCGGCGACGCCGCTCACCTTGTGGACGGCGGTCGAGATCTTCTTCGCGCAGCCCATGCAGTGGAGCTCGGTGAGCGTCACCTGCGTGAACGCCTGCCTCGCCTGCTGCTGTGGGGCCTGTGCCGACGCGACCGCGGCGACGCCGGCCGCGAGGGCGAGGGCCAACATCGGGATCATCGCCTTCTTCATGTACCGCTCCTGGGAATGACACCTCGCGGACGGGAACGCCCCCTCCGCACTCCGTTCAGTCACTTTGAAGCAGCCTCAAACCGTTGGCCACGACGGCCAGCGACGCGCCGGTGTCGGCGAGGATCGCCAGCCACAAGGGGGAGTATCCCGCGACGGCCAGGGCGAGGAACAGCCCCTTGACCGCGAGGGAGAAGACCACGTTCTGGCGGACGACGGCCATGGTCCGCCGGGAGTGCCGCACCAGCCAGGGCAGACGCGTCAGGTCGTCCGACATCAGCGCCACGTCGGCCGTCTCGATCGCGGCGTCGGTGCCGGCCGCGCCCATGGCGACGCCGACGGTGGCCCGCGCGAGGGCCGGGGCGTCGTTGACGCCGTCGCCTACCATGGCGACGGACCCGTACCGCTCTATCAGCTTGTCGAGCTCGCTCAGTTTGTCTTGCGGGAGCAGGTTGGCCCGCACCTCGTCAATTCCTGTTTCCTTAGCCACCGCTTGCGCCGTCGCCTCGTTGTCGCCGGTCAGCATCACGACGTGGCCGACGCCGAGGGCCTTCATGGCGCGGACGGCCTCGGCCGCCTGGGCCCGTGGCTTGTCGGCGAGCGCGATCAGCCCGCAGACGTGCTGGTCGTTGCCGACGACGACGACCGTGCGACCCTGGGACGCGAGCTGGTCGATGCGCTTGCGCACCTCGTCGGTCGATTGGCCGCGCTCGTCGAGCATGCGCGACGACCCGACCCAGAACGCCCGGCCGCCCCAGGACCCGGTCGCCCCCTTGCCGGGGACGATCTGCAGGTTCTCCGCCGCCCGCGCCTCGATGCCCATCCCGGCGGCGTGCTCAACGATCGCCCGCGCGAGGGGGTGCTCGCTCCGCGCCTCCATCCCGGCGGCCCGCTCCAGCGACTCCCGGGCGTCGTGCCCGTTGAGCGGCACGACCTCGGCGACGGCCGGGCGGCCCTCGGTGAGCGTACCAGTCTTGTCCAGGACGACGGCCTTGATCGTCGCCGGCAGTTCGACGAACTGCCCGCCCTTGACCAGGACCCCCTCCCGAGCGGCGCGTGCCAGCGCCGCGACGATGCTGACCGGCGTCGAGATGACGAGCGCGCACGGGCACGCGATGACCAGCAGCACCAGGGCTCGGTACACCCACGCCGACCAGTCGCCGCCGAGCGCGAGCGGCGGCCCGAGGGCCACGAGTACGGCCAGGGAGAAGACTACCGGCGTGTAGACGCGGGCGAACCTGTCAACCCACTGCTCGACCGGCGCGCGCTTGGTGTGCGCCTCGCCGACCAGCCGGATGACGTGCGCCAGCGTCGTGTCGCCGGCCGGCTTCGTACTCTCTACTTCGAGTGCCCCCTCGCCGTTCACGGTGCCGGCGAACACAGCGTCGCCCGCCTGCTTTGCCACCGGAACGCTCTCCCCGGTGAGCGGGGCCTGGTTCACGCTGGTCGCACCTGAGACGACCTTGCCGTCCAACGGGAATCGCTCGCCGGGCCGGACGACGAACCGCGAGCCGACGGGCACCTCCTCGGGCGGCACGGCCTCCTCGCGCCCGCCGCGCAGGACGCGGACGCTCGGCGGCGTCAGGTCCATCAGCGCCGCCACGGCCCGCCGCGCCCGGCCGACGCTCCACGACTCCAGCGCCAGAGAGAGCGAGAACAGGAACGCCACCGTCGCCGCCTCGAGCCAGTCGCCGAGCGTCACCGCCCCCAGAGCGGCGACCACCATGAGCAGGTTCATGTCGGGTCTGACCCGCCGGGCGGATGCCCACGCCTTCGGCAGGACCATCCACACACCCGAAAGGATCGCGGCGGCGTAGCAGAACCGCGCGGGGGCGGGCGGCCCCGGCTCCGTCAGCGACGACCAGCCAGCGCTCGCCACCGAAGCGGCGGCCCCGGACGCGATGAACGCGCCGCTGAGGGCCGTCAGCAGGGCGCGCTCGTTCCGGCGGTAGAACGAGGCCGGCGCGGCGGGCTCGCGGCCCTCGCGCCACACCTCCGCCCGCATGCCGGTGCGCGCGACCGCCTTAAGGACGGCGGACTCCGTCACGCCCTCGGCGGTGACGGTCATCCGCCCGTTCAAGACGTCGAAGGCGAGCCGGTCCTTGCCGCCGACGGCGGGGCCGACCTCGCGCTCGAGGGCGGCGACCTCCTCGGCGCAGTCCAGGCCGTGAACCCGGACGGTGATGGTGTGTGCTGTTGTCATGAAGCCCGTCTACCCCTTCCCTCACGCGGCGCGCAAGGCCGTCACGATCTCCGCCGTCGAGGCCCGCCACGCCGGGACCAGCCCCGCCACGACGCCGACGACGCACGACACCGCCAGCCCTTGCGCCGCCAGCCAGGGCGACGGCGACAGGGCGATCGTCACCCCCTCGGTGCCGACGGCGATCTTGCTCCACCACAGCACGGCCAGCGCCGCGCCGACGCCGAGGAGCCCCCCGAGCAGGGTCACCACGGCCCCCTCGCTCAGCACCAGGGCGAAGACGCGAGGCGACGAGAAGCCGATCGCCTGCAACACCGCGTGCTCGCGCACCCGGTCCTGCACCGCCATCACCGTCGTCGTCGCTACGAGCGACAGCACCAGCCCGACGCAGGCGAAGCCGAGGAAGTTGGCCCAGCCGATCAGCTCGATCAGGTCGCCGACCACGCTCGCCTGGAACACGCCCTTCGACCGGGTGTCGGTCGGGACGCGGTCCTGGCGGAAGGCGGCGTCGATGTCTCGGCAGACCGCCTCGGTGTTGGCGTCCTCGGAGAGCTGCACCTCGAACAGGGTCGCCTCGCCGACGTTCCGTCCCTTCACCCGCTGGAGGAAGCCCAGGTGCGTGTAGAGGACGTTCTCCTCGGCCGGCGTCTGGGCGGCGAAGACGCCGACCACGGTGACGGTGATCTCCCCGATGGTGAACTTCATCCCCGGCGTGAGGCCGCGCCTCCGCGCCACCGCGCTGCCGACCAGGGCGGCGTCGGTTCGGGTGTCGAACTCCTCGCGGCTGCCGGAGAGCATGCGGATCTCGCGGCAGGTCTTGAACTTCTCCGGGTCGATCCCGTGGAACAGCACCAGGTCGAGGCTGGCCCTGCAGTTGTTGATGTAGACCTGCATCGGCACCACGTCCTTGACGCCGGTCACCTTCCGGATCGTCGATTCGTAGTCCTGCGGCAGCCGGCTCGTGCTGGGGCAGAAGCGGTTGGCCTGGAAGACGATGAGCGTGCGCTCGGCCTGCTTGCCGCGCGTCATGTCGGCCAGGCCCTGCCGGGCCGCGCCGATGAAGGCGAACACGAACAGCGCCACCGCCGTCCCCGACACGGTAAGCAGCGTCCGCGCCCGGTGGCGCAAGAGGCTCTTCAGCACGTAGGGTGCGAACTTGAGCATGCTTTAGCTCCCCCCCGCCGCGACGGCGACGCGCAAGGCCGGCTCCGACTCGATGAGCTGCCCCTTCTCCAGCCGCAGCCTCCGCCGGGCGACGCCCGCGGCGTGCGGGTCGTGCGTGACCATGAGCAGCGTCGTGCCCAGTTCCTCGTTGAGCCGGACGAGCAGGTCCAGTATCTGCTCGGTGGTCTCGGAGTCGAGGTCGCCGGTCGGCTCGTCGCCGACGACCACGGTTGGGTTGGCGACGATGGCGCGGGCGATGCCGACGCGCTGCTCCTGCCCGCCGGACAGCTGGCGCGGGTAGTGGTCGGCCCGGTCGGAGAGCCCCACCGCCTCCAGCGCGATCTCGACGCGCTTGCGCCGCTCGGCGGCCGACAGCGGAAGGAGCAGGAGCGGCATCTCCACGTTCTCCCAAGCGCTCAAGACCGGGATGAGGTTGTGCGTCTGAAAGATGTAGCCGGCGTTGGCCGCCCGCCAGTAGGCGAGCTTCGTGCGCGAGAGCTTCGTGATGTCTTGGCCGCTCACGACCACCTCCCCCGCCGTCGGCCGGTCGATGCCGGCGATGAGGTTCAAGAGCGTGGACTTGCCTGAGCCCGACGCCCCCATGAGCGAGACAAAGTCACCCTTCTCCACCTCGAAGTTGACGCCCTTCAGGGGGGAGATCTCGTGCTCCCCCTTCCTGAAAGTCTTCGTGACGTTCCGCACCTCTACGAGTGCCATGTTCGCTTGCCTCCCCTGGGTATCACTTCTGCTTTCGCCCCGCCGAGACGGTGATGCCGAGCGATTCGTCCTCGCCGCTGACGCGGACGCGGTCGCCTTCTTTAAGCCCCTCGCGGCCGCCGACGATGAGCTTGTCCGACGCCGCCAGGCCGCGCGTGACCTCGACGAGGTCGCCTGCGGACAGCCCCACCTCGACCGCGCGGAACCGGGCGGTGCCGGTCAGCTGGTCCGCCACCCACAGCCCGCCCGAGTCGACGAGCTGCCTCGGCACGAGCATCCGGTATGCCTCGGCCCCCTTGGGGGCGGAGGTCGCCGGGCGGGGCGGGGCGAGGAACGTCACCTGGCAGAGCATGTCGGGCTTGAGCGCCGGCGGCGCGTTGCGGACGGCAACCTTCACCGACAGGGTGTTCTTCTGGATGTCCGCCTGGGAGGTGGCGAGCAGCACCTCCCCTTCCAGCGGCTGCTCGGGCAGCGCCGCCGACTCGATCCGCGCGTTCTGGCCGGGGCGCACCTTGCCGACGTCGTCGAGCCGCACATCCACCCGCACCTGGAGGCTCGCCGGGTCGTAGATCGTCAGCACCGTGCTCGAGTCCTGGAGCGAGCTCGCGGCGAGCCCGTTCAGCCGCGTCCCCGGCCTGGCGATGAGGCCGAGCACCCTGCCTGTGGCCGGCGACCGCACCTCCATGCGCGACAGCCTTAGCTTCGCCAGGTCGCGGGCGGCGGCCGACTGCCTGACCTTGGCCAACGCCCCCTTGAGCGAGGCCTCGGCCTCCCCCAACTGCCGAACCTCGTCCACCTTGCGGTCAAGCTTCTGCCGCTGCGCGTCGCGCTTGGCCTTGAGCGCCGCGATCTCCACGGGGAGGCGCTTTTGGCGGGTCAGGAGCTCGCGCTGCGAGCCGGACGCTGCGTCGAGGTCGGTCCTCGCCTTCTCCATCGAGATCGCCGACACCGCCCCGCCGCTCCGGCGGGCGACGTCGAACTCGCGCCGGGCGTAGGCCACCCTTGCCTCGGCGGCCGCGACCGCGTTCGGCAGCGCCTCGAGCTCCGACTCGGCCCGGCTGAGCGCCGCCTCGGCGTCGGCCGCCTCCGCCTGAAGGTGGACCGGCAGCTCCAGCCGCGCCCTGGCCGCCGCGACCACCGACCGGGCGGACGCGACCTCGCTGTCGCGGAGTTCCACCTCGGCCTCGGCCGACTCGAGCGCGAGCCGGGCGTCGGCCGCGACCAGCCGGGCGACCACCTCGCCCTGCCGGACCTCTTGGCCCTCAACGACGAGCAGCTGCTCGATCACGCCCTCGGCCAGGGCTGTGACGACGGTCGGCGTCGGGCGGGCCTCGGCCCACCCTGCCGCCCGGAACAGCGGCGTGTCGGGAGGGGCGTCCATCGCCCCCTGGGACGCGGTCACCGGGATGACCGTGACCGCCCGCGGCGGCGAGAGCGTCTCGCGCGCCGCGTAGCCGACCAGCCCCAGAAACCCCAGGAGCAGGAGCCCCGGCAGCACGAACCGCGTGAGCAGGTTCCGCCGGCGGACGACTGGCACCCCGTTCCGCAGCGACGGCGGGGCGTCGTCCCTCGTGACCGCGAGCTGGCTTAGGTCCACTTTCGGTCTCATATGCCTCTTCCCTCCTGGGCGTCGCCGTTGGGCCGGGTCACTTCGCCGCCGGACGGACGTAGATGGCGCTCGCGACGACGCTGACGTTGTCCTTGTCGTCGCGCTTAAGGGTGCCCTTCACGACGACCTGGGTTAGCTCCTTCAGCCCGAACAGCTCGCGAGCGCCGGTCTTCACCGTGTTCCCGCCGCCGTCCACGAAGCGGACGTTGAGCCGCGCGGCCGCGACCTCCTTCTTGGGCAGCTCGCAGAAGTCCCACGGCGTGTCGCACCCGTCGGTCGGCTTGAGCGACGCGTCGGCGATGAGGAAGGAGGCGCGCCCCTCGGTGAACGGCTTGGCGTGCCCGCCCACCTGGCCGGCCACCACCACCTCGTCGCCGTCTTTCGAGTCCTTGCGGACCTCGATCACGCCCTTCGCGCCGGGCGGCTCGGCGTCGATCATCAGCTTCTTGCCGTCGACCGACGCCGTGGGCGCGGGCCCGGCCGCGGGGACCCCCTCCTTCGCGCCCCCTCCGGGGCCGGCGTTCTCGGCGCAGCCGGCCGACACGCCGGCCAGGATGGCGAGGGAAAGTAGCAGGTGACGCATCAGCAAACTCCTCTTAAGTAAGGAACGGGGTTGAGTCAGACCGCCTTGAGCGCGGTGACGATGGGCTGGCGGAGCGACTGGATCGCCGGCGGCAGCGCCCCGACGACACCGAGCAGCACGCCGGTGCCGCACCCGAGCAGGAGCGCCGGCCCGTCGATCCGGAGGGCGAACGCGCCCATGGTGAACCGGACTGCGGTCCCGTCGAGCAGGGCGAGCGCCAGCCCCGAGGCGGCGAGCGACGCGGCCGCCGCGAGGAGGACGGCCTCCTGGATCAGGCTGAGCGTGATGGCGCGGCGGGTGAAGCCGATGGTTTGAAGCGTGGCCAGCTCCTTCACGCGCCCCACCACCGAGCCGTACATCGCGTTCATCCCCGCGAAGACACCGGCGGCGGCGACGAGGCCGACGACGAGCCACGCCATGGTCCGCACCGGGCCGTAGTGCCGCTGGAGGTTGGCGTAGTACGCCGCCTCGGCGGTCGCCTGGATCTCCAAGTCGAGCCGCTCCTTGCAGAACTCGTCCACGTCCTCGAACGACGTACCGGGCGCGAGCGTGACGGCGACGAGGCTCACGTCCTGACGCTTCATCGCCGTCTGGAGCTCGGCGAGCGGGGCCCACAGCTCCGATTCCAGGGCGCTGCCGACGCAGGAGAACCGGCCGCTGACCGTCCAGTCGCGGCCCTCCAGGCGGACGGTCTGGCCCACGGCCAGGTCAAGGTCGCTGCAGCCGAGCTTCGCGGCGGCGAGCCGGCCCGCCATCACCTCGCCCTGGCCTGGCCAGTTGCCGTCGATGAGTTGCACCTGCCGCCGGACGAGGTGTGCACTCGGCGTGACGCCGCGCACGAGCCCCATGGTGGGCTCGTCGCGACCGCCGGTGATCACGCGCGTGCCGAGGTAGATCTCCGGCGACACGTACGTCTGGCCGTAGCGCCTCTGCACCGCCTCGACGCTGGCGGCGAGCACCGGGCCCGTGCGGCCGGCGACGGTGGAGTTCTCCACGTTCTCCGAGCCGCCCGGCGCGTGGACCAGCACGACGCGGGGGTCGCCGGAGACGGCAAGGCTCGCCTCCAGGCCGCGGATGAAGCCGACGACAATGAGGACCAGAAGCACGACGAGCGTCAGCCCCATCAGGGTGAGCAGCGTGCGGCTGGGCCGGCGCAGCAGGTTGCGGACGCCGTACTCCCACGGCAACAGGCGGAACGTTCCCACGGGGGAAACCCTCCCAGGGTCGCGAACGGGTCTGTCGGAACGCGCGAACGTGGACTCCGGGCGACGGCGGCGCGCTCGAGCCGCGCAGCGCGTCACAGGTCCGGATTAAGTCGTGAGGACGCGCGTTCTCAGCAGAGGAGGTCGCGGCAGGAAAGGTAGAGTGGGACGTGCTCGGGGAGCGGCGGGTCGTACAGACGCGCGAGGGTGGCGGAGGATGCTTGAGTAACCGGCACCAGCGAGTCGGCGGATACCCAGTCAACAAGTTCCTGGGCGTCGCCCGTGGTTGGGGCCTGCTCAGCCGGCGTGGCGGCGCGCGCTAGCTCCCAGGAAGGGTGGGCCGGGCAGGCCGGGGAGTGCGGGGAGTTTGGCAACGGCGCGGGAGGCTCGCTCGGCCGGGCGCAGGCCTCGCAGCGGCGGGTCTCCCCGGTGGGAGGGGCGGCCTTCAGCCGACAACAGGCACAGCGCGAGGCGGAGATCGCGGGCGACGGTTCGGCCGCCGCAGGTGCGGACGCGCTTGTGCCGAACGCCTCTAGCCGGCACAGGCAGAAGCCCTGCGGGAGGAGGAGCGGCCAAAGCACCAGGATTGCGGACACCTTCTTCAGCACGAAGAACGCCTCGCGACCGAGAAACCTAACCACTCTATACCGACCGGGTGCCGTCTAGGTCAATCCACACGAAGTCATACCAATAAGGTGCGAAGGTACGTCTTGCTCTTGGCCCCAAGGCTTCGTACTCAGCCGGTCCACAGCTAACCTGCTGTGCGAGATCAGAAGAGAGGGTGATCAGTTTACCCGCGCGCCGCGTCTCGAGGCTGCGTGACTCTACGTCGGCTGCGACGGTTCCGCACCTGTACGTTGAGGTACGGGCACGGCCCCCGAATAGCCGCCCCTCCGAGGGCACAATCGATGCGGTCCCAAAGGTCGTGAGCGTGCCCCACGCCAGTCAGCCACAAGAGCCCCGCCCGGATCGCCAGCTACTTTGAGCGCGCCCCACGCCACCCGTACACGACAAGTAGTGCGTCTCGACTGTGAGCCGGTGGAAGGCGTCGAGCGCCTCCCTCACCTTCTGGTAGTACCCGTCAGTCGGCCGAAGCCCGAGTTGCGATAGCCTCGCCTCGAGTTGGGTAAGAAAGCCGAGCGTCGGGTGCAGCGCGTCGTAGATCTTCGCTGCCTGCAATGTCGTCAAAGCCTCCTTCATGCCTCCTCCTTCGTGTGCCTAATCGTCGTCGTGCTCGGACCCGCAGTCGAAGTCGAGGCACTCCTGCATCCACCTCGCCGACTCCGGCAGCGAGAGGTAGTAGGTGATCGCCTCGGCCCGGTCCCCAGGCAGGAGCTCGGCGTTACACTGGGAGCACTCCGCAGGCTCCTTGAGCGTCCCCGATCGGGTGACGGCCCAGCTCAATCGCCTCCACCTGGTGACGTAGCACCAACTCGCCTCCGCGCAGTTCTCGCACCAGATCATGTTCGATACCCGGTCTGCCATACGCCTCCTTCCATCAAGCCCTTGGTGCGGGCGGCCGGTGACGATGTCCCTTTGAGAAAAACCAACCGGCCGCCGCACGTCAGAACGGAACGTCACCGCTCGTGGCCTCGCAGATCCAGGTGTGGGCGAGGTCAGAGACCTTCGCGAGCAGGAGCAACTCGTCCCTTGAGAAGCTTTCGCTCGTCTGCCACTTCCCGTCCTTGTCCTTGTAGACCCGGCTCACCGTGACGCCGTAGCGCACGCCGTGCTCGGTGTCGTTCGCCCAAATAGCCGCCTTCACCCGCCCTAGCCGCACCTCGTGCTCGGGCCTTCTGGGCTGCTTCGGCTGCTCGGGGGGAGCGCCCTGTGTCGCGACTCCCCCTCGCCTCCCGTTCGCCATCGGAAAACTCCTTCGCTGGAACTGTGGAATGACGTGAACTCGAACTACGCCGTGGCCATGGACAGAAGCGCCGCCGCCTGCTGGTCGGCCTGGAGCCTGTCGCCGGCGTTTCGGTACTCGCCGGCCAGCCGCGTCAGCGCGTCGACGACGGAAAAGACCGTGAAGCGCCCCTGCGTCGCGGCAAGCTCGAGCGCCCGCGCCGCGAGGGCCTTGCCGACGCCCTTCTCGGAAAGCACCTTCAGCGCCTCCTCGGCGTCGTCGCCTACGCGGGTCTCCATCGCGGCTCGGATCGCGGCGACGAACCCGTCCTTGCGGGCGTCGCGCTTCTCCACCAGCGACTCGATCACCCGCCGGATCTCGCCGAGCGCCTCGCCGACTTTCCCGGTGTGCTTTCGCACCACCTCGGTCACGTCGACGGCGTCCCAGACGATGTGGTTGCGGCACACGGCCTGGAACCAGAAGCTCTGCACGCCGACGCTTCTCTTGCCCACCTCGGAGTTCCACACGAAGAACCCCGGCGCGAACGCCTCGCCGTTCACCTCGGCCCAGCCCGTCGGGTCGATGAGGAAGCAGAACAGGTCCTGCTCCCCCGCGTAGAGCCCGGTCTTGCCGTCGATCCCGGCGGGCGGCGGCGTGAAGTCCACCGCGAACTCGCTCACCATCGAGAGCACCTCGACGTCGTGGAGCCGCGTGTAGCTCATCCCGTGGACGCTCCGGAGCTCAGCCCCCGAGGCGTACAGCTGCACGGGCCGGTTCGACCGCGGCAGGGTCTCATCGAGCACCCTCGCCGCCGTCTCCACCGACAGCCGGTTCACGGTGTCCTTGTGGGCCCGCGCGAGCCCACACAGCTGCGTGAAGCTCCAGTCGGTCATCCGGAGGGGCTCCCCCTCCCCGTCCGACAGCCGGAGCCCCGCTTCGCCCGTGACGGCGCGGAGCCGTTGCGGCGGCACCCAACGCTCGCTCGCGACCTCCTTGCGCTCCCGGCAGCGGGCCGTGAGTTCCGACAGCGACCCGAACGCCTCGTCCGGCTCGCGGCGGAACAGCTCCCTGCTCGCCCTGGTCAGGTTCGTCCTCTGCATGCGACACCCCTTTTCGGTGAAAGGAAAACAAACGGACCACGGGACGCTCCACGTTGGAGCGGCCCGCAGTCCGGAACTCCCTCCCCGCCAGGGGTAAGCGGCACCAAAAAACCTCCGCCAGAAAACCCTCTCGTCACCGGCACCCGTGGGCTGTTCCTTGACCCCACGGAAGCCGATTCGTTCCCCTCTACCCTCGCCAGACTTGGATGCTTATTCGATACCGAAAAACACTCGAACCGATCAACGTTTCCCGTGCCCGAGACGGCGTTCACGATCACTTTTCGGCCGCGACCGCCTTCACGCCGGTTGCGGGCGGCAAACGCCGTGCTGGGGAAGCCTTCCCTTCCGCGCTACCGGCGGCCGCTGACACGATCGCGGGGGGCGGAAGACGTATTCCGCCACCAAAGTCCGCACCGGCACGATCAGCGCCGGCGGGCGTCATCGAGACGGGGGCACCCCACCCCAACGTATGAGCGGACCTGTCACCCGCTCGCGGGAGGCGGCCTCATCAGCCGCCGACACGGGGTGTCTTGCCCGTAGAGCCGGATGCACGGAGACGTGCTCGTCCGGTTCGACGGAGGCTCGTTCGGACAAAGGCCGCGCGTACAGCGCGGAGACAAACCGAACGTTCTATCCGATGGAGTTGCCCCCGAACGGGGGCGACAGGGACACGCCTTCTTGCAAGAGAAGGCCGTGGTGGCTCAAAGCGGGTGAGAATCCCGCCCGTGGGGTGAGGGCTGAGATGCCCGCACAACGCGGCTGGCGTGGGGACCTCCGAGCTCGGTGACGAGCCGGGCCGTGCCGATCCGAAGGCACGGGGACCGCCCGAAGAAAAAAGGCGGCCGGGAATAGCTCAACCACGAAAGGCGCGAACTACAAGCGCTTGCCAGTGAGCTTCGCAGGAGACGTAGCCGAGCCGCGAAGAGTCCACACCGATGGATACCCGAGAGCTTCTGCGTTCTGCTCGGGGAAAACTTGGCTCACGAGCCAAGGTGACTATGCCGGGGTGAGACCCGGACATACGGGGTGGATCTGGGGTGAAAGCCCCTAGCGACGTGACCTGCGGGGCGGAGGCCACCGCTAACCTGGGAAGGCCCTTAGGCGTTGCCGGCGTGATGGCCGGGCTCTGGCGGAAAGGGGCCAGAGGAAGCAGCCCAAGGGCTGGGAGTGTGCGGCAAGTAGGAGTGGCCGAGTGCCAGCGGACGCCCTGCAAGGCAGTGGGGCGGCCGTGTCGCTTTCAGCGTGTGACAGCGCGAGGGCATCAACGACCGACAAAAGCCGCGACGGGCTTTAGCACCCGTCTCGATGACGTTCGCGCGCGGGGAGGAAGACGACGAAAAGACTCCTCCCCGCGTTCATTTCGGGGACGAACACGGCGCAAGTTCCGCAACCAGGCCTCCCGGGAGAGACGCTTCAGGTAGCGGCGGGCGTTACGTGCGGCACCCGCCACCTGTCAGGAAACCTCGCGAGGGTTCCAGGCAGGCGGGCCAACAGGTTACGCGGCGACCGCTTAAGGGTTCCGCTACCGCAATACGGGAATGCAGCGCGCGAGCGCTGTCCGCGAGGCGTGGCGAGGAAGGTTGCTTGGAAGGAAAGGCGATTAAGGTTGCGCGGTCGGGCGACAACAGGGGTTTTACGCGAAGGGGGTGCGAGGTCGGCCGACTGGGGCTAGGGTGTGCCGCAAAACACCGCCCCGCCATTGTTCTCGCGCGTGGCCCTTGCGCTACCTGATTCTAGTTCGATATGGAAAAAGACTCGAAACGGAATCGGCGGAGGGGTCATGGGCGAGGGGGTTGGTTACAGGTACGAGGCGGCCACGGTCGAGGGGTTCGTGCAGCAGTTGGCGGTGAGCTACTTCAGGAACCAGTACTGGTTCTACGTGCAGGGCGAAATCCCGGAGGGGAAATGCCCGAGGGCGACCGACGAGAAGCTGCTCCTCAAGTACGGCATAGCCAGGAGCAAGTGGGCGAAGTACCGCGACCAGGGGCGCGGCGAGGCGAAGCTCCAGTACCTCCGCTACCGGACGACGTTCCTGCTGCTCAAGACCGACTGCCCCCACCCCCTGTTCGACGGGGAGGAGGCGGGCTCGATCCGTGACGCCCGGGAGATCCCGGTACAGTTCTACGGCTACTCGGTGAGCTACAAGGACGGCCACCCGCATGTGAGGATCGCCACGCCGCAGTACCGCGTGCTGGTCGAGGACTTCCTGAACGCGGCACTAACCGCGCAGGCCGACCTCCTCGCTGCCCGTTTCAGGGCGCTCCCCTTCGAGCCGTTCGGGCCCGTGAAGTTGCAGCTAAGGCGGCTGCTCATCCGCGTGAACGAGCTCAGGCGCGCGGCCGGCCTGCAGCGGGTCGACAGGGAGTGTCTGCGGACGAAGCGCAAACCGCTGCGCCCGTTCGTCGAGCCGGCTGCTGCGGCCGTCATGACACGGGCACCTCGGGGCTGGGAGGAGATCGAGGCGTGACCGGGGGCGGAGGGCGGCGGCTTCGGGAGGAGCCGCGACCCCACGTAACATCGGCTTGGCAAACAGCTAGAGGTGGCGGAATGCCCCGATCACTTCTCTCCTTTCTTCTTTGCCCCCTTGTCTTTCAGGGGGCGAAACGACACCGGGTCGATTCTCGAGTTCCCACAGTACCAGGCGAAGCTGTCGGGGTAGAGCCGCTTCCATTCCCTCGCGATTTGAGGGGCCGCAATGGTGTAGAAGGCAAACCAGAATTGTTTTTCAAGGTCATTCCCCTTGACGTCCGAGGCAGCTGGGTAACGAAGCTCGAACTCACCCTCCTTCTCCTGCAATGCGGCGTTGAATCCGACGAGGTGTTTGCGGAGGACTTCATTGAGACTCGGATCGGACTTCGTTACTCCCAGCTGAGCGGCACGGGCGAGGTAATGCAGCGTGAGGTGCCAGTCGGCATGGAACAGCACCTCGTCCGCTTTCTTCGGCCCCGGGCGCTGACGGACCTTGAACCCGCGGCCGCTTGCATACATGGCCCCCGCCATGTAGTTGCCCGTGGGGTGTCCCTTGTCGGCCGCCCGCAAGAAGCACGCCAGCGCGTCGCCATCGCTCTGAGGCAGGACGTGGCCGTCGAAGTACCATAACCCTTGGGTGTAATCAGCCCACATGCTCCCGGCCTTCACCGCCCCTTCCAGTCGCTCCCGCGCCAGCTTGTGATTCTGCGTGACCCCGCGCCCGACGGAGAGCATGACCGCCGACTCGACGAGCGCGGTCGTGTCGCCCGCCTGGGCGGCCCGATCGTAGCATTCGAACGCCTTGTGCAGGTCGCTGACGGGAAACTGGAGCCGCCCCTTCGGCCCATCACGGTGCGCCTCGGCGAGCACGACGAGGCCTTTGCGGGAGCCCAGGGCCACCGCTTGGTCGAGGAGTTCCCTGGCTTTCTTCAGATCCTTCGGCAGACAGCCGGGCACCCCGACGGACGAGTAGTAGAACATGTTGTAGCCCGCAAGGGGGCTACCCCGGGCGGCCGCTCGCTCGAGGAGTCCGAGCCCCCGCTTTCTGTCCTCCTCGACGCAGGCCGGGTCTTCTAGCAGCCCGAGGGCGAGCTCGTTCTCGGCGGCTCCCACCCCGCCGCCTGCCGCCCGCTCAAAGTGCTGCCGGGCCTGTCGCCGGGATTCCGTGGTCGGCTTCCCTCTGAGAAGGAGCCCGAGGCCGTACGAACCCAGGGGGCACCCCGCGTCGATGCTCTCCTGGTACAGTCGCGCGGCCAGTTCGTTTGAGCCGGGGCCTTTAATCGGGGTTCCGATTTTCCCCGCGTAGCACCAACCGAGCAGGTAGCGGCCCAACCCGGCGTGCGAAGGCGAATGGCTCACTCTCCTTGCCCAGAAGTAGGCCTCGGCCGGATTCTTCGATGTTCCGAGGCCCTTCCCGTAGCAAAGGCAGAGGCCTGCCATCGCCCGCGCGTCCCCGGCCGAAGCGTTCCTCTGGAACCGGGCTATCCGGTCCCGCGCTTTCGCGAGGCGGTCGTCCGCGTCTGCCGCCAACCGGTCGTCCCCCACTTCGAGCAGCTCGTACACCTCCGTCTGCGTCGTGAATTGCTGCACCCGCGAGATCGCGCGGTGCCCGGCCGCATCGATACCCGGGCCACCTTCCGCGACCGGGGCCCCTTTCAAGAGCTTACGGAGCTCGTTTTCGCGCCTGCTCCGGGGTATCGAAGTGGGGATGAATACAAACATGCCTTCGCCGTCTCCGACCTGCGCAATCTGCGGGGTCATGTCGTTCTTGGCGATAGACACCTCATGGTGGAGGCCTGTGAACAGAACAGTTTGCTTACCGAGTTGCGGGTAATCGTCCACAGTAAGCCCGAACATCAGGTCGTAGACGCTGGCGGCCACCCCTCCTCGGCTTTGGTCGCGGGGGTCAGCTTCCGCAGCCGCTCGATCAGCATAGGAGTGAATATCCCGTCCTTGGCAGTCTGGTCACGGGCGGTGGCGGTCAGGGCGGCCCTGGACGGCCGGGACAGTAAGCTCTGGAGGTGGTGCTTGGCCAGAGTCCCCCGCGTGGTCGTGAAGAACCCGCTGTGGCAGGCGTCGACGATGAACAGTGCGTGGCCCACCTTTGAGGCGGCGACCAGCGAGACGAGCCGCTGCATCTCCACGGCCTGGTCGGCCCACGTGCCCGCGTCGGTCTTGTTCCCTGGGTCCACCCTGCCGTCCCAGGGGACGAGGTATCCGACATCCGTCCCGTCCGGCAGCTCGACCACCTGGCCGTGGCCGCCGAAGTAGACCAATAGCGCGTCTCGCTCGCCGAGCTCCTCGCTGTACTTCCTAACCGTATCCAGGATCCTGCCCTTGGTGGCCTCGGGGCCGAACAGCTGGTGGACGTCGTAGCCAAACTGCCCGCTGAGCACATCGCCGAGGGCTTGAGCCTCGGCCACCGGGCGTTTCAGATCGCAGGCGCGGAGCGCGTTCGGGTGCCTGTCTATGGCAATCGTCACCGCGACAACACGCCCGTAAGGGAACACGTCGCCCCCGGCAGGAGTCGGGTTCGTGGGGCTTGTGGGTCGGTCGCCCTCAGCGGTTGCGGGGGGTGATTCCTGTTGCGGACGGGGCGTCCCCGCCGCGCGGTACACCGCGAACACTCCGCACGCGAGGACGGCGGCGACGATGCCGACCGTGGCCACTGTGCGCGTCTTCATGGTCCTGTCCTACCGGAGAAAGGTGGGGGTTAAGGCTACCTGGCGGCCGGGGCGAGCCGAACGAGCTCGACCGCCGCGCCCCTGTACCCGAACCGGGCGAGGTCGGCGGCTATCCGGTCCCGCGCCGCCAGGGGGTCGGCTGGGAGCCCCGACTCCTCGATCCCGGCCTCGATCGCCTCGCCGGCCGGTGCCTCCGACAGGACGACCACGGCGTCCACCAGCCCGCCGAACTCGGCCCGAAGCGGTTCCAGGCGTGAGGCACCCGGCTCCACCCGGACGAACTTGCCGCCCGGACGGTAGTAGACGACCGACCGTGCCTCCTTCAGCCCCACCACGGTTACGAACGCCGGCAGCGGCGATCGGTTCTCGATCCTCAGGCTGGGCGGCTGGCCCTGAGCCCCGCCTCGGACGTCCACCGGGACGACCGTCACCCCGGCGACGAAGGCCGCTTCGGGGCGGCCTGGCCATATCCGGTTCAATAATAGCGTTCCTCCCGCGCCGAACGCGAGCATGAGGATACAGGCCACGGCCAGGGCACGCGACGACCAGCGGGGCTCGCTCCCCTCCGCGGAAGCGTGCCCGTTGACCTTCGAGGACGGTTTGCGGAAGGGGAGTGTTTCGGGAAGGTCAGACACCCCCTGATCCGCCGAAGGGGACGATCCCGAATTGTCCGGTTCTCCTGAGCCCCGCTTCGTTGTGCTCGAGGTATCCCCAACATGGACGGCTGCCCTACTGGCCAGATCACCATCCAAACCAGCCACGGTGGTTTGAGCTTCACCGTGTAGTTGACTGGCGAGGACGGCCTTCGGGATCTCCATGACGAACTCGTCGTCGCGCAGCGCCCTGGCGAAGTCGACCAACTGCGCCTCGGGACCGTCGGGGTTCTCCTCTAGCACCCGGCGCGCCTTGTCCCACAGCTCTTGCGGTGCCTTCTGGGCGACCAGCGCGTCGATCTCCGCCCACGTCAACGTCATCCCGGCCATGATCAATACCTCAAGAGTTGGAAACCGCGATAAAGACCTATTGCCAACCGGAGGTTGTAAACCGGCTCGCTCCAGCCTTCGCTGTCATCTTGCAACTGGTTCCAGGTGCGCGTCCTTTCCACCTCACGCTGATCCATCTCATCGAAGAACACTTGTTCGTTAAGGGGGTTAGGAAGTGCTGCCTGTGCGGCCAACACGTATTCGAGTTGCAAATCGTGATGGAGGCGATGGGCTCTCGTATCCTCGCCAAAAGCTTCGGCACGCAGGTCTTCCAAAACGTACCTCAAGGCCCGGCGGACAATCCGCACGTAGGGAAAGCGCGGATGCAGTTGGCCAAGGTGCACTTCGTAGGCGACGAGGGCCATGCTGAATCTGCCCGGCCCCGGTCGCTGTTCCCCACCTCCCGCAGCCCTCCTTGCACTTCCTTCGTTAGCACCGAGACGAACGAGAAGGTCCCCCACTGTCGAAACAGGAGCGGGATTGCAAGGGTCACGTTGGGGGTCGGCGGTGACCGAGTTTCCTTCTAGGAACGTGAATAAGTAGTGGAAACACGCTGCCGACATTGCATTTTCGAGGCGGTGTTGCAGCCACCTCAACACGTTCCCTTGACCAACGTGAAGATAATCTGCGAGCGATGCGCGGGCGTCCTGGTCAACAATGGCCAAGCCCATTAGTCGCCTTGGCGGTAACTCCCTGCGGAACCTTCCCATGACGACCGGCCCCTCAAGTAAACGCGAGTTCAACAATGTCCGGAAGGTGAGTGGTTTCAGAAAACCTGGATAGTTAGGCCTGGTTGCAATGAGGTGCAACCAGGCCTGCCAGCTTTCATTCCCCTGCTGTGGATGCCTCTTCCTCGAGCAGCTGACTGGCGAGGACGGCCTTCGGGATCTCCATGACGAACTCGTCGTCGCGCAGCGCCCTGGCGAAGTCGACCAACTGCGCCTCGGGACCGTCGGGGTTCTCCTCTAGCACCCGGCGCGCCTTGTCCCACAGCTCTTGCGGTGCCTTCTGGGCGACCAGCGCGTCGATCTCCGCCCACGTCAACGTCATCCCGGCCATGATCTACCCTCCGAACTTGTTGTCGGACAGCGAAAAGCCGGGGGGAACGTTGCCCACCTGCCTGCCGTCCGCGCAGGCGAATCCTCTGCGGACGGCAGGCAAAAACCGATAATCCACCACTCCCTTCGGGTCGCATTCTACCAGTGCCGTGCCGCCTTGTCGCTTAGCGCGCTCGGGATTCTTTCGCCGGCCTTCCGACAGGCGCATCGCTTTGCACCAGCTGGAGGCGCTGGCGTGCCAAAAGTGCTAGGCGAACCTGATTGCTCGCCGGTCAATGAGCAGCCTGGCATTTCTTGCTCCTCTCCCTTGCCCGCCGCTACGCGCCGGCGCGTCCTGCTGAAGCGGTAGGCGTGAGATCGTGATCAAAGGTCTCGGCCTTGTAGCCCGGGATGCAAAAGGTGTCACGATTAATCCAGCCGGAGGTAGGCATGGCCGCAGCCGAGCACCTCACGCCCGACGACCGCGAGATCCAGCACCACGTCGAGTACGCGGTCACGCACGCCGCCGCGCGGCACCGCGAGATGGAGGGCTACGCCCACGAGCGCTGCCGCGAGTTCAACGAGCGGTTCTGGGGGGGCCGCCTGGGCGTCCCACACGTGCTGTTCAACTGCCCCGCGGCGCGGGCCGTCGGCGTCTTCCGCCCACGCACCCCCTACGGGGCACCGATCGCCCTCCACGTCCACGACGGCTTCGCCCTCGGCACCAACAGGTCCTGGGTCGTCGAGCCGTTCCCCGCCGAGGGGACACGCCTCGCCCTGGACGACCTGCTCTGTCGCCTCACTATAGAGCAGGCCCTCTACGAACTGCACGACCTGGCCGAGGGGGACGCGGAGTTCCTGGCCGCCTTTACCGCGGAGTGCAACCGGGTCGGCAACGCGCTGGGCCTCGTGAGCGTACTGCCCCGCCGCCGGGCCAGATCTCACCGCGACCTCCCAGTCGTCACCGGCTGGCCGTTCAACGTCCGCCCCGCCGGCTACTACCTGGGCCACGTCACGCCGGCGTTCGTCCGCCTCGCCCAGGGCGCGCCGCCCGTCCGCCGCAGCGGCTCCACGGCCGCCCCGGCCGCCTGCACGATCGAGTACTGCCGCTGGCTCCTGCTGACCGGCAAGCAGGACCGGCTGCTCGCCCTCCTCGACCGGGAGCTCGCCCGAAACGACGACCGTCGGTTCAACCAGCTCGCCCCGGCCGACCGCGCCATCGAGGCCGGGCTGATCGACCTCGACGGGCAGACCCCGATGGCCCCCATCTCCATCGACCAGGCCTGGCTCCGGTGGCAAGGAGGGCTCGTGGCTCGCATGGTCGAAGACGTGGTAACCCTCCGGCAACTGGGCTCCCTCGGCGTGCTGGCCGACGCCCTCGAGGACTCCGGCTGCGGGTGCATGCCACTCCTCCGCCACCTGCGGGCCCGCGCCATCCACACGCCCCGGTGCTTCGCCCTGCGGCTGCTGCACGCAGTAGCAAAGTCGGTCCTGGCCATCCGGCGCTGACGCGCCGGCGCAACCCGCCGGCCGCCACCCGATGTCATGATGGAGGCCTCTGACGAGGTCCACTAACGAGGAGACGCAACCATGACCGAGACGACCCAAATGACTTGCAGCGAACGCTTCTCCGCCATCGTGCGGGGCCTGCGGTCGAATGACCCGGACGAACGCATCGCCGCGATCCGCTCTCTCGGCGCGCCGGAGGGCTGGGCGGGGCACGAGCGCGTCGCGGCGGTGGCCGCCCTGACGGACCTGCTCTCGGACAAGCGGACCGACACCTACGTCTACGGCTTTCGCCAGGACGACGAGTACGAGCCGGCAAGCCGCGTCTGCGACGAGGCGGCGCGAGTCCTCTTTCTCTTCCTGGCATCCCCGCGCGACGACGGCGACTTTCTCAACGCAATCGAGGTGCGATGACGTGCCGCCGCGCACACGCAAACTGATGTGGCCCATCGCTGTCCGCAGTGTCCGGGCTCATCGGCCACACGTTCGCCGACTCGCAGATTCCAGCGGGGTGCCGCCGCCGGGGCGCGCCGGCGCGCCCCACTGGGTCCGGACGTGTGAGACAAAACCACTCCGTCGCTTTGGGGAAAAGACCTCGACACGATTAATTCGGCCCACATCAGCCTGGGCCAACACGAAGGAAGGAAGACCCATGCTCCGCCGATTCAACGCGAAAAACCTCGACGGCCTCGCCACCGCCCGGACAAGGCCGCCCGTGGACAAGGGTGGGCCGGCGTTCACCTACACCGTGCTGGTGCCGCTCTTCGTCATCCGCGGGGAGCTGGCTCGTCGGGTCACCGACGAGGACACGCTCGAACAGATTTATCAAATGCTCACGAGGCATTTCGGATGCACCATGGGGGTGAAGTTCGGTGCGGAAGGAGGCGCGGAAGTGAAGGAAATGCATCGGTCGTTCGAGGTGGTGGCGGCGGTTCACGCCGACTCGGATTTGTACTTCCGCGCCCTCCGCCGGGAGCTCGAGGCGGTGACAGGCGAGCGACACGTCTGGATCGATCGCCGCGAGATCGTCCTGGTCTAGGGCGTACATCGTTCCTCTCTCAAAAGGCCGAGAAGCAGACACATCGGCACGACGGTTAGGAGATCCCGCGCCGGCGCGCCCACCCACGCCTCGGCCGGTGGTTTACTGGTCAGCAGGCAGGCCCGACCATCCCGGCACCGCGAGTGTTCCACGCCGCGACCCCGCCCGAAGGTGCCGGCGCGCGCCGAGTCGGGTTTCCCCTAACCGCTCTACAAGGAGGCCGCAGTGAATCACTCCCAGACACGCATCGAGAGGCGGTATGCCCGGTTCCGCGATGCCATCCTTGACTTCCTGGGCGCGGATGGCCAGGAACAGCGGACAAGCGCCGAGCGCGCCATTGAAGAAATGTTGGCCCACGCTCACGTCAAAGGGCGCGGTGCCCGCCAGTTCGCCCACGCGGCGCTGGCGGGGCACTCCATACCCCGCAACCTGGCCGCTCACCTCGAGCTGCTGATCGACACCCTTACTGATGGGGTCGAGCACGTTGGACGCCTCCGCAGGGTCCGTGTCGGCGTGGCAACGGCGCAGATGGCCGATTTGAGAGAGAAGGCGTGGCTCATGGGCAGCCAACGCGCCCGGATGCACGCCCGCGCCGCCCAGGCCTCCCATGAGGGGCGACGGAACGAGGCGGGTCTTCGACGGGATATGGCAGACCAGCCTCCTCCCACCACACCATGCACGGGTGAACCTTCCTAGTTGATCGAAGCCCCTGGAGATCGATCACATGAGTACCGTGGGCGACACCTACAGCATTTCCTCCATCGCGGTCGTTGACTGGCTCACGGCGGCGCTGGCGGCAGCCAGCGCGATGCTACTCCTGTGCTACCTGGCCAACTCGGCGTGGCTCGTCTTCGGCGGGCCGCTGCGAGTCTGCTCAGGCCGGATTGCCAGTTCGCGCGAGATGGTCCACAAGTATGCGCTGTCGTGCCACCTTCCACAGCGTCCCCTGCGTTCCCTTGCCCTCGTTGTATTGCCTCTGGAGGAACGCCGGGGCGGCGGAGAGCGCATCTGCCTCGAACCGCTCCTGCTCCTCGTGTGAGAGCATCGCCCAGTAGGTGTCGAACGCGGTGACCTCGGACTTCGCGGGCTCCTGCTCCGCCGGGGCCCGCGCCTTGGCGACCGACACCTGCATTGGCGGCTTCCCAGCACGCTCCGCCACGGGGTAGTCGTGCACGGTCGCCGCGTAGAGCCAGCCGGCGGGGTTTCGGATGGCGTCATCCCCTCCCCTCTTCCGCACAGCGTCGAACATCCGCACCTTCTCCGCCACCTTCTCGCGTGGGTGGTGGCAGAGGAGCTTCTTCGCGTTCCGCTCTTCGAGTCCGCGCGAGACCAGCTCGCACAATAGCGGGTCGTCATCCGCCGGTGCCGGGAGCACGGTCACCTTCCTCCCCGCCTTCGCGAACACCGCGCGCCACTCCCCAGCCCTCACCTGGATGAAGCGCTCGACCTCCGGAACGCCCACGAGGAAGCCACTTGTCTCGAGTTCCCTCACCGCCGGCATGAGCTTCCGCTTGAGCTCGGAGTTCGAGTAGTTCTTCGACAGCCCCACGTGCTCGCACGCGAACGTCCTCAGGTCGAACTCCCACCTCGGCTTGTGGTAGAAGCGCTTGTCGAGGAAGCGGAACATGCGCTTGGCGATGGCGCTCTTCAGGCTCTTGTAGAAATCAAAGTCGAGCCGCTTCACGTACCCGGCCTTGAAGCTGTGGAAGACCGTCTCGTTCCAGACGAACGACGAAAGCGCCT
Organism: Gemmataceae bacterium; assembly: GCA_046350195.1. Lineage (GTDB taxonomy): Bacteria > Planctomycetota > Planctomycetia > Gemmatales > Gemmataceae > CALDUY01. The sequence goes on from JAXMAW010000004.1 coordinate 218,854, forward strand.
TCTCGGCGGGGCCGCCCTTCGCCATCTTCCTCCTCCGCTCGATGCGCTCGCGGTCGAAGATGGTCACCTGGTCGATGACGTGGAACGTCTCGTTCACCCAGCACTGCTCCTCCTTGCTCCACCAGGCCTTCCTGTACTGGAGCGTCACCCCCGTCCAGCGGTTGAGCGAGTCCTCGATCCGCCGGTAGGACTTCGACTCGTCGCGCCAGCCCAGGAGCTTGATCAGCTCGTAGCGCGAGAAGTGGACCTTCCTGTCGGCGAAACCCTTCTCGCACGACAGCTGCATCAGGCCCAGTAGCACCTCGTCGTCGAGCGCCGTGGGCAGGCCGAATCTGTCCGCCGCGGTGATGACCAGGGTGCGGGTGACGGGCTTGCCGCTGGACGGGTCGAAGATCTCGTCGGTGAACTCGAGCGTCTTCTGGCCGGCCGCGACGGTGTCGGACACGGAGGCGATGGGGAACTCGGCGAAGTTAAGCTCGTCTCGGTAACGCTGGGCCCCTTTCAACGGAAGATTCTCGGCAGTGCCCTCCTTGCTCATCTTTCACCCCCGCCGAAAAAAGGGCCACCGCCGGTTGTTGCGTTACCTACTGGTTTGTCTTGAACACAGTTACGGGCCTGGAACGCCAGTCGGTTCACGACGTTACGGGGAGCGTTCGTGCCCCGAATCCCGGTAGCGACGCCCGCGTTCGTGCCCGAAATCCCGGTAGTGGTATGCTTGAAATCCCGGTCGCGGCGTGCCCGAAGTCCCGGGGAGGCCGTGCCTGGAATCCCGGTACGGGGCAGCCCCTCCCCTCGCCTTCCCCCGTGGCCGGAATCCCGGTACGTTCGTGCCCGGAATCCCGGTACGTCACCTGACGCGTTGGGCCCACGAGCTCGGTTGAGCCGTGCCTGAAATCCCGGTAACACGGGCCGCTGGCCGCACCCCTCGCCTCGCCGCCCGTGGCCCGCGGTCGTCCTGATGCCGGTATGTCGATGCACGATAGTGGGCATGCCGAGAAGTGTGCGATGGTTTAAGCTTCTTGCACCATCTAGCAGCACCGAACCCGCCTGTCACCGAGAAAGTGCCGCGTGTGCCCCGGAGTACCGGAGGTTCGGGGGATACCATAGTGAGCATTGGCCCCTCTCCTCCGGTGGACCGGGGCAGCCACCGAAGCAATTGAACCGGGAGTGCTCCGGAGGGCAGGAACTCCGGCGGATATCGTCCCGACCCGCGCGCGCCATCGGCCAGTCTTGTGCCCCGGTGCTCCGGAGGAGAGGGGGGGGTGCCCGCTCCACGAAGTCCTCAGCGCATCCTCCGGAGCTCTGGAGGATGCGCCGGTCGGCAGGTCCGGAGTTCCGGAGGAGTAGGCCTCAAAGGCCGCTCGCGGCTCGCGACAGTTCCCCGGTGGTCCGGGGGATTGCCCTCTCGGTAGTAGCCAATGGTGCGGCGAAGCGCAACCGCACCCGTGATCTGAAACGGCAGCGGCCCGAGAAGGCCCCTGGCTTGACCGTGGCGGGCCGATCTTGAGGGCGGGCAAGTGGAAGGGAAGGCCCCGCCCATTAGTCCGCCTCTCGGGGCTTCCAGGGGCGTGCCCCAAATCCCGGTGTTCATGCGGCGAGGGAGTGTCCGCGCTGAGTGTCCCGGCGCTCCGGAGTACTTGAGAGCCGGTGGGCTACATCGGGCGGCTGCTCCGGAGGGCAGGAGCACCGGGGGATAAGTGTAGGCCGACATTCCCCGGAATCCCCGCTGCCATCTCCTCCTGCGTGCCGGATGACCGGACTACACCCAGATACGCGACGGCCCGAACCCGCGCCGGTGGCCCGGAGGACCGGACGACACGCGGCGGCCTTCAATTGGCGATACTTTGGGTCTTGTCCGGAGGACAGGGGGTCCGGGATACTCACTCGGGAACGGGTCTATTATTTTTCGAGCGGCGTTTGGAACATGCGATTCAGGGAAACACAGGTCATCGTCTTCGCCAACCAGAAGGGCGGCTGCGGCAAGACGTCCAGTACCATCTCGACCGCCGCGGCGTTCGCGTCGCTGGGCTACTCGGTGTGCGTCATCGACACCGACCCGCAGTGTAACTCGACGGACAACCTCGGCATCGACCCGGACGAGACGCTGAGGGGAGGGAAGTACACCCTGGCCGACGCCTACCTGAGCAAGGTCCCGGCGGCCAGGATCGCCGCCGCCCCCGAGGGCCGCTTCGAGGGCCGGATCTCGGTCGTCCCAGGCCACCGCGCGCTCTCGTCGGTAGCGGCCCGGCTGGAGAACGAGGTGCTCCAACTCATGGTCAGCGAGGAGAACAGTGACCTGGACGGCGAGGATCTCAGGCGCGAGCACAGGACGCGCCTGAGGAAGTCCGTCGATTCGCTGCGTGGCCACTTCGACGTGGTGCTGATCGACACGCCGCCGAACCTCGACTTCCTGATGACGTCGGCGCTCATCGCCGCCGACTGGTACGTCGTGCCGGTGTTCCCCAGCGGCTACGACCTGAAGGGCCTCGAGCACCTGACCAGGACCATCGAGAAGGTCAGGCGGCAGTACAACCCGAAGCTGAACCTCGCCGGCGTCCTGCTGGGCAACTACGACCGCACCACGTCGCTGGACCGCCAGGTCCACGACCTCCTGAAGACCCGATTCACGCCGGCGCTCGTCTTCTCCACCACCATCGCCCGCTCGGTCCGCTACCGCGAGGCGACGATGGGGAGGATCACGATCTTTGAACACCCACAAGGGCAGGAGCAGGCCGGGCAGTACGTGGCGCTCGTGAAGGAGATGATAAACCGGGGCGCGAAGGGGGCGTTCGGCGCGACGCTGAACCCGCTGCCCGACGCGGAGACGGTGGAGCGCGTGATCGGCGAGGAGCCAGCGGAGGTGGCCAATGGCTAATAAGTTCAAACCTGGCATCCCCGAGGGCTTTAGCCTGAACGTCGAGCCCGTCCGCGACCTCGGCGACTACCTGGACGAGCCCCGGCCGGTGCCGGCGGTAACCAGGAAAGGTAGGGAGGAGAAGCCGCAGGAGGTTCCAGTCGCGCCGCCGAATGAGCCAGTGGCTTCACCCGCCCGCGAGACCGAGCCGGCACCTCCAGCCCCTACGCTACCCGCCAGGGCAGAATCGCAACCCCGGGAAGCACGGCCCGAGGCGCCTCCTACGCACGTGGTGATGGTGCCTCAGGCGGAGGCCGCCGCTCCGGCTTCGACAGAGGTCAGCCGAGAGGAGAGGGGAGGGAGGCTCAAAGCCCCGCGCCGCGAGGTGACCATGTCGCCCGAGACGATCCGCATGACGGACGAACTCGTTGAGATGATCCGGAGGGGGAGCGGCCAGAGGGACACACACGTTAACGAGCTCGTCCACGCGCTCGTGCTGCTCGCCTACGAGGTGAAGGACGGCGTCGATCCGCACTCAATCCCGCGGCGCGGTCGTTGGGGGACGCCGACGGCGCGCGCCTACCCGCTCGAGCTGAAGAACGCTTTCCTCAGGGCGCTGCTCGAGAGGCACTCGACCGCCGACGGCGTGATACGGCTCAAGTACCCGGTGAACGACGCGGCGTGACCGGGCTCGGCCGGGGAAGCACCTCTGGGTAGAATGACCTTCGCCTCCGGGTTGGGGGGCAGGCGTTCATCCGAGGAGGTGGCACGGTGGCGGAGCAGGGGAAACCTCGTTCGAAGCGGCGGGACCGCAGCGATCAGCCGTTGTGGGAGCCAGTCCCACGACCACCTGTCCATCCTCGTAAAAGGGTCAAACCCGTCGAGCCCGAGATCCCGTACCCCTTCGAGGAAGCCAGGGAGGAGTCCTGCACCGTGCGGCTATCCGGCGACGAGGCCGTGGTGGAGGTGCCGGACGGCAATATGTACAGCGTTGGGGGGGTCGTTGAATCTTTGCTGAAACAGCCGGGTAACTTCCGTGACCGGCTGCTGGGGTTAGCTCAGGGCCGGACCGTCCACTTCCGGGTCAGGTACGCGGGCATCCCGATCGACTCGCTCCTGGGACCGCTGCACGTGGCGCTGGGCGAGCTCAACAGCCTGGTATCAGGTAGGTCCGTCGAACCGGCGAAGGGAATCTACGAGGGAGTTGAGTATGACGTCTTTTTGTCCGATAATTCGCCGGTGCCCGAACCAACACCCGGGTTTCGCCCCGACACCACCCCTCAGCCGGCCGAGAGTCTCAACCCGCTCGAAGATGACCGCTGGGGATCCTTCATTGCTCAACTAAAGCAGTCCCCGCCCGAGACGCAAGACGATGTGGCGTACGAGTTGGCCTTCGGGGAAAGGACCGTACCAGTCACGTTCATACCTCGCCTGGAGGGCGCCCTTGACCACCCGTCACCGCGCGTGCTCGCCCTCGTACTGACGACGATCAGCCGCTCGCTAACCAAAGGTCCCGCAGTGGCGCTGAACGCCCCTGACCGGGTCCGCCAGCTGACGGAACACCCCGACAGCCGGGTGGAGGCTGCGGCGTGGGCCCTCGTGGCTGCGGCTGGCCGTCACGCGCTTCCCACGCCAGGTCCGACGCTCGTCGCCGTCTCCGCGCTTACCCGGATGTGCGAGGTAGTTCAGGGTTTTGATCTCGAAGCAGACTACCCGCTCGTCCGTGAAAAGCTGGTCGACCTGTTTCGGGAGTACCGCGCGGAGGTTCTGGCCCCGCTCCTCGAGCCAGCTTTTCTCAAGCGATTGAGATCGTTCCCAACGGACACCCGTGAGGGCAAGCAGGCGCTCTGCAAATGGGCCAACTCGACGCTCGGGGATCTCGGTCTGGCGGTCGCCGCGCCGGACGACGGGGCCGCGTCCAGCCTTGTCGCGGGAACGGGCGGGAATCCGACCAAGGGGCGCATCGAGTACGTGGTGTTGATGGAGGACGGGACCAAGCGAAAGGTCCTCAGGACGGACCTTCCCGAGGATGTATCCCTCGTGCCCGCGCGCCTTGATCGAAAGCCGGGACGCAGGGAGGCAGACCAGATTGACACCTCGGGATGATCGAGGTCGATTCAGAAAAAAGCGAGGAATCACCTTGACAGAGGCTTGGTATTTTTTAAACTACCATGGTGGCAGAAAAGCTACCAGGTTGTTGTGAGCTGCTATCTCCAACGCACAGGCGACTGTTTCCGCCACGGCTTACGGCTGCGATGCGCGCTCGGGCCGTAGAACTCCCACGCCATCGCTCGCGGCATGGGCGACTCACCGATGTCGTCTCACATTCACCGGCTGTCCGACTGCATTTGTAGTGCTCAGCCAAGATTGCCCACCCGGGGCCAGGGAGCCTCGCTGCGCCATGAACAGCACCGAGATCGTGTCAGTTCTGAACCTGACGCCTGAGGCCGAGCGGCGGATGATGGCCGATTTCTGCCTCGGCCAAACTGCCCCCGACTATAAGGCACGGTTCAGCTACCTCATCCCCTGGTGGCACGAGATCAACGGCGAGCACTTTGACGGCAAGCTGACGGTGCCGCACTTCTGCATCGGCCGAACCTCACCGCGCCGGTTCAGCGAGTGCGAGCTGACGACCAGCTACGGCGGGCAGGTTGCGATCACGCTGGCCGACCGAATCGTCTTCGGCTTGGATCGGCGCGTGGTGCGAACGGACGACCTGAGCGCCCAGGGACTCCTGCTCTTCCAACGCGACTTGCTCTATGGCGAGACAGTAAAGCAGTTCGTGTTGGAGGTGGATGGCGTCCTGGAGGAGGGGTGGGGCGGCCGCGGGCCACGCTTCGTCGAGCACGCCAACCGCATCGGTAAGACGATGGGGCTGCGGCCCGTGCAGGCGCGACGCCGGGCCCACAGGGGCGCGGGGATGCCTGTGGCAGCGTCCTGGCCCTGGGCGTTCCGCCCCGACGGCTACTACCTCGGGCACGTCCGCCTGAGCCACCTCCGCGTCGGCGGCCTGCGGCAGGGACCGCCTTCCGGTCCGCTGGTGGTGGTGCCGGGGATCTACGAGTACCTCCTCTACCTGCTGGTCACCGGCCGGTCGGATAGGCTCCAGTGGATACTGGAGCGAGAGGTGGATGCCGACAGGGCGGCGAGGTCCCCGGCCCTGGCGCGGTTCGAGCGCTCGCCCCACGACGAGTCCGGCGCGCCGTTGCCGGTGCCGGCGGTCCGGCCCGAGTGGCTGGCATGGAACTTCGGCTGTGTTCGCAACATCGCGGCGGGAATCCTCGCCCGTCGGGCCTGGGACGGGAGCCCCGTCCTCGCTGACGCTTTGACCGATGCCGGCTGCGAGGACGAAGTGCTCCTCGACCACCTCCGCGTGCCTCGCGAGCACCTGAGCACCTGCTGGGCGCTGCGACTGCTGGCAGGGTCACCCACGGGCGCGGCCGACTGAACTTGCTTGCCATCTGCGGTGCCAGAAACGACGCCCGACACGCGATCGCCCCATTTGTTGCGCCCTTCGCATTCCTCGATGGGCGAGAGGGGAACCCCCATGTTTGCCTACCCACACCTGATCGGCCCGCCCGACCCCTCGGTGGTGATCTGCCGGAGCGCGTTCCTGTTCGGCGCGGCCATCAACCGGCGGCGGGGCGGGGCGGCGTTCGAGGCTCGGGCCAGGGCGCTGGAAGCCGCTGCTGAAGGTGCCCCGGTCCACTGTGATTGCACGTGCCCGGCGGCCTTCACCCGAGAGGCCACCTACCTGGCTTGGGCCACGGCCGACGCCGCCTCCCAAAGGGCCTGCGGCCGGCGCGACGACCTCACCGTCTTCCGTTGCCACGAGCAGGCGAAGGAGGAGGCGCTGCAGTCACGAATCCGAGGCGACCTAACCATCCCCGCCGGGTTGCTGGACCCGGGCCGCCTCCCGCCCCTGACTGCCGAGGCGTGCCAGCTTGCCCGAGTCATCGACGCCGAGCAGCTCTACACCCTTATGCCCATTCTCGGGGACGCGCTGTACGAGTCCGGGGTCGATGCGGAGCTGATTCTGACGCATTGCCGCGCCGGTGGGCCGCATTTTCCGGGCTGCTGGGTGCTCGAGGTCGTCCGGCACCGCTGCGCGTACCGCGATTCGCCGTAGCCCGGGGCTGAACGCCGCGTGCCTGCCGCTACCTCTATGCCCTTTCCAAGTCGCGGCCCAACCGTCGACCTGGAGTGGAACGATGGGGCACGTGAACGTCCCGCCGGGCACGCCGGCCGCTAATTACTGGGTGATGACTTGGAAGGAGAATTGTCAGCGATGAACAACACACTATTCACCCGCCACGGCCTCGGCGACGGCCTTGAGATCTTCACCGGACACCTCCCGGCGGAGCTTGTAATCGACGGCAGCGGATTCGACGAGCTCTGGGCGATGCATCCGCCGGACCGTCCGGTGATCCACCTCCACGGTAGGAAGATCGCGATTCCCCGATATCAGCAGGCCTACGGTGCCGACTACCACTTCAGTGGTCAGACCAGCAAGGCCCTCCCCATGCCGGCCCTGCTTGAACCCGTTTTGGGCTGGGCGCGAGAGACCATCGACGAGCGCCTCAACGGACTCCTGCTGAACTGGTACGACGGGGCGCTGGGACACTACATCGGCGCGCACCGCGACAGCATGAAGGGCATGTGCCCTGGCTGCCCGATCGTCACGGTGTCGTTGGGTGAGGAGCGGGTGTTTCGCCTGCGCAGATGGAGGGGGGAGGGATCCTGTGACCTCGCGGCGACTAACGGGTCGGTCATCGTCCTGCCGTACGACACCAACCAGGCCTACACGCACGAGGTGCCCCGATTCGCGCGGAACACGGGCAGGCGGATCTCCGTGACCTTTCGGGGGTTCGGCGACTAGCGTCCTGACGCCCCGTTGACACCAACAGCCCGCGCACCTGGCGGGCGTGCTTTCGCCCGAGGAATCAACCCGTTCGCCCTCATGACACCGGCGGCATCGCCGTCGGTAAGGAGGTCTCATTGTCTGATCGCAACCCGTTTTCCCCCCAGGCGGATGCCAGGCTGCAGGGCCAAGGCGGCCCAGCCAGCCCTTCCGGCCTCACCGAGATCGCGGAGCGGCTGGCCGCCTTCAAGCGCGCGATGGATTTCGGCCCCGCTTGCGGGACCGTCGATTGCGCGTTCACCCAAGCGCTCGGGCTACCCGTCGGCGGCATGGTTTTGACCGAGGCGTTTGCTTTCCTCTACCTCGCCGACCACCTGCCGGGCGAGGAGCCCTACGAGTGGGCCGAGCGCGTCGACGACACGCTCGGCGAGCGCCTGGCCCAGACGATCGCCGAGTACCAGCGGCTGGAGGACGAGTGGGCGACCAGCCACGGCTACTGAGATCGCCCGTGTCCGTTCCTCGCCCGTTCCCAACCGGCGGCACAGCCGCCAAAGGAGATTGAAGATGCCTGAGATGTTCGAGTACACCGGCGACGAGATCGTCGGCGTGAACCGGCCGAAGCAGCCGAAGCCGAAGCGGCAGGCGCAGCGGCAGGCGGAGACGCCCCCCGAGCCGGAGAGCGCCGCCGTGGCGGTCCCGACCCTGGCGGGCCTCGCCCCGAAGCCCGCGCCCGGCAAGGAGTACGCCCCGCCACCTCCCAGCGCCAAGGCGGCCAAGACGCTGGCCGAGATCGGCGCGCTGGTGGGCCGCCAGGCACACCTGATGATCTTTGTCGATACGTCCAGCTCTCTGTCGCACGTCACCGTCCCGATCGTGCAGCGCCTGGGGTGCTACTCCAAGGTGCTGGCGGAGTCCGCCGTCGCGCAGCGGTCCATCGTCTGCTCGCTGCTGCAAGGCGACGTGGCCGCCGACGTGGTGTCCGTCAAGCGCGGCGGGTTCGCCGCGCCAGAGGGCCTGGTGATCGGCAGCGGCACGATGATGAAGCCGTGGCTGGAGGCCATCGCCGGCACCCACCTGGCCTGGCGGGAGCACGCCAGGGCGAGCGGCTGCCGCGCGGAGGAGGGGCTGGCGATCATCATCACCGACGCGGAGTTCCACGACTGGGACGCCGAGCAAGCCGCCGCCTGGGGCGCGTGGATGGAGCGGCACAAGATGGTGGCCCTGGTCGCCACCATCGGCCACGAGGACGAGGCCTGCGCCGACCGGCTGTGCAACCAGGGGATCCGGTCAGTCCCGCTGGACAGGGTCGGCCTGGAGGCGCTGTTCAACGTCCTGCGATCGACGCTGGTTCGCTCCGTCGGCGGCCGGGGCGTGCTGGCCGGCGAGCTCAAGCGCGCCTTCGGGCAGACGGTCTGACCCGACCCCACGGAGGCGGCCATGCCGCGCCAATTACAGTACTGGGACTGCACCGGCGGCCGCCAGGTGACGCTGGGCCCGGCTCTCGGACCGGTGGGGTCCGAGAGCCGGCTGTACGCCGTCGCCGCGCCACCCGACTGCGCGGGCCTGATCGCGCTCATGGAGAAGGACGACCGTGACTTCAGCCCCGAGCTGTCCGCGAAGCTGGGGGAGCTGGCGAGGAGGCCGCCGGAGCCGCTGATCGCTGCGCCCGTCGGCGTACTATCGAGTGACCCGAGTTCCATAACGGCGGCGGGTTTCCTCGCCCCGCGCGTCGCGGGCAAGGAGGTGGACGAGGACCTGGCGGCCGACGCCGACCGCGACAAGCGCCCTCGCTCCTACTACTTCGAGCTGGCCTACCGACTCGCCGAGACGTTCGGGGCCGGCGAGTCGGCGCAGACGCCGTACATCGACAACCACCCGGGGAATTTCATGGCGGTGCACGACGCCGCCGGGCGGCCGGCGCGCGTGGTCCGCATCGACCCGCTGTCGTTGGAGGTGATGACGCACCCCCGGCTCTACGGGGTCGCCGTCGCCCGCCCGGAGTACCTGCCCCCGGAGCTCCAGCGCGCGGCCGCCCAGGGCGACCTCGGTTCCACCGCCCGAGGACTACCCGCCCACCGCTTCGGCCTCGCCGCGCTGCTGTACGAGATCCTGGTCGGCGTGGGCCTGGTGGACTACTCCGACACGCCCGACCCCCTGGACACGCCGGAAAGGCGGATGGCGAACAAGCAGTTCGCCCTGGTGGTGGGCGACCGCGACCTACCGCCCGGCGCGGTGGTGAACTTCGGCGCCCGCTGCCGGTGGGCGGCCCTGCCGGCGGTGGTGAAGGACCTGCTGCACGAGGCGCTGCTGGGGGCGGCGGGCCACCGCCCCTCCCCGGCGGAGTGGTGCCGCGCCCTGGGGCCGTTCCGCCCCGCGACGGCCTCGCCCGCGCCGCCGCCGTCGCCGCCGTCGCCCCTCCTGGAGTGGGCGATGGAGCGCTGGGTGGGGCTGACCGCCGTCGCGCTGATCGCCCTGGCGGCCTACCTCGCTCGGCCTGGGGCGGCGAGGACCGCCCGGCCGCGGGGCGGGGAGCATTTACCCGTCATCGGCGCGGGCCAGGACGACCTCCGTGTCGATCCCGACGCCTGGAAGAGCCTCATCCGAGAGGACTAGCACGATGGGAGCGAAACTCGACTACCGCCGGACGAAGGCCCAGGGGTGGGCCGACTACGAGGTCAAGGAGCACGAGCAGGTCACCGGCTCGAAGAAGTTCTTCGCCTTCGACGGCAACGGCAAGTTCCTGGGCATGGTCCACGCCAGCCAGATGGGGCGGCTGGTCCGCGACATGAACAACGGCAGGAAGGTGAAGGGACGCGAGGTCCTGACCGGCGTCTTGTCCTGCCCCGACAGTGTTAGGCTGGCGATGAAGGACAAGGGGCTGCTAGCCACCCCCAAGCTGGCCTACCGCGAGATGATGAAGGCGGCTCGGCCGGCCATCCGCGAGCTGGGCAAGTACGCCGTCGCGCAGACGACGAAAAACGGACAAAAAGACTACGTGAAGGTCAACCCGACGATCGTCATCGGCCTGTCGGTCAACAACCGTAGCCTCGAGCTGGAGGTGAGTCTCAACTTCGCCATCGCGAACAAGGCGCAGGACGCCAAGGGTCAGTGGCGGACCGTCGACTTCCCCAAGCTCAACTACGCCCAGGCCCCGGCGCAGGCGGCCCTGCACCTGGCGTTGGGCCGGCGGCTGAAAAAACACGGCATCATGGTCATCCCGCACGGGAAGTCCGTCCAGGCCGTCGGCTACCAGGCTACGACCCAGGCCAAGCAGAACATCGCCGCCGCCGGCGCGCAGGCGGCCGCCGCTGCGGCTGCGGTGGCACAGCAGTTGGCCCAGCAGCAGGGCAAGCAGGTCGTCGATTGGCGGACGGCGCTAGCCAACCTGACCGGCCGGATCAACCGGGGGCTGGCGTCGCTGGCGAGCGACTCCATTCAGGCGATGGACGCCCTGGGGGAAAAGGTCGCCGCCCGCCGCGCCGTGAACAAGACGATCGAGGTCTACCTCAAGAGCGGCATGCCGCGCTTCACCGAGGGCACCCTGGCCGCCACTGCAATGCAGCTGGCGACCCCCTCCTGCCGCCCGGCGGTGGTGCAAAAGGCCCTGGAGCGGGCGCTGGCCAACGCCTCCAAACACGGCATCGCCGAGGTGGCGCACCACCCGACGGGGCACCGCACGTTCGCGCCGATCCCGCAGCTGGGCGCGGAGCAGGGTGTCGCCAAGGCGACGAACGACGCCATGGCGAGGAGGGGCAAGCCCCTACCCGCCGAGCAGGCGATGCGGGGCGTGGTGGCGGTCAACCCACACATGCCGGCGACCGCCGTCCAGCAGGCGCTCGACCTCTGCGGCCGGGGCGGGCTGCGCTTCGGCCAGAGCTGCTCCAGGGACGCGCTCCAGGCGGCCGCCAAGGCGCACGACCTGGCCGGCCGACGGGTCTACACCGTCGGCGACGGGCCGAGGCTCTCGGGCGTGAGCAACTTCTCCGCCACGGGGTTCCTCGACTCCGCCAAGCGCGTCGGCCACCTGCGCAGCTTGTGGCTTGGGATCAGAAACGAATGCTGGCTCAGCGGCTCGCCCTTGAAGCTCGCCGGCGAGATCCGACGGGCCCAGCCGCGCGTGCCGCTCAAGAAGGGCGACCTCCTGATCGTCACCCCCGAGCCGGACCGCAAGAACGCCCGGCAAGTCGAGGCGCTCTTGAAGCTGGCCGAGAAGCGCGGAGCCAAGGTGGTCCTGGACGGCCCCCACGCCGCGCAGTACCAGGCGATGGCGCTGAACCAAAAGCGCGGCATCCACCCCTAACTTTAAAAAGGAGAGCCAATGTCTTTTGATCTTTGGGGACGCCTGAAACAGGCGCGGGAATGGGTCATCGCCCAGCGCCTCAACCTCACCGAGGCCCGCGACGAACTGGTGCGCGGCCTGGCCGCCTGCCACCTGGCGACGGGGCTGGCGCTGCTGCGCCTGGGGGAGATGACCGACGGCATCGCGCTCCTGGCCGGCGTCGCCAACTACGTCGCGGCCAAGGGGCGGTGGCCCCTCTGGCTGTGGGGCAAGCAGGCGTGGGCGGGCTACGCCCTCTCCGTCGGCGGCGTGATCTTTTTACCCCTCCTGGGGCCGCAGGCGTCGCGTTTCGGCGGGCTCGACACCCTCGCCCTGGCGTTCTGGCTCAAGATCTGGGCGGGCACGCCGCCAACGTTCTACCTGGTCGTCCTGGCGCTGGCCGTCCTGGCGCTCCGCCGCCCCCTGTGGCCGCAGGACCCGACGTCGCAGTTACCCACCTTCACCGGGAGTTGAACGATGGAGCTGTACGTGATCATCGCCTGCGTCTTGGTCGTCATCGCGGCGAGGACGGACGAACCGCCCGGCCCGCCGCCGAAGCCCTTCCCGTTCACCCCCTACGACGGCCGGGGGCTGCCGCCGATCGACGACGGCACCCGCGCCGTCGCCCAGGAGGAACACCTGCGGCACTGGCGTTGAGCGTCCCGTGTTTCTCGAGTTAGCCCGAGGAGGATTTTCCCATGAACGATCTCGTTTGGCTGGGCAACTGGCTGGTCCCGGACTGCCTCCGGCACGGGGCCCTGCTGGTCGGCGCGCCAGGCACGGGCAAGAGCCTGTTCCTGAAATGCCTGAGGGTCTGCCTCGCCCGCGCCCTGGCGGCTAATCGCATATTAAAGATGCACATAGTAGATTATGACACCAAGGGCGACCTGTACGACTTCGGCGGGGAGTTCCCCCCTGGCATGGGGGTCTTCGACCTGAACCCCTTCACCGAGTCCGACGTGTTCGACGTGATGGCGGAGATCCTCGACCCCAGGGACCTCTACGAGTTGTTCAGCATCCTGGTCGAGACCCGCTCCAACGAGCAGCAAAAATACTTTCCGGACATGGCCCGGCTGATCGGCCGGAAGCTAGCCACCCGTCACTGGCTGACCTGCCCCGAGCGGGTCACCCTGCGCGACCTGATCGAGACGTGCGCCGGCCCCGAGGCGATGCGCCTGGTCGCCCGCTCGCACGAGTACACCCAGAGCATCGTCCCGGTCCTCCAGGACAACGACGCGGGGATGAGCATCATGAGTACGTTGACAAACGAGATGGACAAACTCGCCATCCCGGCCGCGCTCTACGACTCCGCCAGGCCGGGCGCGCGGAAGGTGTCGACCGCGATGATCGCCCGCCTGCCCCGCTCCTACGTCCGGCTGCCCTACAACGTCCGGTCCGGCAACACGCTCGCCCCGCTGGTCCGGCTCTACCTCCAGCTGTGGGTGCGCCAGCTGCTGGACCTGGCCGACCGCGACTGCCTCTACCCGCTAATCCTCGACGAGCTCGCCCTGCTCCCTGGCGGGGTGGACCTGGTCCAGGCGGCCATCTTCGGGCGGGAGTTCGGCTACCAGCCCGTGCTGTCGTTCCAGTCGTTCCTGACCACCTTCGAGGCCTTCACCAAGGCCAAACTCGAAGCGATGATTTCCACCTCCAAGGTCTTTGTTTGCTTCAACCTGCCCGACCCGCAGGACGCCGAGCTGGCCAGCAAGCGGTTTGGCAGCTCGCAGGGGACCGTGGCCGTGGAGTCGTGGTCCTGGACGAGTTCCTACAGCGGCCAGGGCGGGGCCAGCAGCTCCTCCACCTACTCCGTCAGCGAGCAGTTCCAGACGATCGAAAACGTCACTGCGGGGATGATCATGCAGCTTGGCGTGCCGACCAGGAACCACCCCTACGCGGAGTACTTCATGGTGGCCCCGCCGTTCCGCCCGTTCAAGGGGCGGGTCCACATCCCCAGCCTGGCCAGCTACTTCTTCCGCGACTTGAAGCCCGTGCCCAGGCCCAGGGAGCGCGACGCGCGCGACATGGTGCTCCGGCCGTGGGACGCCCAGGACCTGATCCGGCTGGGGCTGGTCCCGGACGTGAAGCCCTGAAACAACGACCGCCCGACCCCGACAAGGTCGCCCGTGTATCGCCCTGTTTTCGATGAGGAGTGTTTGTGATGTCGATGACGAACAAGATCTGCGGCATGCTGGTCTCGGGGGCCCTGGCCGGGCTGACAGGGCTCGGCGTGGCCGTGAAGGGGATGATCACCCCCGCGTCCCGAGCCGCAAGGGGCGCGCCGCCCGCCGTCGCGGCGGAGGAGCCGTACCCCGACGCCGCCCTCGCCCGTGCGCGGCGGGAGCTGGTGGACGCGCCTGGGCCCCTCCCCCCTGCGGCGAGCGAGCAGCAGCTGAAGGACGACATCGACCGCGCCGCCTCCGCCATTGCCTCGGGGCTAGGGCAGGCCGAGGCCGGCGTGGCGGAGCTGCGAAAGCTGAACTCCTCCTGGCTGGCCGCCGACCGTTCGGTCGGCGGGATGGGCAAGGCGAACGCGGAGATGGAACAGCTCGCCGCGTCGATCATCCGGGCCGCCGACGCCGACGTCGTCCCGGCCCTGAAGGCGTTGCGGCAGCGGCTGAAGGAAGCCCCCGCGATCTACCGCAGGTTGGCGGCGGAGAAGCGGGCGAAGGTCGCGCCGGACATGCCAGGGTCCGTGCGCCGGCACTACGAGGACATGGCGGACTGGCCGAGACGCTCGCCGCCGCGTGCGAGCGGCGGGAGCGGGAGCTCTTCCTCGGCGACGGCGTCAACGTCGGCAAGGCGCTCCAGGTCTCGGTGGCCCTGGAGCGAATCCGCCAGCTACGCAGGGTTCACGCCGACTGGGCCGACGTCTTCAACGCCTGGCCGTCCGCGCTGGTCGACGGGCAGGTGGACCGGCTGATCCGCCAGATGAACGTCTACGCCACCGCCCTGCCTCGTTTCAGCCGCGACGTCTCCGCCCTGACCCTGGCGCTTAAGGACAAGTCTTAAAAACATCTCCAAAGGAGGAAATATGAGGCCATCCAACGAGTCCGTGGCCCGCCAGGCCGCCGGGGAGATGCTGATCGACGTCTTCGCCGCCCTGCAGGAGCTTGGGTACACGCTGTCACTGGACGACATCAGTAAGGTCATCAACCGCGTCCAGGGGCGGCTGTCCCGCCAATCCTCGTCGCCCGCTCCCACCGCCCCCGTCGGCCCAACGCGCCCCAGCGGCAACGGGCTGCGGGTCGCAGAGAAGCCCTAGAAGGAGATGGGGAACATGAACACGCGGCTCATTCATGACGTGAGCTTCGTCACCTCCGTCGCATTGCTCGACCTCTTCCGGTGGGACGACGACGACGAGCGGCAGCGGGCGATGGAGGGCGTCTACCCGATCGTCAAGGCGGGCATGCTGAGCCTCGCGGAGTTCTCCCGCCGCGAGGCCGCTCGGCTCTCTCCGATGTCCGGGGAGCCGGGGGCGAACTGAGGGGAGAAGATTAACGTCCCGCCGGCGCGGTCGGCGTGCTCAGACATCCCGGGTCGAGTCCGGGCGGCGGGGGTGGCTGCTTTTCACGGACGACGAGGCGAGGCACGATGCCCTACTTCACGCATCTGTTTCGGAGGCTGACGTGGCGAAGAACTCGAAGATTGGTTGGACGCATCATTCGTGGAACCCGCATTGGGGTTGTCACAAGGTTACCCCGGAGTGCGACCACTGCTACATCGAGGCCATCATGAGACGCGGCGGCTACGAGCCGTTCGGCGGCCCGATGAAGACCAAGACGTGGTCGCAACCCTTCGCGTGGGACCGCGCGGCGAGGACGCTATGTGAGCGCCACCGGGTGTTCACCTGCTCGATGAGCGACTTCTTCCATCAGGGCGCGGACGAGTGGCGCGCCGACGCCTGGAAGGTCATCAAGGCGTGCGAGAACCTCGACTGGCTCATCCTCACCAAGCGCCCGCACCTCGTCGCCGATCGACTGCCCGCCGACTGGGGCGAGGGGTACGAGAACGTGTGGCTCGGCGTTACGGTCGGCTGCTCACAGTCGCTCTACCGCCTGCCTATCCTGAAGGAGATCCCGGCCAAGGTGAAGTTCGTCTCGGCGGAGCCGCTGCTGGAGCGGATGGACTTCCGCGAGCACCTCGGCTGGATCGACTGGGTCATCACCGGCTGCGAGCGGGCGGCGAAAGGTGACCGGCGAGCTATGGAAATGGACTGGGTCCGCGACATCGACCAGCAATGCGAGTCGGCGGGCAAGGCGCACTACTTCAAGCAAGCGTACCCCACCGACGACAAGGGCCGGGAGTACGGTGTGCCCTGCGAGGAGCCGAAGCTCGACGGCAAGTTGGTGCAGGAGTTCCCCACGCGGAGGGTGGCGCTGGAGACGGTGTGACCGACGGCCCGCCGCGCGAGAGGCGCGCTTGCTGGTTCGACCCCAGCGGCGGGATTGGAGCCTACAGCCACCCTTTTCTTCCGGAGGCGACCATGATCGAGAAGGACATCATTCGGGCGGCGGGGGAGTACCTGCTGGACGTGCTGGAGGCCGAGAAGAGCGTCCGGTACGGCCGGTTCCTCGACGACGCTCCTGGGGCCGATGTCGCCGACGCGAACGCGATCCGGCGGAAGTTGGCCGACGAGAGCGACTGGAGCTGGTATCGCGAGGTCGGCTGGCCAGAGTTCGAGGACCTGGAGGAGACGGCGCACGAGTACGTTAACTTCGCCGCCTGGGAGCTGGAGTCCCGCGGCCTCGTCCGCCTCACCTTCCTCGAAGGCCCGGAGCTCGCTGACGAGACGCAGGACTTCCGCATCGACCTCACACCGAGCGGGGATAAGTTCCTGGCGGAGGCCCACGGCCGGGCCAGGGCGGCGTGGTGGAAACGGTATTATCCTGATAGCGGAGGGCGACGGCGATGAGCGACGAGGATCTGGCCCTCCGCCTGGGCCGCATCGAAGAGATGCTGACGACGCTGGTTGAGCAGAGGGCGGTGAAGGACTGGTACACCGTCGGCGAGTTCTCGGCCATCGTCAAGAAGGCCGAGTTCACCATCCGTGAGTACTGTCGTGGTGGGAGAATCAGGGCCAAGAAGGCGAGCGGTCGCGGGCGGGGTTCCGGGGAGTGGTTGATCTCGCACGAGGAGTTGCAGCGTTTCCGGAACGAGGGGCCGCTGCCGCTCCCGGCGCAGGGGGTGCGAGTATGAGGTGGCTCCTCGATTGGCTGTCCGGCCGCCCGAGCGCGGAGGAGGCGGTGTTCAGGCTGTACCAGCACCGCAACGCGGTCCAGTACTTCGACTCTCCAAACAACCGCTGGGTTCGGGAGAGCACGGCCGCCTGCCTCCGCCTGATGCTGGGGCGTGACCCGACGGAGGAGGAGATCTACGCCGCCAACGACGACAGGACCATCCCGTTCTAGGATCGAAGCAGGCCCCCCCATTGGAGGGGCCTTTTTCGTTGGCGGAAATGGCAGACGCACCAGGGCCGGGCCAACGGCCTAACGGGTCATTTTTCCGCCATTATTCCGCCAGCACTGGCCCTATAACCACTACGAGACTACAATGAAAACGCCACGTGCCTCCTTCGTAAAAGGCACCACCACAAGCAGTTCGTACATGAAGCCAACAAGAACGCCGCGATAAGGAAATGGAGACCCGTTAGGTTGAGGGCCTGGTTCCCGTCAAGGGAGTGCAGGTTCAAGTCCTGTCTCCAGCACTCGAAGGCACCAAAAGCCTTGAAGCGAACCGACGCATGCCGGATCGCCGGCCTTCATCAGCCAAGGCATCGAGACAGCGGACGGCGGCCATTACACAACCCTTCGTTTGGCAACCCCGGCGTTCGCCCGCGACCACTCGGCCACGACAGCCAGCAGGCTGGTTGCTCCCTCCCATTTCGGCCGTCGGCAGGGCGGACGGGACCTGCCGACGCACCGGGGGATACGGTCCAATCGACACAACTGATGCTGGTCGCCGGGCTCACCGCCATCGGCGTCAGGACCACCTTGCCGGGGCGATCGACCGGCCACGGGAACGTTCTGGGTTCCCGGGGTTGACCTCGCCTAGGCACCGCCCGTCGAGGGTGATGACCTCCCCCCCGACGGCGCCGCTGTCGGCGTCGAACCGGGCGTTCGCCTTCTTAGGGTGAACCCGGTGTTGTCGCCGATGGCGATGGCCGCGTCGGCGACGGTGGGGATGAGGTTGCCGGCCGGGTCGGGGCCGCCGTCGGCCTGGCCGAAGGTGACCGCCCCGGGCCCGTACGCCGCCGAGAGGTTGATCTGCCCGTTGAGGGACACGTCCTCGCTCCGGCTCAGGGAGTTAATGGTGGTTCGGGGGTTCCCGTTGGTGCTGCCGTTGACCGCGGATGCCGTCGCGTTGGCGGTGGCACTCAGGGTTGCGGCCTTCAGCCGGAACCCGGCCCCGGAGGTGACCAGGGCCGAGACCCCCACGACGTCGTTCTGCCTCAACACGTCCCCGCCGGTGAAGAAGCTGGTGGACCCGTACCCCACGTTGGTCACCGACTCGGTCGTCGTCGCCGACAGGGACACGTCCCGCCCGGACAGGGCGGAGTTGCCGAGGCGGACCGCGGTGAGCGAGCCGATCGCGGTACTCGCCCTCGAGGGGAGGGCCGGCTTGAACAAGCCGCCGATCGGGGCCGACGACTCGACGGAGGTGGTCCCGCCCGTGCTCGCACTCACCGTCAACCGTCCGCCGGCCGTGAGAGCCGCCCCGTCCCCGGCAACGACGGAGACCCCGCTCGATTTGGAGAAGGAACTGGTGGCGGAACTGGCGGCGCCTTCCGCCCGCAGGAAGCCGACCAGCACCGAGCCGTTGACGATCGCCTGCGACTCGAAGGCCGACACGGTGAGGTCGGTGCCGGCGGTCAGGGCGGTGCCCGCCCCGACGTCGGTGGACGCCACACCGGCCTGGACCCCCGTGGCCGTGGCCGCGCCGACCGAGACGAAGGCATAGGACGGGCTGGAGGCAGTGCCGAGGGCGGTCACCCCGTCGTTGGCGAACAGATGGAGCCTCCCGCCGGCCGACACCCGGGTCGGCACGCCGGCCGCCCCGGACGAGGTGCTCAGCCGGGCGGACGGCCTGCTGGTGGGCGACGCGGTGGCCCCGCCGCCGACCACCACCCCGCCGCCGCTGGCCGTGGCGTCCGGCGACACTCTGCCCTGGGCGGACGAGCCTAGGGTCACGTCGCGGCCGGCCGTCAGGGTCACGCCGGCCAGGTGGACCCGGACGTCCGGGGAGGTGGTGGCCGACGCGAGCGACACCCCGGCGGTGGCCGCCCCGACGTTCAGCCCGTCGGCGGACACCGACGACCGCTGCTCGGAGGTCGCCATCACCGAGGCGTCGCCGGCCACGGTGATGCGGGCGCCGGTGAGAGACACGACGTCCGGGTTGGTGCTCGTCTGGGTGGCACTGGCGTCCGACCCGGCCCCGGACACGACGCCACCGGCCACCGCCTTGGTGTTGGCGTTGGCAAGGGTGACGGAGCGGGCGCTGACGACCAAGTTGTTGACCACCCCTGTGCCCTGCCCGACCTGCCCGGTGACCGTGACGGTGTTGTGGCCGCCGGCGTCGGCCTTCGCCTGGGCCACGCCGACCACCACGCCGCCGGCCGTCACCCCCTGGGCCCCGGCGTCGAGCGAGCGGTCCCGCGTCGAAACCACGGTCAGGGTGCCGGCCCGGGTGACGGACCCGGCCAGGCTCGCGCTCGTGGTCGAGTTGTCGGTGATCCGAGTCACCTGGGCGCCGAGGCCGACCAGCCCGACGGTGACGCCGTTCGATTTGCCCTGCCCGGCGCCGGCCCCTCCGCCCAGCTTCGAGTCGTAGTCGGCCGCCACGGTCACGTCCCCGCCGGCGGCCAAGGTGCCGGCCACCTGCACGTCCACGTGATCGGCCACGGTGGCGACGCCGACCGCCCCGCCGAACGCCGCCAGCCCGGCGGCCAGCGACCCGGTCGTCTGCTCGACCGCCATCCGGTCCCGGCCGGCCACGGTCACCGCCCGCCCGGCGGTGATTGTCGAGCCGGCGGAGACTAGTGTGCTCGTGAGCCCGCCGCCGCTGAAGAACGCGCCCGTGGCCTTGCCGATCAGGCTGGCCGCCTGGACGCTACCGCTGAGGCTGCCGATGGCGGCGGCCGCACGCCTCTCGGCGTCGTTGCTGTCCGTGTTAGACTTGTAGCCGCCGAGCAGGCCGGTTACGTCCCTGTTCTGAGCCAACTCTTCCAGGTACCCGACGGTGGTGGCCGAGTTGCCGCCGTCGTTGGCCTTCAGCGACCGCTGGGCGTCGGCGGACAGGCCACTGCCGGCGCTGACCACCGACACGGCCCCGGCGACCCCGACGGCCCCACCGGCGACGCTGACGGCGGCCGACTGGACGTCCTTCTGGGCCAGGCCACCGACTGCCACGTCTCGCGCCGCGGTGATGGCCGCGTTGAGCCCCACCCGGGCCAGGACGTTCGGGTTGACGATGGCCACGTCTACCCCGCCGGCCAGCGCGCCGCCGGCGATGGCGAGCGACCCGGCCGCCCCGAAGGCACGGGTGGTATCGACGGCCGCCACCACCACGTCCTGATCGACGGCGACCGGCCGGCCGGCGACCACCGGCTTGGTGTTCACCTGCGCCCCGTCGCCGACCTCGGCCGTGGTGTTCGACTTGACGGTCCCGACGGTGACGGCCCCGGCCAGCCCGCCGAACTTCCCCCCGGCCCCGGCCGCCCCGACGGCGAACAGGTCCTGTGAGGCGAGCGCCTGTACCAACACCCCCCTCAGGGGCCGCCGGGTTAGGTTGCCGCCGGTCAGCGACTGGGTCGGGTCCACGGCGAGGAACGTCAACCCGCCCACCGCGTCGCCGCTGGTCACGGAGTTGACGCCGAGGGCGGCCCGGGTGGTCTTCTCCACGTAGGTGACTCCCACCGCCCCGCCCAGTCCGCCCAGCGCGCCCACCGCCGCCGCCCCGTCGATGACGCCGCTGCGGGTGGCGTCGTTGGCGGTGACGACCACGCTGCCGCCGGCCAGTACCTGGGAGCCGGTCCCGGTGGTGGCCGACGTGTGACCGGTGACCGACACGATCGACGCCGACCCGCCGACCGACCCGCCGAGCGATCCGGCCAGGCCGACGGCGATGGACAGCAGATCCTCGAACGCGCTGGCCCTCACCTCGGCGTCTCGGCCGGCCGTCACCTTGGCCAAGTTGCCGACCGACGCGGTGGTGGTCATGTTGACGACGGGGACGTGGATGCCGGGGGCCACCGCCACCTTGCCAATGCCGGCCGCCCCGCCCGCCCCGAGGTGGAACAGCTCGTTGCCGGCCGACACCAGTACCGCGCCGGCGTTGGGCGCGGTGACGACGGCGTTGTCCCCGATGCTGGCGATGGCCTTCGAGGTGATGACATCGACCGCGGCGGCCAGCTGGAAGGCCACCGTCCCGCCGCCGGCTGCCGCCGCGAACGACTCGACCCGGTCGAGGTTGACCGCCGTCACCGCCACCCCCGACGCCGCCCGCTGGGTCGGCGTCAGGTTGCGGCGGGCCAGGATGGCCGGCACCCGGCTGGTCACCTGCGCCGCCGAGCCGAACTCGATCGGCCCCTTGCCGGCCGGGATCAGGCTGCTGGTCTTGTTGAACTGCGAGGAGAATTTCAGGACGACGTCCGAGACGCCGGCCCGGGCCAGCTCGGCGGTGGTGGCCAGCTTGATCACGTCCGCATTGACGACGATGACGTAGTAGGTCTGCCCGTCCACCAACCCGATGTCGGGGGCGGCGTCGCCGGCGTGGTACACCACCGCCTGGCCGGCCCCGGGGGTGAACTGGTGGCCGCGCACCAGAATGGTCCCGAGACCCGGGAGGATGTTGTTGCCCGGGTCGAACGTCCCGCCGACCGGCTCCGTGGCGCCGGCCTGGAACCCGCCGTCGGCCACCAGGGTGGTCTCCCCGATGGCGTTGGCCGTCAGCCTGGCCCCGGCTCCGACGGTGGCCTGGGTGTCCTTGGTGACCACCGCCACCCCCGCCGCCGCCCCGATGCCGGCGAGCTTCCCGGCCGACAACGCCCCGGCGACGGAAGTCAGGTTCGTCGTGTCCTCGGCCGACACGATCAGGTTCGACTGGCTGCTGACCACGGCCGCCGGGCCGACGGTGGCGAGCGTGGCGTTGTCCACCCGCACCCCGCTGGCCCCGCCGGCCAGGCCGGCCTGCAGGCCGACCCCGGCGGCGGCCGACGTCGAGAGTTGCGTGCCGGTGGACAGCGCCCGGACGACCACGTCGCCGGGCCGGCTGGAGTTCACCACGGTCGGTCGGGCTGCGGACGAGTCGAGAGTCGCCCGGGTCCGCTTCGTGGCCGTCTGTACGTCCACCCCGGCCCCGATCCCGGCCGTCGAGCCAAGGGCCGCGGCGCCGCCCACGCCGGTGATGTTGGTGTCGTCGGCGGCGATCACGCTGAGCGGGGTTCCGAGGTTGACCCCCTGACCGACCTTCGCCTCGGTGGTCAGGTCGAGAACGCTCAGGCTGAGCGACCCGGCCAGGCCGACCCGGCCGCCGGCCGCCCCGACGGCCACCGGGGTAAGTTTCTCCCGGGCGGTGGCCACCACCGCCAGCCCGGGGATCGGCTCGCGGATCAGGCTGCCGTTGGCGAGCCGCCGGCCGGTCGGGGCGTCCAGCGCGATCGGGACACTCCCGCCGGTGGTCGTCACCCGGGCGCCGTCGAGGATTCGGGCGAAGGTCGCGTCGGTCTGAATGACGCTGGCGTTGGACGCCCCGATGCCGACCCCGAGGCTGCCGGCCACCTGCCCGGCGACCGCGGTGGAGACGACGGTGTTGTCAGCCGTCACCCGGGCCAGGCCGGCCTCGACGCGGGCCGAGTCGCCGACGGCGGCCTGGGTGTCGGTGGAGAGCGTCTGCACCACGGCCGACCCGGCCACGGCGGCGTCGTGGCCGCCGGCCAGGGCCCCGGCCACCGAGGTGAGCTGTAGCCCCGAGGCGGCGTCCACGGTCACCACCCCTTCGCGGTCACCGCCGACGACGGGCCGACCAAGGCCTTTACGTCCCGGTCGATGGTCTCGATGACCCCGGCCGCCCCGACGCCGGCCGTCTTCGCCGCGGCGAGGCTCCCGGCCACGGTCACCGCGTTCGTCTGGTGGCCGGCGGTGACGAGGACGTTCTGGAGGGGGTAGGCGTTGTCGCCGGGGCCGACCTCGGTGCCCGCCCCGGTCCGCGCGTCGGTGGTGTTGTTGGTCATCAGGTTGACGGTCACGGTGCCGGCCAGGGCCAGGGTGCCGGGGCTGAGCGCCCCGGCGGCGGCGAACAGCAGCAGCGTGTCGGCGGTGCCGGCGTTCACCGCCACGCCGGCGGTGCCGGACCCGAGGACGCCCTGCGGGTCTTCGAGCACAAGCCCGTTGGCGCCGGAGGCCCGCACCCTGGCGAAGTCGTCAATGACCGCGCGGACGGTGCGGTTCGGCACAAGGTTGACGGTCGCCGCGCCGCCGACCCCGGCGTTCTTGCCGCCGGCGACCCCGCCGGCCACCCGCAGGTCGTACAGCCGGCCGTCGGCGTCCACCCGGACGCTGCTGGTGGCCTCGACGTGGGCGTTCCTGGCCACGCTGGCGATGGCCGTCTGCTTGACCGACCCGACCGACGCCGAACCGGCCGCCCCGGCCCCGTCCTTGAGGGCGGCCGCCAGCCCGGCGGCGACCCCGAACAGGGTCTGGCTGTCGGTCGCGTACACCTTCACGTCCCCCGCCGACGTGACCTGGCCGCCGAGGTTGGCTTTCGCCCCCTCCCCCGTCATCACGGCGATGTCCGCGGCCAGGCCGACGGCTGCCGTCCCCGCAACCGCGGCCGCCGCCACCCCGGCCACCGAGTAGGTGGCGGAGGAGTGGTAGGCGTCCACCGTCACCCCGGCGCGGTCGAACAGGGTGGACGGGCGGGTGGTGGTCACCCCACCCGTGGTGGCGAGGTCGGCGGCGGTGGTGCTGTCCACGGCGGTCACGCTGACCGACCCGGCCACGGCCGCGTCCTCCTTGGCCACCCCGGCCCCGACCGTCACGGTCACGGGGGTTTCGATCGAGACGGCCGTCACCGCCAGGTTCCCGGCCGTCAGCCGGGTGGCCCCGTCGGCGAACGCCCGGGTGGTCCGCTTCACCGTGTTCACCGCCACCGACCCGGCGAAGCCGGCCGAGTTGCCGACGGCAACCGCCCCAGAGGCGGCGGCGAACAGGCTGGTGTCCCGGGCCGCCACCGTCAGGTCGCGACCCGCCGTGACCGACCCCGGCCCGCGGATGAACGCCCGCGTGTCGGACACCAGGCCGTTGACGACCACGTCCCCGGCCACCCCGATCCCGCCCTTGGGGTTGAGCGACTTGAGGTAGGCCAACCGGGCCGCGCCCCACTCCTTGAAGGTGGAAAAGGTGTCCGGCCCGCCCGGCTCCTCCAGCTTGTCGGGCCGGCCGTCGGCGGCCGCCCCGGAGAGGGCCACGCCCACCACCAGGGTGTCGGCCGTGGCCTTCACGTCCACGTTCCGCCCGGCGGTGACGGACCCGGCCTGGGGCAGGCCGTTGTTGTCGCCGAGGAAGGCGAGGGTGTCGTTCTGCTGGAGCAGGTTGGCGACCGCCGACACCCCGAACCCGGCGTTGCTGCCCTGGGTGATCCCGCCGCCGGCGTTGAACACCTGGAGCTGGTTGCCGGCCAACACCTGGAGGTCGCGGCCGGCCTCCAGCGTGGCCCCGTCCTCGACGTAGGCCTGGGTCTGGTTCCGCAGCTCGTGGATCGACAGCGTCCCGCCGACCCCGACCGACTTGGCCTTGGCCCCGGCCTGAATGACCGTCATCAGGTAGTTGAACGTGTTGGCCGTCACCCTCAGGTCGCGGCCGGCCTTCACCTGCGCCCCGTCGTCGATGTGCGCGATGGCCTTGTTGATGTACCCGACGTACTCGAACTGCCCGCCGACCGCCGCGGCCCCGGCGGCCCCGGCCCCGCCGTCCGGCGCGTTGGAGGCCGCGATCTGGTTGCCCAGGTGGATGGTGATGACGGTGGTGTCCGCCTCCACCCAAACGTCCTGCTCGGCCAACGGCACGTCCGGGCCCGGCGACCGCTGGTTCACCTTGGCCCCCTGGCCGATGGTCGCCGTCGAGGTGTTGTTCAGCCGGAACACGTTGATCCCGCCGCCGATCCCGACCGAGTTGCCGGGCTGGCCTTCCTCCGCCGTGCCGGTGCCCTTGACGAACGAGGTGCCCAGGGCCCGCGGGTTGCCGAACAGGATGCCGGTGACGATCGGGACGACCGTGCTCCCCATGTAGGTGAGGAACCCGTCGGCCGTGGCCTGGCCCATCTGGTAGGCGTTGGCGACGCGGTCGGCGTCGTTGCTCGTCGGGGTGCCGGTGGTGTCCGGCGGCGGCACGAACCGGAAGTCGCCCGGGAGGCTGGCGCTGAGCGGGTTGGGGACCACCGCGTTGGAGGTCACGTGGAGCTGGCCGCCGACCGCCAGGTCGGCGCCGGGGGCCACGGTCGAGGAGGCCGTGTTGGTCAGGTTCGAGACCGCCAGCCCGCCGCCCAGCGACGCCGTGTCGGCGTTGCCGGCGCTGCCGGTGGCGACCACCTTGACGTTGTCCTCGGTGCGGCTGTTGATGACCAGGTGGCGGGGCACGGTCACCCGGCCCCCGACCCCGGCCGTCGCCGTCAGCTCGCTGGTCACCCAGGCGATGCCGGCTGCGGCGGCGAACTTGGCGCTGCCCCCGGCCAGCATCCCCAGCAGATACCCGCCGCCCTGGAGCACCCCGGACAGCGGGGCCGTCAGCGGCGCCAGCTTCTTGACGGACTCGCCGACCCCCTGGACCGACTTGCCGGCCCCGATCAGGGTGCGGGTAACGCTCAGCACCGACGCGCTGGCCTCCGTGGAGTTCGCCGCGTTCGTCGCGTTCGCCGCGACCAGGGCGTCGCCGGTGGTCGTGGTCAGGGTGCCGTCCATCTGGGCGACCGCCTTGGACGAGTAGTCGGTGACGGCGATGCCGACCCCGCCGGACACCACCTTGTTGCCGAACGTCAGGTTGAACCCGCCGGCCGAGGTGTTCAGGGAGTTGTGGGCGTTGGCCGCCACGGTCGCGGACCCGGCCGTCACCGCCGCCCCGGCCCCGACGGTGGCGGTGGCCGCCGACCGCGACTTGCCGTAGGCGATGTCGATGTTCACCAGCATCGGGGCGATGGTGGTGACGCCGACGTCCAGGGCCGTGTTCGTCCGGGCCAGGAGTTGGAACGCCCCGGCGGCCGACACCCGGGCCCCCGGCAGCAGCCTGGCGGTGGCGGTCGGCTCGACGTCGGCGTAGGTGACGCCGACGAACACGCCGACGGTGAGGTTCGACGCGGCCGCCACCGCCCAGCTGTCGATCACCACGTCGCCGGCCGTGGCCGTGAGCGACGCCCCGCCGTTGACCAGGACCGACGAGTCGGCCTTGGACACGACGGCCGAGGCGAACAGGCTCTTCGTCCCCAGGAACGGCGCGTCGATGTTCGTCGTCAAGGAGGGGTCGAGGCTGACCGTCTTGAGGGTGGCCTCGGTGTACGGGCGGGCGGCCCCGTTGTTCACGAACACCTGTGGCGGGGCGTCCTTGCCGACCACCGCCAGGTCAGGCCGGCCGTCCCCGTTCAGGTCGGCGGCCGCCGCGGCGGCTACGCCGTTCGAGGTGAACCCGTCGGAGACCAGGTCGTACCTGGTGTACGCGCTGCCGGTGCCCTGGTTCACGTACACCCGGCTGACCCCGGCCACGGCCGTCACGATGTCCAGGTGGCCATCCTTGTTGACGTCGGTGAGGACCACCCCCTTCACCGCGTCCGCGCCGCCCAGGGTGATCGGGGCGGCGAGGTAAGCCGGCGTGCCAGCCGCGCTCAGGAACACCTGGGACGGACGGCCGTTCACGCCGAGGACGATGTCCGGTCGGCCGTCCCCGTTCAGGTCGCCGGTGGCCACGCTGGTGACCGGCAGGGTGCCGTCCCCGCCGAACGCAGTGCCGAACCCGTCGAACGGGACCGACCCGCCGGTGTTCAGGAACACCCGGCTGGTCGATGGGACCTCAGTGATCGGCAGCAGGCCGTCGGCGTACGGGGCGTTGGCGGCGATCAGGTCCATCCGGCCGTCGCCGTTCAGGTCGGCGAACGCCACGGCCTGAGTGTTCGCGGACAGGGCGCCGACCGTCCGGCCCTCGGCGGAGAAGGGGTTGGCCCCGCCCTGGTTGAGGATGAGCCGGCTCGCGGTCGGGAAGCTGAAGCCGATCTGGCCACTGGGGATCCCCACCTCGTTGCCGAGCAGCAGGTCGAGTTTGCGGTCGCCGTTCACGTCGGCCAGGGCCACCGAGGTCGTGTAGTCGCGGCCGGTGCCGACGTTGAACACCGACCCCGGCGCGTCCTCGAACGGCGCCGCCGAACGGCCGGTGTTGACGAACAGCCGGCTGAAGCGGAAGGTGCCCTGCAGGTCCGGGTTGGCGGTGCTGCCGACGACCAGGTCCGGCTTGCCGTCCCCGGTCACGTCGCCGACGGCCAGGCTGGTCATCCCGCCGCCGCGGGTGATCGTCTGGGGGATCGAGCCGTCGAACGGATCGACCCGGCCGGTGTTGAGGAACAGCAGCAGCGGCCCGCCGAGCCCGCCGCCGGTGCCGGGGTCGGTGGCGGCCGTGATCAGGTCCGGCCGGCCGTCGCCGTTGACGTCGGCCAGGGCCACCGCCCGGGTGTCCTGGCTCACGTTGGTCCGGGCCAGCTTGGTGGTGGAGGCGGAGCTGGTCAGGGTGACGTTCCGGCCGGTCAGCGTCGCGGACCCGATGGTGATGCCGGCGGCCGCCTGCCGGTCGCGGAACAGCGGGTTGTTCAGCGGGAAGTCCGCGTTCGCCGTGTCGCGCACCGCCAGGGTGATGTCCCCGTCGGCGGCCTGGATGTTCGCCCCGTCGGCGGCGGTGATCCTTACCGCGCTGACCGTCAGGCTACCGGGCAGGGCCATGTTCTTGAGCGTCACCGTGTCCGGGTCGGTCACACTCACGTTGCCGGTGAACCGGCCACCCAGCGGTTCGATGGTGATCGTGTCCTCCCCGGTGCCCGGCAGGAGGTTGAGGGTGCCGGTCAGGTTGACCAGCGTCTGCGGGGCGAACGTGCCGTTGTCGCTGGACACGATCACCGTGCCGGCCACCGTCCCGGGGCGGACGTGGAAGTGGTCCGCCGCCGCGGTGCCGGTCACGGAGGCGTCGGGCACGCAGCGGTCTTCCAGCGGTTCCACCCGGAGCCGCGGTGCGGCCGCGGCCTTGCGGATCGGGCGGGTGACGGGCCGGGCGAACAGCTTGCGGATCCAGGAACGGCTGGTCATGGGGAATCTCCTTGCTGGGACGGTCGGCACGACACGAGGAGAACGGCGCCCGGCGCGCAGGCCGAACGGCTCAAGGCTCCTCGGCGCTGCGTTTCAGGTGGTGGATTCGTCCGGTCAGGTGGGCAGCGGGTATTCCGCCCGCTTGTGTCTCTGCCCTACAGTGCCCCGTTGCGGGGAGAAGTGCGCCAAGGCCCAGGTGATTTTTTCGGGCCGCCTCTACCCGGATCAGCCGGAGGCTCTCGGCGAGGGCCCGGTCGAACCGGCCCTCGCGGCAACCGGCGAGGGCGCGGCGGCGGATCTTCCCCGCCTGGGCCGGCTCGGCCGAGGCCCGACCCCGCAGCCGTTCTTGCACGTGGCGATCGGATGGCGAGCCGCGCCGAAAGCTATCTCGGCTGGCCGGTTTTGGCGATCAGGGCTGCGACGTCCGCCCGAGCTGCTGCCACTCGGCTTGCTCCTTGTCGGGCAGCCCCGCGAGGGGCCGGCGTCGCGCACGCCGGCCAGGACCGCGTCGCGCTGCAGGGCGCAGGACTGCCCACCGCCTGGCGAGGTCGGCCCAGCGCCCTCCAGGTCAGCGCGGCCGGCCAGG
Source organism: Gemmataceae bacterium (assembly GCA_046350195.1). Taxonomy (GTDB): domain Bacteria; phylum Planctomycetota; class Planctomycetia; order Gemmatales; family Gemmataceae; genus CALDUY01. The sequence goes on from JAXMAW010000004.1 coordinate 247,800, forward strand.
TCGTCCCGCAGCCACACCAGGGCCTTCTGCCGCGCTGGCGCGCGATCCGCCTCGTCGAGCCGGGCCGCATCGACCCCTTGGCCGCAGCCCGCCAGCACGGCCGAGCTGGCGGCCCGGTAGCGATGGCCGGCGCCGACGTCCGCCGCCAGACGGTCGTCGGCGGCGAACGCTTCGGAAAACAACCGCACCGAGTCGGCGTACAGCCGCTTGTAGCGGCAGAGGTCCGCCAGCTCGATCCGCTCGGCGGCGCTGGCGGGTTTTGTATTGCCCTTCAGGATCGCCGGCAGCCGGCCCTCCAGGTCGAGCCAGCGCTCGCAATCCTTGACCCACTCCGCCGAGGGGTGGCGCCAGCCCTTTTGTTGCGAGCCCAGTTCGTGCCCGGTCCGGAGCGACACCAGGGCCGCTCGAAAGTCCCCCAGGTGAATCAGCGCGTTCCCCAGGTCGCAGTGGGCCTCGGCGTACTTCGGATCGACCTCGACGGCCTTGCGGTAGCTGGCGACCGCGCCGGGGGTGTCCGCCTGCCTCCCCAAAAGCACCCCGAGGTAATAGTGGCCTCTCGCGTCTTTCGGCTTGAGTTCGAGGAGGCGGCGGTAGCTGGCGATGGCGGCGGCGGTGGACTTCTGGGTCCCCAGGGTGCGGGCGAGTTCGTTGTGCGCTTCCAGGTAGTCCGGTTGGAGTTCGGTGGCGCGGCGGAAGGAGGCGGCGGCGCCGGCCGGGTCCCCTAACTTCCTCGAGACGATGCCGAGGTTGTAGTGAGCCCGCACGTGGTTCGGGTCGCTTTCGAGCGCATGCCGGAAGCAGGCGGCGGCGCCGGCGGGGTCGCCCTGGGCGTCCAGGAGGGCGCCAAGGCTGTTGTGGGCCGGGGCGCACTTCCGGTCATCCGCGATCGCCTGGCGGAAGTGGGCGGCGGCGCCTTTCAGGTCCCCCCGTTGCGCCAGGAGGGCGCCGAGGTGGGTGCGGGCCAACGCGTGCTTCGGGGCCAGTTCGAGGGCCTGACGGAAGTGGGCGGCGGCACCGTCGCGGTCACCCTGCTTGCTTAACACGAAGCCCAGGTTCACGTGCGCCGAGGCGTAGTCGCGGTCGAGGGCGAGGGCCTGCCGGTAGCAGGCGACGGCGGCGGCCAGGTCTCCCCGCTCGCGCAGGGCGTTCCCCAGGTTGTAATGGACTCCCGGGCTCTCCGGCCGCAGGGCGACCGTGGCCCGGAAGTACCCGACCGCCTCCTCGGTCCGAGGCGGCTGCATCACGGCGAACAGGACGAAGGCCAGGTGGTCGTTGAGCCAGAAGTCGCCCCCGTGCCGCCGCTGCGCCTGGCGCAACCAGTCCGCCGCCTCTTCCGGGCGGCCGGCCACCTGCAGCGCCTCGCCGAACAGGGCCAGGACGGCCGGCGCTTGCTCCAGCGCGCGAGGGTCCTTGGCCAGCTTCGCGAGGTGTAAGCCGTCTCTCCGACCCGCGGCCGCGCGTAGGTCGCGCCGCCAGGCGTTGTCGTCGGCCCCATCGGCCACGGCCCGCAGCTTCGACAGGCGCGGGTCGCTCGGCTCTTCTGACCAGATCCAGTCGTCCAGCGCGGCCAGCAGTTCCTCCCGGATCGCCACCTCGCGCAACTGCGGCACGGCCGCCGTGGGCGGCAGCGCGTCCAGGTCGAGGCCGTACTCCCGGAAGGCCGCCGCGTAGCGGGGGCCGGCGCCGTGCGTGTCGAACCGCTCCCCCTTCAGGTCCGCCTTGCGGAGCCGAATCTCGGCCAGGCCGTTCACCATCCGGCGGTCCTTCTCCTCGCGATCCAGCGCGCCCAGCAGGGACTTGACCTGCTCGCCCAGCCCCGGCTCCACCGGCCCGCTCTCCACCAGGGCCTCGGCGCGCCGAGCCATCGCCCGCGCCTCGGCCCACTTCCCCAGGTCGCCGGCCTTCGCCGACCGGGCCTGGCCCTGTAGCTCGGCCGCCCGGTCCAGGGCCGCATGAACTTCCTCGCCGCGTCGGGCCTGTTGGACCGCCTGTTCCAACTCGGCCTGCGCCAGCCGCACCGCCTGCCACGCGGTGATTGCGCCGCCCCCCAATAGCAGGGCCAGGAAGGCCCCGGAGGTGAGCAGCAGGCGCCGGTGCTTGCGGGCCAGCTTGCGGAGCCGGTAGCCGGCGCTGGGCGGGCACGCCTCGACCGGCTCGTCGGCCAGGTAGCGCTCGACGTCGCGCGCCAGGGAGGCCGCCGACTCGTAGCGGCGGTTGCGGTCCTTCTCCAGGCACCTCATCGCAATCCAGTCCAGCTCCCCGCGCACCAGCTGGCCCAGCCGCTTCGGGTCGGTCTGCCGTCGGTCCGAGACCGTCACCGCGGCCGGCCCCAGCGTGCTGATGCGGGTACTCGGCCGGGGCGGCTCCTCCTCGCGGAGGATGCGCCGCAGCTCGTCGAACGAGGCCTGGCGCAGCCGGTCCTTGTCGAACGGGGTCGTGCCCGTCAGCAGCTCGTAGAGCAGCACGCCCAGCGAGTAAATGTCGCTGCGGGTGTCGATGTCCAGGCCGCTCATCTCCGCCTGCTCCGGGCTCATGTACAGCGGCGTGCCGACAACCTGGGCCAGTCCGGTAACCAGTGTCTTGTCGGTCAGCCGCTGGTCGATCGCCTTGGCGATGCCGAAGTCGATCACCTTCACCACCGGGAGGCCGTCGTACAGCGTGACGAGGACGTTGGAAGGCTTGAGGTCGCGGTGGATGACCCCCTTCTGGTGCGCGTGCTGCACCGCAGAGCACACGCTGACGAACAGCGCCAGGCGCTGGCGCGGCGGGAGTTGATTCTGGTCGCAGAAGTCCGTGATGGGGGCCCCCTTGACCAGCTCCATCACGAAGTACGGCCGCGCCGAGCCCCCGGCGTAGGCAGGGGGAGTTTCGCCGGCGTCGAGGACCTTGGCGATGTTGGGGTGGTCCATCAGCGCCAGCGCCTGCCGCTCCGCCTCGAACCGGGCGATCACCTGCTTGCTGTCCATCCCCGGCTTGATCACCTTCAGGGCGACCAGGCGGCGGACCGGCTGCTGCTGCTCGGCCAGGAAGACGACGCCGAAGCCGCCCTCGCCGATCGGCTCGACCACCTTGTACGGGCCGAGGGCCGCCCCCGGCGCTTCCGGCGGAGCCCGGTCGGCCTGCGCGGTTGGCCCCAGGAGAAAGTCCCCCTCCCCCGCCCGTTGGTGGGCGCGCAAGAGGGCCTCGACGCGGTCCCGCAACGCCGCGTCGCCGCCACAGGCGCGGTCAAGGTACATCGACTGCTCCGCCGGCGAGGCACAGTCGAGGGCCTCCCCGAAAATGGTCAAGATGTGGCGCCCCGCATCGCTCATGGACAGCCCCTCCCCGGCCTTCTGTTATGCAGTGCCCCGTTCCGCGAAGAGACGCGCCACGTCGGGGCGTACTATTCATGCCCCCGGCCCCGAGGGGTCGCCCCCGCTGAGGGCCTCGTACAGCCAGGCCCGCGCATAGGCCCAGGTACGGTCGGCGGTGCGCCGGGCCAGGCCGAGGGTGGCGGCCGCCTCCTCCAGGGTCAGCCCGGCGAAGAATCGCAGCTTGACCAGTTCCGCGCAGCCGGGGTTCTCCCGGGCGAGGCGTTCCAGGCTATCGTCCAGGGCAATCAGGTCGTCGTCCGTGGCCTGGCCCGCGGCGGTCAGCTTGTCCAGGTCGATGCGCTGCCACCCCCCGCCGCGCTTGAGGCGCGCCTTGTCGCGGGCCCGGTTGATGAGGATGCGCCGCATGGCCTCGGCTGCGGCGGCGAAGAAGTGCCCGCGGCTGTTCCAGTGCGGCCCCTCGCCCGGCCCGACCAGCCGCAGGTAGGCCTCGTGGACGAGGGCGGTGGCGTCGAGGGTCTGCCCCGGCTTCTCGTGAGCCAGCTTCTGCGCGGCGAGGCGGCGCAACTCGTCGTAGACGAGCGGCAGGAGCTGGCCGGCGGCGTGGGAGTCACCTTGCTCGATGGTAGACAGGATCCGCGTGACGTCGCTCATGCCTGTAACTATAAGCCGCCAAGGATCGCGCATCCATCCTGCGCTGAGTGTCCGGGTTGGACCCGATCCAGGCGCCCCTTCGAGGTACGTAGCCTTGGTCGCCCGCAACATCCCGGGCGGCGTCGGCCTGGCTTACGACGGGGCGAACCTCTATGTTTCCACGAGCCAGGGCCTGTTGTTGACCCTTGACCCGAACACCGGCGCGACCCTGAACAGCGTTGTCGTCTCGGGCGGGACGCCGTGGGAAAACGGCGCCGTCGCCGGCGATGTCGCCGTCCCCGCGCCGCCCGCCATCGTGCTCGCCGGCCTCGGGATTGCCGGCCTGGCGGGTTACCGCCGGCGGCGGAGCCGGTAAGGCGCGTCCAATCGCCTTGGCGACATACGAGAGGGGCGGCGGCCTTCACGGCCGTCGCCCCTCGTGCGTTTCCCTGTCTGCCGTCTCACGCCGCTCAGGAAGGAGGCGTCTGCTCATTACCCATGGCTCGTCGGGCTCGCGGCTGTTCCTCGAGCAACGCGTCGTAGATGGGCTGGTCGCCCAGCGCGTCGGCGGTCAGCTTCGCCAGCAGGCAGGCACCGAGCAGCGGAATGGTCAGCGCGAACGCCCCGGCCATCTCGACCATGAGCAGCACGCCGGTCAGGGGCGTCCGCACGCAGCCGGTGAACAGCGCCGCCATGCCCACGATCACGAGCGCATTGCGGTCGGCGGCCAGGCCGTGAGCGGCCCCCGAGCCGAGTAACGCCCCCATCACCAGAAGCGGCGCGAACAGCCCCCCTGCCGCCCCGGTGGCGTAGCTGCCGACGGTGAGCAGGAACCGTAGCCCGAATAGGAACAGCGCCCGGCCCAGTTCCATCGGATTTGAGCGCAGCTCGGTGAAGAGGCCGTCTCCGCCGCCGACCCAGCGCGGGTCCAGCCACCCCAGCACGCCGATGATCGCCCCGATAGCTAGCGGCCAGACCCACGTGCCCAACCGCCGCTGGACGACGTGAGAGGCCCGGATGGCGGCGAGAAGCGCCTGGTTGAACATGACCCCCAGCACGCCGCCGAGCCAGCCGAGCAGAAGGAAGGCCGGCAACAGCCCCAGCGCCGGCGGCGTCGCGGGGTAGGTGCCCAGCTGCGGGTACTGGCCGGTCAGCGCCCGGCTGACGAGGTCGCTGCCGAACGTCGTCAACAGGGCTGCGAGGGCGGTCGGCGGCTTGAAGTCCTCGCCCAGCTCCTCGCAGACGAACATCGCCCCGGCCAGGGGGGCGTTGAACGCCCCGGCGAGGCCCGCGCCGGCGCCGAGGATGATCAGCTGCCGGCGCTCGCCGGGCGTCACGCCGGACATCCCCCCGACCATCTCGCCGACGGCGGCGCCCATCTGCACCGTAGGCCCCTCGCGGCCCAGCGCCAGGCCGCCGCCGATGCCCAGCACGCCGCTGGAGAACTTCACCGCCAGCAGTCGCGCCCAGCGGATCGGCCGCGGGTGCCGCGCCAGCGCCTTGGCGTCGGGGATGCCGCTGCCCGACGCCTCGGGGCAGTGCCGCGCCACCAGCAGCGCCGCCGCCACTACCGCGAACACCGACAGTGCCACGCTCACGGCCAGGGCGAGCGGTCCCTCCCCGACCCGGCTCATCAGCCAGGGCCGAGAGCCGTCGGCCCACTCCAGCGCCTGGCGGAAGGCGACGGCGGCGACGCCGGTCAGCAGGCCGACCGCGACCAGCCGCAGGTGCTGCACGAACCAGGGGCGCGAGTAGGGCAGGTGGTGCATGGTCAGCGCCTGGCGGCCTCGTCGAGTTCGGCGAGCAGCCGGGCGGTGTCCTCGCGGACGACCTCGTAGGCCAGCCTCGTCTCGCGCACCAACCGGATCGCGCCGACCATCGTTGACACGATCGCCGTCATGAAGCAGGCGAACGACCCCGCCAGGGCGCCGTGGGCGAGGGGGAACAGCCCAAACGAGGCCAGCGCCGCCCCGATCAGCGCCACCAGCGTCGCGGCGGCGAACGAGCCGTAGGCCAGCTGGAACGCGCCCAGCGCCTGCGTCATGACCAGGGCGCGGCGGCGGGTCAGCTCCAGCCGCCGCACGGCGTAGGCGCGGTCGGTCGGCGGCTGGGTGTGCGACAGCTCGGCCTGGAGCTGCCTCGCCCGGTCCATCGCCCGCGCCAGCCGGTTCGACGTCGTCAGGCTCATCACCGCCGAGGCGTTGGTCAGCACCGCCGGGGCGGTGATGAGCGTGAACACCGTGAATGGGTTGGTGCTGAACGGGTCCACGGGCTCACTTGGCCGGCGTCAGCTTGATGTTGCGGAAGTGGATCGGCGACCCCTCCGCCTGCAGGGCGATCTTGCCTTTGGTAAACTCGCTGTTCTTGCCCTCGTTGACGAACACGCCGTTGACCTCCAGCCGCACCGTGTCGCCCTTGCAGGTGATCCTGTACTTGTTCCACTCGCCGGGCTCCTTCTCGACCTTCTTGTCCTTGTCGAGGCGGAAGTAGTGGCGGGGCGTCTTCTTGTCCTGACGGGACTTGTCCACGTCGAGCTTGAAGTTCTCGATCAGCCAGATGTCGCCGGCCGAGCCGGCATAGAGCTGCGCCTCGGCGCTCTTGGGCCAGATCATGTCCTTGCCGCTGACGTGCAGCAGCACGCCGCTGTTGCCCGGCTTGGCCGGCCACCTCCACTCCAGCTCCAGGACGTAGTCGCCGTACTCCTTCTCGGTGACGATGTAGCCGTTGGGGCGGCCCTTGCACTCGATGACGCCGTCCTTGACCGTCCAGACGTCCCCGGGCTTGGCCTTGCTCTTGTCCTTGGCGGGGATGAAGACCTTCCAGCCGGTCAGGTCCATGCCGTTGAAGATCTCCGACCCCTTGGCGTCGTCGGCGGGGGACGGCGACCAGCACACCAGGCAGCAGAGCATGGCGAGAGAGAGCAAACGCGACACGGCGGGCCTCCTTGGGTAGGCGGTTGGGGCGCGACAGGGAGGATTGTAGCCGGCCGGCCAGGGACGACGAGCGACCCGCTCGCTTTGCCGCGCGCCGCGGGATAGGATAGAGGGACCGCCGCGGCGGGTCGCGGCGGTTCGGGTAGGCGAGAGGTTCTCATGACGATCATGCGAGGCGTGTGGGGGGCGGTGGCGCTGGCGGTGGCGCTGGCCGCGACGGGGTCGGCGGCGACGCGCGAGGAGCTGAACCGGGCCGCGGTGGAGCGGATGCGGAAGGACATCTTCTTCCTCGCCTCGCCCCAGTGCGAGGGCCGCGGCGCCACCACCAAGGGCCTGAAAAGGGCCGGCGACTACATCGCCGCCGAGTTCAAGAGGATCGGCCTGAAGCCCGGTTACCAGGGCGGCTACTTCCAGCCCTACGCCATCGCCGGCGCCGTCGGCTCGCTGGAACTCGTCGGCCCGCAGGGGCAGAAGATCACGCTCAAGCAGGGGGCGCAGTTCATCCCGCTCGGCCACGACCAGAAGGGCGTGGCGGCCGGCCCGCTGGTCTTCGCCGGCTACGGCGTCAGCTGCTCCGACCCCGAGTACGACGACTACGCCGGCCTCGACGTCAAGGGCAAGGTCGTCGTCCTCCTGCGCGACACGCCGCGGTCGGCCCCGACCGGCCGCACCAAGGAGATGGTCGAGGCCGCCTCGTTCTCCGCCAAGCTGACCCTGGCGAAGAAGAGGGGGGCCGCCGGCGCCCTGTTCGTCAACGACGCCGACACCGCCGCCGACGGCGACGCCCCCGCCGACTTCAGCTTCGCCCCGGTCATGCGCGGCGGCAGCCACATCCCCGCCGCGACCATGCGCCGCGACCTCCTCGACCGGATGCTGCCGCCGAACCTCCAGCTGGGGGCCATCGAGAAGGCCATCGACCACGACCTGAAGCCGCGCAGCCGCGAGCTGCCCGGCTGGAGCGCCCGGCTGGCCGTCGAGCGCAAGGCCGACGCGATCCCGTTGCGGAACGTCGTCGGCGTGCTGGACGGCTCCGGCCCGCTGGCGAACGAGACGGTCGTCGTCGGGGCGCACTACGACCACCTCGGCTACGGCGGGCCGAGCAGCAATGCCCCCAGCAAGAAGCGCGCGATCCACCTCGGCGCCGACGACAACGGCTCCGGCACCACCGCCATGATGGAGCTGGCCCGCCGCTTCGCCGACCAAAGGCAACGCCAGGGCCGGCGGCTGGTCTTCATCGCCTTCTCCGGCGAGGAGCTGGGGCTGTTCGGCTCGGCCCACTACTGCAAGGAGCCGGTGTTCCCCCTGGCCGACACGGCCTCCATGTTCAACCTCGACATGGTCGGCCGGCTGACCAAGGACAAGGAGACCGGCCTGGACCGGGTGCTGACCGAGGGCCACGGCACGGCCAAGGGGTTCAAGGAGCTGATCGACGGGCAGGCGAAGAAGCGCGGCTTCCTGCTGAAGTCGCAGGAGTCGGGGTTCGGCCCCAGCGACCACGCCTCGTTCTGCGGCAAGAAGGTGCCGGTGCTGTTCGTCTGGACCGGCGTGCACGAGGACTACCACAAGCCCAGCGACACCGCCGACAAGATCAACCTCGAAGGGATGCGCCGCGTCGTGGACATGGGCGAGGAGATCGTCGAGCGGCTGGCGACGATGGCCAGGCCGGCGTTCGTGGAGGTCAAGGGCGCGCCGATTGGCCGGCCGTCGAGCGGGCCGCGGCTGGGCATCCGGCCGGGCTACGGCGGCGAGGAGGGCGTCGAGGTCGAGTCGGTGACGTCCGGCGGGGCGGCGGAGAAGGCCGGCATGCAGGGCGGTGACCGCATCGTGGAGATCGCCGGCAAGCCGGTCAAGAACATCAACGAGTACATGCAGGCGATGGCGACGCGGAAGAAGGGGGACAAGATCGACGTGATCGTCATCCGCGCCAAGGAGAGGAAGACGCTGAAGGTGAACCTGGAGTGAGCGCCGCCGGGTCGTGCGGGGGGTCATCCCAGTGGCGTAGCGGTGGGAAATGTGGGCGAGGGCGGACCCCCCCCCCGCCGGCCGGCGCGAATGAGAGGTGGCCAGCGGCTGGCCTGCCCTCCCCAGTTCGGGACGACCCCGCTTGCGGGTTCGCGCTCGCCACCCTACCCCTTACCCAGCCACACCACGGACGCCCCGACAATCAAACCATCCCCCAGCGCCGCCGCAACCCCCACTCCAGCGACACGACGACGCAGAAGGTGACGAAGAACCACACCAGAAACGGTGACCGACTCGTCGTCCGCCAGTCCGGCCGCAGTTCCATCCTCGCCTGGCCGTGCTCTAGCGGCTGCTCGGCGAGGCGGTTGAGGTAATCCGCCAGCTGCTCGACGCGCAGCGCCTCGCCGCCGCCGGCCGCCGCCAGCTTCTTGAGGAACTCCGGGTCCGCCGCCGGCCGGGCCATCTCGACGTCCTCGTCGTAGACGATCACCCGCGCCGACGACTCGCCGGACACGACGCCCCCGGACGGGTCCTTCCCCTCGCCCTTCACGGTGATCCTGTACACGCCGGGCTGCTTCGTCCCGCCGAAGACGCCGCGCGTCTGCGTCGGGCTGCGCATCAGCGGCACGGGCGACCTGGTGCCGTCCGGCCCGACGACCTCGACCTCGAACTTGCCGTCGCGCACGTCCGGCCCGCCGCCCTTGCCGCGCAGGCCGACGGCGAAGCCCAGCTCGCTCCGCACCGGCAGCCGGCGCACGTCCGGCCGCACCCACAGGGTGCCCTCGGCGTCCTCCTGCCGCGCCAGCCAGACGACCACTTGCCGCCAGAACCGCTCGTGCAGCCGCTGCCCCTCCTCGCCGCGCACCCAGCGGTACGTCGTGTCGCCGCCGAACACCAGCACCCTCGCCGCGCCGGCCTCGTTGCCCGGCTTCCCCCCGTAGGGCGAGGTGACGAGCAGCGGCCGCCTGTCCTCCGTCTCGGCGAGGACCAACTCCAGCCCGGTCCGCTTGGCCGGCAGCTTCAGCACGGTCATGCCGTCGAGCTTCGCCAGGGTGGCCCAGGCCCGGTGGAGGTCCGGGTGGTCGTCCAGGCGCAGGACGTACCTCGCCCGCCGCAGGCCGTCCTCCGTCGGCACCATCCGCACCGGCTTGTCGATCTGCTCGCGCTCGTCGAGGTCCACCGGCAGGAGCCTCTCCAGTTCCGAGCCCTGCCAGTTGCCGTTGCCGAGGTTGACGTAGCCACCCAGCACCATCAGCCCGGCCCCTCGCTCCACCTGCTTGCGGATCTTCGCCGGCGCGTCCGGGTCGAGGCTTCGCAGTTGCGCCAGCGTCACGTCGCCGAGCAGGATCACGTCGAACGGCTGCTCGTCGAGCAGCCGCAACCGCGGCGCCCGCCCGCCGCGCACCCAGACCGGCGTCACGCGGATGCGCGGGTCGGCCGACAGCGCGTCGCAGATCAGCTGCGGCTCGAAGGCGCGCGAGCGGTCCACCAGGAGCACCGAGATGCCCTCCTTCGACACCGTCACGAACGTCTCGATGGTGTTGTTCAAGGGCAGGTGGTCCGGCTCGGGCGACTCCACGACGGCCTTCACCTTCACCTCGCCGGGCTTGGCCGGCGCGTCGGTCACCAGCGTCACCTCGTTGCCGGTGGTCAACGGCAGCGGGACGTCCTTGGCGAGCACCTCGCGGTCCTCGCCGTCGGCCTCGAGGAACAGGCGGACGCGGGCCCTGGTGTTCTCGTAGCCGCGGGCGTCCACGGCGAGCTTGACCGTCAGCTTGCCCTTCATCGGCACGAACGGCGACGGCGAGGTCGAGATCGCCGTCACGGCGATGTCGTTCTCCTTCGCCGTCGTGCCGGGGTTGCCGCAGGCGAACGTGGACAGGGCCGTCCCCGCCCCGCGCCAACGCGTCGCCTCGGCCAGGGCCGGCGTGCCGCCGTTGTCGGCCCCGTCTCCGACCAGCAGCACGCCGCGCAGGGCCACCCGGCCGTCCCGGCGGTCGAACAGCGCCCGCAACGCCGCGCCGGCGTCGGTGCGCTTGCCGTCGGGCGGACCGAGGTCGTCGAGGGCGGCCTCGTGCAACTCGTCGGCGAAGCGGTAAACCTTCACCTCGACCTGCTGCTCGTCGCGCAGCCGGGCCAGCGCCGGCTGCGCTTGCTCCAGCGTCTTCTGGAGCAGCTCCCAGCGCGACTGCTTGCCCCGCTCGTCCTGCACGGTCATGCTGCGCGAGTGGTCCAGGAGTAAGAAGAGCTGCGTTGTCGTCCTATCCTCGTCCGACCAGCCCAGCGACGGCCGGGCGATGGCGATGAGCGTCAGCAGGAAGGCCAGCAGCCGCAGGGTGATGACGGCGGCGAGGCGCCGGCGCGTCAGTCCCGGCGTGCCGAGGTAGGTGGCGGCGCTGAGCCCGGCCAGCGCCGGCGGGCCGATCAGCAACAGGAACAGGGCGAGGTGGGCCCCCAGCGCCAGAAAGAACGCGGGGAAGCCCGACCCGGTGACGCCCAGGCAGCCGGAGTAGACGTAGGACCAGGTGTGTTGGCCGACGAGCAAGAGCGACATCAGCACCACGCTAGCGGTGCTGGCCCGCCAGTGCGTCCGCGACCGGGCGAAGTGCAGCAGCGGCAGGGCGAACGCCGCCGCCGCGGCCATGGCGGCGACGACGCGGAGGGCCGGCGGCACCTGCTGCAACGCCTCCCACAGCCGCGACCACGGCCAGACGGGGTCGAGGACGAGGCTCATGACGCGCCTCCCGGCTCCGGCACCCGGCGGTAGAAGCGGTTGGCCAGCAGCCCCTCGAACGTCAGCACCGCCAGCAGCAGGAGCATCAGGTACGGCAGCAGCTCGACCGGCGGCTGCCGGGCGTCCCGCAGCGCGTCGGCGATCGACAGCGAACGGCCGACCTGGAGGACGCTGCCGGTGCCCAGCGCCTCCTCCAGCTCCGCGACCGGAACGCGGTCCAGGTCGCCCTCGCGTGCGGCAACGTCAAGGCTGAACGCGGCCCGTACCACCCCTTTCCCATCGAGCATCTGGTAGTTGCCAGCCGCGGCCGCCTGCGGCAGCACCACCGCGCCGTCCTCGCCGGGCGGCTTGACGGCCCGCTCGGCGCCGGACAGGCCGGGGCCGACCAGGCTCAACGGCGGCTCCGGCGGCGCGGCCAGGGTCAGCCGCGGCGCCTGGCCGCAGGTGAAGTTGACCGAAGGGGTGCTGACCTCGCCGCCGAGGTAGCGGCAGACGCGGTCGATCAGCACCAGGCCGAACGACGAGTCGGTCCAGTAGTTGTTCCACTGCACCCGCCGGTCGGCATCGACGTAGCGGAAGTCGAGCGGCGTGGTGAACAGCACGACGCGGCCCTTGCCGGCAGGGCGCTCCACCAGGGAAGGGCTACTTTTCGAGTCCGCGTAGGAGGCGATGGTGATCGACCCCTTCACCGGCCTGACCTGCCAGTACCGGCGGACGAACGGCCGCAGGTCGTCGCGGGCGAAGTCGGGATCGACCGTGCGCATCCAGGCCACGAACGGGGCCGTCAGCGGGTGCGCCGCGGTGAACGGCGCCCAGCTGACCGGCTTGCCGTCCGGGGCGGCGGCGAGCTTCTCCAGCGCGGCCGGCAGTACCTCGGCGTCGAGGCCTTGTTTGTTGAACGCGGCGAGCCCGGAGGCCATCTCCTCGCCGCCGGGGATGACGGCGACGCCGCCGCCGGCCCGGGCGTGGGCGGCGAGGCGCTTCCACCACCCGTCGGGGACGTTGGCCGTCTGGAACAGCGCGATCACGGAGTAGCCGGCCAATTGCTTGGCGTCGAGTCTGTCGGCCTCGGCGAACGACTTGACCTCGCTGACGAAGGACCGCGTCGAGGCGTGGGCGGCCTCCCAGACGCGGGTGCGGGCATCGTCGGGGCGCTCCACCAGGGTCAGCACCCGGCGGCCGGCCCGGACGTGGAAGGTGGCGTGGCGGGCGTTGTTGAACGGCATCGCGTCGCGGGTGCCCAACCGGGCGGTCAGCTGGTACGGCACGTCGGCGGCCGCCGTCGCCGGCGGCGTGGGGGCGACGTGCTCGAAGACGAGCACGTCCGACGTCAACCCCTTGCCGAGCAGAACCGGCCGCCGGTCGGGCGGCCGGTCCTCCCCTTCCAGGGCGACCGACAGCTCGTTCTGGTGCCCGCCCGGCGTGCCGCGCACGCCGACGCGCCTCGAACCGCGCCCCCGCCGCGACGACCGGCGGCACCACCTCGACGCGGTCGATGCCGAGGTCGCGGGCCGGCTCGGCCCCGACGTCCACCAGGTAGACCGTGACGCCCGGCGGCAGGGTGGGCCTCAGCCCCGAGGCGTCCCACGACCCCCGGGTGCGGTCGGAGAAGATGTACAGCAGCCGTGGCGGCCCCTCCTCGCCGCCGTCGTGCTTCTCCAGCAGGCGCAAGGCTCGCTCGACGGCGGCGTTGAGCGGCCCGGCGCCGGGGCGGATGCGCAACAGGTCGAGTCGGCCGCGGGCCTCGGCGGGCGGCAACAGCGAGTCCTGGGTGTCGAGCCCGGCGTCGAGGACGACGGCCCGGCTGTCGGGCTTCATCTCGGCGAGCAGCTCGCGGGCTCTCGCCTTGGCGTCGTCGAGCCGGCTGACGCCGCCGACGGCGTACTCCATGCTGGCGCTGGTGTCGAACAGAAGCGCGGCGACCACCGGCCGGTCGCCGGCGGAGCCGGCCCGGTGGGCGAACAGCCGCGGCCGGGCCAGCGCCAGGCACAGGGCAACGAGGACGAGGATGCGGAGCAGCAAGAGCAGCAGGTGCTGGAGCTGCATCTTCCGCTGGTTGATCTTGCGGCGCTGCTTGAGGAAGCGGAAGGCGGGGAAGGCGAGGCGCTTCGGCTTCTGACGGAGAATCAGGTGCAGCAGCACCGGCACGCCGGCGAGGACGAGGCCGCCCAGGAGGTAGGCGTGGATGAAGGTCATGGCAGGGGGTGGTCCCATTCTTCGGGCCAGCACTCGTCGGGGTACTCGGCCCGGACCTTGGCGAGGATGAGTTCTCGGGCCAGCCCGATCGCGATGGGGGCGCCGACCGCCAGGAACAGCCCGAACACGGCGCCGCGGCGGCCCGGCGGCGTGACGCTGAGGATGCCGAGCAGGCCGAGGAACGTGAACAGTCCCAGCGCGGTGACGACCAGCGTGCCGAGCCGGTTGGCCCGCCCCTCGCAGAACGGCGTCGGCGGCCAGAAGTTGAAGCGGCGGGCGCGGTGGACGCCGGTGTCGAGCCACAGCCGGACGCCGCCGAGCCACGCTAATAACACGGCCACCGCGGTGGCCAGGGTCGCCATTCCGATGGCGACGAGCGAGGTGAAGAACGCCCCGAGGAAGGCGAGCAGGGCCTGGGGAATGGCCTGCGGCATCGGCCTCTGGGGCGTGACGGAGGCGAAGGCGACGCTCATGAGGAAGGCGACGGCGGCGGTCTTCCAGGCGCCCCAGGCGTTGTAGAGCCAGCCGAGGCTGCGGCGTCGGGCCGCCACCGGGTCGTTGCGCCAGATCCACTGGGCGGTCAGGAAGTCCTCCCAGCCGAACTTCAGGCAGATCAGCGCCGAGGCCCACGCCGGCGAGTGGGTTAGCTCGTAGACGACCCACGCCAGGGCGAACAGCGTGAGCCACCCGAACGGCAGCCGCCACGGCCGGCGCGGGGAGTCGGGTTGTTCCAGGGCGTCGTCGCTCATGCGGTCCACCGTCGCGCCGGGCCGGGCCGCCGGGGCAGGCCCGGCGGCTCGTCCTCCAGTGTAGCAGAACGCCTCGGAGGGAAGGAGGGCGGCGTGCGACGATCCTCCTGGTGAGATCGGCAGCGGGGTGGGGCGGGCCTCACGAAAGGAAGCGGCCGTGTGGAACGAGCCTTCCGCACGGCCGGATGTGGGTTCAGGGTGGCGGTCAGGAGCGGTCCTTTTCCTCCAGGAACTGGGCGATGGCCGCCCAGCTGAGGTCAAGGCGCGCCGCGAACAGGTCGTCGAGGAAGGAGGAAGTCCCTTCCGGGCTGCCCAGGGCGACCGCGCCAGGGCGGGCTTCGCCAGGGTTGACCGTGCCGTCCGCCTGGCGGATAGCGATATCGTTGCCGTAGCCCCCCGAAAGGCCGGTGACTGAGCGGCTGCCGCCGGCGGTGAGCGAACTGCCCAGGGAGCCGTCGGGGGTGTAGCGAACGCTGGCCTCTTGCAGGATCGGTTGCACTTGCTTCGCCGCCAGCGGCGCAACGGAGGCAGCCTGGGGCGGGGGGTCGCCGAGGTAGCGGGCCAGGACCACGAAGGATCCGCTGACGGTGGTCCCCCTCACGACGATCTTGCCGTCCGCCGGCTGGATCGCCACTGTCCCGCTGCCGTCGATCGTGTTTTTGAAGCTGGAGGTCAAGACGATGCCGGTGCCGTTGAACGTCGTGTCCAGGCCGCCGTCGGGGTTGTAGCGGAGCAGCATGAACGACTGCTGGTTCGTGGCGATGACCGCGTGCAATCCGCCGCCGACGATCTTGCCGTCCGGCTGTAACGCCACGCCGTTCGCGGAGTCATAAGCGCCGGGGCCAAGGGGGTTCTGACTCACGATCCCCGTGCCGGCGAAGCTGGTGTCGAGGCTGCCGGCGGCGGTGAAGCGGGCGAGCACGAGAGTTAACGCTGAAGGAGTGCCGGGGAATGTCGTTCGTCCCCGGCCGGCCGCCACGACTCGCCCGTCCGGCTGGACGGCGACGTCGAAGGCACCGAAACTTGTGGCCCCTCCCGCGAAGACGCTGACGGCGGCAAACCCACCCTGGCCGAAGGTCGTGTCCAGGGTGCCGTTGGCGGTGTACCGAACGACGGCGAATAGATTGTCCCCGCCCAGGTAGAGGAAACCGCCCACGACGATTCGGCCGTCGGGCTGCAACGCCACGGCGCGGGCGTCACAGACGGTGGTGCCGCCGGGAAGCGAGATCACCGACCCGCCGCTGCCGAACGAAAGGTCCGGGGTGCCGTTCGCGTTGTAGCGGGCCAGGACAATCGGCGTGGGATTGGCGTAGCCGCCGGACCGTCCCGCCACCAGGATTTTGCCGTCCGGCTGGACGACGACGGCCTCGCCGAGGTCATATGTAGCGTTGCCGAACCCGTTGGTCACCGCCCCGCCGGTGCCGAAGGTGGTGTCGAGGCTGCCGTTGGCGTTGTAGCGGACCAGGGCGAGTTGCGTTTCGGAGGTCTTTTTCCCCGTGCTGACGCTGGTATTCCCTGTCATCACGATCTTGCCGTCGTTGGCCGTGCCGGTGGCGGGGTACAGGGCCATGGCGGAGGCATGTTGCAAGGACCACCCGGCGATGGTGGTGGTGACGTTGCCGCCGTTGCCGAAGGTCGTGTCCAGGGTGCCAGCCGGCGTGTACCGGGTCATTTGAAAGGGGCCGCCCCCGGCCAGAACCTTGCCGTCGGGCTGCAACGCCATGTCGCCGGAACTGATCGGCGTGGTGACGACGCCGCCGGAGCCGAACGTCGGGTCGAGCTGGCCGGCGGAGAGCAGGCAGCGGCCTTCGAGCGCTTCGAGACGGAGGCGCGGGGAGACGGCGGCGATAGGACGTCGAGTGTTGCGGAGGGTGTTGAACCACATGGACGGAGTCTCCTTCGTGGGGGGTAGCGGCAAGGTGGACACAGACCGAACGCGCTGGCGGTTATGCGAACGAGAGGCAGCCTGCGCGTACCGTCATGGCTTCATTCGATTGTCAAGGTGTCATAGTTGGCGATGTCGCCGACGAGGCTGTTGATGATCGTGGTGTCGCCGTAGTTGGCGAGGTCCCCGCCGACGGGTGCCGTGTTGCCCCAGACGATGCTCGACTGGATCGTGAGGGAGCCAGAATAGCAAAATATGGCACCGCCCTCGAAGCCAGCCTGATTCCCGAAGAGGAGGCTGTGCGCGATCGTCAGCGAACCGCCAGACCAGATCGCGCCGCCAGTGAAGCCGGCGTGATTGTCTGACAGGGTACTGTGGTCGATCGTCACCCGCCCATCCGCGTTGTAGATCGCTCCGGCACCGAAGTCGTCGCTGAAGTTTCCTGACAGGATGCTGTGGTCGATGGCCACCTGCCCGCCTTGGAAGTTGAAGATGGCACCGGTGAAGATGGTTTGGTTGTTCGACAAGGTGCTGTGGTCGATCGTCACCCACCCGCCTTCGTTGTAAATAACGCTGGCGTCCCCTCCTTCGTTGTCGGACAAGGTGCTGTGGTCGATCGTCACCGTCCCGTAGGAGTTCTTGATGACGCCGAAATCTACGTTGCGGAATCCTGACAAGGTGCTGTGGTCGATCGTCACCGTCCCGCCGTAGTTCGCGATGGCGCCTACGGCGCCAAACATGCCCCCAGAAAGAGTGCAGTGATCGAGGCTCAGCGAAGCCCCATAGTTCACGATGCTGCCCCCGAAGCCGCCACCCACGATGTTGAGGTTCGACAGGGAAACGGTGCTCACGGGGGAATCATTGTCCCCGAACAAAAACCACCCTCTGATGGTCACTGGATTATTACCGCCCGGCCCGTTGATGGTCAGGTTGCGCGAGGGCGAACTGAGCTGCCCCCTGCCCCACAGGTCGATCGTGATGGTCTGGCCTTTCAGGCTGGCGGCGAAAACGATCTTGTCGCCGCTTTGCGCCAGGGCCATGACGGACCGCAACGTGCCCGCGCTGCCGTCGTCGAGCGGGCTGGTGACCTTCATCGTGCTGGGAACGACCCGGCCCTCGAGGGCTTCGAGGCGAAGCCGTTTGGTGACGGGGGAGGCCGGACGTCGGTTGTTACGGGCAGGGAAGAGCCACATGAAACGAGTCTCCTTCGTTGGAGGCGGTCCGCGGGAATAGGGAGCAGCAACCCCGTAGGCGCGCAGACCGGGCGCCCGGGCGTCTTTCAGCCGGTATCACCTTTGCCTCAGGGCATGCCTCATCGGCGGCGTGTAGCCACGCTGCGGATAGGGCGACTTCTCAAATCGGATGCGAGCGGTCAGGGGCGGGGCGGGCCGTCGCGGGCTTTCGGCCCCTCCGCCCGCTTAAGCAGGTCGGCCACCCCGGCCCACAGCTTGGCCCAGGCGTTGCGCTCCCCGTGCGGTAGGCGGGCCAGGGCCTCCGGACCACGTACCCCGGTGAAGTCGGCGTCGGCGAGCCAGTGCCGCATCTTCCCCGTGACGGTTGGCCGGGCCTTGGCCGGCTCCCGCTCCAGGGACCGCCGCCACGCGCGGAGGTCGGCGTCCAGCCAGGTCAGCGCCTGCCGCCGCCATCGGAGGCGCTCCATCTCGCCAAGCGTGCCGGCGTCCTGGCCCACGCCGCAGCCCGCCTGCGCGGCGGCGCAGGCGGCGTTGTAGCGAAGGCCTGTCCCGGGGTCCTCGGCCAGCCTCGGGTCGGAGGCCAAGGCGTCGGCGAACAGGCGGGCGGCGGCGGCGGGCTTTCGCTTGTGTTCCAGGCAGAACGCCGCCAGGTAGGCAGCTTCCGCGGCGTCGGCCGGGCGCTGGTCGCCCTTGAGGACCGAGGGGAGCTTACGGTCCAGCTCGACGAGGCGCTCGGCGTCCCGGACCGCCTGCGCGGACGGGTGGCGCCAGCCCGACTGTTTCGATCCAAGTTCGTGCGCCCGACGGTGCGCTGCCAGGGATTCCGTGAATCGTCCTTGGTCCCTCAGCACCTCTCCCAGGTCGTGGTGGGCCTCGGCGAGGTCGGGCTTGAGCCGGATGGCCTCCTTGAGAGAGGTGGTGGCCTTGTCCCCCTCTCCCTTCTCCATCAGCGCACCGCCCAGGTTGGTGTGGGCATCGGCGTAGTCGGGCTCAAGGCGGATGGCCTCCTTGAAGGAGGTGATGGCCTCGCCCAGCTTTCCCTTCTCCGCCAGAACAGAGCCAAGGTTATTATGGGCCTCGGCAAAGTCGGACTTGAGCCGTATGGCCTCCTTGTAGCAGGCGAGGGCCTCGTCCGACTTCCCCATGTCCGCCAACACCACGCCAAGGTTGTTATGGGTGGCGGCGAAGTCGGGCTGGAGGCGGACAGCTTCGTTGAAGCAAGCGATGGCCTCATCCACCTTCCCCTGTTCCGACAAGGCAACTCCCACATTCAGGACGGCGCCGGGGCTTCGCGGGCGCAGGGCGACAGCCGCCCGGTAGAACCCCACCGCCTCTTCCAGCCGGGGTGGCCGTGCCTGTCCCAGGGCCCAAGCCATAGAGTGGTTCAGCCAGAAGTCGTCCGGCCGCCGTTGTTGTTCCCGCCGGATGAGGGCGATCCACTCGGCAATTTCGGCGCCGTCTTCCAAGAGCATCCGCATATCGCACTTCAAGAAAGCGGGAATGGACTCGAGCTGCCCCTGCCGAAGCATCTGCTTGAGAGCCTTCCGATCTTGCTGGAACAAGAGGTGGCGGACGCGATCGCGGCCTTTGTCTGGTTCCACCCCACGCGCCAGCGCCAGCAGCTTCTGCCAGCTAGGGTCGCCCACGCCACGAGCAATACCTCGGATCAAGGTCCAGTGATCGAGGTGGGCCGACAGCTGGGCAACGATGTCGCGTTGCCGGATTTGCCCGGCTGCCTCGGCCGGGTCGAGTGCTAGCAGGTCCAGGCCGTCTTCCCTGAACGCCTTCTCGTACTCCTGGTCTTCCGCCAGGGCGTCAAACCCCAGTCCGCGGACCGCCGCCCCCGAGAGTCGGGCCAGTTCCAGCCGGATCAGCAAGCGGATGTCGCGCGTCATCTCGGTTATGGGGCGCTGAAGCTCCACGGGCTCCCCGCCCTGCTGCCAGAGGCCCTCGGCACGCAGGGCCGCGTCCAGCGCCTCGTACGGCTTGTCGCGCTCTAAAAAGGCTTTCGCATCATCCAGTGCCGTGCCGACCACGCGCGCCGTCTCCGCCCGGCGCGCCCGCGCCTCGCCAGCGGCCCAGCCGACGCTGCCGGCCAGCACCGTAAGGGCCAGTAGCAGCCCGGTCGTGGACGCGGCCACCACGGCCTTGTGCCGCCGCGCCAGCTTTCCGATCCGCCGAACCAGGCCTGGCCGCTTCGCCCGGACTGGCTGATCTTCCAGAACGCGCCTCAGGTCGTCGGCCAGCTCCCCGGCCGTGGGGTAGCGCTCGCGCGGGTCCTTGGCCATCGCCTTGAGTACCACCGTCTCCAGGTCCACCGGCACCCGCGTGTCAATCTTTCGCGGGCAAATCGGCTCCTCAAAAGCGATGTTCCTCAGTACCTCCTGACGGTCCTCACCCCCTACCGCTGGTTTCAGGGACAGCAGTTCGTACAGAGTCGTCCCCAGCGAGTAAACGTCGGTCCGGTGATCGACCAGCCCGTGCCGGGCCATCGCCTGCTCCGGCGACATGTACCGGAGCGTGCCTACCAGGTCCCCGCTCATGGTCAGGTTGCTGTCCGCCGCCGTCCGGGCCAGGCCGAAGT
Organism: Gemmataceae bacterium; assembly: GCA_046350195.1. GTDB lineage: Bacteria > Planctomycetota > Planctomycetia > Gemmatales > Gemmataceae > CALDUY01. The sequence goes on from JAXMAW010000004.1 coordinate 267,980, forward strand.
CGGTCACCCAGAGCTTGCCCCGGCCGTCCACCAACAAGTTGCCGGGCTTGATGTCGCGGTGGACGATGCCCAGGGCGTGGGCGTGCTCCAGCGCCTCGGCCGTCTGAATCCCCCACTCCGCCACGCGGCGGAAATAGGCGGCGTCGCGAGGTGCCTCGGTCGCTGCTGGGCGCGCCGTCGAGGCCCCCGCTCCGGCGACGTGGATGGAAGTCGGCTCGCCGGCGGCGTTGTGCCGCGCGATGACCTCCGCCAGCGTCAGGCCGTCGATGAACTGCATGGCGAAGTAATGCACGCCCCGCTCGCAGCCGACGCCGTAGACCGGCACGATGTGCTCGTGGTGCAGACCAGCCGCAGCCCGCGCCTCGTTGTGGAAGCGCTGCAGCTGCCGCGCGTCCATCGTCGCGGCGAAGGGGAGCACCTTCAGGGCCACCCGGCGGCGCAGCGAGATCTGCTCCGCCTCGTACACCACCCCCATGCCGCCACGACCCACCTCGCGCAGCAGACGGAAGTCGCCCAGCTCGCCGAGCAGCGGCGGCTCGCCGCACCCCTCCCCCGCCCTCGGCCGGGACAGCCCGATTAGCTCCAGTGACGACAGCACCCGCCGCAGCAGGTCGGCCGCCCGCGGGTAGCGGGCGGCGTACTCCTCGACGTCCGGCCGCTCCCCCGCACGCTGCCGGCGCAGGAACTCGTCGGCGGCCTGGCCGACCAGGGCCTCCAGCGAACAGTCTTGCTTCAGGGAGATCTCAGCCATGGGCGACTACTCCAGCAGCCCCTCGTCGGTCAGCACACTCTGTAACCGGATCAGCGCCCGCCCGAACCGCTTCCGCGCCGCGGCCGGCTCGATGTCGAGCAGGTAAGCGATCTCGTCGAACGGCAGGTCGTCGGCGTGCCGCATCAGCAGGACCTCGCGGTCCTGGTCCGACAGCCGCAGCACCGCCTGCGACAGCCGGGCCGACAGCTCATGCGCCTGCGCCTCCTCACTGGGTGACGGCCCTCGTGCCAACAGCGGACGGGCCAGCAGCAGCGACGACTCGTCCGGCCAACCCGCCTCCCTCCGCACCGAGCGCCTCTCCCGCGTCAGGTGGTTGCGGCGCAGGTCGAGTAGCCGCTCGTAGGCCTTCTTCCGCAGCCACAGCCGGAACGGCATCGGCGGGCGGTCGAGGAACTCGGCGAGTCGGCGTACCAGCTCCATCTGCGTCTCCTGCACGACGTCGGAGGGGTCCACACGCGAACGGATGCGCGGGTCCAGGTGCAGCTCGACGAACCGGCGCAGCTCGCCCCGGTGTCGCTCGAACAACTCCCCCACGGCGCTGCCGTCCCCGCGACGGATCCGCTCCAGCAAGTCGCCCGTGTGGGCCGAATCGGGCTTCGCGTCGGACATGTGATTCTCTCCCCCTTCATCCGCCGTCCGCGGCGGAATGTGACCGGCGAGTCGCCTTTTTTCCCGCACGGGCCCGCCGGGGCACAGCGTAATACCAGGGACGGGGCGTGTCAAACGTTCGCACGATTGCCCGCTTGACAAACCCGGCCGCGGCCGCGAACCTGGCGGCTGGGCTGACTTCGACCCAGGAGGCAGACTTGGCTACCCCCGTAGTGCTCATCCCCGGCGACGGCATCGGGCCGGAGGTGACCGCCGCCGTCCAGGAGGTGCTCGCCGCCGCCGGCGCCGACGTCAACTGGGTCGAGGCCCACGCCGGCCTGCCGGCCGTCGAGCGGTTCGGCGACCCCTTGCCGAAGGCCACCCTCGACCTGATCCGCCGCTACCGCGTCGCCCTGAAAGGCCCCTGCACGACGCCGGTGGGGAAGGGGTTCCGCTCGATTAACGTCCGCCTTCGTCAAGAACTCGACCTCTACGCCAGCGTCCGACCCGTCTGCACCCTGCCCGGGGTGAAGGTGCCGTACAGCGACGTGGATCTCGTCGTGATCCGCGAGAACACCGAGGGGCTGTACTCCGGGCAGGAGCACGTCGTCGTGCCCGGCGTGGTCGAGAGCCTGCGGATCATCACCCGCACCGCGGCCGAGCGCATCGTCCGCTACGCCTTCGAGTTGGCCCGCCGCCAGGGCCGGCGGCGCGTCACGTTCTGCCACAAGGCCGACGTGATGCCGCTGTCCGACGGCCTGTTCCTCGCCGTCGCCCGCGAGGTGGCCGACGAGTTCCCGTTCGTCGGGTTCGAGGAGATCCACGTCGATACGCTGTGCCTGCGGCTGGCCCTGGAGCCCAGCGAGTACGACGTGCTGGTGATGGAGAACCTGTTCGGCGACGTGCTGAGCGACCTGTGCGCCGGCCTGGTCGGCGGCCTCGGCGTCGTGCCGGGGGCGAACATCGGCGGCCGTTTCGCTGTGTTCGAGGCCGTCCACGGCTCGGCCCCGGACATCGCCGGCAAGGGCCTGGCCAACCCGATCGCACTCTTACGCTCGGCGGCGCTGATGCTAGAGCACATCGGCCAGCGGGAGCCGGCGGCGCGCATCGAGGCGTCGGTGCGGAACACGTTGCAAATCGGCCGGGGCCTGACGCGCGACCTCGGCGGCGACGGCGACACGGCGACGATGACGCGCGAGCTGGTGCGCAACCTGTGACGTTCCGGTCGTAGGACAAGCTGCCAGCTTGTCCTCTGGCGAAGAGGGACAAGCTGGCAGCTTATCCTACGCCAAGAGGGCCACACGCATGACCTTGAAGGTGACGCTGATCCAGGGGGGCGGGGCCGGCCTCGACCAGGCGCCCGCGGTCAAGGCCATCCTCGCCGCCGCCGGCGTCCCAGTCGAGTGGGACGAGCACCTCGCCGGCTGGGCCGCCCTGGAGAAGGGCGCCAGGGACGCCCTGCCCGCGGCCCTGCTCGACTCGATCCGAAGCAACCACGTCGCGCTGAAGACCAAGCTTCTGCCGCCGCCCGGCGACGCCGGCCGGACCACCCGCAACTTCAACGTCCAGCTCCGCCGCGACCTCGGCCTGTTCGCCACCGTCCGGCCGCTCAAGAACCTGCCCGGCCTGCCGGCCCGCTTCGCCGGCGTGGACATGTTGGTGATGCGCGAGATCACCGAGGACCTCTACGCCGCCATCGAGCACGAGATCGTGCCCGGCGTCGTCCAGTCGATCAAGGTGGTCACGCGCTCGGCTAGCGAGCGGTTCCTCCGCTTCGCCTTCGACTACGCCAGGAAGGCCGGCCGCAGGGCCATCGCCTGCGTCCACAAGGCCAACATCCTCAAGCTGGCCGACGGGCTGTTCCTGGAGGCGTTCCGGGCCGTGGCGAGGGAGTACCCCGAGTTTCAGGCCCGCGAGTTGATCGTGGACAACACCTGCATGCAGATGGTGTCGAGGCCGCAGCAGTTCGACGTCCTGGTCATGGGCAACCTCTACGGCGACCTGGTCAGCGACCTGGCGGCCGGCGTCGTCGGCGGCGTCAGCGCCACGCACGGCATCAACGTCGGCGACGGGCTGCGCGTCTACGAGTGCTTCCACGGCGGCGCCCGCGAGGCCATCCCCGAGGGCAAGGCCACCCCGCTGCCGCTCCTCTTGCCCGCCGCCGACATGCTGCACTTCCACGGCTACGAGTCCGCCTCGACTCGCATCCTCGACGCCGTCGGCCGTGTCCTCACCGCCCGCGAGGCACTGACGCCGGACCTCGGCGGCACCGCGACGACCGCCGAGATGACCCGCGCCATCATCGCCGCGCTGTCGTGACGCCCGCCGGCCGCACCCACAGTTCGTACCGGCCGTCTGGCGAGCGGTGCGGCTCGAAGCCGTTGCGGTAGGCGTACTCGCGCAGTGGCACCGCCAGGTGCTCAATGCGGCGCTGGATCAGGATCGCGTCGGGCGGGCGTCGGCGCAGCAGTTCATCGAGTTGTTCCCCCCACGCCATTCCGAATTGCCCCCGCTGGTCCTTGGTCATCAACTCGCCGACGTGCATGACGAACCGGCCGACCGCGTACTCCGGGTAAACGCGGACACCGGCTTCCAGGGGGACGCCCGGTTCGAGTGTCAGCACCCGGCCGCCGTCCGGGAGGTGATCGCGGACCCACTCCCCGATATGATGCACCCGCACCGGCACCCAGACGTCGGGCCTCGGCAGGTAAGCGACGTGCCAGTACCAGCGCGGCAGGCCGGGAAGGGCGGCGACGAGGACGCCCAGCCACACCAGTCGCCGCCAGCGCCGCTCCGCCGCCGGGTCGGCGCTCGCCGCGGCGACGCCGTACTGGGCGGCGACGAGGAGGAACGGCAGGAGCATGTAGTAGTACTGGTACTGCGTCGGCGACGGCCCCCAGGCGCCGACCAGCAGGAACGGCAGCATGCCGAGCACGACCGGCTGGGGCGACCGCCACGCCCCGGCGACGGCCAGCAGCAGCAGGGCGGCGTTGCCGGGGTCGGTCAGGAACGTCTGCGCCAGGTGGTACGCCTTGCCGCCGAGGCTGATCGCGGCGGGTGAGGTGCGGGCGTAGAACTCGGTGTTGAGCCGGGCGTAGCCGAGGTTGCCGAACAGGAAGGCGTCGCGGTGTCGCGCCAGGTGAACCACAGCCGGCAGGAGCGCGACCAGGGCGGCGAGCGCGGCCAGGGACAGGGCCGCGGCCCGCTGGCGGCGGGTCAACGGCGAGTGGGCCAGGCAGGCCGACACCGCCAGCGGCACGAACGCCAGCGCGAAGCTGAGCCGGATGCCGGCGGCCAGGCCGAACAGCATCCCGGCCAGGGCGATGGGCATGACGCGCCCGCGCTCCAACCCGCGCAGGTGCAGCAGCAGCGCGCCGAGCATGCACAGCGTCGCCGCGTCGTGGTTCCACGCCCAGCCGTTGGTGTAGGTGAACAGCCGGCTCGTTAGAAAGACCAGGCAAGGCCCACCGGCCAGTAGCCAGCGGCGGGCAGGAGGGACGCCGGCCAGCAGCCGCCAGCCGTGACAGAGCAGTAACAGGACGGTGGCGGTCCCACAGGCGACCGACAGCGTCCGCGCGGCCAGTAAGGGCCACGAACTGAAAGCCAAAAGCACGGCCTGGGCGTAGACCAGCGTCGGCATGTGGAAGTAGGGGTAATCGGCGTAAGGCAGCAAGCCTTCCTGAACGAGCAAGGCTGGGGGGGCGACGAACTGGTGCTCGTCGAGGTCGTGGAAGCGCGTCATGGCTCGGGCGAACAGGAAGACAAAGACGGCCCCGGCCACCGCGAGAAGGTGGCGAAGCGGCACACGGCTGGGCGTCCGGTCTGGCATGCTCCCCGTCCCGTCCCCCGATTCCGCAGAGGTGATAAACTAACGATCGGCACCGGCCTCCCCGAACTTTCGCCCGTGCGGAAGGAATCCCCGCATGGACCCGTACCGCCTCCCCGGCCACGTCGTCCCCTCGCGCTACGACCTCCAGCTGACGCCGGACCTGCCCTCGGCGTCGTTCCGGGGCGAGGTGACCATCTCGATCGACGTCCGCGAGCCCACTCAGGAGGTGATCCTCAACGCCGCCGAGCTGCGGGTGGCGGAGGCGGTCTGCCAGCACGGCGGACGCGAGAGCCGGGCGGAGGTCGTCCTTGACGAGGCCGCCGAGCGGTTGCACCTTCGGTTTGCGGAAGCCTTGCCGACGGGGCCGGCCCGGCTCCGCCTGGAGTTTCAGGGGACGCTCAACGACAAGCTGCGCGGCTTCTACCGCAGCCGGTATCGGCACCCCGCCGGGGACGACCGCTGGCTGGCGGCGACGCAGTTCGAGGCGACCGACGCCCGCCGCGCCTTCCCCTGCTGGGACGAGCCCGCCTTCAAGGCGGTCTTCTCGACGACGCTGGTGATCGACCCCGCGCTGCGGGCGATCTCCAACACGCGGGTCGTCGAGGAGCAGGACCACCCGTCCGGCCGGCTCGTCCGATTCGCCGACACCATGCCGATGTCCACCTACCTCGTCGCGTTCCTCGTCGGCGAGTTCGTGGCGGACGAGGCTGCGATGGTCGGCAAGACGCCGCTGAGCGTCTGGACGGTGCCGGGCAAGGGGACCCTGACGCGGTTCGCCCGGGACATCGCCGCCTCCTCGCTGCGGTTCTTCGAGGAGTATTACGATCTTCCGTATCCGGGTGACAAGCTCGACCTGATCGCCGTCCCCGACTTCGCCGCCGGGGCGATGGAGAACTTCGGCGCGATCACGTTCCGCGAGACCGCCCTGTTGCTGGACGAGCGGCTCGCCACGCACCAGGAGCGGGAGCGCGTCGCCGACGTCGTCGCCCACGAGAACGCCCACATGTGGTTCGGCGACCTCGTGACGATGCGCTGGTGGAACGGGCTGTGGCTGAACGAGGCGTTCGCCACGTTCATGCAGATGCTGGCGGTCGATGCCTGGCGGCCCGGCTGGCGGCGCTGGGAGACGTTCAGCGCGTCCCGGGCCGCGGCACTGGCCATCGACGGGCTGCTGTCCAGCCGGCCGGTCGAGTTCCCCGTCCACGCCCCGGCCGACGCCGAGGCGATGTTCGACGTTCTCACCTACGACAAGGGCGCCGCCGTCCTGCGGATGCTGGAGCAGCACCTCGGCCCCGACGTGTTCCGCGCCGGCGTGCGCCTCTACCTGAAGACCCACGCCTACGGCAACGCCGAGACGCGCGACCTCTGGGACGCCCTGGCCGAGGCGTCGGGGCTGCCCATTCCCGAGGTGATGGACCGCTGGGTGTTCCAGACCGGCTACCCCGTGCTGTCGGCCAGGCGGGTGCGGGAAGGGTTGGCGCTGACACAGCAGCGCTTCACCTACCTGCCCTCCCCCGCGGGCGACGCTTCGCCGCCCTGGCAGGTGCCGGTGCGGTTGCGCATCGACACACTTTCCGGGACGGAGGAGCGGCACCTGGTCCTGGCCGAGCGTGAGACGCGACTGCCGCTGCCGGCGGACACGCGCCTCGTCCTGGTCAACGCCGGAGGCGACGGCTTCTACCGGGTGCGGTACGACCCCGAGCTGCAGGCCGGCCTGCTCGGCCGGCTACCGGCGCTTCAGCCGGCCGAGCGGTTCAACCTGGTCAACGACGCCTGGGCCGGCGTGCTCGCCGGGCTGGGGCCGGTGTCGGGTTACCTCGACCTGACGGCGCGGCTCGCCGAGGACGGTGACCGCAACGTCTGGTCGGTGTTGCTGGCGGCGTTCACCGTGCTGTCGCGCATCGTCGAGGAGGAGGACCGGCCGGCCTTTCAACGACTGGTGCGCGCCCGCCTGGCCCCGATGGTGCGCCGGCTGGGCTGGCGATCCATCGACGGCGAGGACGAACTGACCGGGCAGCTGCGCGGCGACCTGCTTCGGGCGGCGGGCACGCTGGGCGACGACCCGGCGGTGCAGGCCGAGGCGGCCCTGGTCTTCGCCGGCAGCCAGGCCGAGGCCGCCGTCCAGGCCGCGGCGGTGGCGGTTCTGGCCCACGCCGGTGACGCGGCCCGGTTCGACGACTTCCTGGCCCGCTTCCGCGCCGCCGGCACCCCGCAGGAGGAGAACCGTTTCCTGATGGCCCTGGCCGCCTTCCGGCCCGCGGCGCTGGTCGATCGCGCCCTGGCGGCGAGCCTCGACGGCACGGCCCGCACCCAGGACGCGCCGCTGATGTTGCGGGCGCTCTTGCTCGGCGCCCACAGCCGGGAGCGGGCCTGGGAGTTCTTCCAGAAGCGCTGGGACGAGATGGCCGCCCGCTTTCCCGGGCCCGGCATCCGCCGGCTGTGCGAGGGCGTGGCCGGGCTGACGTCGGAGCGCTGGCTGGGGGAGGTGGAGGCATTCTTCCAGGAGCGCGGCGCCACCCTGGGCGGCCGGACGCTGGAGCAATTCCTCGAACAGCTCCGCGTCACCGTCGAGCTGCGCCGCAGGGAGGGAAAGGCGTTGGCGGAGTATTTGCAGAGGGCGGGGGAAGAGGCTTGACCACATGGGGGTCAAGATAAAAGCCACCCCCGGTGGGGCGAGGGTACCACCACCTGTCCGGCCGACTGGCTACCCTCCCGACTTGGCAATACCCTTGCCTTCCCGACCGGATGGGGTGAGCCGCTCTCGGGGGCTGATGCGCGAGTCGGGATAGACGAACAGGTGACCGACGGCGAACCGCCCGTCCCCGGAGGCGGGTGTGACCCGGACCGCGTCAATGGTCGAGTCGTGTACGAAGTCCTCGATGAGGAGGAAGAACGGGTTGAGGCCTGCCGAGAGGCCTTGGCCGGCGGAGCGGAGGCGGGCCTTGCCGACCTCAACGTGCTGGTGAAGGAACGTCACCTCGTACTCGTCACCGTGGTCGAGACTGAGTTCGAGCACGTGCCCCGCGACCGGGATGGGGCGTTCGAGCGGGAAGGCCCGAGGAATGTTCAATTCGAGCCGAACCACCCCCGCCGCAGAAGGCGGCGTCCCCGTGGGCCTGTACGTGCGCAGGCCGTCGTGGGTGGACGACACCGGTAAGGGCCGCTTTGCTTCGATCAGGCAGGGCAGGCGGAGGAAGTTTCGGAACCCCACGTCGGAGGGCCGGTTGTAGACCAGGACCGTGTCGAGGCCGCATTCCACCACGGCGGCCGGAGGACCGAACCGCGTCCAGAAGGGGTGTTGCCCCAGCGAGATGTCCTGCCTCCGGCTCAGAAAGAGGTATTCGTAACGGGGGATGCCGCGGCCCAGCTCGGGGCGTCTGTCGGTGAAGTAATAATCGAGGTTGGTCAGCCACGGGAAGACGCTACCGTCTGGGGTGAGTTGCGAGGCGGGATGGCCCGGGTGGGCCACGCACAGGACCTTCGCCTCCCAGAACCCGGCGTAGCCACAGCGGACGCCATGCGCGGCGATGGCCTTGGCGAGGGATTCCGCCGGGCCGAACGTGGCAATGTCAAGCCGGTCCTTTCGGAAGCTTCTGATTACGGGAGGCAATTGGGCCACGGTTAACAGCGTCAGGCAGAGCAAGAGGCAACACGGGGCGAGGGCGAAACGGTTGCCCTGCTGGCGAGAGTGCCGCAGCCAGTAGGTGATGACCAGGAGTGAGCCGGGGACGACCAGGGGGTAGAAAAACCGCGTGTGGGCGTAGACGCGGAGCAGCCCGGCGTAAACTGGCGCGAGCAACGTTCCGAGAATGCACCAGGGGTAGAAGAGGGCGATCCAGTCCCAGGCCAGGTCATGGCCTTCCGTCTCATTCGATTGGCCGATTCGCCACGAGTTGTACAGGTGCTGGAAACAGACACCCAGTCCGACGACGAGGAGTAGCACGCAGAAGGGGGCCAAGACACACATCTGCTGGAGAATCTCGGCCAGCGTGAGTATGCCATCAAGGCGAGCTTCCCACGTCACCGGGGGTAACCCCGGAGTGCGAATCAGGCCGAACTTCGCCATCCGTTTCTGAGTCAGCACCGCGAAAGCGCAAGAGCCGATGGCTACCGCCAGGAGTAGGAAGGCGCGTGGGAACGGGAGTCGTCGCCGCCACGCCATCACCAGCCAGCAAATGCCGACCGGAATCGCGAACTGGCCGAGGAAGAGTCGGTCTGACAAGGTCGAGAGGAACGCGAGAACGGACAACGCCACCATCAAATGTGGACGAGGCGGCCTGGCCCCGGACAAGTCGATGGCTAACCCCAGATACACGAGGCCGGGAATTAGCACTCCGCCGTGCCATCCGATCCAGAAGAGGGCCTGCTGGGGAAACGTGTGCTGGCCGTACACCAGGAAGAGCAGCGTGAGTGATTGCAAACTGACAAATGGAAGCCAGTCACGCCGGTCGGTGATTAACCGAGTGGCCAGCCAGGCGCACGAGGCGACCTGCAACAGGAAGAGGGCGATGGCGTGGAGGTAATAGGCGTGGAGCGGGTTGGGCAGCAGCCGGCTCAACGGCAGGAACAGGAGCTGGTCGGGGAGCAGGTAGAGGCTGTGGCACCAGCACCAGTCGGTGACCCGGTAGACGCTGCCGCAGAGGTCGCGCGCGTAGCCGAGGAACGCGAGGTCGTCGGAGTTGACGGTGCGCGCTTTCGCCCAGGTGTACAAGGGCAGCGACACGAGGGAGAGGCAGAGGAGGGCGAGCCAGACGACCCGCCCGCCGGACCCACGCGCGGTATCCGTCACGTCATTCCCCGCCCTTGCGGGCGACTCCCTTACTGGCGGACAGCGGCTGGTTCAACACGTCAAACCGCGTCACCACGTATGGGACCGGTCTTCCCTCCCGGAAACAAGCCATTGACAGGCGATGTTTCCCCGGGGGCACCACAGCCTGGTGCCTCAGTTCACAGAATTGATGACCGACCGTCTGAGAGTGCGTTAGGATTTCGCCGCTCAGACGCAACTCCGCCTCCATCGCCCCGGGGCAGGCCACGTCGAACCGCAACGTGACGGCCCGCGGCACGTCCAGCGGGTTGTACAATTCAACCATGCCGGTCCCACTCTGAATTATCCGCCGGCGCTCGGGGTCACTGGCATTCATCGGGGTCGATCCGAACCACAGGGAGACTTCCGTCGGATGGCGGGCCTCCCGCTCCCGCTCACCCCACGAGGCATCCCCCTGCCGTTGTCGTAACTGGCTCATCCGGGGTCGTAAATCGAAGTACACGTCTCGGCCGTTGCCGCTCTCGATCGGTTCGACTTGCAGAAGTTGCCGCACCTGAGCGACGGCGTCTTTCCCATTGCCGGGGTAGCCGGCCCGGTCGAGGTGGAGGCCGTCGTACCCCATCAGGGCGGCCTGATCGACCTGCTGCTCCAGGGGGGCCCGGCCCAGGGCGGAGAGGACGGCGTCCCCGTAGCGGCCGCGGACGACGCCGTAACTCCACCGCAGCGACCGCCCGAACACCGCCGGCCGGAAGTGGTCGTAGCAATCGGTCCCGAGGACTCCGTGCGCCTCGGGGAACGACACGATCGGCAGCTGAAGGATCATCGCGTTCGGCGGGGCGGCGGCCTCGACCTGGCGGACGAACTCGCGCACCGGCGCCGCCGGGCACGGCGGGACCGGCCTCTTGCGGAAGAACGGCTTCGGCGTCTGGTCGATCACGCCCAGGGCCAGCAGGAGCAGCCCGCCGGCCCCCGCGCCGGCGGACCACGCCCGGCCCCGCGCCTTGGCGAGTTGGAAGGCATGGCTGAGTACGGCGCAGACGGCCGTCAGGGCGAAGAACGCCAGGTAGACCGAGATGCGGTTGTAGCAGCGGATCTTGGGGGTGACAAAGAAGGCGAACAGGTAGGCGACCCCGGCCACGTTCGCCAGGAGCAGCCCGGCGAGCGTCATCAGGCCCAACGTGGGCCAAAGGGCGTTGGGCGGCCGGGCCGGGCTGAACAGGAAGAGCGCGACCAGCCCGACCAGCCCCGTGGCCCCGACGAGTCCCAGGAAGGACCCTCCCGATTCCCCGGCCCCGAAGGGCGACGTCATCGCGTAGAGTTCGCTGAGCCGGCCCAGGGACCGGACCTGGTGGGCACGCGGCGGCAGCAGCAGGTAGATCATCCGCAGGCCGTACATGTCCGCCTCAAACGGGTGGCGGGCGGCGACGTCGGGGTTCTTCCCCTGCACCGCTTGCTGGTGCAAGGCCGGCCCGATCTGGGCCAGCAGGCCCGCCGACACGACCGCCACCAGGACGACCGAGGGGAGGAGGCAGGCGAGGCGGCGTTCCCGGGCGGCGCAGGCGACCCCGGCCACGAGCAGGAAGAAGCAGCCGAAGTAGGCGAAGTACACCCCGCCACCGGAGGTGAGCAGGCCGATCACGACCGCGGCGGCCCAGCGGCCCAGCGGGAACTTCCCGTCCGGCCCCCGCAAGAGCCGGCCCTGACAGGCCCACACCGCGACCAGGATGGTTAACGGGACCAGGTAGTAGGATGCGAGGAAGAGGTGCCCGAACCGGAAGTAGTGCCACGGGAGAAACGTGAAGAGCACGCTCCCGATCATCGACGCCAGCCGACCGATCCCCAGGTTGCGCAGGGCCAGGAGGGAGGTCGCGGCGGTGAGGGGGAAGCCGAGGAGGTAGAACACGTTGATCAGCCAGCAGGGGTCCGTCGAGACCAACGACAGTCCCCGGAGGACGGCCAGGTGGACGGCCTCCGCGATCGGGAAGTCGTTCAGGTCCGTCCCGAACGGCGCGCCGGTGCGGCCCGAGACGAGGGGGTCGCCGTTCTCCAGGTAGTTCAGGACGAACACCTGGGTGTAGATCACGTCCCCGCCCCAGACCAGGGGAGAGTACAGATCCACCCGCCTCAGCTGGAACGCCACGGCGGTGACCACCAGGGTCAGCGTGATCGTGGCGCAGTACAGGGCGACCTCGGCGGCCAGGGCGCGAACCTTCATCGGCGTATCTCCTCCGCGGGAAAGGCCCGCACCGCGGCGTCAGGCTGCCAGGTTGCCACCGGCCTGGCTCGGCCTGGGGAAGTTCAGCCGGCCGCGCTCGATCACCAGCGGCCGCTTGCGCACCTGGGAATGGATCGCCGAGATGTACTCGCCCAGCACGCCGAAGAAGAACAGCTGCACGCCGGAGAAGAAGAACAGGGCGGTGATCAGCGTCGCCATGCCGGCCGGCGCCGCGCCGCCGATTAGCAGGTGGTAGACGAAGCTGAACACGGCGTAGGAGATGCTCAGCAGCGACAGCCCGAACCCGCCGAACAGGCACAGCCGCATCGGCAGGTTGGTGAACGAGACCAGCCCGTTGAGCCCCTGGTCGATCAGGTGGTACAGCCGGTTCTTCGAGAACCCGCGCTGCCGGGCCCGCCAGACGTACTCGACCCCGGTGCGCTTGAACCCGCAGTTCGCCACCAGCCCGCGGATGTAGGGGTAGTAGTCGTCGCACTGCCGCAGGGCGTCGATGACCTTGCGATCGACGAGCTGGAACTCGCCGACGTTGAGCGGGATGTCGATGTCCGCCAGGCTGGAGACGGTGCGGTAGTAGACCCGCCGCACGGTGCGCATCAGCCAGCTCTCCTCGCGCTGCCGGCGGACGCCGTAGACGACCTCGTGGCCCTGCTCCCAAAGCCGCACGAACCGCGGCAGCAACTCCGGCGGGTCCTGCATGTCGCACACCAGCATCAGCAGCACCGCGTCACCGGAGGCGCTGAGGATGCCGTTGTACGTCGAGCGGAACGGGCCGAAGTTGCGAGCGTTGTAGATTACCTTCACCCGCGGGTCGGCGGCGGCCAGCCGCGCCAGCACCTCCGGGGTGAGGTCGGTCGAGGCGTTGTCGCAGAAGATGTGCTCGTAGTCGTAGCCGGGCAGCTCCGCCTCGAAGAGGCGCCTCACCGTCTCGTAGCAGTCCGCCACGTTGTCCTGCTCGTTGTAGCAGGGCGTGACGACGCTGATGGTCTTGCGGCGATCCGACATCCATGCCTCCCCTCGGCTCGGGGCCGTCCGGCCCGCGGTCAGGCGGCGACCTGACCCTTTGTCCTCAGCTCCGCGAAGAACTCGTCCACGACCGAGCCGATGTAGTCCAGCATGGCGGGGGTCAGGCCGGGGTAGACGCCCAGGAAGAACGCGTCGCTCATGATCTTGTCGGTGTTGGTCAGGTCGCCGACGACGCGGTGCGGCACGCCCTGGAACGCCGGCTGCCGCAGCAGGTTGCCGGCGAACAGCTGCCGCGTCTGTACCTGCCGCGCCTCCAGCCACTGCACCAGCTGCTTTTTGGTGAACGGCGCCCCGTCGCGGACGGTGACGAGGAACCCGAACCACGACGGGTCGCTGTGCGGCGTGGCCTCCGGCAGGGTCATGTACTCCTCGTGCTTGGCGAAGACCTGCCGCAGCCGCGCGTGGTTGGCCCGCCGCGCGGCGACGAACCCGTCGAGCTTGCGCAGCTGCTGCCGGCCGATGGCGGCCTGCAGCTCCAGCGGCTTGAGGTTGTAGCCGAGGTGGCTGTAGATGTACTTGTGGTCGTAGCCCTCGGGCAGGCTGCCGAGCCGCCAGCCGAACCGCTTGCCGCAGGTGTTGTCCTTGCCGGAGGGACACCAGCAGTCGCGGCCCCAGTCGCGGAACGACTCGGCGATCTTGCGCAGGCGGCCGTGGCCGGTCAGCACCGCGCCGCCCTCGCCCATGGTCAGGTGGTGCGGCGGGTAGAAGCTCTGCGTGGCGACGTGGCCGAACGACCCGGTCCTCCGCCCGCGGTACAGCGAGCCCAGCGCGTCGCAGTTGTCCTCGACGAGGTAGAGGTCGTGGCGCTTGACGACGTCGAGGACGCCGTCGAGGTCGAACGGGTTGCCCAGCGTGTGGGCGATCATGACGGCGCGCGTCTTCGGGCCGACCGCCTCGGCCAGCCGGTCGGTCAGGACGTTGGCCGTCCTCGGGTCCACGTCCACGAACACCGGGGTGCAGCCGTGCTGCACGATCGGGGCCACCGTGGTGGGGAAGCCGGCCGCGACGGTGACGACCTCGTCGCCGGGCCGGACGGGGCGGTCCAGCTGCGGGCTGGTCAGCGTGGCGAACGCGACCAGGTTGGCGCTGGACCCGGAGTTGACCACCAGCCCGTGCCGCACCCCGACGTAGTCGGCCAGCTCGCGCTCGAACGCGTCGCCCTGCGGGCCGAGCGTCAGGAAGAAGTCGAGCAGCGAGTCGGCGGCGGCGACCATCTCGTCGGCGTCGAAGACGCGGCCGGCGTAGGGCACCTTGGACTGGCCGGGCACGAACTCCTTGGCGGCGTGCCGGCGGTGGTAGCACGCGCACTGTCGAGGATCTGCTTGTGCAGTTCTGCCACATGGAGGTAGGCTCCTTGTCACCGCACTCTGCCAGCGCCACGGACCACGCCGCGCGGCCGGGCGCTCGGTAGCCGACGCGCCAGGAACTCCGCCGCCCGCCGCTTCACCGACTCCAGGTCGAGCCTGCGCACGCGCATCAGGTAGTCGTAGCTGCCGCAGAACTTCGAGAACCGGTCCGAGACGCCGATCCGCCCGACCCACGTCGGCGCGTGCGCCCCGGCGATCTCGGCCACGGCCGCGCCCAGCCCGCCGGACGTTGTGCTCCTCGACCGTCAGGACTGCCCGGTGGGGCGCGGCCGTGCCGCGGCGACGGCGGCCTCGGGTCGAGCGGCCGAGGCACGCGCGCTGTAGACCGGGCTGCCCGGCCACGCGGCGGCGGCGTCGAGGGCCGTCTTCTTGACCATCGCGCCGGTGGCGACCCAGCAGACCGACCTCGACCCGGGCCGCACCGGGATCACTGCTCGGCCGCACCGTCACCGGCCCGGGGGTGGACGGCGCCGACGTCGCACTTGCTGACGCGCAGGTAGACCGGCCCGGCGCGCGGGTCGCCAGGTCCATGCACGAGGTCATCTCGGCCGCGTCGGCCGGCGAGAGGATCGCCGAACCCGGCAGGGCCCGCATCGCCGCGACGTCCTCGGTGGACTGGTGGCTGGTGCCCAGCGTGCTGTACACGACGCCGGCCCCGTCGCCGATGAACACCACCGGCAGGTCCTCGTAGCAGACGTCGAGCTTGATCTGCTCCAGCACCCGAATCGGCACGAACGCGCTGAGGCCGTAGACGATCGGCCGGTACCCCGCCTTGGCCAGGCCGGCGGCGACGCCGACCATGTTCTGCTCGGCGACGCCGGCGTTGATGTAGCGGTCGGGCAGCGCGGCGCGGATCTCGTCGAACAGCGAGTACCTGGTCGCCCGTCAGCAGCAGGACGCGCTCGTCGGCCCGGGCGGCCTTCACGAGGGCCTTGGAGAAAGCGTTTCGTATGGGCTCACCGCGCCGGCGTTCTCGGCCATCGCGTCGGTGGCGTACGTTCGCGCGGTGAGCCGGGTGTAGTGCCAGCGGTTGTCGTCCTCCTGGCGAACGACACCCTTCCCCTTGACCGTGTGGGCCATCAAGCCGCCCAGCGCGGCGACGGGTCGGCCTTCAGCCGGGCCAGCTGCTCGCCGACGGCCGCCTCGTCGTGCCTGTCCACGTCCAGGGCCGTCAGGGCCGAACGACGTCAGCTTGGCGGACAGGCTGCCGAGCTTCATTACCTCGTCGGTGCGGCCCATCGCCTGGAACCCGTTGGCGTCGAGGATGACGACGAGGTTGGCCAGGTCGGCGTGGGCGGCGAACAGTGCCGCCTCCCAGATCGACCCCCGCCTCGCCGTCGCCGACGATCGAGTAAACCACCTGCCGCCGCTTCGCCGCCAGGGCCAGGCCGACGCCGACCGACAGGCCGTGGCCCAGCGACCCCGACGACACCCTCCAGGCCGGGGACGGGCGTCGGACAGGCCCTTGTTGCGCGCCGTCCTCGAGGCGCAGCTGCGTCACGTCGTCCTCGCCGAGCCAGCCCACGCGCAGGCAGGCGTACTGGGCCATGACGCCGTGCCCCTTGCTCAGCACCAGGTAGTCGCGGGCTGGGGTCGTCCGGGCCGGCGCCCAGCCGCAGGTGGTCGCGGTACAGCACCGCCAGCACCTCGACGAGCGAGAACGCGCAGGCGATGTGGACCGTCGAGCCGGCGTAGGCCGAGGCAGGATCGTCCGCCGCAGGGAGCGGCACCGAAGCGACTCATGACACCTCCGTTGCTCATGCCGCGGCCGCCCCTGCCGCGGGCCGCGACGCCATCGCCTCGGCCCCGGACCAGGCCGAGCGCGGCGACCAGCCGGTGACCGCCTTCGTCGCTGCCAGGTCGAGGACGACGTCGCCGGCTCACCGGGCGCGGGTCGGCACGCCCTTCTCGTACTGGCGGGCGTTCGCCGCGCCGACACCAGTGCCTCCACCAGGTCGCGCACGGCTCGCCGCCGGCCGGACCCGGCGTGCAGGACGTGGCCGCGCGCCGCCGGCGTCGCGGTGGCGAGGCGGATCAGCCCGACGACGTCCTCGACGTAGACCCAGTCGCGGCGGCTGGTCGCCGGACGTGACCCGCGCGCCTCGCCGCGGTCGCAGGTAGCGAGTGCCTCGCCGAGGCCAGCCGGGTCTTGTCCTCCACGGCCTGCAGGTGAGGAAGACGTGAGGTGACACCCGGGCGCCGTCGGCTGCCCGGCCTCTCAGCAGTGTTCAGCACAGATGCGGCGCGGGCCTTGTGACGCAGGTAGTCGGTGCGTGGCTCCAGCACGTCGCACCGCGCATCGGCCCGGCCTGTGGCCGCAATTCGACGACGAGCCGGCGTGGACCATCCCGAGGTAGTCGCCCGGCCATCGCCTCCAGCAGGTTGAGGGTGCCGGCCAGATTGGTCGCCAGATGGCGGCGCGGCCCTGTTGCGACGGCAGCGTGCCGGCCGCCAGGTGGTAAACGACCTCCGGTCGGCAGGCCTCGACGGCCCGGCGGACGTCGGCGGCACGTTGAGGTCGCCCTTGCGGAGCGCGGTGACGTGGTCGGCGAGGTCGGCGAGCGCCAGAGGCGGGCCCCCTCGCGAAGCAGCAGGTGGACCTCGTTACCGGCGGCGAGTTCGGCCTCCGGACCAGGCGCCAGCGCCGACGAAGCCGTTGCCTCCGGTAATCAACACCCGCGTGGGCTGGGCCAAGGCGGAACCTCCTGTCCCCGATGGCGGTCGCGGCGAATCCGTGCGGAACGGATGTTAGCCCAGCTTGCGACGCGCTGATGCAATACCACCTTCGACGCGCTCAGGCGACTTCCAGGGGATCGCCACGATGACGGCCGCAAGGCGCGCCCCGCGGCCGGCGTGCCGATAACGCCAGAGGAGCGGACAGATCCGGCGCGCTCGCCAACGTGGGGACGCCTCGGATGATCGAATCGCACTTCGGGCTGTCTCGCCGGCTGTTCCTGGCGACACCTGACCTGAGCTCTTGCTACTACCCTGCGAGACGAGCCACGAACGTGCCCCCGCCCGCCTGCTCGACGGCCCGGCCGACGGCGAGAGCGTGTTGTTGGTCACCGCGGCCCTGGGCAAGACGCTGCTGGCGCACCTGCTCCTCGACCGCCTCGGTGATGGCGTCGAGATCGTCCTTGCTAATCCACACCCACCTCCGCGACCGGGCCGGCCTGTTGCAGGCGATGCGCGCTGTTCGACCTCCTTGCCCCACGAAGGCCGCGGCGAGCAGGAGATGACCGGCGCTGCCGGGACCACCTGATCGGGCGCTACCGGCAGGGCCGGCACCGTGTTCGTCATCGACGAGGGCACCACCTCACCCCCGACCTGCTGGAGGAGCGCCTTGGGCAATCTGGAGGGCTGAGGCCGTCCAGTCTCGTCCTCGTCGGCCAGCCCGCCTGCTGCACACACTCGGCCACCCCGGGCTGGCGGCGATGCGGCAGCGCCTCGCGCAGCGGCAGATCGAGCCGCTGGGGTTGGGAGGAGTCGCCGACTACCTGCTCGCACACCTGCTCCCGGCGGCCGCGCCGAGCGCGGCTCGGCATGGAGGCGTTGGAGGTGCTGGCCTCGGCAGACGGGCGGGGTGCCGCGGTTGCTCAACCAGGCAGGTCACCTGTCACTGCGCCTGGCAGCCGAGAACGCCGTCACCGAGGTCGAGGTCGAGGTCGCCCTGGAGGCGCTGGCGTTGCTCGGCCTGGGTGCCGAGGCGGGCGGCGCGGGGGGCGAAGACGAGGGGATTGGCTGGGAGGCGATGAGGCCTCCGACCCGTCGTGCCGGCTGTTTGTGGCCAAGGGACGTTCGGCCTGAGGAGACGCGTCGCTGCAAGATCCGCGAGACGTTCCGCCTCATCGCTGACGAAGTCGCCGTGGCGGCGCCGCCCGAGTTCGCCGAGCCGGACCTGCCCGCCCCGGAGCCGGTCGAGGAGGAGCGGTCGTTCATCGAGATCGGCCCGCGCCGGCAGATCGAGGCGTCGCCAGACGTCCTGGCCTGCCCCGCGCCGAAACGGGCCGTGGCACCGGTGGCGCGCGGCGTCGCGTTCCGCAACCTTCCCGGGGCAGCGGGCCTGGCTCGCCGCTCCCGGTTCGCCGCCGAACTGGTCGCCTTCCACGCTCCCGATCAGCCGGCGGCCTCCCAATATGGGGCCCTGTTGGAAGCCATCTTGGAATCCGCCCGGGGGCGCGGTGCCGGGAGGGAGAACGTTTACCTGTTCAGCGGGACGCGCCGTGGCTCCGGGACGACTACGGTGCTGTTAAACCTTGCCATCACCGCGGCGAGGCAGGAAGCGGGTCACCGTCGTCGATGCGGACCTTCGCCGGGCCGCCGTCGCCGGCGTCGGACTGGGGCCCATCCCAGGCTGACCGACGTGCTGAACGGCGACGCGGGCGCTGGCCGAGGCGGCCTGGCCGACGGCGCAGGAGAACCTGAGCGTGTTGGCCTCCGGCACGCCGACCGCCCTGTGGGCCGACACCGGTAGCTTGGGAGCGCTGTTCGAAGACCTGAGTGGCTCGGCCGATCTGGTGATGATCGACGGCCCGCCGTGGGATGGTCGCGGTGCTGCGGCGGGGTTGGCAGCCGTCAGCGGGGCAGTGTTTCTGGCCGTGCCGGCCCGCGAGGCCGACTCGCCGCCCGCAACGGAGTTGGTGGAGGCGCTGCCCGCCAAAGGTGTCCCGTTGGCCGGCTGCGTCCTCACCGAGGCGTAAGCGCCTCGCTTCCCAGGGTGTGATCGGCCTCCTCCGACACGACCTCTAACCCGTGGCCGACGTTTAGGACCTTTGCCACGTAAGCCTCGGCATCGGCGGCTCGAGTTCGTACCCGGGCAGCGAGGCATTGTCCCTGATCCTCATCGCCGACGACCGCGAACACGCCTGGGCCCCACGAACTTTGGCCCACGCCGCGGACGCCCTGGCTCCGCAGCCAGGAGATGAGGTCCGCCACCTCCGTGTTGCCGTAGATACCCCCCTGAGCGGGGGCGAACATCTCGCCGGAGCGGGCGTTGAAGTCGTGGACCGCTTCGCCGAACTCCTCCAGGTCGCCGGCGGCCAGCGCCGGCAGCATGCCGAGCAGAACCAGCCGGGATAAAGATTCGGTCGCTGCCAGCGGCGCCGTGAGCCGCTCGAATGCTGCCCGCTCCTCCGCCCCGTGCCTTCCTGTCGCGGTCGATGGCACGACGAAGACCACACGCCACGCCTCGGGGAACGGCAGCCGCGCGACCAACGGGGATAGTTCGTTGTTCACCTTGCCGGCCTCGACGAGGACGCCGCCCTGCTCGAAGCCGTACACCCCCAGCGCGGAGCGAAGGCCGCGCCCGACGCTTTTCGCCAGTGCCGGGACCGAGGCCTCTATGCCCCACGACGCCGCGAGGCCGCGCGCGACGGCAAGGCCAAGCTGCGTGCCGACCCCCAGGCCGACGTGCTCTCTCGGCGCGGACTCGACGATGATTCTTCGCGGGGGGAGATGAGCCGCCGGGTTTATCCCGGCGGTCCGGACGGCAGGGGCAAGCCCCACCGCTCGGTAGGCGAACTCCAGGGCCCGCTCAGCGAGCGGCCCCTCCGCGGACCATCCGTTAGAGGGTTCGACGCGCAGCGACAGCCCCGGCGCGTCGATCATCATCCCGACGCCGCCGAACCGGCGCGCGGCGAAGGCCGGTCGCCCCTGGCGGTCCGGCCAGCGCTCGCCTTCGGCGGGCAGGCTCAGCAACCCCAGGTGCAGCCGGCCGCCGGTCCGCACGCGCCACACGGGACGCCCTCTGCCTTACGGGCGGTTGCTGTACCGCTTCACCCGCCGGCCGTACACCTTCTGCGGGGCCGGCTTCGGCTCCTCCGGGGCCTCGACGCGCGGCGGGGCCACGTAGGCGGTGAACCCGTCCACCTTCTCCTCGGGGATCATTTTGTTGATGAACATCTCGATGTCCGTCAGGTGCCCGCCCTGCTCCGGCGTGACGAACAGCACCGCGATGCCGTCGGCGCCGATGCGGCCGGTCCGGCCGATGCGGTGGACGTAGTTCTCCGGGTCGATGGGGATGTCGTAGTTGAACACGTGGCTGATGTCGCGCACGTCGATGCCGCGGCCGACCACGTCGGTCGCCACCAGGTACTTGATCTTGCCGTCGCGGAAGCCGCGCATGATCCGGTTGCGCAGCGACTGCGGCAGGTCGCCGTGCATGCAGGCGGCGCGCTTGACCTCCAGCCGCAGCTGCTGGTACACGTCCTCCGCCCAGCGCTTCCGCTCGCAGAAGATGATGCACTGCCGCGGGTCGTCGCGGCGGATCAGCTCGACGAGCAGGTCGAACTTGCGCTCCTCGTTGACGGTGACGTAGGTCTGGCGGATCTTGTCCACCGTCACCGTCTCCGGCGCCACGTTGATGTGGACCGGCTCGACCATGTAGCGCTGCGTCAGCCGCATCACCGGCGGCGGCATCGTCGCCGACAGCAGCATCGTCTGG
>JAXMAW010000005.1:0-251664 GCA_046350195.1 Gemmataceae bacterium
TACCTGCTCGGCCTGCCGCCGGGCACCTGCCTGGTGCCGGTGGACGCGCTGACGTCGGTCGAGCTGGTGGACGTCACGCCGCTGCCGTGCGACCTGATCGCGCGGGCCTACTCGACCGGCCCCGGCATCCGCGAGATGCAGGGGATCGTCGATACCGTCAGCAAGGCGCTGGAGGCGACCTACGGCCCCAACAACCTGCTGCCGGCGCTCCAGGCCAACCTGTGCGAGGGGCCGTTCGGCGCCGGCCCCGGCGGGTCGCTGGCGTGGGACAACCGGTTCGACTTCGGCCTCCAGTTCAAGTGGAACCTGACGCAGCTGTGCCAGACCGAGGCGAAGCGCAACCTGATCCGCAGCAAGCAGGCGCAGGCGATGTACAGCCTCGACGACGTGAAGAACAAGCTGGCCCTGGGCGTGACCGAGGCGCGCGACTCGGTCTACGCCGGCCGCGAGCAGATCGGCCTGGCGACGGGCCAGATCCGCCACGCCGACGAGAGTTACAAGGTGAGCGAGAAGCGCTGGCAGGAGAACCTCGGGGCGGCCAGCGACGTGCTGCTGGCGATCCGCGGGCTGGAGCAGGCCCACTTCAACCACCTGCAAGCGATCCAGAATCACAACAAGGCCCAGGTGCGGTTGCTGATGCTTCTGGGCGGCGGACCGGCTCCGGCCGAGAAACACGGTGCGCCGACGCCGTTGCCACAACCCAGCGAGCGCGAACCCGACAAGCGGCCGAGCCTGCCGCGACCGAAGGAAGGTTAACCGGGGTCAACCAGTCCGTCCCGCAGCCAGACGACCCGGTCGGCGCTGCGACGGGCCAGCTCCTGGTCGTGCGTCACCAGCACCAGCGTCGCGCCGGCTCGGGCGACTTGACCCAGCAGCAGCTCCATGATCGCGGCCGCGGTGCCGCTGTCCAGGTTGCCGGTCGGCTCGTCGGCCAGCACCAACGCCGGGTCGTTCACCAGCGCCCGGGCGATGGCGACGCGCTGCCCCTCGCCGCCGGACAGCTGCGTCGGCCGGTGGTCCAGCCGATGTCCCAGCCCGACCGCCTCCAGCACCGCCCGCGCCCGCCCGCCCCGCACGGCCGGCGGCAGGCCGGCGAAGACCATCGGCAGCTCGACGTTCTGTAAGGCCGTGCGCGTCGGGATCAGGTTGAACGACTGGAAGATGATGCCCACCGTCCGCAGCCGGTGCTCGGCGAGGTGGCGCGGCGACAGCGCGGCGAGGTCGCGGCCGGCCACCTCGACCGTGCCCGACGTCGGCCGGTCCAGGCCGCCGAGCAGGTGGAGCAGGGTGGACTTCCCGGACCCGGACTTGCCCAGCAGGGCGACCCGCTCGCCGCGGCGGATCGACAGCGACACGCCGCGCAACGCCGCCACCGGCGCCGCCGCCGTGCCGAACGTGCGGGCGGCGTCGCGCAGCCGGACCAGGGGCTCGTCAGTAGAGCAGGCGGGCGAGCCGGGAGCGGTACTCATTCGCCAGGGGGTGGTTGGTGCCGATGGCGTAGAACACCTGGACCATGGCCTCGCGCGCCTGGCCCTGGGCGAGCTTGAAGTCCAGCTCGGCGGCGGCGTACAGCTCGGCCAGCGCCGCCTCCGCTTCGCCCCGGGCGGCCAGCAGCTTGCCCAGGTCGAGGTGGGAGGTGGCGTCCTTCGGGTTCGCCGCCAGCCTCTGCCGCAGCGCCCTCTCGTCCGGCAGGCCCTTCAGCCCCTGTCGCATCTTCACCTGGGCGAGCAGGCCCTCGGCCTCGGCGCCGGCCTCGCCGGAGCTGCCGACCGGCTCCAGCACCTCGGCGACCTCGTCGAACTTTTCCTGGCGGACCAGCACCCGCGCCAGGCCGACGCGGGGCTCGGTCCTCTCCGGGTCCTTGGCGATCATCGTGCGGTAGAGCTTCTCGGCGCGGTCGGGCGCGGACTCCTCGGCGGCCATCGCCTGCAACAGCTCCGGGTCGCGGTCGTCGGGGACGATCTGGTTGAAGAACTCGCGCAGGGCCGGCTCGGGCTGCAGGCCCTCGAACTCGTGGACCAGCTGCCGCCGGTAGATCACCTTCACCGCCGGGATGGCGTCGATCTGGAAGTACGCCGCCAGGCGGGGGTTGTCGTCGGTGTTGACCTTGGCCAGGATCACCTTACCCTGGCGCTCGGTCGTCAGCCCCTCCAGCATCGGGCCGAGCGTGCGGCAGGGGGCGCAGCGCGGCGACCAGAAATCGACGACGACGGGGGCCTCGTCGGAGGCCGCGATCACGTCGGCCTCGAAGGTGGCCTCGGTGACGTCCTTCACCCACGCAGAGGAGGCTGGTTGCATCGTGTGCCGTCCGGTCGGGTCGATCGAATCCCACGCGGTCATCCTAGGGGGCGCCGGGGCCGCTGTCCCCCCGCGAACGGCCAGGGGGTGACAGGCCCGGCAGGCCGTGATAACCTGGATGTCTCCCCAAACCTGCCCGCCGCGTTCGCCTCCCAGATACCGACCGGGGCGCCGATGAACCGCCGAACCACGCTCGCCCTCCTGCTGGCGCTGTCCCCGGGCGCGGCCGCCGATCCCGCCAGGCCCGACGCGGCGGCGGGCGAGTTCTTCGAGCGGAAGGTGCGCCCCGTCCTCGCCGAGCAGTGCTTCGGCTGCCACGCCGGGAAGAAGGTGCGCGGCGGGTTGAGGATGGACAGCCGGGCGACCCTCCTCCGGGGGGGGGACACCGGCCCGGCGGTCGTGCCCGGCGACCCGGCGAAGAGCCTGCTGATCCAGGCGGTCTCCTACCGCGACCAGCTCCGCATGCCGCCGCGCAGCAAGCTGCCCGACGCGCAGGTCGCCGACCTCGCCGCCTGGGTCAAGATGGGCGCCCCCTGGCCCGGCGGCGAGCGCCCGCCTCCCAGGGAGGAAAAACTCGACCTCGCCAGGGGGTTATCGCACTGGTCGCTCCTTCCCGTGCGCAGGCTGCCGTCGCCGGCGGTGCGGGACGGGGCCTGGCCGCGTAACCCGATCGACCAGTTCCTGCTGGCCCGGCTCGAAGGGAGGGGGCTGGCTCCCGCCGGACCGGCCGACCGCCGCACGCTGATCCGCCGGGTGACGTTCGACCTGACCGGCCTGCCGCCGACGCCCGAGGAGGTGCGGGCCTTCCTCGACGACCGCTCCCCGGCCGCCTACGAGCGGCTGGTCGAGCGGCTGCTGGCGTCGCCGGCCTACGGCGAGCGGTGGGGCCGGCACTGGCTCGACCTGGTGCGGTTCGCCGAGACGTCCGGCCACGAGTTCGACAGCGACATCCCGCACGCCTGGCTCTACCGCGACTACGTCATCCGCCTTCAACGACGACGTGCCCTACGACGCCTTGGTCCAGGAGCACCTCGCCGGGGACCTGTTGCCGAGCCCGCGCCGCCACCCCGCCGAGCGGACCAACGAGTCGGTCCTCGGCACGGGCTTCTGGTTCCTCGGCGAGTCGAAGCACTCGCCGGTCGATCTCCGCGGCGACGGGGCCGACCGCCGCGACAACATGATCGACGTCTTCGGCAAGGCGTTCCTGGGGCTGACGGTCGCCTGCGCCCGCTGCCACGACCACAAGTTCGACCCGGTCACGACGCGCGAGTACTACTCGCTGGCCAGCTTCCTGCAAAGCTCGCGGATGCAGCGCGCCTTCCTCGACCCGCCCGAGCGGATCGCCGCGCCGGCCGCGAAGGTCGCCGCCCTCCGGGCCGAGGCGGCCAAGTTGGCGATCCGCCAGTCCGCCCAGGCGCTGGAGGGGAGGATGGCCGCCGCCCAGGAGCCGGCGGGTTCATCCCGCCGGGACAAGCCCGGCGGCTCGGCGGGCAACCCCACCGTGTTCGAGGACTTCTCGCGGGGGGATTACGGCGGGTGGTTCGTCACCGGCGACGCCTTCGGCAGGCGCCCGGCCGGCCCCGCCGACGTCGAGATCGACCCCGCTAGCGACCGCCCCGTCCGCCGCGTGCTCCGGGGGGCGCACAGCGGTCGGGTGTCCCGCCGGCTGCAAGGAGCTCTGCGGTCGAGGACATTCACGATCCCCAAGGCATCCTCTACCGGGTGCGCGGCGACCAGGCCGGGTGAACCTCATCCTCGACGGCTTCCAGCAGATCCGCGACCCGATCTACGGCGGGCTGACGTTCGCCGTCAACTCCCCCTGTGGCCGGCGCCCAGGACGTCGGCATGTGGGTCGGGCTAAACGGGTACGTCGAGGTGCTCGACGACGGCGACGGCCACGTTGGTGGATCGCATCGTGTTCTCGGACAGCCCCGGCCCCCGCCCGAGCCGGCGGTGGCGGCCACGAAGGAGAGGAGGCTCGAAACGGTCCGGGCCTGGCGCGACGGCCGGCCGCACGACCGCGACCTGCTCGACGCGATCCTGCGCGACGACAAGCCGGCGGGTGGAGGGTCAGCCGAACTGAAACGGCTCCTGGCGGAGATCGCGGCGCGGGAGGCGAGTCTGCCCGCACGCCGCGGCGAGGCCTGGCAATGGCCGACGGCGACGCGGTGGAGGAGCGGGTTCACATCCGCGGCAACACCGCAGGACGCTCGGCGAGCCGGCGCGCGCGTCTTGCCGGCGGCCGTGGCCGAGGAGTCCTCCGCGCGCTCCGCGAGGAGCGGGCGGCTGGCCATGGCCCAGCGGCTGACGTCGCCGGACAACCCGCTGCTCGCCCGGGTGATCGTCAACCGGCTTTGGCACCACCACTTCGGCGCCGGCCTCGTCCGCAGCACCGACGACCTCGGCCACCAGGGCGACCGCCCGACGCACCCCGAGCTGCTCGACTGGCTGGCGGACGAGTTGGTCCGCACCGGCTGGTCGCTGAAGCCCTGCACCGGCTGATGGTGCTCTCCGGCGGCTACCGGATGGCGAGCCGGTCCGACGAGGCCGGCGACCGGGCCGACCCGCGCAACGAACTGCTGCACCGCATGCCGCTTCGCCGGCTGGAGGCCGAGGCGATCCGCGATGCGATGCTCGCCGTCTCGAACCGGCTCGACCGCACCATGTTCGGCCCGGGGCCGTCGCCCCACCTCACCGAGTTCCTGGTCGGCCGCGGTCGGCCCTCCTCGTCCGGCCCGCTCGACGGGGGCGGCCGCCGCAGCGTTTACCTCAACGTCCGGCGCAACTTCCTCCCGCCGATGTTCCTGGCCTTCGGCTACCCCACGCCGTTCACGACGATCGGCCGCCGCGGCGTGTCGAACGTGCCGGCCCAGGCGCCGGCCCTGCTCAACAACCCGTTCGTGGCGCAGCAGGCGGCTGTGGGCGGAGCGGGGGGCGGGCAGGCGGACGGCGAGCGGGTGATGGCGATGTACGAGAGGGCGTATGGGCGTGAGCCGTCCAAGGCGGAGTTGCGGGAGGCAGCAGGGGTTCCTCCGCGAGCAGGGCGGGGACGCGCGTAGGCGTGGGCCGACCTGGCCCGCGTGCTGGTCAACGTCAAGGAGTTCATCTTCGTCAACTAGCCGAGACCCCGATGCACTGCCGCCGCTTCCTCCGCCCCGCTGTCCGCCGCGACCTGCTGTCGCGCTGCACCACCGGCTTCGGCGCGCCGCCCTGGCGGGGCTGCTGGCCGACCCGGCGTTTGGTGCCGCCCCGCCGACCGCACCGGCCGCAACCCGCTCGCGCTCCCGGCCGCCGCACTTCCAGGCCAGGGCGAGGTCGGTCATCTTCCTGTACATGGACGGCGGCCCGTCGCAGATGGACACGTTCGACCCCAAGCCGCTCCTGGACAGGAGCACGGCCGGCCGATCAAGGCCAAGGTCGAGCCGACCCAGTTCAACAACGTCGGCACCGTGATGCGGTGCCCGTGGAAGTTCCGCCACCGCGGCCAGAGCGGCCTGCCCGTCAGCGACCTGTTCCCGCACGTCGGCGACTGCATCGACGACCTGGCGGTGATCCGCTCGATGGTGTCGAACTTCTCCGAGCACACCAACGCCAACTACTTCTTCCACTCCGGCCACGGGCAACCAGGGCCGGCCGTCGATGGGGGCGTGGGTGACCTACGGCCTGGGAAGCGAGTGCCAGGACCTGCCCGGCTTCGTCGTCCTGTCCAGCGGCATGATCCCTCCGGGCGGACTCGACTGCTTCGGCTCGGGCCTTCCTCCGGCGTCGTTCCAGGGGTCGCTCTTCCAGAAGGGCCGCCAGCCCGTCGCCGACCTCGCCCCGGCCGAGGGCCGCCCCGCAGCCAGGCGAGCAAGCTCGACCTGCTCCGCAAGCTCGACCGGGCCGCGGCCGGGCGGATGGGGCCTGACGACCGGTTGGAGTCGGCCATCGCCAACTACGAGCTGGCCTACCGCATGCAGACCTCCGTGCCGGGGCTGATGGACCTCGGCGGCGAGGCGAAGGCGACGCTGCGGCTTTACGGCATCGACGACCCGGCCACCGAGGTCTACGGCCGGCAGTGCCTGATCGCCCGGCGGCTGGTCGAGCGCGGCGTGCGCTTCGTCGAGCTGCTGTGCCAGCACGTCGGCCACGACCGCTGGGACCAGCACAGCAACCTGCGGGCCGGCCACGAGAAGAACGCCCGCGCCGTGGACAGGCCGATCGCCGGTCTGCTAAAGGATCTCAAGTCTCGCGGGATGCTCGACTCGACCCTGGTGATCTGGGGGGGCGAGTTCGGCCGCACGCCCATGGCCCAGGGGGCCGACGGCCGCGACCACAACCCGTTCGGCTTCTCGATGTGGCTGGCCGGCGGCGGGGTCAAGGGCGAGTCGCCTACAGGGCCACCGACGACTACGGCTACCACGTCGTCGAGAACAAGGTCGAGGTGCACGACCTGCACGCGACGATGCTGCACCTCCTGGGCGTGGACCACAAGCGGCTGACCTACCGCTTTGGCGGCCGCGACATGCGCCTGACCGACGTCCACGGCGAGGTGGTGCGCGGCGTGCTGGCGTGAGGGGCCTCGACCGACGCCACCGGGACACGATCCGCCCTCCCCCTTCCAGAAAAGCGTACAGCGTCCACGACCCCTTCGCCGTTGAGAGGTCGTGGACGCTGCGCTCTGGGAAGAGGGTGGCGTGCCAGGCGGGGACGAGGGTGGTAAGACGCCTATTGGCGGCTCTTAATACTATTCCACTCGGCGGCCGCCTCGGTATAACGGTGGCGTGGGGTCTGACGTCGGTCGGGAGACCCCCTACAGAGTAGGGGGAGTGGGGGGGGCGTTGCGTGAGGGAGGTCGCGACGATGTCGCTCCTCCCCCTGCCCGCCATGAGCCGCGGGGGCGGCGGCGGAATTGGTGTGGGGTCTGAGGTCGGCGGAGCGTGGCGGAGCGGGATCGGGGCCGGGGCACTGCTCGCCGGCATGGCCGTGCGACCGGAGGTCCCAGGGCTTCCCCGCCGCAGTCTTGGGGCGGCTCCCACCCCCGGCCGCTCACGCTCCTGGCGAGCCAGGCCCCAGACCGCCCTGGGCCTCGTCGCCCGCTCGAAGGCGGCGAGAAACCGGGCGGCGTTGGAGGTCGCTCCCTTCCACCCTCCCTGGCGACCTCAGTCATCCGGCCAACTGCTCAGAAGCACATACAGCGTCCACGACCCCTCAGCAGCGAAGGGTCGTGGACGTTGGATGTCTCCGAGCCGGGCGGGCAGGTCACCCCCTCGGCCTCGGCGGGGCCGGCGGCGGCGACCGATACATCTGCACCGCCGCCGCCACGAACATCGCCAGCCCGGCCAGCACCGCCAGCCGGCCGGCGTGGTAGAACGGCGGGTCGCGGGAGACGTTGGCGGTGTACCGGTCGAGCGTCTCGGCGTACTCGCGGTCCGGGGCCAGCCGCCGCAGGCTCCGCCAGCCGGCCCGCCGCCGGCGCCGGCGGCACGAACGTCGTCGGCTTCACCCGCCGACGATCAGACCCAGCCCGACCAGGCCCAGCCCCAGCGGCTGGCGGTACCACGGGGTCGGCGGCAGCGGCTCTGGCATGGCGGAGTCCCTTCCTCTCACCGCACCTTCAGCACCAGCAGGGTGCGGTCGTCGTGGGCCGGCTGGCCGGCCGTGAAGTCGTCCAGGGCGTCGAGCACGGCCCGCAGGATGTCGGACGCGCCGACGGAGCAGTTCTCCAGCACCTTGTCCAGCCGGGCCAGCCCGAACATCTTGCCCCGCGTCGTGCGCCTCGGTGATGCCGTCGGTGTAGAGCACCAGCTGGTCGCCCGGCTTTAGCTGGTGCGTCGCCGAGCCGTAGGCCTCCCCGGGCGCGATGCCCAGGGGCATGCCGCCGGCCTCGTCCAGCAGCGCTAGCGTACCGTCCTGGCACCGCTTGAGTCGAGGCGGGTTGTGCCCGGCCGAGGAGTAGGTCAGCTCCCGCGTCCTGGGGTCGTAGATGGCGTGGAAGGCGGTGACGAAGCTGTCGGTCTTCGACGTGTGCAGGCGGTGCAGCTCGCGGTTGAGGTGGTCGAGCAGCCGCCCGGGGCGGTCGAACCCGCCGGTGTAGGTGTGGGCCAGGGCGTGGGTGACGGCCATGACGACCGCCGCCGGCGTGCCGTGCCCGGACACGTCGGCGATCAGCATCCCCCAGCGGCCGTCGGGCAGCGGGAAGAAGTCGTAGTAGTCGCCGCCGGCCTGCCGCGACGTCTGGTAGTGGGCCGCCACGCTCAAGGTCGGGATGCACGGGGTGTGGGTCGGCAGCAGCGACCGCTGGATGCCGGCGACGACGCGCAGCTCCTGCTCGACCTCGGAGTAGGCCTCCTTGACCTGCTCGGCCAGCACCAGGTTGTGCGCCGCCCGGCCGTAGAGGTTGCTCAGCCAGACCAGCTGCGGGAACTCCTTGGCCGAGAACGCCCCGGGGTCCTGGCGCAGCAGGACCACCATGTTCAACCCCTCGCCGTGGTCGTACAGCGGGACGGCGGCCACCGACCGCATGCCGTCGAGGTACTCGAACGCCGGGTCGTTGGTCGCGACGGCGAAGTCGCCGTACAGCCGCGGCTCGTTGCCGTAGAGCAGCTCGGCGAAGACGCCTCCTTCCAGGAGTGGTAAACGCTCCCTCTCCTTCCAGGGGTTGATCTCCTCCCGCCAGCCGCTGTAGCGGGTGACGCGGAACGCCGGGGCGTGCAGGTCGCGGCGGCTGAGCGAGACGGACCCGTCCACGGGCAGCACCTCGCGCATCCGGCGGGAGTAGGCCTGGCGCATCTCCTGCGGGTCGGTCTGGGTGGACATCTCGCGCATCATCGCCACGACGAAGTCGAGCTGCTCGTGCCAGTCCTTGATGGGGGTGGTGATCGGGCGGGGCAGCGTCATGCTCATGCTGGGGCTCCGGGGGCGCGGCGACTTTAGTCCGAACAGTCTATTGTTCGGGCCGGCCGCCCCGCGGACAAGTCTGTTGCCCGCGTCGGTTACACCTGCCCCGGCGGAGCAACCCGGAACGCGCAGGGTTACCGCTTCCCCGTCAGCCGGTACAACGCGTCCTCGGCGCGGAAGCGAACGTCGTGGTTCGGGTCGCGTCTGAGCTGGCCGAGTTGGAGCAAGATCTCCTCCGTGACGGCGGGCGGGCCGAGGAACTCCAGCGCCAGCGCCGCGGACTCGCGGACGCCGGCCAGGGTGTTGAAGGAGGCAAGGGAGGCCGGCCAGGAAGTCTGGTGTCGCGGCCTCCGCTTTCAGGTCGCTGAGGACCACCACCGCGACACGCCGGACCGCCGCGTCGGGGTCCGCGAGCTTCTCGGCCACGACCCGGAGCATGCGCGTGAACCCCTCCAGGCCGAGCCGCCTGCCGGTGGCGAAAACCGCGCCGGGCCCGTGGACAGATGCGTAGCGGAGCCGATCGCCCAGCGCGTAGACGTCCTCACGGCTGGCGGCCCGCCCCATCGCCTCCAGGGCGGCGAGCGCCATCTCACCCCCGCCTCCTCGCAGCAGGCGGACCGGCCAGTGACCCGGCCTGGGTCGCGACGTGCCGGCCAGCCGCCGGACCGCCTTCAGCGCGCAACTTCTACCTCCGGGTCGGAACTCCAGGACCCGCGCTTGTTCGTCAGCCCGCGGCTCGTTCGGCGGCAGCCCCAGTGCCCCGTAGGCCTGGACGGCGGCGGATCGCACCTCGGGTTCGGCGTGTCGGAACAGGTCGAGGAGCGACTCGGCGACCTCGGGCCGTGCGGCCCGCGGGCCGGCGGCCTCGATCGCCCTCGCGGCGTTGCCGGTGACGCGGGGTGAGGGGTGGACCAGCAAGGCGTGGGCCCGGTCGATGTGGCGGTCGGTGAGCGAGGCGCCGACCACTACCGCGGCCCCCAGGGCCGCGGCCAGGGCGGGCTCGGCGTCCTCGTGAAGCATCGGCAGTAGGCCGTCCAGGATGGCAGTGACGGCGTTTCCTGGACCGATCCAGGCGATGGATCTTGCGGCTTCCACCCTTACCGCCAGGGAGGGGTCGCCCAGGTGAGGCACGACCGCCGCGAGGACATCTGCGTCGGCTCGTCGGTGGTAGAGCGTTCCCAGCCGCTCCACGCCGACCCGCCGCAGGACCGGGTGCGGGTCGTTCGTCATCTGCAACGTGACCTGGCGTTCCTCCTCCGTGATCGCCTCTGGGTTACTCCATGAACGAGGTGAGGTTGCCTCCGGCGTCAGCATTCGAACAGCAACGCTGCCACGATACGAACACGCGGTACGGCGCAGCCGGTAGTCCAAGGACGGGCCGCAGGTGCAGTTCTCGAAATGACCCCGCGGGGTAAGGCAGGTGGGACTCGGTGGAGTGATCATCCGGCACCTCGCCGGCCTGGGGGATCTCGTCGAACCGCGGCGGCGGAAACAGCGGCAGGCGGCGGAGCAGCCCGAGCAGCGTCTCCTCATCCGCCCCCGTGGGGCCTGATCGCGTCGTAATGGGCCCGCCTCACGGGCTCCATGACTTCCTCCCGGACGCGCAGGTTGTCCTCCCAGGGCACCGCCGTGAAATCCTTCGCACACTCGTCCAGGCATTCCCACCCTGCCACGTGGGACGGGGGGAGTGGCCGCTCGGACAACTGACCTTGAGCAGGCGGGACAGCCCGCAGGTGGAAGTCCGTACGGGCCACCTCCTCCCGGCCGGCACGGCGAACAAGGATGCCGAGTTCGGCCTGGGCAATCCGCTGGCGGACCGCCTGGCGATCGACCTGCGGAGCCGTCGCCTCGGCGTCGCCGCCGAGCAGGTCGTAACTGGCCTTGAGCGCTCGGCCGCGGCCGAACAGGTCCAGGATCGCCTGGCGGCAGGCAGCGTCGAGGAAGGACTCGGTGCCGAGGGCCGCGACGGCAAGCTGTCGCTCGGCAGGGTCACCCGCAACGCCTGGCAGTGTCGAGTAGCCGTCGCCATGGGGTTTCTCGCGGAACCACCCTCTCGGTTACGCCCGGCAAGAATACCGCCAAGCCGGGCCACCCCTGCATCGGAGAACGGCCATGCGGCTCGTCGTCGTCGCGGTCCTGCTTAGCTTCCCGTCGCTGGTCCTCGGCCGGGCCGACGTCCCCCGCGCGCCGTACGCCGACGCCGCCAAGGCGCTCGACGCCTTCGTCGCCCGCGAGGTCGAGCAGAAGCGACTGCCGGCCCTGTCCATTGCCCTCGTGGACGACCAGAAGGTCGTCTGGGCCCGGGGCTACGGCCACCAGGACCCCGCCCGCAAGGCGCCGGCCACCGCCGAGACCGTGTACCGCGTCGGCAGCGTGTCGAAGCTGTTCACCGACGTCGCCGTGATGCGGCTCGTCGAGAAGGGAGACCTTGACCTCGACGCCCCGGTGACGAGGTACGTCCCCGCCTTCAAGCCCCACCCACGGCCCGGCCAGCCGGCCAAGCCGATCACGCTGCGCCAGCTGATGGCCCACCGCTCCGGGCTGGTCCGCGAGCCGCCGGTCGGCAACTACTTCGACCCGGACAACCCGAACCTGGCGAAGATGGTCGAGAGCCTGAACGCCACCACACTCGTCTACGAACCCGAGGCGCGCACCAAGTACAGCAACGCCGGCATCGCCGTCGTCGGCTACGTGCTGGAGAAGACGCAGGGGCAGCCGTTCGCCGCCTACCTCGACAAGGCGCTGCTGGGGCCGCTGGGCATGAAGTCGTCGAGCTTCGAGCCGAACCCGGCCGTCAGCCCCAACCTGGCGAAGGCGCTGATGTGGACCTACCACGGCCGCGAGTTCGCCGCCCCGACGTTCGAGCTGGGCATGTCGCCGGCCGGCAGCATGTACTCGACGGTGCTCGACCTGTCGCGCTTTCTGCGGCTGTGCTTCGCCCGCGGCGAGCTGGGTGGCCAGCGAATCCTGGCCGAGAAGACGCTCGAAGCGATGTGGACGCCGCAGTTCACCAAGGACACCAAGGAGGGGTTCGGCCTGGGCTTCTCGGTGAGCCAGTGGATGGGCCGGCGGCGGGTCGGCCACGGCGGCGCGATCTACGGCTTCGCCACCGACCTGTCGGCGCTGCCGGACGACAAACTCGGGGTCGTCGTGGTCAACTCGTGCGACTGCGCCAACACCGTCAGCACGCGCATCGCCGACGTGGCGCTGGAGCACATGCTGGCGGTGAGGGAGAAGAGGCCGCTGCCGGCGATCGAGGGAACGACGCCCTTGAAGGAGGGCGAGGCGGAAAGGCTGGCCGGCCGGTACGAAGCCAAGGGCGCCGCCCTCGACCTCGTCGCCGCCGCGGGCAGGCTATACTTCTACCCGGCCCGCGGCGGCTTCCGCTCCGAGCTGCGCCGCCTGGGCAAGGACCTCGTCACCGACGACCGCCTCGGCTGGGGCGTCAAGTTCGTCGAGACGAAGGACGGCTTCCGGCTCGGCACGAGGGAGTACCAGCGCGTCGAGGCGAAGAAGCCGGCCGACGTCCCGGGGAAGTGGCGCGGCCTGATCGGCGAGTACGGCTGGGACCACAACAAGCTGTTCATCCTGGAGAAGGGCGGCAAGCTGCACGCCCTGATCGAGTGGTTCTTCCTCTACCCGCTGGAGGAGGAAGGCGACAACGTCTACCGCTTCCCTCCGGACTTCGGCCTGTACCACGGCGAGAGGCTGGTCTTCACCCGCGACAAGACCGGCCGGGCCACCCAGGTCGAGGCGGCGAGCGTGGTGTTCGCCCGCCGCAAGATCGACGGCGAGAACGGGGAGACGTTCCGCATCAAGCCCCAGAAGCCGATCGCCCAGCTGCGCGAGGCGGCCCTCAAGGCGAAGCCGCCCGCGGAGAGCGGCGTGCTGTTCCGCGAGCCGGAGCTGGTCCAACTCATCGCCTTGGAGCCGACGCTCAGGCTCGACGTCCGCTACGCCACGACGGACAACTTCCTGAGTACCCCCTTTTACCGCTCCGCGAAGGCGTTTATGCAGAAGCCCGCCGCCGAGGCCCTGGGGCGGGTCCACAGGCGGCTCGAAGGGGACGGCTACGGCCTGCTGATCCACGACGGCTACCGGCCGTGGGCGGTGACGAAGATGTTCTGGGACGCGACGCCGCCGGACCTCCGCGTCTTCGTCGCCGACCCGCAGAAGGGCTCGCGGCACAACCGCGGCTGCGCGGTGGACCTGACCCTGTTCGACCGCAAGACCGGCAAGGCCGTCGAGATGGTCGGCAGCTACGACGAGATGTCCGACCGCTCGTACCCGGACTACGTCGGCGGGACGTCGCTGCAACGCTGGCACCGCGACCTGCTGCGCCGGGCGATGGAGGCGGAGGGCTTCACCGTCTACGAGGCGGAGTGGTGGCACTTCGACTATAAGGACTGGCGCAAGTACCCCATCGGCAACAAGGCGTTCGAGGAGATTACGCCTTGAGCCCTCCCTGATGAGACCGCAGACTGTCTAGTGGTTGAGTTTGCCCTGCCACGTCGGAGTCCCGCATGCCAGAAGACCACGGCCTCGCCCGCCCTCCCGCCGCCACCGGGTTCCGCCGCGCCCTTTACGTCGCGCTGGGCCTGTTCTTCGTCGGCCTCGCCGTCCTCGGCGCCCTGCTGCCGGTCCTGCCGACCACCCCGTTCTTGCTGCTGGCCAGCTTCTTCTTCGTCCGCTCCTCCGAGCGGCTGCATCACTGGCTGCTGCGGTCGCGGCTATTTGGCCCGCTGCTGCGCGACTGGCAGAAGCACCGCGGCGTCCGCCCGCGCGTTAAACTCGTGGCGCTGCTCATGCTCTGCTGCGCCGTGTCCGCCAGCGCGGTGTTCGGCCGGCTGCCGTGGTACCTGATCGGGATGCTGGTCGTCCTGGCGGGAATCGGGGCGGTCGTGGTGATTCGTCTGCCCGTCATCCGAGAGCCGATGGGCCGCGAACCGCTCCCCGAGTTGGCGGGGCCGGACCCTGTGGATTGCGCCGGTTGATCCGGGCGGCCCCGGGCCCGGACGCGCTTTCCACTCGCCTCGCCCCTTGCCCGCCGCGCGGCCGTGGGGAATCCTCTTCACGGAGTTACGGAGAACCGCTTCCGCGCTGCGCCCGTCAGGACGACGAACGGCGGACAGGGATGGCCGCCTGCACCGGAGGAAGGACCCTCACCACGATGGTGCAACGATGACCCGCTTCACGGTGGCGCTGGCGCTGGGCGCCGCGCTTTCGGCCAACCCCCTCCAGGCCAGCTGGTTGTTCCCCAAGGGCGTCGGGGAGTACGGCCCGTACACCGGCGGCCACGGCTACAGCTACGCCACGGCTTATCACTACGGCTTCGCCTGGTCGGCGGCCGACACCTGGCGGATCGACCCGTTCGCCTACCGGTACGGCTACACGCCCTACCGGCCCTACGGCAAGCCGATCTCCGCGACCGTCTTCCCCCACCCCGACACGCCGTACATCTCGGTCCCCGGCCCCGACGGCCTGCCCACCCTGGTAAAGCCGCCGTGTCCTGGAGAGCAGGTTGTTCCGGTTGTGCCGGGCCAGATGGCCCCGACCCCCGCGCCGCTGCTGAACCCGGTGCCCGCGACCCTGCCCCAGCCCGTCCCGGCAGCCTCACCGGCCGCGTCCACCTCGGGCACGATCAAGCTCCAGGTGCCGCCCCGGCTGAGGTGTGGGTCGAAGGACAAGGTGGAGCAGGGCGGTACCGAGCGCGTCTACCGGACGTCGCCGCTGACGCCCGGCAAGATGCAGGTGCTCAGCGTCCGCGCCGAGAAGTGGGTCGAGGGCGGCCGTGAGGTCGAGCAGTTCCGCGTCGTCGGCCTCCGCGCCCGGCGAGACGGCCAAGGTGACCTTCGGCACGGCGGCCCCCTGAGCCGAACGCAAGGAGGGGCGCCCGGCCAGGCGGCCGGCGCGCCCCCTCGGATGCACGCCGTCGAGCCGGTCAGGCGGCTCTTGCGAGCCGGCTTGCTGGGTGTGGCCGCGAAGTAGCCTTCGTACCACTGGATCGTCTCGCGCGGCAGCTCCTTCCAGGCCGTACTGCGGCTTCCAGTCGAGCATGGCCCGCGCCTTCTCCGCCGACAGGTACTGGTGCTTGATCTCGTTGCTGGCGATGCCGAGCACCTCCGGCTCCAGCTTCGAGTCCATCTCCTTCAGGATCTTCTCGACCAACTCCAGCACCGTCACCTGGATCTCGGTCGAGAAGTTGAAGGCGTGCCCGGCCAGGCTCCGGCTTGCGGCCAGGCACTCGGCCAGGTGCAGGTACGCCAGCGCCCCGTCCTTGACGTAGAAGTAGTCGCGGATGAAGCTGCCGTCGGAGCGGATGACCGGTCGCTCACCGCGGACGACCGACCGCACCGTGCCCGGCACGATGCGGTTGAAGTTCAGGTCGCCGCCGCCGTAGAAGTTGCCGCACCGCGTCACGCAGACCGGCATCTTGTACGTGTGGCCGTAGGTCAGCGCAGGATGTCGGTGCACGACTTACTGGCGTCGTAGGGGTGCCGGCCCTGGAGCGGGGCATCCTCGGTGTACGGCAGCTTCTCCTGGTCGCCGTAGGCCTTGTCGGACGAGGCGACGATCACCTGCAGGTTGTAGCCGCAGCGGCGAGGCCGCCTCCAGGACGCACCACGTCCTCGATGTTACTCTTGAACGTCGAGATCGGGCTACGGTTGGCGACGCCGACGATGGTCTGGGCGGCGAGGTGGAAGACGGTCTGGATCTCGTACTCGGCCAGGACGCGCTCGATGCGGCGCTCCGACTCGACGCTCCCCTTGACGACGTCGATGCGCCCGTCGAACCCGGAGCGGTGCAGTTCGGAGCCGGCGACCTGGTCGCACGCAGGCCGACGACGTGGGCGCCGCGGCTCGACCAGGAACCGCGTCGTCCACGACCCGACCAGGCCGGTGCAGCCGGTGATCAGGACCCGGCGGTCGCGCCAGAACGTGTCCTTGTTCGCCATCTGTCAGATGCCTCCGTGCGTCATCCCCCGCGAGGAGCCGCCGGGCTTGTCCCGGCGGTCCGGACGGCGAGGGCAAGCCCCCCGCTCTGGGCTAAGCCGCCGCCCGCCGCGTCGTCGCCGGCAGCCACTTCGCGTTGCCCTCGCTCCAGGTGGTTCAGGTACTGGTAGTCCCGGCTGGTGTCCATGCACTGCCAGAACCCCTCGTGGCGGTACGCCGCCAGCTCGCCGTTGTCGGCCAGGTCCATCAGCGGGCCGCGCTCCAGGGTCTCCGACGGATCGCCCGACAGGCGCTTGAGGAACTCCCGTCGGAATACGAAGAACCCGCCGCTGATCCACCCCGGCGACACGGCCGGCTTCTCGGCGAACTGCACCACCTCGTGGCCGGCCAGCTCCATCTCGCCGAACCGTCCCGGGGAGTGGACCGCCGTCACCGTCCCGAGCCGGCCGTGCTGGCGGTGGAACTCGACCAGCCGGGTGACGTCCACGTCGCTGACGCCGTCGCCGTAGGTCAACAGGAAGTGGTCGCCGTCGAGGAACCGCTCGACGCTCTTGACGCGGCCGGCGGTCATCGTCTCCTGGCCGGTCTCGGCGAGGACGACCTCCCAGTCGTCGAAGTCGGGGCGCGACAGCACCTTGACCGAGTTGTGCCTGCCGAGGTGGACCGACAGGTCGCCGTGGGCCAGGTGGTAGTCGAGGAAGAACTGCTTGATCGACCAGGCCTTGTAGCCGAGGCAGAGGACGAACCGGCGGAAGCCGTGGCGGGCGTAGCCCTGCATGACGTGCCAGACGATCGGCTTGCCGCCGATGGGGATCATCGGCTTGGGGATGTCGTCGGTGACGTCGCGGATGCGCGTGCCCATGCCGCCGCAGAGGATCACCACCTGCAAGTCCTGGTTCGGTGTCATCGCGCTGGCCTCCCTGCCTCGCCGACGCCGCCGGTCCGTGGCGGCGCGCTCCCCGAGTGTAGGCGACCTTGTACCACCACCGGCGCGGCGAAAGCAACCGAGGTTTCCCCGGCTCCCGCGGCCGGCACGAATGGCCGTTGCCGCCTCGGTGTCCTACCACAGCCTGCTAGCCAGCCCCGAGCCATAGGAGTCCCATGCGAACCGAACTGGAGAAGATGCTGGCGGGCGAACTCTACGACCCGCTCGAACCCTCGCTGGTCCGCGCCCGGGACCGCGCCCGGGACCTGTGCCAGGACCTGAACGCCACCCGGGAGGCGGACCAGGAGGCCCGCCGTCGCATCCTCAAGGAACTCTTCGGCCAGGGCGGCGACTCGGTCTGGATGCAGCCGCCGTTCTTCTGCGACTACGGGTCGAACATCCGGCTCGGCGAGCGGGTGTTCTTCAACTTCAACTGCGTCGTCCTCGACGTCTGCCGGGTCGTCATCGGCGACTTCACCCTGTTCGGCCCGGCCGTGCAGATCTACACCGCCACCCACCCGATGAACGCCATGCTGCGACGGAAGCAGGAGTTCGCCAAGCCGATCACCATCGGCTCCGACGTCTGGGTGGGCGGCGGCGCGATCATCTGCCCGGGCGTGACGATCGGGTCGAGGTCCGTCATCGGCGCCGGCAGCGTGGTGACGCGGGACGTCCCCGCCGGCGTGTTCGCCGCCGGCAACCCCTGCCGGGTGATCCGGGAGATCACCGAGTAGCCGGCCGCTCAGGCCGGGCCGGCCGCCGGCGCCACCGGCGGCGGGACGTCGGCCTCTAGGGCCGGCGCGGCCGGGGCGAACCGCAGTCTCGGGAACAGCGTCATCGCCACGATGAAGAACCCCAGCCCCAGGGCGGTGAGCAGGATTCCCTGCGTCCGGGGCAGGATCGCGGCCGTCAGGGTCAGCGCCAGGATCACCGCCCCCGGCAGCACGACGCCGAACACCGCCAGCCGGAAGCCCACCAGCGTGACGGCCCGCACCGCGATGATCGCCAGCGCCACCCCGGCGGAGGCCGCCACGGCCGGCAGCAGCGAGATGTACTCCTGGGCGAAGTACATCAGCGGGTAGGCGCCGGCGAACGTGCCGACCGTCATCAGCAGCATCCAGCGGTCGAACCGGGTCGCCCCGGCGGCCTGGATGATCATCCCGACCAGCAGCCCGAACGCCACCACGCTGACCGGCCCCAGCCACGACAGCTCGCCCAGCCGGTCGATCGGCGCGATGCCCAGCACGTCCAGCCGCACCGGTTGGCCGAACAACAGCCGCTTGTAGTCCCAGGTGTAGGTCGTCGCACCGGACGACCGCTCCAGGCTGGTCGGCTGGAGCGACGAACCAACAGCCGCAGGTCGAGCCGTTGGCGGTCAGCGTGATCTGGAACTGGTCGAGGATGCCGCCCGGCGGTGCCGCCGAACTCGTACAGCCCCTTGCCGACCGCCGTGTAGCGGACCTCCATCGCCGTCGGCTGGGCGTTCAGCGCGCCGCCCAGACCAGCTTGCCGTCGCGCGCGCCCACCAACTCGCTCGGCTTGTCGCCGGCGGTGATCGACAGGTCGGCCAGGGAGATGGTCTGCGGCGGCAACGGCGAGGCCAACTCGCAGTCGCCGGCCTCGTTGCCCGGTCGCACCGCCTCGATGGTGGCGCGGAACCGCACCTCGTAGATCGACTCCGGCGCGGTGCCGACGCTCAGCCGCGGCGTCAGGCTCGACGTCCGCGGTAAAGGTGGTGACCCTGGCCCGCGGCCTCGGGGCCGGCGCGCGGCGGGGCCGCCTGCTTCAGGTTGGCCTCGGCCATCTGGGGGCCGAAACCGAATTGCGATTGGTTGGCCAGCTTCTGGGCCATGGCCTTCTCGCGGACCTTCTGGACGGCGGGCAGCAGCAGGCCGATCAGGATGGCGATGATGATCACCACCACCAGTAACTCAGCCAGGGTAAAGGCGCGGCGCGACGTGTGGAGCATGGGGTCCCTCTGGCGGATGTGACGGAAGGGGCGACTCGGCAAGGACAGGTGTGCCTATTCTATGCCACCTCCGTCCCTCCCGTTGACCCGCCGCCCGGCCCGGCGGGTCATATAATCCCTGCCGTCGCCGTCACGAGGCCCCGCACATGCGCGTCAACACCGTCAAGAACGCCCTGAAGTCCGGCCAGCCGTCCGTCGGCACCTGCTGTCGCTGGGCAGCGTCACCGCGGCCGCTTCCTCGCCCGCTGCGGCTTCGCCTGGCTCACCGTGGACGTCGAGCATACCAACGCACGCTGGCGACGACGCACAACAACCTCGCCGGCGTGCTTCAGGGCCAGGGCCGCAAGGCGGACGCGCTGGCCGAGTACCGCAGCGCCCTCGACGTACGAGAGAAGATGGCGGCGTCCTTCCCGGCAACGCCGACCGACAAGGTCCACCTCGGCGGCAACTACTGCAACATCGGCGTCGCGCTGGAGGACAAGCCAGAAGAGGCGCTCCCCTGGTACGACCGGGCGGTCGAGACCCTGCGGCCGGTGCTGGACCGCGACCCGCGAAACTCCCTGGCCGCGACCTTCCTCCGCAACAGCTACCTCAACCGGGCCGCCGCCCGGGCCCAGCTTTCGCGATACAAGGAGGCGGTCGCCGACTACGACAAGGCGCTGGCCCACGTCGATGTCGGCAACCGCCTCCCCGTCCGCGTTCGGCGGGTGTTGTGCCTGGCCTGGGTCGAGCCGGCCGAGGCGGCCGCCGAGGCGGAGGACCTGCTGAAAGGCGCCCCCGCCATTGGGGTGCCCCGCGTGATGGCCGCCCGGGTCTACTCGGCGGCGGCGGGCGCGGCCAAGGACCCGGAGTTGAGCAAGCAGTACCTCGGCCGGGCGCTGGGGCTGCTGCGCGAGGCCCGCGACCTGGGCCACTTCCGCGACGGCAGGCACATCGACGAGGTGATGGCCGACCCGCACCTCGCCGTGCTGCGAAGGCAGGCGGACCTCGCCGCGTTGGCGCGAGGCGGGCCCCCGAAGCGGGACTGAACTGCCCCGCCCGCGCCGCTTGCCCGGTTCGCCTTGCTTGTTTTCGTGACTCCGGGGTATGGTACAGGAGGTATCCCCAGGAGGGCGTAGAATGACACTTCGGACACTCAG
Organism: Gemmataceae bacterium; assembly: GCA_046350195.1. GTDB lineage: Bacteria > Planctomycetota > Planctomycetia > Gemmatales > Gemmataceae > CALDUY01. The sequence goes on from JAXMAW010000005.1 coordinate 20,164, forward strand.
CCTATTCGCGATCTCTTTTCTCCTGATCGGCACTGCCGCGGCGGATGACGCCCCCCTGGCCAAGGAGGATGAGGCCAGGAATGACCTCCAGCGGCTGCAAGGCACCTGGCGGCTGGAGTCGTTCGACGACGCCAAGAAGACCAAGATCGACCCGGCCAAGCGCACCCTGTTCGTCGGCGCCGAGCTGTCCATCCTGCGCGACGGGGACAAGGTCTTGCAGATCGGCACCCTTCGGCTGACGACCGGCAAGACGCCGCGCCGCATCGACGTCGCCGTCCGCAAGGGGCAGCACGAAGACACCACGATGCTGGGCATCTACGAGCTGACCGACGACACCCTCAAGGTCTGCATCGACCCGGAAGGTGAGGGGCGGCCGTCCAAGTTCGAGAGCAAGGCCGACACCTCCCGCTACGTGGCCGTTTACAAACGGGTCAAACGGCCGGGCGAGACGGTCGATATTGTCGGCAAGTACACCAGCACGAACTTCGGCTCCGACGGCAAGAAGACGTCGATGGGGGCCGAGATCGAGCGGCGGGGCGACGCCTACCTGGTGCGGTGGACGGTGCCGGGCGGCGTGGCGTTCATCGGCACCGGCATCCGCAAGGGCGACCAGTTGTCGGTGACGTGGGCCAACCGCGGCACGATCGGCCTGTCGGTCTACAAGATCGAGAAGGGCCCGAGGCTGGTCGGTGAGTTCACCGAGCTGGGCGGCGTCGGCCTCGTCGCCCGCGAGGAGATGACGCCGAAGAAGGCCGGCCAGGTCGAGGTGCGGCTGCGCCAGCCCTAGCCGGGACCGGCCCTCACCTAAGGCTCGCCAGGTAATCCGTCAAGGCCCGGAGTTCCTCGGGCGGGATCCGCCCCTCGTACCGGGGCATCCGCGACTCCGGGGAGTGCGACTTCGGGTCGCGTATGTGCTCGGTGATCCAGTCCGGGGCCCGGTTAGCCCCGACGTGGGATAGGTCCACGGACCGTCCCTTGCCCCCGCGGCCGCCACCCCCAGCGCCTCCCACGGTGTGGCACCGGCCGCAGTTGTGGGTGGCGTACACCTTCTGCCCGGCCCCGGGTGATTCCGCGGCCGGCGCGCTCTTTTCGGGGGCAGATACGGCCGCCGGGGCCGAGGGCGGGGCGGCCGGCGGGGCGTTGCTAGCCACTGGGCCAGGGTCGCGCTTGGCGGTCTTCAAGTAATAGGTCAGGCCGGCGGCGGTGCCGCCGACCAGTACCAGGGACCCGACCGCAAGACCGATCAGGAGCGGCGCCTTGCTCGCCGCCTTTTTCGGCCGCTTTCGGCTCTTGCGGGGCGAGCGGCGCTCTTCCCGCTCTTCCTCGGCGAGATCGTCTTCGACGCGGTCGGGCTTGGCGGCCCGCGTCTTGGGTGCGGGGGTGTCGTCGGGGTGGTCTTCGCGTTCCTCCTCGCCGCCGGGGACCACGAAGCCGGCCGCGCACTTGGGGCACCGGACCTTCTTCCCCGCCGGCAAGCCGGCACCCACCTTCAAGGAAACCCCGCAGGAGGGGCACGACAGTTTATTCGTCTGCATCGACAACCACCCAGGGCGGGTTGAGAGGGGCGCGAACACCTGCCCGCGCCAAAAGCGGAGAATCTTACCTTTCGGCCGATGAGAACGCGGTGAGAGGCCGCGCTTTGACAACCCCTTTACTGGCCGCGAGAGAGGTTGATTGCGGGTTGTCCCATCACGCCTTGATCCCGTCCCGCGCCGGGTCGTACGGGCGGTGCCACTGGATGACCTCAATGCGGTTGCCGTCCGGGTCGTGGATGAAGAAGCGGTCCGCCCCTGGGATCGGCGTCGTCTCCTCGACGGAGAGCCCCTGCGCCTTGCAGTACGCCCGGGCCTGCCCGACGTCGGCGACGCGCAGGGCGAAGTGCCGCGGGCTGATCGTGTCGGGCCGCTCCTTCAGGAGCAAGTGAAGCTGCTGGTTCCCCAGCTCGAACCACACCACGACGAAGTCGAACGTCCGCGGCCGGGCGATCTCCTTCAAGCCCAGCACCCCGGTGTAGAACGCCCGGCTGCGCTCCACGTCGGTGATGATGACCGACACGTGGTCCAGCTGGGTGAATGTCGGTGGGTTCATGTCGCTTCCTCCCGGTCGGGCCCGGCCGGCGCCAGCCGCTCTTGCAGCCGGCGGGCCCGCGCTAGCATGCCTTTCAAGTCGCCGCGCCCCGTCTCCTGGAAGACCGCCTCCAGCTGTGCGCTCGCGCCGGCCAACTCCTCGCGGGCCCGCTCGACGTCGCCCAGCTCGGCGAGCAGCTCGGCCCGGCTCACCTTATCGCGGGCGAGGTCGGTCGGCACGTCCTCCCGCTCGCCAGCCCCCATCAGGGCCTCGCGGAGCTCGATCGCCCGGTCGTACAGCTCCAGCGCCTGGCCCGCCTGCCCCAACAGCCGCAGCGTGCCGGCCTTGCCGATGTAGGCGCGGGCGAGGTCGTTGCCCAGGTCTGCCCGCCGCCGGCGGTGGACCAGCCGCTCCCAGACCGCGATCGCCTGGTCGCACCGCAGAAGCGACACGCCACCCTGGCCGGCCAGCCGCAAGGCGTTGCCTTGCTGGAGGTAAGCCCTTGCCAGCTCGTGCTGGAGGTCGGACCGCCCCTCCTGGTGGACGAGCTGCTCGAGGATGGCCGTCGCCCGGCCGCACAGCTCGGCGGCGCGGGCCGGCTCGCCGAGGAGGCGTACCGCGTGCCCGTGGGCGATGTAGGCCCGCGCCAGGTCACCGGCGAGGTCGTCCCGGCCGGCCTCGTTCACCAGGTACTCGTACAGGCCGACCGCCTGCTCGTGGTGCGGCAGGCTGGCCCGCGGGTCGTCGCGGGCGCGGAGCACGTTGCCGCGGGTCACGTAGGCCCGCGCCAGGTCGCCCTCGACCTCGCGCCGCCCCTCCTTGGTCACCAGGCGGCGCCGCAGGGCGATCGCCTCGTCGCACAGCTCCATTGCTTCCCGGAACCGCCCGACGTTCGCCCGCAACCCGGCCAGGGCCAGGATGGCGTGGGCCAGGTCGTTGGCCGGCTCGACTTGCCCTTCCTGCTCGACCAGCTGCCGGGCCAGCTCGATCGCCCGCTCGACCCAGGGCACAGCCGCCTTGCGGTTTCCCCGATCGCGCAGCACCAGCCCCTTCTCCAACTGGGCAGTCGCCAGGTCGGCCCGCATCTCGCGCCGCCGCCGGCGGTTGTCCATCCGGTCCCACAGCGTCAGCACGCGGTCGCACAGCGCCAGGGCCGCGTCGTGGTCCCCCAGCGTCCGCAGGGCCTGGGCCTTCAGCAGGCAGGTGCGGACCAGCCACGGCGTCAGCTCGCGGCGGCCCCAGCCCTGCACCAGGGCCTCCCACGCCAATAGCCCCTTGTCGAACAGTTCCAGCGCCGCGGGCCAATCCCCGACCGAGGCATGGATCAGCGCCTTCTGCACGGTCACGACGCCCAGCCGCTCGCGCAGGTCGTCGCGGCCCGAGGCGACGAGGCGATCGAGCAGGCGTCGGGCCTCCTCGTAGGCGCTCAGGTCGGCGACGGCCTGGGCGCGTCGCGTGGCGGCGGGGGGAGGGAGTGCGGCATCGATCTCGGTCGGGTCGCGGCCGGCGGCCTGGAACGCCAGCGTGAGCCACTTGCGCGGCGGCTCCCAGCGACCGGCGCCCTGTCGGCCCGGCGGCGGCAGCCCCTCGTCCAGGGGTGGCTCCTCGCGCGGGTAGGCGGTGCCGATGCACTGCCGGTACACCTTGGCCAGTTCCGCAGACGCCTCGGCAAGGCTGGGCCAGCGCTCCGCCGGGTCAGGGGCGAAACACAACTGCGCTACCGCGACCACGCTCGGAGGCATGACCTCGACGAAGCGCCCGCCGGCGCTGGTGGCGAGGTAGCCGGCCAGCACCTCCGGCGCTCGGGCGCCGCCGAGGTCGCAGCACGGCACCCGCCCGACGAACATCTCCAGGAGCAGCACGCCCCAGCTCCAGACGTCGGTGCGGCGCGACACCGGCCGGCCGGCCGCCTGCTCCGGCGAGCAGTAGGCCGGGGTCATCCCCCTGCCGCTGACGACGACGCTCTGCCCCTCGCCGGCCGCCCCGGCGCCGTGGAAGCGGGCGCGGGCGCGGGCCAGGCCGAAGTCGGCCACGCTGGCCGTCCCGCTGCTGGTCATCAGCACGTTGGCCGGCTTCACGTCCTGGTGGACCAGGCCGCGCTCGTGCAGCGCGTGCAGCCCCCAGGCCACCTGGATGGCGACGTCGAGGACGTCGGCCAGGCGGCGGAGCCGGCCCTGCCCGATCCAGTCGGACAGCGAGCCGCCCGTGGCGAGGTCGGTGAAGATGACCACCTCGTCGTCCACGGTGCGGAAGAACCGGCACGAGGCCAGGTGCGGGTGCGCCGGCAGGTCCATCCAGAGCTGGAGTTCGGCCAGGAACTGCCGCCGGCCGTCGGCGTGGGCCAGGCGGGCGCGCTTGACCGCGAACTGACCGGACGTCGCCCGGTGTCGGACGAGGTACACCACCCCCATGCCGCCCTGGCCGAGCACGCCCTCGACCTCGAACTCGTCGAGGAAGACGTCCCCGACGCCCCACGGCCGGCGGGCGAGCAGTTCGACGTCCACGGCACTGACGTGGCTGACCGGCGCGGCGGTGCTCCCCTCCGGGTCGAAGGAGCCCGGGCGCACCCAGTTGTGGGTGGTGTGCAGGTCCGACGATGGCTGGGGGTCGTCCGCCATTCATGGCCTCGGGGCTTCGCCGCCGCGCGGGCCGTAGAAGAACACCCACGTCGCGAAGTCGTCGCTGAACTGCTCGAACCGGTGCTCCGCGCCCGCCGGGGCGAACAGCACCTCGCCGGGAACGAACGGCTGCCTCTGGCCGTTACACACGAACGTCCCCGACCCCGACACGACGACGTACAGCTCGTCCCTGTCGTGCGGCACCTGGCGGTCGATGCGTTCGGGTCGGTAGATCTCCACCTCCAGCGTGCCGTGCCGGAAGAGGGTGGTGAACTCCTGGCCGGCGTCGCGCAGCCGGGCCAGGGCGCTGTCGGGGGTGAGTCGTTCGGTCATGGCCTACTCTTCGTGGTGGGCGTACTTCTTGGGGATGAACTTGCTCCACGTAACGCGGGTGCGCCGGCCGTCCAGTTCCAGGCTGAGGACGACGGTGAGGTCATCCTCGGGCTTCATCCATGGCGCCTTGGCGACGAAGTGCGAACAGGTCCCGGGCTTCTCGCCCTTGGGGCGCTCGTCCGCCGGGGCCGGCTCGAACGTCAGCTCGCGCGGCTCGCCCTCGCCGATGGTGCGGGCGTACGCGGTGAGCCGGGTAAGGGGGATGGCGACCGGCTTGGGGTCGTCATCGGCCGTCTCGAAGAAGATGTCCAGCTCGTTGCCCTTTGGCGAGAGGTGGGCCGTCAGGGCCGCGTGGTGCTCGCCGGCGTCGGCGATCAGCATCTTGCCGCGCTCGTGGGAGTGCTCGGCCTCGGCCCTCTTGTCGGGCCGGGGCGGGGGCTTATCGCCGCAGCCGCACGCCAACAGGATCAGGCCGACCAAGGCCGGTCCGATTCTCAACAACATCGCTCCCTCCCGCATAAAGCAACTGGCGGTGACTCCCAAGGCGTTCGGGCATTCTCGCTCACCGCCGCCCCGCGCACAAGGGCGTAGCCGTCGGCGCGGCCTTGCCGTATCCTCGCGATCAGGTCGTCCCTCGCCGGAGCCGTGTATGTGGAAGGCCCTCTTCACGCTCGCCGCCACCTGCGGGATCATCGGGGGCGGGGTGCTGCTGTACCAGAACCGCAACCGCCTGTTTCGCCCCAACTTCGCCAAGGTCGGTGGCACCCGGCTGGTGGTGGAGGTCGAGGGCGACTTGCCCGGCGGCGGTGTCGTGGAGGTCGCCGAGGTCCTCCGCCGCCGGTTCGACCGCCACGGCTCGGCCGGCATCGAGGTGCGGGAGATCGGCGACCGCGAAATCGAGATCGCCGTCCCGCGCGGCACCAAGCACGGTGACCGCGTCGAGCAGGTCAAGCGGCTGCTGGACCGCACCGGCCGGCTGGAGTTCCGCCTGCTGGCGCGGGCCTCGGAGGACGGCAAGGCGTTCCGCGCCGCCGACGAGCGGCTGCGCAAGCCCGATGCGAAGGCGGCGAACCCGCCCCCGCCGCCCCGGGCCCGGGACGGCTCGGCGCGCTTCGCGTCGCAGATGCCGGGCGAGCCGGAGTTCACCTACGGCTGGGCGCGGCTGAGCCCGAACGAGGTGAAGATGCTGCGGCTGGACGAGCCGACGATGCGCCGTGAACACACGACCGACCTGGCCACCGTCGCCTCGGCGCTGAAGCACGGGCAGCCGTTCTACCCGTCGTCGTCGCCGGAGCTGCTCGTCGCCGTCCGCAAGCCCAACGAGAAGGCCGACCCGGTGTTCTACGCCCTGACGCGCCAGGAGCCGGAGAGCGACGCGATCACCGGCGAGCTGATCGACCGGGTGACGGTGTCACGGGAGTACGGCACGCGCTACCTGATGACGGTTCAACTCAATCGGGAGGGCGGGCAGAAGTTGCTTTCGCTGACGACGCGTAACGTCCTGGCGGGGCACAACCCGGAGGGGTGGCGCAAGCTCGCCGTGATCCTCGACGGCGAGGTGCTGGCCGTACAACCGCTGACGACCCCCCTGGTCGGCCAGATCACGCTATCTGGCGACGCCCTCGTGGGCGAGGCCGACGACACCGCCATGCTGGTCCGCGGCGGCACGCTCCCGGCGAAGCTGAAGTTGACCCGCGAGGAGGAGGTCGAGCCGCGATGAGCGAGCCCAACAAATACCCCCCGGCCGTCGCCGAGCTTCTTGAACACCTGCCACTAGCCCCGCTGGGGCCGGGCCGCCCCATCGAAGCCGTGCGTCCGAAGCTGGCGGCGCTGGCGGACGAGTCATTCGGGACGCATTCCCTCGGCCGGAAGATGATCGCGGCCTGCCGGGCGGGGCTATGGCTGGCGTTCGACTTCCTCGATGAGTCGCACGCGATCAGCCAGGCTATTGACACCCCGGAGGGCAGCTTCTGGCACGCCATCATGCACCGCCGCGAGCCGGACGCGGGCAACAGCAAGTACTGGTGGCGTCGCGTGGGCGGTCACCCCGTCCTGGAACGGCTCGTGGAACGGTCGCCTGCCCTGGGCTACTCCTATTCCGACCCCTTTACCTTTGTTGACTTTGTGGAACGAGTTCGCGGCACAAGCAGCCCCCAGGAGGAGGTGGCGAAACTGGTGCAGAGGCTGGAGTGGGAGCTACTCTTTCACCACTGTTATCAATCCGCGATTGCGGGATGAGGCACGTCCGGGAGTAGAATGCAGTCGGCGGGTGTTGCTGGGGGCAACCCCCGCCGGCGTTATTCTCCCTTGACCTTAGTCGTTCGCCTGCATCGAGGCGGAGAGGACCTTTCCGATCTTCTCCTTGCACTCCTCCAGGTGAGCGACGGTGGTTTCGTCCGTGTCGTTGGCCTTGGCAATCAGCCCGATGTCGATCCGCTTGGCGATCTCGCGGAGGTGATACCGGGCCAGGCTTCGCGCGTCCGGCGGGACGGTGCGGGAGGAGCTTTCCACCACCGTCATGTAGCCCCGGAAGCCCGCCGGCGAGCGGGTCGGCCTCTCACCCAGCACCAGCGTCGTCAGCTTCCGGACGTGCTCGCGCTGGAGGTTGCGGCGGATGATCGACGACTTGATGTCCTTCTTGGCGTCGCCGTTGGGAAGGTCGGACCAGACGCCGTCGGTCACGGTGCGGAAGACCTCCGCGACGGTGACCGGCTTCGCCTCCTTGTCCGACTTCAGGGCGTTGGCCTGGACGCGGCGTAGCACCGACGGGTCGAGCAGCTGGTTCATCGCCAGCCGCTGGATGCCCAGCACGCGGTCGTACAGCGGGAAGTCGGTCGAATCGACGTCCGCCCCCCAGTGCATCCACCGCTCGGCGGCCAGCTTGCGCAGCAGCTCCGGCGGGAACTGGAACGCCTTGTCGGTGAACAGGTGCTCGCGGAGGAACTTCAGCGCGTCGCGCTGCTTGGCCGCGGTGACCGGCACCAGCGGGTCGCGGGCCTTGGCATCGCCGCGGTGGTCGCGGTGGGCGTGCTCGCCGCCGACGTACTTCGAGACCAGGTACGCCCCGTCGCCGTACTGCCCCAGCAGTAGGTTGAAGGCAACGCGGGCGCGCTGGTAGCCCTCGCCCTCCTCGACGACCGTGGTCGCCAGCGACTTCAGCAGCTCCTCGGCGGCCAACATCCGGTCCTGGGCGTAGGCCATGACGTCCTGGCCGAGGTCGTCGCGGTTGATGTGCGGGTCGGACGTCAGGAACGTGTCCTCGTCGGTGCCGTAGTCCAGGCCCGGAGTCGAGGCGCCCTTGGCGGCGATCTTCTTCAGCTCGGCCGCCTCGTCGCCGCTGATCGGCTTGTAGGCGTACTCGATGGCCCAGTAGTCATACGGCCCGAGCGTGACGCTGAAGTAGTCGCCCTGCTTGGCGCCCTTGCGGGCGAGGTTGACCGGCGAGTAGTCCATGACCGAGCCGACCAGCCCCTTCTCGCGGGTGACCTTGGTGTCGTGCAGCTGGTCGTTGGGCAGCATGGTGCTGGCCTTGAAGTTGTGCCGCAGGCCGAGCGTGTGCCCGACCTCGTGCATGACGACGTGCTTGACCGCCTGCTGGAGCAGCTCGTCGAACTGCTTGTCCTTCTGGTCCTTCCCCTTCGGCGGGCCGGCGGCGAAGGCGTCGCCCAGGGCCAGGGCGCCCAGGCTGAGCTGCATCCGCATGTGCCCGGGGCATTGGCAGACCCCCTGCCGCAGCGCCGCCAGCCGGGCCTGCTCCGGGGTCATCCGCCCCGGCCGGTCGTCCCAGCCGGCGGAGGCCGCCCGCCGGCTCAGCACGCCGTGGTCGAGGCCCCAGCCCTGGTCCATCGCCTGGATGGGGCTGACGGGCTGGTACTCCAGGCCGTCGGAGCGCTGGAGCTGCCGCTCGCGCTTCCAGAAGCGGATCAGGCTGGCGTCGAACAGGATGTCGGCGTCGAGGATCTCGCCGGTCAGCGGGTTGGCCCGCGACGGCCCGATGGCGAACGGGACGTCGGAGGTGATCCAGCGGAAGGTGTTGTAGTTCATGTCCTCGGGGTCGAAGTCCTCGTCGTCCCGCTGCTGCACCACCTCGATGGCGTTGCGGAAGCCGATCTTCTCGAACGCCTTGTTCCACTCCAGGATGCCTTCCTGTACCGCCGCCCGGTACTCGTGCGGCACGGTCTTCTCGATGTAGAACTTGATGCTCCGCTTCGGCACCGACAGCTTGCCCGGCGCGACCGACTCGGCCGGCTCCAGCCGCCAGCGGTTGACGTAGCGGACGAACGAGGTGTCCTTGCTGCCGCTGGAGAAGTCCTTCAGCGCCGTGACGAAGTAGCCGACCCGGTCGTCGGCGACCCGCGGCGTGTAGCCGCCCTCGGGCAGCTCGGCCAGGCCGTAGTGGATGACCACGGTCTTGCCGCGGGCGTCGATGTTGTCGTCGTCCTCGAGGCCCCAGCCGCCGAACCGTCCGCCGTAGGTGGCCTGCACCTGAAGTTCGATGTTCTTCGGGAACGCCTTGACCTTGTGCCAGACGCTGCGGTTGGCGTCGAAGTGGCCCAGGCCGAGCTGGGCGAAGTCGGTCATGAAGATGTCGTTGAGGTCGATCAGCACGCCCTGGTTCATCTGGTTGATGGCGGCGATGCGCAGCGACATCAGCACCGAGTCGGAGTAGGTGATGTCCATCGCCCGCTGGGTCGGCGAGCCGCCCTTGGCCTTGTTGTGGACGTTGCGGCGGACCAGGTGGACCTTGTCGCCGGCGCGCTTGAACAGCAGCACCCACTGCTCGTCGGAGTTGAGCGTCATGCCGCCCATGCCGGCCCCCTTGGCGACGGCGATGGGGCAGAGCAGCGGCTTGTCCATGTGCCGGGGTTGCAGCTCGGCGTAAAGGTGCTCGCCCTTGTGGTACAGCTTGAACAGGCCGTCGTAGGTCTTGGAGGCCTTCGAGATGTTCTGGAACTCCTGTATCCGCGGGTCGATCCGGCGCATGCCGAACCCCTCGGGGAACGGCGAGTCCCCGCCGTCGGGGACCTGGGTGAACGCGGGGTAGGTGAACACCCCGCCGATCGCCAGTGCGGCGATGCCGAGCACGATGCGCATCTTACGGTTCATGAAGCTCCTCGCGGTCGGACCTGGGGAGACTGAACGGCCCTGGGCCGGTTCGGCCCCAGGCCGGGAAAGGCGGTGAAGGCTGACCGGGCAAAGTAGTTAACCTGGAAGGTATCTTCCGGCCGCGCCGAGTGCAAGCCGGAAGGGGTTGATAGGAAGACGAACCATGGGGTGGATCATGACCGGCCGTTCCGCCTCCGCGGGTCGGCCGGGCCCCCGGGACAATCTCCAGCCCGCCTGATTGACAGGAGGGGCAGGGTCGTCTTCAATGAGTCGCGGAAGAACTCACCCGTAGGGGAGCCTTGCCATGGCGCAGTCGGCGAACGGCCTCGGGCGGATCGCGATCGTCGGACTCCTCGTCGTAACCCTTTCCGCTGCTTGGGGTCAAGACGAACGCACCCTGCCGTCGTCGCTGACGAAGGAGCAGCGGGGTAACCTGCTTCAGTTCCTGAAGGGGCATGAGAGCCCGACCCGGTACGTCCCCAAGGGGGCGAAAGTCGGTGATGCCCCCCCGCCGGACGCCGACGCGGCGGTAACGGCCACCAAGGAGCGGCCGATCCGCCAGTACACCGCGCAGATCACCATGCACCGGCCGGTGCCGGGCCAGGAGCAGGTGACCCGGGCGGACGTCTACTACTACCGGCCCAACCCGGAGAAGGGCAAGCCGGGGCTCACGGTCAAGTACACGGTGGACCTGACGACCGGCCAGCCAGTCGGCGAGGCGGTGGTGCTGACGAAGGCCCACACGCCGGTCTCCCGCGAGGAACTGGCCGAGGCGTTGGCGGCAGCCAAGGAGAAGGCGGCCTCGGTGAAGGCCCTCTACAAGGGCCGCCAGCCCGGTGACGTCCGCTGGGAGTACCTCCAGATGAAGATCAACCGCAAGAGCGCCCAGTTCGAGCCGGGCGACCGGGTCGTCCGGTTCGTCTTCACGGTCAACCCCGACGAGACCGGCAAGGAGCCCGCCCCGGTTCGCGTCCTCGTCAACCTGACGAGGGACCTCGTCGTCCCCGACGACCGTTGACACGGCCACTACCAGGAGTAGCCCCGATGCCATCCGGCCTGCCACGTCTCGCCGGCCTCTTCCTGTTGGTCGCGGCTTGCCTCGCCGCGCTCCGCGTTACCGACGGGGGGCTCCCTCCGGCGGCGGGGCAGTTCCGCCAGGACTTACGCCCCAAGGCGCCGAAGGCCGGGCAGACGTTCCCGCCGAACGTCGTCAAGCAGGGGTTCCCCGCCGCCCGTTTCGACCCGGCCGAGCCGGAGAAGAGCGACACCGCCTGGGAGATTGAGTGGGAGTTGACCCACCCGGAGAACAAGACGTGGTTCCCGCCCGGCAGCGTGATGCGGATCAAGAGCGCCCGCTTCATGTGGAAGGACCGCACCGGCCAGCCCCGCTGGATGACCGTCGTGCGGATGCTGGAGATCGCCGAGATCTACGTCCCCTACGACAACGGCAACACGGCCTTCCTCGACGTCCACGACATGTCGTTCAACATGACGCCGGCCCGCAAGGAGTTCCTCGGCCCCAACTGCGTCGCGCCCGGTGAGATCCTGACGTCGTCCAACCCCGCCTGGTCGAGCATCGTCCACAAGGAGGTCCACGACGACGGCGTGCGGTGGATGAGCGCCGAGACGAACAGCCGTAACCAGATCGCCGACCGCGTTCGCCGGGGCGAGAAGCTCCTGTTGTGGGGGACGTATTACGGGGCGAACTACCGGTACATGATGGAGTACGGCTTCACCGACGACGGGGTGATCTCCTGCCGGATCGGCCCGACGGGGCGCAACATCTTTAATCGCCAGAAGGACCAGGGGGACACCCACCTCCACGTCGGCTGCTGGCGGATGGAGATGGACCTCGGCGACCCGAAAAACAACGAGGTGCTCCTCTCCCGGAGGGTGTTCGACGAGGAGAAGGAGCGGTTCGCCCAGGTGGCCCGGCCGTTCAACAAGAACGCGCGCGGCGAGGCCTGCGAGGGCAGCGCCCGGTGGAACCCCGACGAGTTCACCACCCTGCGGGTCTCCAGCAAGGCCCGCAAGAACGCCCACGGCTACCCGGTGTCGTACGACGTCCTCTCCCACCGCTACGGGGCGACGCACCTGCTCCAGCGCGAGGGCGGGACGCTGTACTCCGACTCGGACATGGACTTCATCAACCAGGACTTCTGGGTCACGCGGACCGAGTCGGGCTTCACCGACTACATCGACGTGCCGCGCTACGCCAAGGACAAGCGGCCGCTGACCGGCCAGCCGACGACGATCTGGCTGACCACGCCGGCGATCCACGTCGCCCGCACCGAGGACTTCGACACCACCAACGGCACGAACAGCTACGGCGGGGTCGCCATCACCACCTGGGCGGGCTTCTTCCTCAAGCCGCGCGACCTGTTCGACGGCACGCCGCTGTACACGCCGACCCGGCGTAGCTTCCGCTGAGCCTGGTTGTGCGATCGGACGGAGGGGCAGCGGCGAGCCGCCGTTCCTTCCTCGCTCTTGCGCCGCCGCGTGCTGGAATTGACACGCCGAACCCCCTGGTTACAATCCATGTCTCACCATAGATCCACCCCCTCGCTAAGCCCCAACAGAAAGCCACGGAACCGTGTCGTCGTCACCACCGGATAGCTTTGAAGCCAGTCGCACCGAGAAGCTCCGTGCCATCGAGGCGCTCGGTATCGACCCGTGGGGCGCGCGCTTCGACAACCACACGCCGATCGGCGACATCCTCCGCCTCGACGCCGACCTCCCCGAGGACCAGCGCCCGCGCGTCAAGGTCGCCGGCCGCATCGTCCTCAACCGCACCGCCGGCAAGCTCCAGTTCATCGACCTCTGGGACTGGACGACGCCGCTGCGCAAGAACGCCGAGACCGGCGAGATGGAGCGCGGCAAGATCCAGGTGATGGCCGGGGCGAAGCAGGTCGGCGAGCAGGGCTGGGCGCTGGTGAAGCTACTCGACCTGGGCGACCTGCTCGGCGTCGAGGGCACGTTTGGCAAGACGCGCACCGGCGAGCCGACGGTGTTCGCCGAGAAGCTGACGTACCTCGGCAAGTCGCTGCTACCGCACCCCGACAAGCACGCCGGCATGCAGGACATGGAGTTCCGGCTGCGGCACCGCTACCTGGACCTGGTCTACAACCCCGAGACACTGGACCGCGCCCGCAAGCGGATCCAAATTCTTCGCACCATCCGGCGCTATCTCGACCAGAAGGGATTCGTCGAGGTCGAGACGCCGACGCTGCACGCCATCGCCGGCGGCGCCGCCGCCCGGCCGTTCGTCACGCACCACAACGCGCTGGACATCGACCTTTACCTGCGCATCGCGCTGGAGCTGCCGCTGAAGCGGCTGCTGGTCGGCGGCATGGAGCGGGTTTACGAGATGGGCCGGGTGTTCCGCAACGAGGGCATCAGCCCGCGGCACAACCCCGAGTTCACCATGCTGGAACTGTACCAGGCCTACGGCGACTACCAGACGATGATGGACCTCACCGAGGGCCTCATCGTCGAGTGCGTCATGAACCTGGAGTACGGCTCGAAGCTGCCCTACGGCGACCGCACCATCGACTTCTCCTCGCCGTTCCCGCGCGCGAAGTACGGCGACCTGTTCCGCGAGCACGTCGGCGTGGCGATGACCGAGGTCGAGGGCTGCCGCGCCGCTGCCGAGCAGACCGGATTCCCGACGGCCAACAAGCACCCCGACGTGATCGTGCATCACCTGTTCGAGACCAGGGTCGAGCCGGCGCTGGCGAAGTCGGACCGCCCCGTTTTCGTGTACGACTACCCCGCCGCGCTGTGCCCGCTGACGAAGCGGAAGCGGGACAACCCGGCCATCGCCGAGCGGTTCGAGCTGTACGTGCTCGGCATGGAGCTGGCGAACGCCTACACCGAGTTGAACGACCCGATCATGCAGGAGCAGACGTTCCACCAGCAGTTGGCCGGCCTCCCCGAGGAGGACTCGATGGCGAAGATGGACGACGACTTCGTCCGCGCGCTGAAGCACGGCATGCCGCCGGCCGGCGGCCTCGGCGTCGGCATCGACCGGCTGGTGATGCTGCTCACGAACACCACGACGATCCGCGACGTGATCCTGTTCCCGCTGTTGCGGCCCGAATCCAAGGCCCGGACCGTGAGGAAGACGCTCTTCTGAGCCTGCCCTCCCTCACGGTCGGGCCTGGGACGGACCCCACGGACGAGGTGACCTGTGTACAAGCTACTGCTCTGCTGGCGCTACCTGCGGACGCGCTACCTGGCGATGGTCTGCATCGTCAGCGTCATGCTCGGCGTCGCCACGCTCATCGTCGTCAACAGCGTCATGGGGGGGTTCAGCACCAAGCTCCGCGAGCGGCTGCACGGGTTGCTGTCGGACGTCGTGCTGGAGGCCTACGACCCCGTCCACGGCTTCGCCGCCCCCGAGGCGAAGATGGCCGTCATTCGGGCCGACTCGTTCCTGAGCGAGCGCGTCGAGGCGATGGCCCCGACGCTCGAGATCTTCGCCATGATCCAGTTCACCTACGGCCAGAGCGACATCGCCCGGCCGGTCAAGCTCATCGGCATCGACGCCGAGAGCCGCTCACGGGTCGGCGGGTTCGCCGAGTTCCTGGTGCTGAACAAGGGGCGGCCGCGGTTCGAGCTGTCGCCGGAGGCCAAGAAGTACAACGAGGCGCGCAACCGCTTCAAGCCCGGCTTGCAGCTCCAGCCGCCGATGCAGTTCGAGAGCGTCGATGGCAAGCCGCCGCCGGAGCCGCCGCCGTCGCGGCCGTTCGTCCCCGAGTGCGCCGTCGTCGGCTACGCCATCAGCCACTTCCGCGACGAGAAGCCCGACGAGAGCGGCAACTTTGACCGTTGCCTGCTGCGGCCCGGCGACGACATCCACCTGACCACCATCTCCGGCTACGCCCTCAAGCCCGTCCACGCCCGCTTCGCCGTCTGCGACTACTTCAAGTCCGAGATGAGCGAGTACGACTCCAATTACGTCTTCGTCCCCCTGGAATATCTGCAACAGCTCCGCACCATGGAGGGGCGCGTCACCAGCATCCAGATCCGGCTAAAGGACGGCCTCGGCTACGCCGAGAAGAAGGCGGTCGTCGAGCGCCTCAAGGCGCTGTTCCAGGGCACGGTGCAGGTGCTGACGTGGGAGGACAAGCAGGGGCCCCTGTTGGCCGCCATCAGCATCGAGAAGGGCATCCTGAACATCCTGCTGTTCCTCATCATCGCCGTGGCCGGGTTCGGCATCCTGGCGATCTTCTCGATGATCGTGGTGGAGAAGACGCGGGACATCGGCATCATGAAGGCGCTGGGGGCGTCTAACGGCGGCGTGCTGAAGATCTTCCTCGGCTACGGCCTGCTGCTCGGGGTGGTCGGCGCGGCACTGGGCACCTGCCTGGGCGTGTCGATCACGGTGTACATCAACGACATCGAGCAATTCCTGGCCAGCGCGACGGGGCAAGAGATCTTCCCGCGAAAGGTCTATTACTTCGACAAGATTCCGACCGACATCCGGGCGCTGCACGTCGCGCTGATCAACGCCGGTGCCATCGCCATCGCGGTGCTGTTCAGCGTGCTGCCGGCGCTGCGGGCGGCGATGCTGCACCCGGTGCGGGCGCTGCGGTACGAGTAACTCTCTTGTCCCCCTCACCCCCGAAGGGGGGAGAGGGGAGAAAGAAGGGCGACCATGACCCTCGAACACCCCCTGCTAGAGGCGTGCGGCCTGTCCAAGGCCTACCGAAAGCACCGCATCGAGGTGCCGGTCCTCAACGGCCTCGACCTCACCGTGTCGGCCGGCGAGTTCCACTGTGTCGTCGGCGCGTCAGGCTCCGGCAAGAGCACCCTCCTGCACCTGCTCGGTACGCTCGACCAGCCCGACGCCGGCTCCGTCCTCCTCGACGGCAAGCGCATCGACAACATCCCCACCCGGCGGCGGGACGAGCTGCGCAACGGCACGTTCGGCTTCATCTTCCAGTTCTACCACCTGCTACCCGAGCTGACGGCGCTGGAGAACGTCCTGATGCCGAGCCTGATCCGCTCGTCCGTCCTCGGCTGGCTGGGGGCCAGGCGGGAGCAGCGCCGCCGCGCCACGGACCTGCTCGACCGCGTCGGCCTGGGGCCGCGCATGCACCACCGGCCGCGCGAGTTGTCCGGCGGCGAGATGCAGCGCGCCGCCATCGCGCGGGCGCTGATGAGCCGGCCGCGCGTGCTGCTGGCCGACGAGCCGACCGGCAACCTCGACGAGGAGCCGCGGCAACGAGATCGTGACCCTGCTGCGCGGCTTGAACCGCGAGGAAGGGCTAACTATCATCATGGTGACGCACAACATGGACCTCGTTGGGCCGACCGACCGTGTCGTCCGGCTGGTCAAGGGGCGCGTCGAGAGCAACGGCCCCCGCGCTAGCGTGCCGCTTCGGAAGGCGCTCTGAACCTCCGCGCGTCCGGCGTGTCGGACAGGGGACCCGCTTTCAAGCACGCGAGCCGCGCACGGAGTAAGCGGTCTGCCCACTCCGTGCGCGGACCGCCTTTTGAGGACCCCGCCATGACTCAGGTCAACATCAACGGCAAGCTGTTCGACAAGGCCGACGCCAAGATCAGTGTCTACGACCACGGGCTGCTTTACGGAGACGGGGTCTTCGAGGGCATCCGCGTCTACTCCGGCAAGGTCTTCCGCCTGCACGAGCACATTGAGCGCCTCTACGAGAGCGCCCGCTCCGTGTTGCTGGAGATCCCCTGGTCGCGCGAGAAGATGACCGAGGAGGTCCGCCGCACCGTCGAGGCCAACAAGAAGGTCGATGGCTACATCCGCCTGGTGGTGACGCGCGGCGTGGGCAACCTCGGGCTCGACCCCAACAAGTGCTCCGAGCCGCAGGTCATCGTCATCGTTGACGACATCAGCCTGTATCCGCAGAAGATGTACGACGAGGGGATGGAGATCATCACGTCGTCGGTCATCCGCGCCCACCCCAACACGATCAGCCCGCGCGTCAAGTCGCTCAACTACCTCAATAACATCCTCGCCAAGATCGAGGCCAACCGCGCCGGCGTGCCCGAGGCGCTGATGCTCAACCACGTCGGCGAGGTCGCGGAGTGCACCGCCGACAACGTCTTCCTGGTCAAGCACGGCCTGGTGCGCACGCCGCCGGCCAACGCCGGCATCCTCGAAGGCGTCACCCGCAATACGGTCATCGAGCTGGCCGAGTCGGCCGGGATCTCCGTCCAGGAGGTCGCCCTGACCCGGCACGACGTATATACTGCCGACGAGTTGTTCCTCACCGGCACCGGCGCCGAGATCGTGCCCGTGGTCAAGGTCGATGGCCGGCCGATCGGCCCCGGCAAGCCCGGCCCGATCACCAAGCAGCTCCGCGAGCGCTACCAGGTGCTGGTCCGGCAGTGACGCCGCCCGAGCTTCGTACCGGGGCGGCCGCCCAGGCCACGGAGCCAGCATGGCCAGAGCACGCCACTCGCTCGACCCGATCTTCAAGCCCCGCTCGGTCGCCGACGTCGGCGCCAGCGCGACGCCCGGCAGCGTCGGCGCCATCCTGATGCGCAACCTGCTGGGCAACCCGTTCGGCGGGGTGGTCTTCCCGATCAACCCCAGGCGGGAGTCGGTCCACGGCGTCTACTGTTATCCCAGCCTCGCCGCGCTGCCGACGACTCCCGACCTCGTCGTCATCGCCACGCCGGCGGCCACCGTCCCCGGCGTCGTGGAGGAGGGCCTGGCGCGCGGCGTGCCGGCCGCGATCATCATCTCCGCCGGCTTCTCCGAGCTGGGGCCGAAGGGCCGCGACCTGGAGCGGCAGATCCGCGAGCTGGCCCGGGGCAGGATGCGGATCATCGGCCCCAACTGCCTGGGGGTCATCCACCCGCCGAGCAACCTCAACGCCAGCTTCGCCGCCGACATGGCCCGGCCGGGAAACGTCGCCCTGCTGAGCCAGTCCGGCGCCATCTGCACCGCCATCCTCGACTGGGCGCGTGAGACGCACGTCGGCTTCAGCAGCTTCGTCAGCGTCGGGGCAATGCTCGACATCGACTTCGCCGACCTGATCGACTACTTCGCCGACGACCCGGTGACCCGCAGCATCATCCTCTACATGGAGTCGATCGGCGACGTCCGCAAGTTCCTCAGCGCCGCCCGCAGCGCCAGCCGGGCCAAGCAGGTGATCGTGGTGAAGTCGGGCCGGCACGAGGCCGGGGCCCGCGCGGCCGCGTCCCACACCGGGGCGCTGGCCGGGGCCGACGCGGTCTTCGAGGCGGCCTTCCGCCGGGCCGGCGTGCTCCGCGTCACCAGCATCCCCGACCTGTTCCACATGTCCGAGATCCTCGCCATGCAGCCGCGGCCGCTCGGCCCGGCCCTGGCGATCGTCACCAACGCCGGGGGGCCCGGCGTGATGGCGACCGACGAGCTGATGACGCAGGGCGGCCAGCTCGCCTCGCTTTCGGCCGACACGCTGGCGGCCCTGAACGCCGCCCTGCCGCCGTTCTGGAGCCAGGGCAACCCGATCGACATCCTCGGCGACGCCACGCCGGACCGCTACCGGGTCGCCGTCGAGGCGTGTGTCAAGGACCCCGGCGTGCAGGGCGTCCTCGTGCTGCTGTCGCCGCAGGCGATGACCGACCCGACCGAGACGGCCCGCCGGCTGGCCCCGTTCGCCCGCACCCCGCACAAGCCGATCCTGGCTTGCTGGCTCGGCGGCCCCGGCGTGCGCGAGGGCCGTGACGTGTTGTCGCTGGCCAGCATCCCCACGTTCGACGCCCCCGAGGCGGCCATCCGCGCCTTCCTGCACATGGTGCAGTACCGCCGCAACCAGGAACTGCTCCACGAGGCGCCCGAGGCGCTGCCCGACGACTGGCAGCCGCACGGCCAGCGCGTCAAGCAGCTCATCGCCCGCGCCCGGGCCGAGTCGCGGACCCTGCTGACCGAGGCGGAGGCGAAGGAGTTGCTCGCGGCCTACGGCTTGCCGGTGGTGCAGAGCGTTCCCTGCCGGACGATGGAGGCCGCCGTACAGGCGGCCAAGCAGGTCCGCTTCCCGGTGGTGGTCAAGCTGCTCTCGACCACGGTGACCCACAAGAGTGACGTCGGCGGCGTCGTCCTGAACCTCACCGACGAGGCCGCCGTCTGCGCCGCCTTCGACGCCATCCGCGCCGCCGTGACCAAGAAGGTCAGCCCCGAGGCGTTCGAGGGCGTTACCGTCCAGCCGATGATCAAGGACAAGGGCTACGAGCTGATCGTCGGCAGCACGGTCGATCGGCAGTTCGGCCCGGTCATCCTGTTCGGGGCCGGCGGCATCCTGGTCGAGGTGACCAAGGACAGCTCGCTGGCGCTGCCGCCGCTCAACCGGACGCTGGCCCGGCGGCTGATGGAGCGGACCCAGATCTACCGGGCCCTGCAAGGGGTCCGCGGCCAGGCGGCGGTGGACCTGGTGGCGCTGGAGACGATGCTGGTGCGATTCAGCCAGCTGCTGGTCGATTTCCCCGAGTTGCTGGAAGTGGACCTCAACCCCGTGCTGGCGACGCCGCAGCGCGTCCTGGCGCTGGACGCCCGGGTCGTCCTCTCGCCGGCGAACCAGGCGCCGGAGGACCGGCCGCGCCTGGCGATCCACCCGTACCCCAACCAGTACACGGCGCCGTTCACGCTGAACGACGGGGCGCGCGTGACCGTCCGGGCGATCCGGCCGGAGGACGAGCCGCTCATCATCGGGCTTCACGGCCGGCACTCCGAACACACGATCCGCATGCGCTTCTTCAGCCTGGTCAAGACGCTGTCGCGCGACAGCCTGATCCGGCTGTGCCACCTCGACTACGACCGTGAGATGGCCCTGGCGGCGGTGCTGACGGAGGAGGCCGGCCCGCGCTTCCTCGGGGTGGCGCGCTACTACCTGACCCCGGAGACCGGCCGGGCAGAGTTCGCCCTGGTGGTCGAGGACGCGTTCCAGCGGAAGGGGGTGGGAAGGCACCTACTCTCGCGCCTCATTGACATCGCGCGCGAGCGCGGCGTGAAGACGCTCTACGGCCAGGTCCTCCGCGAGAACACCCCGATGCTAGCACTGACCGTCGCGCTGGGGTTCGGGCCCCCGCAGGCCGTCGAGAGCGACGTGGTCCAGGTGGAGATGGACCTGACTAGCCGAGCGTGACCAGGTCGCTCAGTTCCAGCTCTTCGATCAGCGCACGCGGAACGCGGCCTTCCGCGTCCCAGCCCCTGGCCTCGTAGTACGCCCGCACCATCCCCCGCAGCCTCTCGCGTGGCAGGGCGGCCTCGCGGTCGGCGCCGGCGGGCAACCGTTCGCTGAGAAAACGTTCCGGGAGCGTGTCCTCGTTCGCCGTCCAGCCCTCGCGCTGGTTGTACAGCTTCTTCGCGCAGACCACACGCCGGGCGAGGCGGCGCAGCTCGTCGGCCGTGACGTCCCAGCCGGTGACGTGCCGCAGCAGCTCGGCGCTCTCGGCGTACAGGTCGGTGAAGACGCCGCGTACGAACTTGCACAGGATGAGCGAGTCGATCAGCGCCGCGCGGTCCTCCGTCTCGACGGCTAACGGAGCCACCTCGGCCGAGCCGCGGAGGCGGTCGGCGTGGGTCGAGAAGTCGGCTTCGTAGGCACCCGAGCGGTTGTGGTCCGCCCCGCGCGAGCCCACCGCGAACCCCAGGGCCATGGTCTGCAACGTCCGCGGCTCGTAGCCGGGGATCTCCAGCCCTTTGACGTGCGGGGCGAACGCCGGGGCGTCGCCACCGATCTCCTCGGCCGCCCGCCGCGTGCCCTCTGCTAACAGCGCCCCTAACCCCTCACGCCGGGCGATCAGGGGGATCAGGTTAAGGAGGTCCTGCCCACGGCCGAAGCGCAGCCCGTGGGGAATGAGACGCCTTTCCGAGCACTCCATCGCGAAAGCGATTGTCGCCCCGGTGGAAATCGTGTCGAGGCCGTACTGGTCGCACAGCCTCGCGGCCTCCAGCACCGCGTCGCGGTCGCCGACGCCGCACAGCGGGCCCAGCGCGAACAGGCTCTCGTACTCCAGTCGCACGGCCTTCCCACCGGGAGCGGCGTAGATGTGCTCGCATCCGATGGTGCAGGAGGCGCACGACGCGCGGGCCACGCGGCGGGCTTCGTTGAGCGCCTCCCCGGACAGCGCCTCCGCGTCGGCGAACTCGCCGGCCTGGAAGTTGCGCGTCGGCAGGGCGTGCAGTCGGTTGAACGTCAGCAGGTTCGACACCGTGCCCAGCTCGCGGTACTTCGCCGTCGCCGGGCCGAACGACCGCCGCGAGAGATCCTTGGCCGCCCGCGCCACGGCGTCGGCGTCGGCCAGCGGCACGCGCCGCGAGCCTCCCACGACCACGGCCTTGAGCCGCTTACTGCCCATCACCGCGCCCAGGCCCCCGCGCCCCGCGTGCCGGTTGCCGTGGCTGATCGTGGCGTAGCGCACGAGGTGCTCGCCGGCGGGCCCGATGACGGCGGCGTGGTAGTCCGGGCCGAAGCCCTTCCTGAGATCAGCCGTCGCCTCTTCCGAAGTCATTCCCCACAACTCGCCCGCAGGAACAACCCGGACGCCCTCGTCATCAATAACCAGCACCGACGGCCGCTCGCAAGCGCCGACGAGCACCAGCGCGTCGGCCCCGGCGCGCTTGCCGGCCAGGGCGAAGTGGGAGGACGACAGCGCGTCGTTCAGCCGGTAGGTCAACGGCGACTTGGCGACGACGGCGAACTTGGCCGACGTCGTGAGCGGGGTGCCGACCAGGGGGCTGAAGCAGAAGATCAGCGGCGCCCCGGGGGTAAGGGGATCGACCCCGAGCGGGGCCTCCCGGTGCAGCAACCAGGTCCCCAGGCCGACGCCACCCAGGTAATGTCGTAGCACGGGTTCCGGCAGCACGACCCAATCGGCCTTGCCGGAAGCCACATCGACCCGCAGGTAATGCCCGTGGTAGCCGCCCAAGTCGTCAACCCCCCGCGTCGGCAGACAGCAACAGCAACCGGGCGCCCGGCCGCAGCGGCTCGTCGAGGTCCCTGAGGAAGCGCTCCCCGTCGAGCGACAGGAGATAGCGCGGGGACAGGCGGCCTTCCAGGTAGACGTCCCTCAATTCCGGGCAGGTGGTTGTCACCGAACGGAGTGCGTCGCGCGGCGTTGTGGCGGCGAGGGACAGCGATGGCCGCTTCGCCTTCGCCCGGGCCATGCCGAAAAACTCCACTGTGATCTCGCCCATCATCCCCTCGCGAACCCGCGCTCCGCCAGGACCGTGCGGACTGCCGAATCGTCCAGCAGCTCGACGAACGCCCGGACCGCAGGCCGTTCACGCCTCGCCTGGGGCACCACGAAATCATACCGCTCGTCCCGCAGCATCAGGAAGCCTAGCCCCAGGGCCTGCGCCGCCGGCTCGATGGCCACGCCCCAGTCGGCCCGGCCCTGGGAGACAGCGGCGGCGACCGCGTTGTGCGACCGCGCCTCGGTGAGGTAACCCGGCGGTCGGGCGGCCCCCAGCAGCCTGTCGATCAGCACCCGGGTGCCGCTGCCGCGGTTGCGGTTAACGAGCACGCATTCCGGGTCGGCCAGGGCAGCGGAGGCCGCCTCCTCCGGGGGGCGACACTCGAACCGATCGTCGCGGCGGCGGAAGACGACACCCTGGCGGCGGACGTAGCCCGGCACCAGGGTCAGGCCCGGCGAGAGGAACGGCTCGTTGTAGCGGTCGGTGGCCGGGTCGAGCAGGTGAACGCCGGCGACGTCGCACTCGCCGCGGCGGGCCGCCTCCAGCCCGCCGGTGCTGCCGACGGCCAGCACCTTGCTGGTAAGGCCGCGCCGGTGCAACAGGCCCAGCAGGAAGTCCAGCCCGGTACAGTGGCTGCCGATGACAACGAGGTCGGCCGGCGCAACGTCGCGCGCCAGCAGCCGTACCTCTACGGGGCTGTCCTTCTCCAGGTACTCGCGCTGCCGGGGGATGACGACGAACCCGTCGGCGCGGCTGAAGGCGGTGACTGAGCCGGAGCCCTTGCCCATGGGATAGGCGATGTAACCAGCCCGAGGCGCCGGCGAGGGAGGGTGGGAGCCTTCGCCGGCGCCTCGGGCTGGTTCCTGGGCCGCGACCAGCCCCACGAGCAGGTATTCCGTCCGCCCGCGCTCCGAGTTGACGCGCATGGGCAAGCGAGCCTGCACCGTCGCCACGGCCTCCTCGCGCCGGCCGCCGAGGCGGCGTAGTACCGGCCCGAGGAACTCGTGAAACGTGAAGATCGCCGAGGTGGGGAATCCCGGCAGAACCGCGACCGGCAAAGCCCTCCGGCCCGGGCGTTCGATCACCGCGAGACACAGCGGCTTGCCCGGCTTCAGCGCCACGCCGTGGGCGACGATGCCCGGCCGGCCCAGCCGGGCCACCGCCCGGTACGACAGGTCGCCCGCCCCCTTCGAGGTGCCACCGGAAAGCAGCACCATGTCGTGGTCGATCGCCGCGGCCAGCGCCGCGTCGAGGGCCGCGTCGTCATCCCCGACGATGCCGAGTGGCACCGGCTCGCCTCCCAGCTCACGCACGGTGTCGGTCAGCACCGTGCCGTTGCTGTCGTGAACCATGCCCGGACCGAGCGGAGCACCCGGCGGGAGCAGTTCGTCGCCGGTGGAGAGGATCGCGACCCTCGGCCGGCGCACGACGCCGACCTTGGCGATTCCCAGCGCCGCCAGGACGCCGGTCTCGCGCGCCGTCAACAAGGCGCCCCCGCGCAGCACCACCTCGCCCATGCCGATGTCGGTGCCGGCGAAGGTGACGTTCGCGCCGGGGGCGGCCGGGCGCGTTACGAGTAATTTCCCCTCCCGAATGTCGGTATGTTCGACCATCACCACCGCGTCGGCCCCGCGGGGCAGCGTCGCGCCGGTGGCGATGGAGGTGGCCGTGCCGGGGCGGCCGGCCGCCCGGGGGATCACTCCGGTGGCCAGGGATTCGGGGTTCAGCGCCAGGGGGCGCGGGGTGTCCTCGGCAGCGCCGAAGGTGTCGGCCGCCTGCACCGCGAAGCCATCGACGTTGCTGCGGTCGAACGACGGCACGTCGAGCGGGGCAACGAGGTCTTCGGCGAGGACGCGGCCGTGAGCCCCTGACAGGGGAACGACCTCGGCCTCCAGTGGCGACAGGTCGAGCGCGGCCTGGAAGCGCCGCTCGGCCTCGTCGCGGTCGATCACCTCCAGGAACTGCTGCTGCCGGAACGCGCTCATGGCAGGTCGTAGAGGTGGACGGGGACCACCTCGCCGGGCGGGTACCCCTCGAGGTCGCGCGGGACCAGGAGGAAGCCGTCGGCGGCGGTCGTTGTGCTGAGGAGGGAGGCGCCGCTGAAGGCGATCGGCTCGGCGGCCCCGCCCCTCAGCCGGACGCGGACGTAATCCACCCGGCCGACGGCCGACGACACCTTCGCCGCCAGCGGGACCCGGGCGGTGGGGTAGGGCATCTCCGGAGAGCGGCCAGCCATTCTTCGCACGGCGCGGCCGGCGAAGAGGTCGTAGGCGCAAAGGCAGGAGACGGGGTTGCCCGGCAGCATAAAGACGAGCCTCTCCCCGATGACCCCGAAGCCGGCCGGCCCCGCGGGCCGCAGGGCGACGCCGTGGACGAGCAGTTCGCCTAACTCGGCAACCAGGGACGGGGCGTGATCCTCCTGGCCGACCGACGAGCCACCCGAGACGAGCACGATGTCGGCCTGGCTCGACAGCAGCGCGTCTCGGATCGCCCCCCGTCGGTCGGGGAGGATGGCCCCGTGTCGCACCACGGCGCCGTCCCGGAGGGCGAGGGCGGCGAGCATGGAGGAGTTGCTATCGACGATGCGGCAGCCCTCCGGCCGGCTCCCGGCCGGTAGCAGCTCGTCCCCGGTGATGAGGACTTCAACGGCCGGCCGGCGCACCAGGGACACCTCGGTGACGCCGATGGACAGTAGCAGGGCGAGGTCCTGCGGCCGCAGCCGTCGGCCGGCGGGTAGCACCTCGTGGCCCGGGGTGACGTCCTCGCCGCGGCGGCCGACGTGGCGGCCGGGCGAAACCGGTTCGGTAACGCGCAGTCGGCCATCCGCCTCGCTCGCCTGCTCGACCGGGAGGACGGCGTCGGCCCCGTCGGGAACGGGCGCGCCGGTCATGATACGGACGGCCTGGCCGGGGTGTACCGTCCCGCCGAACGGGCGGCCGGGCATCGACTCCCCCTGGACGACAAGTTCGAGCGAGTTGTAAGGCCCGGCCCCGAAGGTGTCCTCGGCCCTAAGGGCGTAGCCGTCCATGGCGGCCCGGTCAAAGCCGGGCACCGGGACCTCGGCGATGACGGGGGCGGCGAGGACGCGGCGGTCCCCCGGCGAGGCCCTGCCCCGTTCGCTCCCCAGTGGGGCCGAGCGCCGGTCGATCAGCGCCTGCACGTCGGCGACCTCCGCTCGGTCGCGGAAGCCGCGCATGCGTGGGTCGAAGAAGGGGTTCGTCGGGCTCATGACGTTCCGGCCGACCACGGGCGGGGCTGGAGGCATCATACCAGCCCGACGGCGGGGCCGAAATGGGGGCGGCCCGCGGGGTGGTCCCGCGGGCCGTTGGCACTACCTGCCCAGTCGCAATCACTGGTAGGTGCCGTCGAGGTCGGCGAAGCTGAAGTCCTGGGGGTCGTCCCGGTTCTTGTAGCCTGAGATGTACCAGTACCCCCCCTGGCTGTTCCACTTCATCATCGGGACCGGGTCAACCCTGAAGACATCCGCCCCGCCGTCGCCGAAGAGTTGGTCGGCGCACCCGTCACCGACCCCGCCATCGAGCGTGTCATTGTCAGCCCCGCCGTGCAGGACGTCGGTGCCCTGGCCGCCATACAGCGCGTCCTGGCCGGCATCCCCATTAAGAAAGTCGTCGTCGGACTGGGCCAGGTTGGGGTTGGACACGTTGACCAGCTTGGTCAGGTTCTGGTAGTAGGTCGGATCGAGCTTGCCGACCAGCGTCCCGCTGGCGGCCCCGCTGCCGTCCCACATATAGAGGCTGCCGTCGGGGGTGATGAAGTGCCACCCCTGGTTCGACATGACCCACTTCTCGTTCCGGCCCCCCCAGTTCAGCCACTCGTTGCCGGCAAGGCTGAAGTCGCGGGCCTGGTCCAGGGAGTAGGCCAGCGGTCCGGTGTGGGACTCGGTAAGCCGGGTGTGGTCCTCATAGAACGAGGCGTTGAGGTCGGCGACCTTCTGGCCGGTGGCGGTGCCGTCCCACCTGTACAGGACGCCGTAGGGGGTGATGAAGTGCCACCCGGAATCGCCCATGACCCACTTCTCATGCCGGCCGAGGAAGTTGTACCACTCGCCGCTGGGGTCCACGCGGAGGCCGAGATTCCGGTCGAGGTCCGCGGCGGCAAAGCCCCGCGGGTCGGCGTCGCCATGGATGTGGTCGGACCCCGACCCGCCGTAGATGTGGTCGGACCCCTTCCCACCGTAAATCACGCTGAACAACTTCCAGGACGCGGCGGCGCGGTCGTCGATCCACACGGTGTCGTCCCCGCCCAAGGCGTGGACTTCGACCTTCGTGATGCCCGACCGGCTGAGGCCGCCGACGGAGTAGGACCCGGCCCCATCCAGCACCTTGATGTTCAGGTTCTGGTAGGTGTCCCCGTTCTGGACATACACCTGGTCGTAGATGTGGTTAACCTTGATGTTGTCACCCGCGTCGGTCCCGACGACCACGAGGATGCCGGTGCTCCGGTCAAACGTCGCCGACAGCCCGGAGGCCATCAGGGCACGGCCCTCCAACTGTTCCAGGCTCAGGCGGGCGAGGCGGTTGTTTGTAGGCTTGAACATGGCTTTTTGTTCCCTTTCTGTTGATCTCGAAGGCCACGGCCTTCGTCGAAGGTTCCCCTCGCTGCCGAGGGTGTCGGTTCCTCCCCACCGACAAGTCCGTCCCTGCCGCCCAAACCTGACACCTCGTCCGCACTTTTTCCGCCGGCTCCGTCCCTTGCGGCATGGCGGCCGGCCGGGCAGAATAGGCGCGGCATCTTCCCACCGAGGACATCGATGGCCGAACACTCCGCGTTGGTGACCAGCCCGAGCCTGCTCGCCCGGCTGAAGAGGCCCGACCCGGACCAGCCGGCGTGGGCGGAGTTCGTCCGCCGCTACGGGCGGCTGATCCACGGTTGGTGCCGGCACTGGCGGCTGGCGGAGGCCGACGTGGAGGAGGTCACCCAGGCCGTCCTGGTCAAGCTGGCTGAGAAGATGCGGACGTTCGCCTACGACCCGTCGAGGAGCTTCCGCGCCTACCTCAAGACGCTGGCCCGGTACGCCTGGATGGACTTCCTGGAGGCGAAGAAGAGGCCCGGCGCCGGCAGCGGCGACAGCGAGGTGCTGCGGGCGCTTCAGGCGGTCGAGGCCGGCGACGACCTTGTGCGGCGCCTCGGCGCGCAGTTCGACCAGGAGCTACTCGCCGAGGCACGCGACCGGGTGCGGCGGCGTGTCGAGCCGCAGACGTGGCAGGCATTCCTGTTGACGGCAGTCGAGGGAATGTCGGGGGCGGAGGCGGCGGCGCGGTTGGGGGTCAAGGTCGCCGCCGTGTTCAAGGCCAAGAGCCGGGTGCAGCAGATGCTCCAGGACGAGGTCGCCCGGCTGGAGGGCGAAGGCTGACCCGGCCCGCTCGGGCGGGCTTCGGCCGGGGTCACCACCGATCTCGATGCACCCGCCCTTCCAGAGGCAATCGGGTTTTTCTCAGGGCCGAGTTGTCGGCGTATCCGACCGGCACCACCAGGACCACGGTTTGGCTGGAAGGGATGCCCAGGGCCTGCCGGATCTGATGCTCGCCGAAGCCTTCCATCGCGCAAGTGGCCAGGCCCGCGGCCTCGGCGGCCAGAAGGAACACCATCGCCGACAGGCTCACCTGCTTCGCCAGCCAGAAACTCTTGTGAACCGCCTGGACGCTCGGGACGGGAATGAACCGCTCGACCAGCGGCGCGGCCACCGCCTTCCACAGCCAGCCGAGCCCGAGCGGCCCCCGGTCGAACGAGAGGGGGACGCCTTTGCGAAGCAGCCGCTCGTAGGCCTCGTTAATGGCGCCGGCCCTCCGGTCCTGCCGCAGCACCCGCTCGAAGTGGTTCTCGTAGACGCCCCGGTCGCCGGTGAACACGACCGTCGCGCCGGCCTCCAGTACCTGGCGCTGGTTCATGCACGCGGGGAACAGCCTCGCCTTCACCTCCGAATCGGTCACGACGACGAAGTGAGTCGGCTGGAGGTTGAAGCCACTAGGCGCCCACCGCGCCGCCTCCAGGAGTTCGTCCAGGAGGGCCGGCGGGACCGGGTCAGGGCGGAAGTGGCGCGTGGAGCGCCGGGAGCAAACTCGCGCGAGGAACGACTCAAGCCCTGCCCCTCGCTCCCCGGGGACCGTGGGGTGGCTATCGCTCGCGGTTTCAGCCGTGGTGTGCCTCTGGCCCTCGAACTGCTCGATGATCTTCATGGTGACTCTCGCTTCCCTATGGAATGACCGCTCGCCGGGGGCCGACCGTCAGGCGCCCCGTCCTTCGTCGGATAGTCGGGCCGTCTCGCGGGGACCTGACACCACCCTGGACGAATTGTTTTCTGATGGCGGGCGCGATTGCTTCGTGTGGTAACTCGGAGATAATTACAGGCGGCATTTCCACCTCGGGGGGCGTCATGTCCAGCAGTCCCGCCCGCCAGCGCTGCCCGGACGCGCAGCAGTTGCGGCGTCTGCTCGCCGACCAACTGCTCGGGGCCGAGGCCGAGGCCGTCGAGGCCCACGTCGAGGTGTGCCCCGACTGCCAGCTGGGTCTGGAGCGGCTGACGGCCGACGCGGGCCCTCTGTGCCGGCTTAGCGAGCGTGGGCTGACCTCGACGGGTACGGCCCCGGGGACCGCCCGCCAACTCCCTCCTCCCACGGCCGGTCACGGCCCGGGTGCGGGTACGCGTCAGGCGAGCGAGATACAGCAGTTGCTCCGCAAGCGGCTATTGTTCATCGCCGTCGCCCTCCTGGTGACGTTCGTGGTTTACGGGGTAGGCTTCTCCGGCCTGCTGGCCACAGACCCGGTGATGCAAGCCGCCGGCGCCGTCGTGATCCCTCTGACGGGCGGCCTCGCCGTGCTGCTGGGGAGCCGGCGGTCGATGTCGCTAGACCAGCTCCGCTGGGTCGAGGGCGCTCTGTTCGGCGGGCTGGTTCTGGTCTACACCTGCGCCCTGCACGCCTGGTTCCCTTCCGCCATGCTGGCGGGGGTAGGCGGGGACGCGTTCAGCACGGTGGTCGTGGCCCGGGGGGTCTGTTTTCGCTGGTTCGTGCTCATCGTCCTCTACGGCATCCTGATCCCCAACCCCTGGCGCCGTTGCGCGGCCTTCGTCGGGGCCTTGGCCCTCTGGTGCGTGGTGGTGACCGGGCGGCTCGTCGTCCGCCGGGCGCCGGCGGCGGCCCCGCACTTCATCCTTGAGGTGATCGTCAACATGGGCTTCGGCACGGCCCTGGCCGTCTACGGCTCCCACCGCATCGAGGCCCTGCGGCTCCAGGCGTCCGGCGCGCGGCGCTCGGCCGGTACCGGCTGACGCGGCGGTTGGGGTCGGGCGGGATGGGTGAGGTGTGGCTGGCCGAGCACGTCCTGCTCCGCCGGCCGTGCGCGGTGAAGCTGATCCGCCCCGAGCGCCTCGGCGACCCGCAAGCCCTGCCCCGGTTCGAGCGCGAGGTGCAGGTGACGGCGACGCTCAGCCACCCCAACACGGTTGAGGTCTACGACTACGGCCATGCCGACGACGGCACGTTTTACTACGCCATGGAATACCTCCCCGGCCAGAGCCTTCAGGAGCTGGTCACTGCCGAGGGCCCTCTGGAGGCCGGGCGCGCCGTCCACCTGCTGCGGCAGGTTTGCGGGGCCCTGTCTGAGGCGCACGCCGCCGGGCTGGTCCACCGCGACATCAAGCCGGCCAACGTGCTCGTCTGCGAGCGCGGCGGGTTGCGCGACGTCGCCAAGCTGCTCGACTTCGGCCTGGTGCGAGCGCGCGGCTCGGGCCAGGGCGGGGAGACGTTGACCGAGGAAGGAACGATTGCCGGGACCCCGGCGTACATGTCGCCGGAGCAGGCCAGGGGGGACGCCGCGGACACGCGCTCCGACCTCTACAGCGTCGGCGCGGTGGCCTACTTCCTGCTTACCGGAGAGCCGCCGTTCGTCCGGGACAGCGCGGTGCAGACCATGGCGGCCCACCTGTCCGACCCGGTCACGCCGCCGGGCCGGCAGCGGTCCGTGCCCGCCGACCTGGAGGCGGTGGTGCTGCGCGGCCTGGAGAAGGAGCCGGCCCGGCGCTTCCAGTCCGCCGAGGAGCTGGAACAGGCCCTTGCCCGCTGTGCCTTCCCCGGAGGGTATCACAAGGAGCGGTCATGACTCGCGTCGGCGGCGTGGTTCTCTGTGGGGGGCAGTCCAGTCGGATGGGCCGGCCCAAGGCGTGGCTCCCCGTCGGGGACGAGACGATGCTCGGCCGCGTCGTGCGGCTCCTTGGTGAGGTTGTTTCCCCCATCGTGGTTGTCGCCGCGCCGGGGCAGGACGTGCCGCCGCTGCCACCAGGAGTCGAGGTCGTTCGCGACCCCGAGCGCGACCGGGGGCCGTTGCAGGGGCTGGCGGCGGGCCTGGCGGCGCTGAGCGGCCGGGCGGACGCCGCTTACGCCTCGTCTTGCGACGTGCCGCTGTTGCGCCCGGCGTTCGTGCGGCGGATGGTCGAGCTGCTCGGTGAGTACGCCATCTGCGTGCCGGACGTCGGCGGCTACCGCCACCCGCTGGCGGCGGTGTACCGCGTCGAGGTCGCCGAGGCGGCCTGCCGGCTGCTGGCGGAAGGGCGATCCCGACCCGTGTACCTCTTCAACGAGGCGCCGACGCGGGTGGTCCGCCCGGAGGAACTGGCGGACGTCGATCCGGACGCGGAGTCGCTTCACAACCTGAACACACCGGAGGAGTACGCCTCGGCTCTCCTCCGGGCACGTGAGGTCCGGTGACCCGGCCCGGTCGGACCCGATATCGCTTCCGTTCTAGCGCCCGGTCGGGGGCGAGTTTGCGGCCTGGGCAAGAAAAAGCTATGCTTAACCGAATCTCTCCACCCTGGGCCCGGGAGCCGACTTGTCGGTTGGCCCTATGCGCGCGGGGTGACCGCCCTAGGGTGAGACGCTTCCATGGGTGTCCGGGTCGAACCTAACGCCGAACCGATCCCCGGTTACCGGCTGATTGACCGCCTCGGCGGCGGTGGGTTCGGCGAGGTTTGGCGCGCCGAGGCCCCCGGCGGGCTGACCAAGGCGATCAAGTTCGTCTACGGCGACCTGGGCAGCGCCGGCGACTCCGACCAGCGGGCCAAGCAGGAAATGCGGGCGCTGGAGCGCGTCCGCAGCGTCCGTCACCCGTACATCCTCTCGCTGGAGCGGTACGAGGTCATCGACGGCCAGCTCGTCATCGTCATGGAGCTGGCCGACCGCAACATGTGGGACCGCTTCAAGGAGGCCCGCTCCCAGGGCCTGCCCGGCATCCCCCGCGAGGAGCTGATCCGCTACCTGGAGGAGACGGCCGAGGCGCTCGACCTGATGAACACGGAGTACCAGCTCCAGCACCTCGACATCAAGCCGCAGAACCTCTTCCTCGTCTACAACCACATCAAGGTCGCCGACTTCGGCCTGGTCAAGGACCTGGAGGGCTCGCAGGCGTCGGTCACCGGCGGCATCACGC
This sequence comes from Gemmataceae bacterium, assembly GCA_046350195.1. Lineage (GTDB taxonomy): Bacteria > Planctomycetota > Planctomycetia > Gemmatales > Gemmataceae > CALDUY01. The sequence goes on from JAXMAW010000005.1 coordinate 51,889, forward strand.
CGGTCTACGCCGCCCCCGAGACGTTCGACGGCAAGGTCAGCCGCTTCTCCGACCAGTACAGCCTGGCGATCGTCTTCCAGGAGCTGCTCACCGGCCAGCGGCCGTTCACAGGCACCAACGTGCGGCAGCTGATCATGCAGCACATCAGCGCCGACCCGAACGTCTCGGCGCTGCCACCGGCCGACCAGCCGATCATTCGCCGGGCGCTGGCGAAGAAGCCGGAGGATCGCTACCCCAATTGCCGCGAGCTGGTGCAACTGCTCCGGGCGGCGACGGCGGGCGCCGCCGCCGCCGCGCCGGTGAGCCCTTCGGCGCTGACCGGGGTCGCCTCGGTGCCGCACAGTTGGCAGGGGGTCGTCACCCCGATGCCGCCGTCGGTGCCGCCGACCGCCCACCTGCGGCCCGCCCCGCCCCCGGACACCCCCTCCAGCCAGGGGGCGACGCACAGCCTCCGGGCGTTGGACCAGGCGGTCCTGGAACCGACCCAGGCCGGCTTCCGCGCCCCGCCGGAGGCCCAGGGCCCGGGGTGCCTGTTCCCGTCGCTGGTCATCGGGCTGGGGCAGGTCGGCCTGACAGTTTTGCAGAAGGTGCGCGGGCTGCTCAACCTCCAGGTCGCCCCGCTCACCCAGCTGCCGCACCTCCGCTTCCTGCTGATCGACACCGACTCGGAGGTGATGAGGCTGGCCTCCCGCGGGCCCGGCAGCGTCGGTCTGACCGCCGGCGAGGTCGTCCTCGCACAGCTTAATCGACCCAGCTACTACCTCAAGCCGCGCGACGGTCGGCCGGCCCTGGATTCGTGGCTCAACCCGCGAATGCTCTACCGCATCCCCCGGTCGCAGGTGACCACCGGGGTGCGGGCGCTGGGCCGGCTGGCGTTCCTCGACAACTACCGCACGATCGCCCGTCGCCTCCAGCTGGAGTTGGAGACGATCCTCGACCCGCAGGCGATCCAGGCGTCCGCCTCGCTGACGGGGCTCGGGCTGCGGAGCAACCGCCCGCGCGTCTACGTGGTCACCGCGCTGGGCGGGGGAAGCGGCAGTGGGATGTTCATCGACCTGGCCTACACCCTTCGCGCCCTGCTCCGGCAGATGGGCTATGAGAATCCCGACGTCGTCGCCCTGCTGCTGGTGCCGCCGGTGGACGGCAGCCGCACCAAGGTCATGTCACTGGGCAACACCTACGCCTCGCTGGCGGAGCTGAACTACTTCGGCCGGCCCGAGACCGTGTTCCAGGCCCGCTACCACGACCGCGAGCCGCCCGTCCTGGACCCCGGGCCGCCGTTCAGCCGCGTCGTCGCGCTGCCGTTCCCCGACGAGGGCGACGAGTGGCGACACCAAGGGCTAATCGACCTGTGCGGGCGGTGATCTACCGCGACCTGGCCACGCCGCTGGGCAAGGCGACCGACCTGGCCCGGGCCGGGTCTGCGTCGCCGCCGTGGAACTCGCGCGGCCAGTACTTCGAACGTTCGCCTCTTCCAGATCTCCTGGCCGCGCCCAGTCCTGGGTGCGGGCCTGGGCCGGCAGCTCTGCCTCGGCTTCGCGTGCCCAGCGGTGGGCGAGCAAGGACGCCCGGCCGGTGCGGCGAACACGCGCAGGTGCAGGAGTGGCTCAGCTCCAGGGCCCAGGCGCCGGCCTAGCCTTCATCCCCCGCGTCCAGGCCCTGGTGACCCAGTCGCGCTGGGCCGGTCACCGGGTGGCCTTCCAGACTATCGCGAGGCGCTCAACGGATCACCAGGGCAGGCCCGGGCAGCAGCGTGGGCGATCGCGGCCCCGGCCAGCCTGCTCGCGGCGGCGGCGGAGCGGCTGGAACAACTCGTCGGCCGGCCGCGGACGACACCCCAGGAGGACCCGCGCAGCTACTCCGCCTGCTGCGGGAGGCGACCGACGCGCTGGCCAACGAGTGGAGTCAGCGGCTGGCCGAGGTCACGGTGCGGCTGATCGAGGGAGCCGGGTTCCACCTCGCCGGCGCCCGAGGAGGCGACGCAGCAGTTGATGGCGGCTTCATCGAGCAGGTGCTCCAGCACCACGAAGCCCCGTTGTAGCATTGCCAGTTGGCCGAAGGCTGCAGGCCGAGCACCTCCGGGTCCTCGCCGGCGGCCAGCCGAAGACGGTCGCCCGCAGCTCCACGTCGGCCGGCCTGGGTTGTTGCATCTACCCCAAGTGGCGGCACCAGTCGCTCGTCCTGCAGTACCTGTCCGCCGCGTTCGTCGGGCTCCGCGGTCACCTGTCTGACGAGCTGCGCGAGGTGAACTTCTGCCGGGTCCGGCTGGCGGAACTGCAACGGGTCCTGGAGGAGCCTCAGCCTGGCGAGGTGCCCCAGTCGGCGGGGAACGGCAGTCCGAACTCCCGGGAGGCGGCGGTCGGCCGTACCCTGTTCCTGTCCAGCTGCAAGAACCTGTACGAGGCGGTGGACCTTTACATGAGCGGGATCACCGACGACCACCTGCTGGAGCTGGACGTCCAGATGGAGGCGATGCTCCGCGAGGGCTTCACGGCCCTGGTCCACGTTTGCCTGACCAGCGCCAACGTCCTCAAGGACGTCCACGCCGCCATGCTGGCGGTGGCGGCCGACTACGCCGCCGGCCACCTGCCGCCGACCAGCGTGGCGGAGCTGTTCTTCGACCAGTTCACCGACCCGCAGGAGGCCGAGGGGGAGGTCTCCCAGTGCTTCGACGAGGCCGCCCCGGAGATCAGCGTCGGCCGGGCGCCGCGCGGCACGACGGCGCCGTTCGAGCTGACCCTGGTGGCGACCCCGGACGACAGGGCCAGCGAGCAGTTCAAGCAGCTGGTCCAGTCGGCCGTTCCGCAGGCCGACATCCAGTATGCCCCTAGCCCCGAGGACATCATCCTCTACCGGGAGCGGGGCAACCTGGCGCTGACCGACCTGGAGCACATGGGGCCGACCGGCCACGACGCCTACGTGCAGATGACCTCGACCGACAACTTTACCCCCCACAGCCGCTGTGACATCAACTTCCGCAAGCCGTGAGCCGCGGCCCTACCGGGGGGTGAGGAGTTCCACCACCTCGGCGAGCCCGACGTCGATGTACTGCCCGCCCCCGGTCTGCTTGCACGACACGGCCAACACGTTTTTGCCCTTCTTGAGGGCCTTCGCGGCTTCCGGGCTAATCGGGAACTCCTCGTAGTCGGAGATGAAGCCCCTGGTGCTGACCGCCAGCACGCCGTTGACGTACACCTCGGCGTCCTCGTCGTGGTGCATCAGCACCACCAGCTTCCCCGTCGGCATGCTTTCCAGGTTGAACTCTCGGCGCAGCCAGATTTCCTTCGTCCTCCACTCGGTTCGCACCACCGCGCCCGGCGTGCCCTTGGTGCCGAAACCCCCGGGGCCCTTCGCCCATTTCGCATCGTCGAAATCCGGTTTCTCCCAGCCGGTCACCGGCTTCGCCAGCGTGTACCGCCACGGCTGGCCCTCGTCTCGGGAGGTGGCGACGAGCGGCCTCACCTCCGGCACGCGCGAGAGGTCGCCGCGGTTCACCGCCGCCACGCGGCCGATGTCCACCTTGACCACGGCCCGGTCATAGGTCAGCAGGCCGTTCGCCTCGGTCTCGACGTCGGTCGTCTGGGTGTAAACGCAGGCGCTGAGGCCGGGCCTCTCCTTCAGCCGGTAGACGCCCTGCATCAGCCGCTCGTACTTTCGCGTCAGGTCGGCCTGGTCGCGGACGCCGCGGTAGCCCCAGTGCTCCTTGGTCCACATGTGGCCCTCGGTGGCCAGGCCGAGCCCCCCGAACTCGCCGAGGACGGCGGCGCGGGTCGGCTCCGGCTTGGGGGAGCCGGGCCCGGGGTAGACGTGGAAGTCGTGGACGTCGCCGCAGGCCATGTCGTTCCAGCCCGAGGCGTTGTTGACCAGCCGCGACGGGTCACGCTTCTTCACCTGATCGACAATCCGCTTCGTGTCGTACTGGCCCCAGCCCTCGTTGAACGGCACCCACAGGACGATCGACGGGAAGTGGTGGAGGGAGTCGATCATGCGGCCCAACTCCAGCTCGAACTGCTTCGCCGACGCCTCGGTGCGCTTGATCTCGCCCTTGTTGGGGGCGACGCTGCGGTCGCCGGACGGCATGTCCTGCCAGACGGCCAGGCCGAGCTTGTCGCACCAGTAGTACCACCGGGCCGGCTCGACCTTGACGTGCTTGCGGGCGAGGTTGAAGCCGAGCTTCTTGGTGATCTCGATGTCATACTTGAGGGCCGCGTCCGTCGGGGCGGTGTACAGGCCGTCGGGCCAGAAGCCCTGGTCGAGCAGGCCGACCTGGAAGTACGGCTTGCCGTTGAGCATCAACCGCGTCACGCCGTCCTTGTCCTTGCCCAGCGTCGAGCTACGCATGCCGAAGTAGCTCGTCACCCGGTCCACGACGGCCCCCTTGCCGTCGAGCAGCGTGACGGTGAGGTCGTAGAGGAAGGGGGACTCCGGCGACCACAGCTTGGGCGAGGGGACGAGCAGGAGCCGGGGGTGGTAGGGGTCACCCTCGCTGAGGCAGAGGAAGTCGTCGGCCCGCGCCTCACAGCGGACGGTCAACCCCTTCCCCGGGCCGCGCAGCTTGACCTCGACCGTCGCGCTCGACCCCACGACGTTCGGCACGACCTTCAGCGACTCGATGCTGGCCTTCGGCACGGGCTCCAGCCAGACCGTCTGCCAGATCCCCGTCGAGGCGGTGTAGAAGATGCCGCCCGGCTTGCGCACCTGCTTGCCGCGCGGCTGCGTCCCGGCGTCGATGGGGTTGTGGACGGCGACGAACAACTCCTGCGGCTCCCCCGGCTTGAGCGCCTCGGTGATGTCGATCGCGAACGGGTCGTAGCCCCCCTGGTGCGTCGTTACCTTCTGGCCGTTGACGTAGACCGTTGCCTCCCAGTTGACCGCCCCGAAGTGGAGCAGGACGCGCTGGCCGGCCCAGGCCTTCGGTACCTCGAACGTGCGGCGGTACCAGACGTGGGGATGCGACTCCATCACCCCGGACAGGGCGCTTTCGACGGGGAACGGCACGAGGATCTTTCCGGGCAGGTCGAGGCCCAGCGGTGGCTTCGCCCCGGCCGGCGCGCCGCCGAACTGCCAAACTCCGTTGAGGTTCAGCCAGGCCTCGCGGACGAGCTGCGGTCGGGGGTATTCCGGGAGCGGCTTGGACGGATCGACGTCCTTGGCCCAACGGGTCATCAGCGGGCCCTTGGCCGGCTTCCCCTCAGCCTTGTTCGGAGGCTGAAGGAGCAGCAGGGGTAGGGCGGCGAGTACGGCACACATGTGACAGCTCCTTTGGAGGGGAGGCGGCTCCCATCGACCAGGGTAAGGTAGACCAAGGGCCTCGGCGTGGCGAGCCTTCCTCCGGGAACTTCCCTGCGTCGGCCGTGTTCCCAGGTGGTCGTCTGGACGACTGGGGGCCTGGCCGGTATCATCCCGAGCGCCCGAAGGGAGCCCCCCATGCCCGCTTTTCTGCTACTGCTCTGCCTCGCCCCCGCCGAAGGGCCGTTCGCCCCGCCGAAATGGGTGCCCCTCTTCTCCGGGGTCGAGCTGTCCGACCTCCAGGCCGACAAGCCGCGCCTGATGCGCGGCCACGCCGCCCGGATCGACCTGCGCGCCGCCGGCCTCTCGTTCCTGGCGACTCCGCCGAACGGCGACCGGCCCGGCGACACCGACGGCCTGAAGACCAGCACGTTCCTGACGAGGCACCGCTGCCAGCTGGCGATCAACGCCGCCCCGTTTGCCCCCATTCACAAGGAAGAAGGTCAGCCGCAAACGATCGAAGGTTTGACCGTCTCGTGCGGCAAGCTGGTGTCGAAGGAGCGGAAGGGCCGGCCGGCGTTGCTGCTCGCCAAGGACAATCGTGCGACGATCGCCATGCCGCCGTTCGACCTGAAGGGGACCCACAACGCGGTGGGCGGGTTCCAGGTCGTGTTGCAGAGGGGGAGGGTGATGAAGACCAACGACGCCGTCCACCCGCGCACGGCGGCCGGCGTCACGGCCGACGGCGGCACGCTCTACCTGCTCGTGATCGACGGCCGGCAGAAGGACTACAGCGCCGGGGCGACGACGGAAGAGGTCGGCGCCTGGCTCAAGGCGTTGGGCTGCTCGGAGGGGATTAACCTCGACGGCGGCGGCACGACTACGCTGGTGGTCGAAGGCAAGGACGGCAAGCCGAGGGTGCTCAACCGGCCGATCCACGGCGGCAAGCCGGGCACGGAGCGCGTGTCGGCCAGCCACCTCGGCGTGTTCGCGCGGTCGAGGTGACGCCCCGGTGCGACTGACCCGCGCCTCCGGTCAGGCCGTTGGGCTTCCCATCCCACCGTCGGGTGCTCCGGGGTGCTATAATCTGCCCTGGGGTTGACCCCTCTCCCCGAACGAGGACTCCGCCATGCTACTCGTCGGCGGGCACCGCACGCGAACCTGCCAGGGCGTCTCCCGGCGCGAGCTGCTCCAGGTCGGCGCTTGCTCGGCGCTCGGCCTGTCGGCCCTCGACCTGCTCCGCCAGGCCGGCCGTGCCGAGGCGGCCGGCAGGGTGAAATCGGTGCTCCTGCTCTGGCTGTGGGGCGGCCCGTCTCACCTCGACACCTGGGACCCCAAGCCGGCCGCCCCCGCCGAGTACCGCGGCCCGTTCACGACCATCCCCACCCGGACCGTTGGCGCCCGAGTTTGCGAACTCTTTCCCCAGATCGCTAATCGGACGAATCAGATCGCGATTATCCGATCCCTCAAGACCGGAAGCAACGACCACGGCGTCGCCGGCACGATCGGCCTGACCGGGTCCAGCTCCGGCGGGGTCGGGCTGAACGGCTTGCCCCTGCCCGGAACGGCCCGGCCGACCGTCGGCAGCGCGGTCGCGCGGGTGCGCGGGTTCGCCGGCCAGCTGCCGCCCTTCCTCGTGGTCGGGGGTAAGCTGCACCAGGGTAAGAAGCCGATCGTCGGCGAGGGCGGCGGCGCGCTCGGCGGGCTGTACGACCCGTTCCGGCTGATCTACGACCACGAGTCCGGCCAAACCCAGGTGCCGGCCCTCCAACTTCCCGCGAACCTCACCCCGGATCGGCTGGGCGACCGGGCGAAGTTGCTCCGGGCGTTCGACGGCCTGTCGAAGGCGGCGGACGACCTGCGGTCGGCCCGGGTGCTGAGCGACTACCGCCACCAGGCGTTCGCCATGCTCACCTCGCCGGCGGCGCGGAAGGCGTTCGACCTGTCCGGCGAGAGGGACGCCGTGAAGGAGCGCTACGGCCTGACGCGGTTCGGGCAGTCGTGCCTGCTCGGCCGGCGGCTCGTCGAGGCTGCCGTACCGTTCGTCCAGGTCAACTGGAGCGACCACGTCGAGGCGGAGGAGGACGCCGGCGACGGCGGCTGGGACCACCACTACAGGAACTTCCAGATCATGCAGGACCGCCACGCCCCCTGGCTCGACCAGGCCGTCTCGGCCCTTCTCGACGACCTGGCCCAGCGCGGGCTCCTGTCGTCCACCCTGGTAATCGCCGTCGGCGAGTTCGGCCGGTCGCCCAAGGTCAATGACAAGGCCGGCCGGGACCACTGGGAGCACTGCTTCAGCGGCCTCGTCTTCGGCGGCGGCGTTCGCGGCGGGCAGGTGATCGGCGCGAGCACGCCGCGCGGCGAGCACGTCCAGGACCGGCCGGTGACGTCCGCTGACCTGGTTACCACCGTCCAGCATGTCATCGGGGTCACCAGCGAGCAGTCCCAGACTCTCGGCGTGGCGATCGAGGGGGGGAAGGTGGTTGAGGGGTTGTTCTGATTCGGCAGCTCGCTGACGCCGTCCAGGCTTTTGCGGACGGGTGGCAGTCGTTGAAGGGAGGCGGTTGCTCCGACCGGCACGCCCTCCGCCAACGGCGGTCCGGGCGGACCGCCAGGTGATGGCCGACACGACACCCAGGACGAGCCGCGGCCGAGAGGGAACGGGGATCGCACCCTGTCGGCCGCGGTTCATTCACGCGCCAGCAGTATCAGGCGGTGACGGACTCCTTCCTGCGCCGCCACCGGAGGTAGCCGGTCAGCGAGGCGGAAGCCATCCCCAGCAGGGCCAGGCTCGACGGCTCGGGAACGGCGGACTCGGCATTACGGATGACGAGCTGGTCAGCGAAGCTTTCCGCCCCGGGCATTCCCGCCCAGGGGCCGTAAGTTTGACCCAGACCGTCCTGCCAGTCCGCGTGAAGGAACTGAGTGCTGAAATAGGGCACGGCGACGGAGCCGGCGCTCTGCGCAGCGGTGTACGCGGCGTTGGTGGCCGCAAAGACGGCGCCGCTCACCGGATCGGTACCGTTGAACGGCACGTTACCGCCCGCGTTGAGGAAGGCCGTGGCCAGCGGCGAGAGGGTCAGCTCCTGGGCCGTGGGGATCCGCCACCCGAACTGGCTCTGGTAGGTAAGATCGACTCCCTGATCCGCAGGCAGGGGGTTCGCCCATGCCCAGTCGTAACCGTTCAGCGTAATGTACGCGTTGGTCGGCACGGGGGAGTTGATGGGGGCGGCATTCGCCAGCCCTGTCCCACCGAGTACCAGCGCTAGCGCCGCCAGGATCAAAGATGTACGTTTCAAAAGTTCGCCTCCCACGACACTGAAGGGGTCCACGGCAGTCGATGGTCTTTGAGACCTTGCCGACTCCAAAAGGGAGTCGGGAGGAGGAACGACCTCCCCACCATTGCTTCCCCCTTCATCTGTGGAAAGGAACCCCCAGCAATGGGCGTACCACTCCAGACGCCCCGGCCATGAATCGTCCTAAGATGTTATTACACAATAAATTGACGCCGCAGAAAACCGACCCGTGGTCATCGGCTGGTCCCAGTCTGTATCACCCTGATTGTCCTCGACAGTAATCGAGCGTTTACACAGACGCGGGGCCGACTACTTGTCACGGGATTTCACGCCGTAAAGATCGGAGAGGGCCAATGCCCGGAGACGGAATGGGCTGCGCCGCCGCGTGTTGCACCCGCTGGGTCGATCCGGTTTCTTTCAAGCTGCTCGCCCTCACCATGCCTTCAGCGTGGTGACTCCAAGAACTTGCGGTATTCTTAATCGACCCCGCTCGGGGAAGGGGCACATCGCTCGTCTCCATGCGTCCTGGAAGTGGCGGGCTTCGCGCGATCGAATCACGGGGCGAAAGGAACCCACATGCGCACTGGCCGCTGGGATGTTTGGGTCTACCACGAAGGCGCCGACCTGGTCATTACCTCGGCGGAACTAGGGCAACAGACCCGGCCGTTTTTCAAGCGGGACAACACCAACTGGAAAGGGGCGATCCAGCGGGGGGAGGTCCTAGCGTTGAGGCTCGTCCGGCCCGGGCCGATCGTCGTCCGCATCCTGCTCAACGTCGCGCTGACCGCCGACGAGGACGCCGCCTGGGTCGATCGCTGGGAGGCCACCCTGAAACTGCCAGCCGTGGCCTGCTATTCTCAGGTGACCCCGACACGGTGTTCGGGATTGGCTACCCCGAGTTCGAGAGCCGCCTGCCCGACGTCCCGGCCGGCGAATACCTCGCCCAGGTGTATACGCTACTGCCGGGCGGCAACGGCGAGCGGTCGGTCGCCAAGGCGTCTCCCGAGCGCCTTGCCGCCTACTTCCGCCGGACGCGCCCCGGCGAGCCGTTCCCCGCCTGGCTGGCCCACCTGTGCGCCCAGACGCCGAAGCTCGACCCCGGCCACGAGAAGGAATGGCGCGGCAAACAGGTGGCCGAAGACCCCGCCGAGTACGTCTCGTTCCTAGTCCGCCTCGTCCCGCTGGGGGTGCCGCCGCTGCGCCTCCGTCTGAAGGACGGCGCGCCGCCCGTGCCGCTTAGCCCGCGGCTGCCGGAAGTTTGCCCGCTCGGGCTGATCGCCTCCGGGGGCGTGGGGAAGCCGCCCAGGCCGGTGCGGGGCCCGATCAAACTCTCCCACCGCCTCGCCGTCGCGGACCTGCTCGACAACCGTGCCCCGGTGCCGGTGGCCGGTGGCCCCTTCGTGCTGCCCGCCGGGGAGTTCACCCGCCTCTACCAGGTCGCGGCGTTCTGCTACCGGGGTACGTACCCCGAGCTGCGCGTCGAGGTGCCGGCCGGCGTCACGTTCGCGCCGGACTGGCCGAACGCCTCTGTCGGGGTGCGCGGCGAACCCGTCCCCGGCGGCTGGCGGGTCGCGTTCGCCGCCATGAACTGGGAGCACGTTCACGCCCTGCCCCACGTCGCCCCGATCCTCGCGGCCGCGCCCGACGGCGTGGTGCTGGAGCTGATGACCGCCGACCCCAACACGGCGGAGACCGAGGGCCAGCCCGGGTGGCAGCGATACCGGGGCCCGATCCGCGGTGGCCGGTGGCACGTCACCGAGGCTTACCCGCCGGCCGACCGGCAATCCCTTCAGGACGCCATCGCACTGGTGCAAGAGTACGGCCGGGGCCCATCCTTCACGCTTCTCAGCGAGAAAGAGGGGGAGGGCGTCCAACGCCTAGCAAAGCTGGACAGCACGTTGCGCGACGCCTTGAATGAGAAGAAACTCGTCTTCGAGGGGCTGACCGTGCGGGCCGAACAGGACGAGGTGTTTCACCGCGAACTGCTCGCAATGAAGATCTTCCGGGTCCGGTTCGGCTCGCGCTGGCCGGTTTACTCCGACGACCGGGCCGACGAGACGTGGAACAAGGTCATGGACGAGCTGGAGGCGTTTCGGCAGGTCCGCACGCCACCCGAGGGCGCCTTGATCCTGGAGGGCGTGCGCGGCAAGTTCTACCGCACCCAGGGCAAGCCGGCCGATGCCGAGGACCGCGCCACCTGGGACCGGGACCTGTCCGCGCTGGGGTTCCAGCCCCTCGGCCAGATGACCGCCGAGCGCGTGCGCGAGCTGACCATCCTCGGCTACGCGCTGTCCGGCGGTCCGGTCTACGCCATCGTCTGCCTCGGCGGGCTCGCCCCGCGGTCGGCCCTGGACTATTACACCACGTTCGCGGACGGTTCCTCGCAGACGACGACGACCAACCCCTTCGCCGACGGCGACGCCCCCAGGTGGGGCATCTTCAAGAAGGCGTTTCCACGGGCGTCGCCGGCCGAGTTGCTCGAGAAGCACCGCGAGCGGATGCCGAAGCTGGTCAAGAAGCATGGTGAGCCACGCCCCGTGACGGCAACGCTGGAGGCGCTGGCGGCGGCGATCGATGATTATTTCGTCCGCTGGGACGCTTGAGGCGCGCCGGGGCCACCCGGTAGAATGTCCTCGCTCGTCATGCCGCCCGGGGAATGCCATGCGCCACTGCCTGCCGCTCCTGCTCGCCCTTGGGTCGGGGCCGCCCGCCGTGAAGGAGTCGCCGCCGGCGACACGCCTCACCCGGGACGGCGGGTTCAAACAGCACCTCCACTTCTCGCCGGACGGCAAGAAGCTGCTGTTCACCCGCATCCACAAGGGCAGGATGGGTCTTTGGACCGTGGACGCCGAGGGCGGCGAGCCGACGCCCCTGTTGACCCCCGACCCGAACACGCCCCACTTCGACGGGCACTTTTCCCCCGACGGCCAGCAGGTCCACTTCGTCTTCGACGTCCTGCAAGGCTCGGACGGGAAGTTGCAGATCAACCGCTGTGATGCCGACGGCAAGAACAGCCGAACCGTCGTCCCGCACAAGGCGTTCGAGGAGTCGCCGCGCTGGTCGCCCGACGGCAAGCGCTTCGCCTGGGTCAGCACCCGCCACGGCAACCAGGAGATCTACACCGCGACCGCCGACGGCGGCGGCGTGAAGCGGCTGACCAACGACAACGGCCTGGACAACAACCCCGCCTGGTCGCCCGACGGCAAGCGGATCGCCTTCTCGTCGTCGCGCCACGGCAACTTCGAGATCCTGACCATGAAGGCCGACGGCGGCGACGTGAAGCGGCTGACCAACCACCCGTCGGTGGACATGTGGCCGGCCTGGTCGCCCGACGGCAAGAGGATCGCCTTCACGTCGAACCGCGACGGCAACTACGAGATCTACGTCATGAACGCGGACGGCACCCACCCGCGCAACCTGACCCGGCACAAGGGCCAGGACAACTTCGCCGCCTGGTCTCCCGACGGTGCCAAAATCGCCTTTCTCTCCAACCGGGCCGGCGGGTGCGACATCTATGCCCTGGAGGTGAAGTGATGCGGCGCGCCGCCCTGCTGCTGGCCGTGCTGGTGGGTTGTACGAGCCATCCCACCGGCGAGAAAAACCCCGGGGCACCCTTCCGCCTCGCATTCGAGGCGGCGGGGCCGGTCGAGCTGCTCAACGGCGAGGGGCGGGAGTTTCCCATTCGGCTGACCAGGTCTGAGGGGTTCACCGGCCGGGTGACGCTGCGGGTCGAGGTGTCGCCCGGCGAGGCGGGCGCGACCGCGCGGGTGGAGGAGAAATCGAGAAAAGTGGTCGTCAATGTCTCCGAAACAGCCCGGCCAGGCGACTACGTGGTGCGGGTCGTCGGCCAGGCCGGGGACGACTCCGAGGTGTCCGCGGAGTTGCGGGTGCGCGTCCCGCCGAAGGATTGAGTTACATCCTCTGGGTGTCCTGGGGGCGCGGCAGGTCGTCGAGGTTGCGCAGGCCGAACAGGCGCAGGAACCGTGACGTCGTTCCGTACATCACCTCCTGCCTCCCCGCGTCGCCGCGTTGGACGGCGATCAGGCCCAGCCTGACGAGCTGGCGCAGGAGCGCCACCGAGTCGCTGCCGCGCAACGCGTCCACCTCCTGCCGCGTCACCGGCTGGCGGTAAGCCACCAGCGCCAGCGCGTCCAGCGCCGGGGACGACAGCCGCGCCTCGCGCCGCGTCCCGTACAGGCGCTCGCGCACCTGGCGAAGCGCCGGCCGCAGCGCCATCTCGTAGCCCTCCTCCCGGAGGCTGGACGCGGTACGGCCGGCCTTGCTCCTGGTACTCGCGGTTCGGCTCGGCGACCGCCCGGCTGGTTGCTCGGCCGTCAGGCCGCGCACCGCTTCGGCCGCCCGCGGGTGGCTCAGCGGCGCCCCCCCGACGAACAACAACGCCTCGACGATCCGCGCCAACGGCGGGGGCGGGGTGTCGTCGGGGGTGAACGACTCGTCGCTCACGGCGTGCCCACCGGGAGGAAGAAGATCCCAGTCACGAAGGTGCCAAGCCAGGCGATGCCGAACAGCGTCGCCAGCACCAGGTGAACGCCGCGCCTTCGCGTCAGGCCGGTGTACAGCATCGCCGGCATCAGGAGCAGGGCGGGGACGGAAAACATGAGGTGGATGGTCAGCGCCCGGTTCAGCTCGGCGTTCCCCTTGATGTAGTCGAACGTGGCCGGGTCCAGGACGCGGATGACCATCTCGAAGCCGAGTACCGCCCCCAGCGTCAGGATGAAGAACGCCAGGTTGAGCCGGCCATGCAGCCGGTACTGCCCTCGCCAGAGGGCGACGAGAGACGCTAGCAGGATCACCGTGACGGCGGCGACGGCGACCTTGAGGGCGAGGATGACGTTCGGTCCGGTGAGCACTTGAGAAGCCTCTCCGACAGGGTTCAGTCTCCTTCCGGGCGGCCCGTCAGCCCGCTAGTTGATCATAGCGATTGGCCCCTCACAGGAACACGCCGTTGACTCGCTGGCCGGCTGCCGGTCGAGTCGCGTTCTCCGCTGGGATCGATCTCCTCCCCCGCGGGTCGAGGGGCCGCACCTCGGACTTGATTGCCCCCTGTGGCACCATCCGCTGGGCAACAATGTAAACTGCGGTCAAGACTTTGGCTGTAATGCGGAGTTAACTTAGCGCCGTGGCGATGGGCCCCCACCCTTCGTTAAGTTTCGATATAAGACACTAAATGGCATAGTATTACGTCTGAAACCTGGAAAATCTTATCGGCAGGAATCGGGTTTGCAGTACCCACCCCTTTTTTGCGTGGGCCAAGGCTGAAGAGTAGCGAGGGGGGTGTTCTTCCTCCGTCTGTCCACTGGGAAAGGGCGGATCGCCATGAACCGCCCTTTCTCAAGGGAAGTGCCCACACAGAAAAGGAGTGTCACTCGATGAAGCGAGCGCCTGTGCGCCTGCTCTTGGCAGCCCTGACCATGCTGTTCGCTGGTTTGGGGCAGAGCAAAGCCGGAATCACCACCTATGGAACCAGGGCGGCCTTTGACGTCGCCGCCCCGGGGGTCCCGGTCGAAGGCTTCCAGAACGCAGACACGTCTTCCACGGGAGCGTTTACTGGACCGCTGAACAGCTCGAGCAACATCCCCGGGTTTTTCTCCCCCGGGGACATCCTCCCCGGGATTACGCTCTCCACCCAGTCCAACAACATGTTCACGGCCGGGCCCGGGCAAAGCTCCAATCCGACCCTGGCGGTGGGCTCCAACTTCCCGGGCTCTGATTCTCTGGAACTGGTGTTTGGCCCGGGAGTGACTGCCCTCGCCTTCGACCTGTTCCAGAACTTCGGTGGAGGGTCCCAGAGCGGTTCTAACCAGACGTACCAGGTAAGTCTGTATGACACGTCTGACGTGCTCATTGGCACCTACAACGCGACCGTCCCGTCGGGGTCTGCCGGCTTCTTCGGGGCCACCAGCGACTCGGCCCTGATCGGTCGGGCGAGCATCCTGGGCCCGAATAACGCCTTTGAGGTCGTGGATAACATCGCGTTCGGTCAGGCTAATGCCGAGGCGGTGCCCGAGCCGGCCAGCATCGCCATGCTCCTCGTCGGGACCATGGGCGTTGCGGGCTATGGGTGGCGCCGTCGGAAGCAATCCGTCCCGGCGTGATAGCAAGAATGGCGAGTTGATAACCGGGCGGCCTTGAACGTTCGTCCGAGGCCGTCCAGTTATCTGTCACCCCTCGCTACGCCACTCGCTTTGCCTTCCTGGTTACCGGCAGGTGCTTCCAGCGGCGGTGCAGCCAGAAGTACTGCTCCGGGTGCCGTCGCACCATCCGTTCCAGGGCCGCGGTGTAACGCTGCGTGACGCGTACGGCGTCAGGGTGGGCGGCGTAATCCCAGGGGTAGATGACGTCTTCGAGGTAGAGGGCGAACTGCATTTCCCCCGGCGCCCGCGCCGCCCCCATCACCGCGATCGGGGCGTTGTACTCCAGGGACAAAAGAGCGATCGACTTGAACGTGGAGGCCGGCCGGCCGAAGAAGTCCACGAACAGGCCGCGCGCCCCGGCGTCCTGGTCGCCGACCATCCCGAGCCGGCCCCCGGCGACGAGTTGCCGCAGGATCAGTTCGTAGTCGAGGTTCTTGTCGAGGATCTGCTGCCCGGTGCCCTGGCGGAACTGCCGCAAGAACCGATCGAGGTAAGGGTTGTCCAGCCTCCGCGCGATCACCGCGCCGACGTCCCCGTGGAGACCCAGGGCATAGCTCAGCACTTCAAAGTTGCCAAAGTGCCCGGTGACGAGCATCATCGGCCGCATGTTCATCGACAGGTATTCGGCCAGCACCCTGTGGCCAGGGTGCGGGTAGGAGACGTGATCAAACAGGTTCGAAGCTCGCAGCGTCCGCGGCAGGCGGATCATCTCCACCACCACCCGCGTCCAATGCCGATAGCAGGCGCGCACCAGCGCGTCGATCTCGGTCTCGGTCTTCTCGGGGAAGGCGTGTCGCAGGTTGTCGGCCGCAACGAGCCGGTGCCGGCGGTCGATCCGGTAGGCGAACCGGCCGAGCAGTTCGGCCAGCTGGGCGGCGCGGTTCCAGGTTAACATTTGTACCAGGCAGACGACGCAGCGGACGGTGAGGTAGACGAGGTAATCGACCTGCCAGGGGCGCTTCGCGGCCATGACGACCTCCTTGCCGAGAGCCCGCCGAGTGTAGCCCGGCCGCGCCCGCGCCGGCAAGGTCAACCGAGTCTGACCGCCCGGCCCGACTCGGCCGACCGGTAAATCGCCTCGATGATCGCCACCGCCTTGCGGCCCTCGCGGCCATCGACGAGCGGCCGGCCGCCGCCGCGGATCGCGCTCACGAAGTCGGCCAGCTGCCGGCGGTGGCCCTCGTGCGAGATCGCCGCGGGGTTGCTCGACCCGCCCGACGCCCCCGTCCTCTGGGCGAACCGGGCCTTGACCTCCCGGTCGTGGTCAGTCTCCGGCGAGAAGTCCCACCGCAGGACGTCGTCCTGCTCGATCACCACCGTGCCCCTGTCGCCGTGGACGCCGATCGTCTTGGGGAGTCCCGGGTGGACGCTCGTCGTCGCCTGGATCACGCCCAGGGCGCCGTTGGAGAACGTCAGGCAGGCGACGGCGGTGTCCTCGACCTCGATGCGCTCGTGGGCCAGCGTCGCGGTGAACCCCGCGACCTGGGCCACGTCGCCCACCACCCACTGCAACAGATCGACCTGGTGGATCGCCTGGTTCATCAGCGCGCCGCCCCCGTCGAGCGCCTTCGTGCCCTTCCAGCCGCCCTCGTCGTAGTACTGCTGCGACCGCCACCACTTGCACGTCGTCTCGCCGAGCGTAAGCCGTCCAAACCGGCCCGCCTCGACCGCCCGCTTCAGCTCCCCGTTCGCGTCGCCGAACCGCGAGGGGAAAATGGTACACAGGAGCACCCCGTTCGCCTCGCAGGCGGCGATGACCTGGTCGCAGCGCTCGGTGGTGATCTCCAGCGGCTTCTCGACGACGACGTGCTTGCCGGCCTTCGCCGCCATCACGGCGGGTTCGAGGTGCGCCCCCGACGGGGTGGTGATGATGACGACGTGGACGTCCGGCCGGGCCAACGCCTCGCCCAGGTCGGTGCAGCAGGCCACGTGCTGATTCAGCTCCCCGGCGAACTTCCGGGCGCCGGCCTCGCCCCGGCTGACCAGGGCCGCGATGCGGGTGCCGGGCACCTCGGCCAGGGCGCGGGCGTGGAAGCGGGCGATCATGCCGCAGCCGACGATGGCCACGCCGAGCGTCGTCGAGGGGGAGGCGGTCACGGGGGCTCCTCGGGTTCAGAAGTTGGCCTTCTCCGGGTCGGCGCGGAGGACCTGGTAGCCGCGCCAGGCGTACTGTACGCCGCTCAGGATCGTCGCGGCGAGCATGGCCCAGATCGACCAGTCACGGGCGGCCACGAACGCCGCCCGGGGGTCGTGCAGGCTCACGAGGGCGGCGATGATGGCGGCGCACTGGAGGACCATCTTGACCTTCCCCAGCCAGTCGGCGCCGAACTGCGCCCCCAGCGATTCGAGGTAGCTCCGCAGCCCGGTGATGAGGAACTCCCGGGCGACGACGACCACGACCATCCACGGCGTCAGCCAGCCGCCGGGGGTGCCGTACGGCAGCAGGAAGATGAACGCCCCGGTCACCAGCACCTTGTCCACCAGCGGGTCGAGCATCCGGCCCAGCGAGCTGGTCAGGCCCTGGACGCGGGCCAGGTAGCCGTCCAGCCAGTCGGTGAAGGCGGCGACGGCGAAGACCGCCAGCGCCGCCAGCCACAGCTCCGCCGCGATCAGCGCGAACAGCACGACGGCCAGCACCAGCCGGCTCGCGGTGAGCTGGTTGGGCAGGTTGAACACGGTGGCCGGCCGTCGCGGGGTGGTCATCGTTGACATGGGGAGGGGCCCCGTTGGGTCAGCGCACGCGGATCGCCCGCGCCATCAGGTCATAGCCGTCGGCGCCGGTGACGCGGGCGCGGACGAGGTCGCCCGCCTTCAGGTCGCGCCCCTTGAGCCGAACCACACAATCGATGTCCGGGCTGTCGGCGTGGCCCCGGGCCAACATGTGCCCCGGCACCTCGGCGTCAGGGCCATCGACGATCACCTCGATTTCCCGCCCGACTTGCCTGGAGGCGTGGGCGAACGCGATCGGCTGCTGGATCTGCATAAGCCGCTCGCGCCGGGCCTGCTTGACGCCCTCGGGCAGGTGGCCCGGCAGCCGCTCGGCCGGCGTGCCCGGTTCCAGCGAGTAGGGGAACACGCCGGCCCGCTCGAACCTTGCCCGCTCGACGAAGTCGCACAGCTCGGCGAACTCGGCCTCCGTCTCGCCGGGGAAGCCGACGATGAACGTGGTCCGCATCGTCAGGTTGGGAATGGCGGCCCGCAGCCGGCTCAGCAACTCCTCCGTCTCCGCCCGGGTGACCCGCCGCGCCATCCGCCGCAGCATCGAGTCGTTGATGTGCTGCAGCGGCATGTCGAGGTAGGGAATGACCTTCTTCGCCGTCGCCAACGTCTCGACCAGCTCGTCGGTGAAGTAGGCGGGGTAGAGGTAAAGGACTCGGACCCACTCGATGCCGTCGATCGTGTCCAGCTCGCGGAGCAGCGGGGCCAGCCGCACCTCGCCGTAGAGGTCCAGGCCGTAATAGGTCGTGTCCTGGGCGACCAGGATCAGCTCGCGGACGCCGTCCGCGGCCAGCTCCCGCGCCTCGCGAACGACCTCCTCGACTGGCTTGCTGACGTGCTTGCCGCGCATCGCCGGGATGGCGCAGAAGGTGCAGAGACGATCGCATCCTTCGGAGATCTTCAAGTAGGAGTAATGCCTGGGCGTGACGCGCAGCCGGGCGGTGTCCTCCAGCGCCTTGACCGGGGCGGGGCGGAACAGGCTGCGCTGCTCGTCGCGGAGGCGCCTTTGGACCGACCGGTCCACGACCTCGACGATCTCCTCTCGGCCGAAGACGCCGACGATGTGATCGACGTCGGGCACCTCGCTCAGCAGGGCGTCGCCCTGGCGCTCGGCGAGGCAGCCGGCGACGACGACCGCGCCGACCTTGCCCTGCTGTTTGAGCTGGAGCATCTCGCGGATGACGCCGAGCGACTCCTGGCGGGCCGGCTCGATGAAGCCGCAGGTGTTGACGACGACGACGTCGGCGCCGTCGGCGTCGGGGGTCAGGGCGTAGCCGGCCTGGGCGAGCTTGCCGAGCATCCGCTCGGAATCGACGAGGTTCTTGGGGCAGCCGAGGCTGACGAAGGCGAACGACTTCGTCGCCGCTTCGTCGGTCGGCCCGGCGGGGGGGGCCATCTCAAGGGCTGTCCCTCTTGGCTGTTTCGTCTTCATCCAGCTAGTCTACCACGGCGGCGCTCAGGCGGGAAGGCGGGCGGGCCCCCCGCCGGGCCGGCAGACGCCGGACTCGCCAGCCATCGTCCGCCACACCTCGCGGGTCACCGCGGCGAAGCACTCGGGGCAGATGCCTTGCGCCAAGCCCACGGCGGGGGCCGCCGGGTCGGGATCGGCTGGCACCCAACGGTAGTCCAGCGGGTCGCGCAACCGGCGGCACCAGGCGCAGACGGCGGGAAGGTCTCGGGGTGGGTCGGCGGTCATGGAGGCCTCCTGTGCGCCTTCCGGGGAGGGGGCACAGGGAGACTCGACCTCAGCCGCCACGGCCGGACACCGTCATTGGGAGAATAGCCACACCAGGAGGACCAGGATCATGAGCACCCCGCCCAGCACCAGGAACCAGAAGGGGTACGGCGACCTCGGCGGCTTCTCCCCGTGGCCGTGGTGGTGATGGTGGGGATGCTTGTCGGTCACGGGGTGCTCCTCGGCTCAACGTTCGGGCGGCTCAGACCAGTATAGTGCGGCCCCGGGGCCTGGGGTTTTTCTCGTGGGCGCGCCGGAGAAAGCCGGGTATGATCCACACACCTACCCGCCGGCGACGACATGCCTACCCACGAGCCGGCCCACTGCCCTGTTCCCGCCTCGGAGGTGTCCCATGCCTTCCCCGCCGCTCAGCCGCCGTGACATCCTGCAAGCCGCCGTCGCCGGGGTCGCGAGTCTGGCCCCGCCGCTGTCCGCCGCCCCGACCGCCTCCCGCATCCGCTCGTGCATCCTCGTCTTCTTCTACGGCGGCCCCAGCCACCTCGACACGTTCGACCCCAAGCCCGACGCCCCCGCCGAGGTGCGCGGCGAGTTCAGGACCCTCGCCACCGCCGTGCCGGGCCTGCGCTTCGGCGAGCACTTGCCCCGGCTGGCGAGGCTGGCGGGCCGGCTGGCGCTGGCCCGGGCCGTTCACCACCCGATGCGCAACCACAACTCCGCCGCCGCCGAGGCGCTCACCGGCAAGACGCCGGCGGGTGGCGACCAGGAACTGCTGACCGACGACCCGCTCGGCATGCCGACGCTCGGCTCGGCCGTCGCGTTCGCGCTCGGCCGTCGCGCCCACGTCCTTCCCTACGTCGCGCTGCCGTACACGATGTACAACGTCGTTCAGCTGCCCGGGCAGACCCCCGGCCTGCTCGGCGGCGCGTACGACCGCTTCCAGGTCGATCGCGACCCCAGCACGCCGGACTTCGCCATCCCCGCCCTCGGCGACGCCGGCAGCCTGGCGGGCCGGCAGGCGCTGTTGGGCTCGCTCGACCGAGCCGGGCTCCCCGGCCGGGCCGGGCGCAGCGCCGCCTACCGCGACCGCGCCTTTCGCCTGCTTGCCTCCGACGACCTCCGGCGGTCGTTCGACCTGGCGAAGGAGCCGGCTCAACTCCGCGAGCGGTACGGGCGAACGCGGCTGGGCCAAAGTTTGTTGCTGGCGCGGCGCCTCGTCGAGGGAGGGGTGAACTTCGTCTCGGTCTTCGACGGGCACGCCAACGGCCAGGACGTCAACTGGGACAGCCACGAGCGCCTCTTCACCCGGCACCGGCAACTGATCCCGCCGGCCGACGTCGGCCTGTCGGCCCTGATCGAGGACCTGGCGCAGCGCGGCCTGCTCGACTCGACGCTCGTCCTGGCGATGGGCGAGTTCGGCCGCACGCCGAAGGTCAACCGCTCCGCCGGCCGCGACCACTGGCCGGACTGCTACACCGCCCTGCTGGCCGGCGGCGGCGTGCGGGGCGGGGCGGTTTACGGCGCCAGCGACCGGATCGGGGCCTACCCGGCGGCGAACGGCGTGTCGCCCGCCGACGTGGCGGCGACGGTGTTCTGGCGCTTCGGCCTCGACCCAGCCTCGGTGCTGCGCGACCAGACCGGCCGGCCGTTCACGCTCTCCGAGGGGCAGCCGATCCGCCGCCTTTTCGCCTAAGAGGAATGGCCATGTCGATGCCGGAGTGGGTGCGGAAGGTGCTGGCCGGCGAGGGGTCTGCACCGATCTTGCAACTGCTGGGCATCCGGCCGAAGGCGATCGAGCCGGGTCATGCCATCTTCGAGATGGACGTCGATGAGAGGCACCACAACCCTCTGGGCACGCTACACGGCGGAATCTACTGCGACCTCGCCGACGTCGCCATGGGCATCGCCTATGCCGCGAGTTTACCCGACGGCGAGACGTTCACCACGATCGAACTGAAGGTGAACTACTTGCGCGCCGTGGTGAAGGGGCGCCTGGCGGCCGAGGCGAGGCTGGTCAAGGGTGGACGAACGGTCGGCTACCTGGAGTGCGATGTCACCGACGAGCAGGGCCGGCTGGCGGCGCGGGTAGCCAGCACCTGCCTGCGGCTGGCGAAGGCGCCGTGAACCCGCCGAGCCTGCTGTACGTCCTTCCGCGTCGCCAACGAGCCGAGGGCCTCTTCGCGCGGGGGTGCGCCTCAGCGTGATTCGAGAATCTCCGCCGACTGGACGCGGAGAGGCTTCTCGAAGACGACACCGCCCACCTTTAGCCTCACGCGATAGTCGCCGGCCGGCGGCTCCCCGTCAATGCGCTTCAGGTCCCACACGGCGCGATGAACTCCCGGACTGCCGGAAACTTTCAGCGTCGCCACCACGTCTCCGGACGCGGTCGTGACCTCCAGGCGTGCGGCGGCCTTGTCGGGGAGGCGGTACCAGATCACCGCCCCCTCCGGGGGGTTTTCGCCGAGGTAGGTCCTCTTTGTCGGAAGGGAGGACGTCTGCCTCGTCGCGGTGACGCCCCGCACCCCGAAAAGGTACGCCGGGCTCGTCTGAACGGCCGGCGGCCACTCCCGTAGCGGTGAGACGTCCACGACGTACAGCCCTCGCCCGTGTGTGGCAACGACCAGCTCGCGGTCGCGCGGGTGGAGGACGAGGTCATGCACGGGGCAGGGGGGCACGCCGGCCGTCAACGGCCGCCAGGTCTCGCCCTGATCGAGCGACGCGAAAAGGCCGAACTCGGTCCCGACATACAGCAGGTTCGGGTTGCGGGTGTCGGCGCAAACGACGTGGACAGGCCCTTCGCCTGGCAGGCTTCCGACAGTGGACCGCCACGTCTGCCCGTGGTCGTCGGTGCGGAACAGGTACGGGCGCCGGTCGTCCTTGCGGTGGCGCGACAGGCTCAGCCAGGCGGTCCCCTCGGCCCGCGGCGAGCACTCGATGCGACTGATCGTGCCGTCGTGCTCGACGGCGGGCAGCCGGCTAGTGACGTCGGACCAGGAGCGTCCCCCGTCCCGGGTGACGTGGACCTTGCCGTCGTCGCTGCCGGCGTAGAGCAGACCGGCCCGCAATGGCGACTCCGCCAGCGCCGTCAGGGTGTGGCCCATGTGGGCATGCGGCCCCGGCCCCCCGCGCGTCAGGTCCGCCGAGACCACCCGCCAGGTGTTGCCCCGGTCGAGCGACTTGAAGACGACGTTTCCGCCGTAGTAGAGCGGCTTCGTCTCATGGGTCGAGGCCACCAGCGGAGATGACCAGTTGAACCGGTAGGCCGGGGCGTTCGGCCGCGTGGACGTGGGCCGGATCGAGGTGACCCACAGAGACGACAGGTCGATGCGGTTGAGCCGCCCGTACTGGCTCTCGGCGAAGAGGGTGTCGGGGTCGTCCGGCGCCACCCGGCATTGGAACCCGTCCTGGCCGAGCACCCGCCGCCAGTCACTGTTGAGGATTCCAGCGGCGTTCGACGTGCGGCTGGGACCGCCCCAGGTCCCGTTGTCCTGGAGCCCCCCGAAGATGCGATACGGCGAGCGGACATCAACGCAGGCGGCGTAGAACTGGCTGATCGGCAGGTTGTCGATGGGCGTCCAGGTCGAGCCGCCGTCGCGCGATTGGTACAGGCCCCCGTCGTTGCCGAGGACGAGGTGCCGAGGGTCGGCGGGGTTGATCCAGAGGTCATGGTGATCGACGTGGACGCCCTTCGCGCCGTCAGGGCTGAAGGAGCGGCCCCCGTCGAGGGAGACCCACAGGGGGATGCCCAGGACGTAGACTCGGCGGTCGTCGCTGGGGTCGAGGCGGATCTTGCTGAAGTAGAACGGGCGCGGGCAGAGGTTGTTGACCTTGAACCACGTCTCGCCGTGGTCTTTCGAGAGGAAGACGCCGCCGCTCTCGATCGGCCCAAACCCCGGGGCCTGGCCGGGGACGTTGCGGATGTCGGTGCGGTCGGTCTGGACGACGGCGTAGATCAGGCCCCGGGTTTTCCGCGATACCGCCAGGCCGACGCGACCCATCGTGTTGGTCGGCAGGCCGCGCGTGAGTCGCTTCCACGTCTTGCCACCGTCGCGGCTGCGGTAGATGCCGGCGAGCGGCCCGAACTGCACCTCCGGGTTGCCCCCGGAGAACGGGCCGCGGCGGACGCGGTAGGCGGCGGCAAGGACCGTCCGCGGGTCGGTCGGGTCGATGGCGACATCAACGCAGCCGGTGTCGGCGTCGAGGCGGAGCGAGTGTTCCCAGGTTTTCCCGCCGTCCCGGGTGGCGAACAGGCCCCGCTGGGGGTTCGGCCCCCAGACGTGGCCGAGCGCGGCGAGGTACGCCGTATTCGGCTCGGCCGGGTGGACAGCGATCTTGCCGACGTGGTGGGTGTCGGCGAGGCCGGCGTGGGACCAGGTCTTGCCGGCGTCGCGGGAGACGAAGACCCCATTGCCCCAGGAGACGCTGTTGCGTGGGTTGGCCTCGCCGGTGCCGAGGTAAATCACGTTCGGGTCAGACGGGGCGACTGCGACGGTGCCGACGGAGGCGTTCGGCCGGCCGGCGAAGACGCAGGACCAGGAGCGGCCGGCGTCGCTGGTCTTCCACAACCCACCCGCGGCGGCGCCGACGTATTGCGTCGCCGGGTCGGACTCGACGACGGCGAGCGTCGGCACGCGGCCACCCATCACCGCCGGCCCGAGGGAGCGCGCGGCGTAGGGGGGGAGCAACTCGCCCTCGCGCGGCGGGGCAGCGGCAAGAGCTGTGAGGACAAGCGCGACCCGACACGGCATGGTCGATGGTCCGAAGGCAGGGCGGAGTGCAGTGTACCCAGCAGCGGTCGGCGGGGCCAAGCCGAGTGCCGACGACGGTTCTGCCGGACGCGCCGGCTGGGAAAGATGTTCCACTGACCGGCGCCCAGCCTTGGCCGTCCCCCCCCCCCCCGGTTGACGCGAACCCTGGAAGCTATCACGGGTTCAACCTCACAGAGTCGCTGGGGGCAGCTAGCCCCCAGACCCCCGGCGAACACCTGGCTCCTCCCGAGATCGGCATGCAGCTGGCACAACGACTCCTCCGCCGCGGCGTCCTCAAGCCCGACGACCTCGCCCGCATCGACGACGCGCGCGCCCAGGCCCCGAACAAGCCGTTGCACGAGCTGCTCGTCGAGCGCAACTTCGCCAAGGAGGAGGACGTCCTCGCCGGGCTGGCCGAGGAGTTCGGCATGGACCTGGTGGACCTCACCGAGTACAAGGTCGAGCCCGACGTCCTCACCTCCATGCCGCTCAAGCTCGTCCACCGCCGGACGATCATGCCGCTCAAGCGCGACAACGGCACCCTCGTCGTCGCCACCGGCGACCCGTTCGACGTCTACGCCCTGGACGAGCTGTCCATGCTCACCGGCCTTCAGGTCACGCCGGTGCTGGCAAGCCCCCGCGAAATCAGCCGACTTATCAAGACGCACTTCGGCGTCGGCGGCGAGACGGTCAACTCGCTGATCGCCGAGCGCGGCGAGGAGCAGGTCGAGCTGCTCGAGGGGCTGGAGGCCGACGACTCCGAGGCGGCCAAGATGGCCCAGGAGGCGTCGGTCGTCAAGCTGGTCAACGAGATCCTCATCGAGGCGGCCAACGAGCGGGCGTCCGACATCCACATCGAGCCGGAGGAGGGCACCCTCCGGATCCGTTACCGCATCGACGGCCTGCTCCAGAACCAGCCGATGCCCCAGGAGATCCAGCGCTTTCAGTCGGCGATCATCAGCCGCCTGAAGATCATGGCCCGGCTCAACATCGCCGAGAAGCGCCTGCCGCAGGACGGCCGCATCAAGATGCGCGTCCAGAACCGCGAGATCGACGTCCGCGTGTCGATCATCCCGATGGTCCACGGCGAAGGCATCTGCATGCGGCTCTTGGACAAGACGCGCATGAAGTTCAACCTGTCCGGCATGGGCATGCTGCCGGACACCTACAACACCTTTCGCCAGATCATCGACCGGCCGCACGGCATCGTCCTCGTCACCGGGCCGACCGGCTCGGGCAAGAGCACCACGCTCTACTCGGCCTTGAACGAGATCAAGGACGAGACGATGAAGATCATCACCGTCGAGGACCCCGTCGAGTACCAGCAGCCCGGCATCAGCCAGATCCAGGTGCACTCCAAGATCGGCCTGACCTTCGCCTCGTCGCTGCGCAGCATCCTCCGCCACGATCCCGACGTCGTGCTGATCGGCGAGATGCGCGACCTGGAGACGGCCGAGGCCGCCATCCAGGCGTCGCTGACGGGCCACCTCGTGTTCAGCACCCTGCACACCAACGACGCCCCCAGCGCCTTCACCCGGCTCATCGACATGGGCGTCGAGCCGTTCCTCGTCGGCAGCACGGTCGAGGGCGTCATGGCGCAGCGGCTGGTGCGGACGATCTGCCCGGAGTGCAAGGTCGAGTTCACCCCGGAGCACCACGAGGTGCCCGGCGACTTCCCCGTCCCGATCGGCGAGCCGCTGAAGCTGTGGAAGGGGGCCGGCTGCCGCGCCTGCCGCAACACCGGCTTCCGCGGCCGGACCGGCATCTACGAACTGATGGTGACCGGCGACACGATCCGCGACATGTGCGTGCAGCGGACCAACGCCTCGGTCATCCGCAACCAGGCCCTCAAGGAGGGGATGATTACCCTCCGCCAGGACGGCTGGCGCAAGGTGCTCCAGGGCAAGACCACCATGGACGAGGTCGCGCGGACCACCGCCGGCGACATCGTCGCCTGAGCGGGGCTTTCTTGTTGAAGAACCCGCCGCGCCTCCGGTACACTCACCTACACTCGCCGATCGACCGGGCCGCGACAGGCCCAGGAGTCCGCCGCCATGCCATGCCGTTCGCGGTTTGCCTTCCCCGTCTCCCTGACCGCCGGCCCGGCTGTCGCCTTTCTGCTCGTCGCCCTCTGCCCCGCCGCCCCGGCCCCAGCCCCGAAGAAGCCGACGGTCGAAGTCGTCTTCGTCATCGACACCACCGGGAGCATGTCCGGGCTGATCGACGCGGCCAAGCTGAAGGCCTGGTCGATCTGCAACCAGATCCTCAACGGCCGGCCGATGCCGACGCTCAAGGTCGGCCTGGTCGCCTTCCGCGACAAGCAGGACGACTACGTGACCAAGGTCGCCGACCTCCGCGAGGACCTCGACGAGATTTACGCCGAGCTGCAAACCTACAGCGCCAACGGCGGCGGCGACACCCCCGAGCACGTCAACCAGGCGCTGGACGACGCCGTCAACAAGATCAGCTGGTCGCGCGACTCGCGGACGCTGAAGATCATCTTCCTCGTCGGCGACGCGCCTCCGCACATGGACTACAATGACGACGTGAAATATCCGATAAGCTGCTCCCGGGCCATGGAGCGCGGCATCCTCATCAACGCGATCCAGTGCGGCAGCGACCCGGAGTGCACGAAGTTCTGGAAGGACATCGCCGAGAAGGGTGGGGGCGGCTTCGCGGTCATCCCGCAGGGCGGCGGGGTGCGGGGCGTCTCGACGCCGTTCGACCGCCGGCTGGCCGACATCAACGCCGAGCTGACGCGCGGCACGATCGTCTACGGCGACGCCCGGAAGCGCGACGCCGACGCCAAGAAGGTCCAGGCGGCGCTGGCGCTGCCGTCGGAGATCGCCGCCGACCGGGCCGGCTACCTCGCCAAGGAGGGGAAGGTGGCCCGCTACGACCTGCTCGACATGGCCCGGTCCGGCGTGGTCGATCTCGACAAGGTCCGGGCGGACGACCTCCCCGAGGCCCTGCGGCGGATGAGCCCGAAGGAGCGCCGCGAGCACCTGGAGAAGGTCGGCCAGGCGCGGGCCAAGCTGCTGCGCGAGGCCCACGACCTGGACCGGCACCGCAGCGCGACCATCACCAAGGAACTGGAGCGGAACAAGGACAGCTTCGACAGCCAGGTGCTAAACATGCTGCGGAAGCAGGCCGCGCGGCGGGTGCGCTATTGAGCCGCCCCGCTAGTCCTCGTCGGGGCGCGCCTCGTCGGGGAGGTAGAGGATGCGACCGCACCGCGGGCAGACGGCGAAGTCGTCGTTCAACAGCCGCAGCTCGACCGAGCGGGTGATCTCGGTGTAGCACTCGGTGCAGTTCTTGCCCTTGACCACGGCGAACCCGTCGGGCCCCAGCGAGTTGACCGTGCGGTCGTACTGGGGCCGGTGGTCCTCCGGCACCCTGGCGTCGGCCTCCTTGAGCTGGGCCTTCGCCTTGGCCATCTCGCTGTCGAGCGTGGCCTTGCGAGCCCCGGCCTCGGCGTCGAACTTCTCCAGGTCCGCCTTGGCCGCGGCGAACGCCTTCTCCACCTCCGGGAGGCGGGCCTGCCGTTCCTCGTACTCGGTGATCGCCTGGAGGATGTCGTCCTCCAGGGTGGAACTGACCTCCCGGGCGTGGGCGATCTCGATCAGCAGCGCGTCGTGCTCCTTCTTCGAGGTGATTTCGTTCTGCTGCCGGGTGTACCGCTCGATGGCGTCGCCCTTGGCCTTGAGCTGCTTCTCCTTGTCGCTGGCCAGCACCTTCAGCTTCTTGATCGCCTCCTGTTCGTCGCGCAGCGCCTGCTCGGCCTTGGCCAGCCGCGCCTGGTGCGCCTTCCGCGTCCGCGGGATGCGGTCGAGGTTCTCTTGCAGGTCGCGGAGGAAGCGGCGCAGCCGGTGGATCTCGCGGAACAGCGACGCGACGCCCGACATGACACGTCTCCTCAAACAAGAACCGCCGGCCCTTTCGGGCCGGCGGTCGTCATTCACTCACAGCCGACGCATGCTGTCAAGGAAGCCTTCTAGCTGTCGGCTCCGCACCGGGTGTTGCAGCTTGCGGACCGCCTTGGCCTCGATCTGGCGGACCCGCTCGCGGGTGACCTTGAAGATGCGGCCCACCTCTTCGAGGGTGTAGGTGTAGCCGTCTCCCAGGCCGTAGCGGAGCTTGATGATCTCGCGCTCGCGGTAGGTCAGCGTCTTCAGCACCTGGTCGATCTTGTCCTTGAGCATCTCCTGCGTGGCGGCCTGGACCGGCGACTCGGCGGTGTCGTCCTCGATGAACTCGCCGAAGAAGCTGTCCTCGCTCTCGCCGACCGGCCGGTCGAGGCTGATCGGGTGGCGGCTGATCTTCAGCACGCGGCGGGTTTCCTCCTCGGTGATGCCGGCCGCCTGCGCCGTCTCCTCGATGGTCGGCTCGCGGCCGAGCGTCTGGAGCAGCTTTTTCGAGACGTTGCGGAGCTTGGACATCGTCTCGATCATGTGGACCGGGATGCGGATGGTCCGCGCCTGGTCGGCGATGGCCCGGGTGATCGCCTGGCGGATCCACCAGGTGGCGTAGGTCGAGAACTTGTAGCCCCGGCGGTACTCGTACTTGTCCACCGCCCGCATCAGGCCGGTGTTGCCCTCCTGGATGAGGTCGAGGAAGCTCAAGCCCCGGTTGCGGTACTTCTTGGCGATCGACACCACCAGCCGGAGGTTGCCGCCGGACAACTCCCGCTTGGACTGCTCGTACTCGGCGAACCGTTTCCTGACGGTTTCCACACGCTTGCGGAGCGAGGCGGGCTCCTCCAGCGTGTGCATCATGTAGTCGTGCAGCTCTTTTTCGAGGTTGGCCTTGTCCTCGCGACGGCTGCGATCGCCCTTGAAGTGCTCGATCTGTTGCTCCAGCTCGTCCATCCGCGAGCTGATCTGCTCCAGCTTCTTCATCAACGGCTGGATCTTCTGCGTGCGGATCGACAGCTCCTCGACCAGAGTCACCGCCTTGCGGCGGCGGATGCGGAGCTGCCGGCGGAGTCTCAGCTTCTCGTCTTCGCAGGTTGTGCGGGCATCGACCAGCGTTTCGAAGTCCTTCTGGTTCTGCTCCATCAGGTGTTCGAGCGTGCGCAGGTTGGCCGGCATCCGGGCCATGATCTTGTCTTTTTCCAGGTTCTCCGTCAGCGAGACCTTGACCGTCCGGTCGAACGGCAGGTCGCCGGAGTGGACGCGCTTGAGCGTCTCGACCACCTGGTTGAGAGCCCCGTCGCACTCGAGCACCTTGCGGCGGAACCGCTTGCGGGTGACCTCGATCTTCTTGGCCAGGGCGATCTCCTGCTCGCGCTTGAGCAGGGGGATGTTGCCCATCTGGGTGAGGTACATCCGCACCGGGTCGTCGATCCGGCGGGTGTCCTCCTCGTCCATGAAACTCAAGTCCAGGTCGAGCCCCGGGTCGTCGGCCTCGGCCGACCCGCGCTGCTCGCGCTCATCGACGTCCGCCTCGTCGATCAGCTCGATCCCCTCGGCCTCGAGGAGCATCAACAGCTGGTCGATCTTCTCGGGGTTGGCGTCGTCGTCAGGCAGGTGGTCGTTGACCTGGCCGTATGTGAGATAGCCCTTTTCCTTACCCTGTTCGAGCAAGGCCTTCAGGCCGTCGTCGAGCTTTTCCATCAAACCCTCCCTCGCCTCAAGACCTGACAGCGATTACGCGGCAGGGGGCAGTGGACCACCCCCCTCCGAGGAAGTATCAGGGCCAGGTTCACCGATCCGGTTTTGCAGCCGGCGAAGTATCTCCATCCCGGTCTGGTCGTCCGCGCCGGCTTGCAGGCGACTCTTCAACTCTTCCTTGGCCGACCGCTCCCGCCGCTGGCGGAAGTGCGCCAGCAGGCCGGCCAGCTCCGCGGGCCGGTTGGGCCGGTCGGCCCCGTCGTTCATCAGCTGGAACGCCTTGTTCAGCAAAGCCGGACTGTCCTGTAAGTCCGGCCGCAGGGCGTCCAGCGTGGGCGGCTGCCCGGCGGCGTGCAAGGTATATAACCCCGCCAGCAGGCGTCGCAGCCCCGGGTGCTGAATTTCCTCGGCCCTCACTCCCGCGAAGGCCTGGCCCACCAGCCCCGGCTCCGCCAGCAGGATCTCGACCAGGCGCCGGTCCTCGGGAGCGGCGGGGGCCGCCCCCTTCGCGGCGGCAGGGTCAGGGGTTCCCCCCTGGTCCGTGGCCGCCTGGCGGCTGGTCCGCCTCAGCTCCGCCAAACGCTTCCATAGGCTCTCCTCCTTGAGGGCCAACCGCTGCGCCAGCCGGGTCACGATCAGCTCGGTCTTCAGCGCCCCCGATTCGCCCGGCAAGACGCTCGCCGGGGCGATCACCTTCAGGACGGCGTCCGCGACGCGCTTCCGGCCTTCGACCGACGAAGTGTCCTCGCGGGCTACCATCACATTTAGTTTAAACTCTAAAGCGTCGATTGCCGACGCCAGCACCCGCCGAAACGCCTCGGCGCCGGACCGGACAAGCAGGTCGCAGGGGTCGAGGCCGACCGGGAGGGTGGCGACCGCCAGTTCCATGTCGTGCCCGGCGAACAACTCCAGGGCCCGGTCCACCCCCTGGTCGCCGCCGGCGTCGGCGTCGAAGACCAGCACGACGCGGCGGACGAAGCGCCGGAGCTGCTTGACGTGCCGGTCGTTCAGCGCCGTGCCCATCGTGGCGACGACCGGCTCGACGCCGCACTGGTGCGCCATCAGCACGTCGGTGTAGCCCTCGACGATGGCGAGGTAGCCGGCCTTCTCGCTGGCGGCCCGGGCCTGGTCGATGCCGTAGAGCTGTTCGGACTTGCTGAACAGGGGGGTGTCGCAGGAGTTGTAATACTTCGGGGCGCGGGCCGCGAGCGGGGAGTTTGGCAGGATGCGGCCGCCGAAGCCGACGACCTGGCCGCGGACGTCGCGGATGGGGAACTGAACCCGGTCGCGGAAGCGGTCGTAGTAACCTTGCCCCTCCTGCCGCTGGGCGACCAGGCCGACCTTCTCCAGCAGTTCCAGCGAGACGCCGGCCCGGCCGGCGAGATCGACCAGCCAGTGGCCCGAGGGCGGGGCGAAGCCGAGGCCCCACTTGCGGACCGTGTCGCCGAGTAGGCCGCGCTCGCCGACGTATTTTTGAGCCTCGGCGGCGAGCACCTCGGAGTCGATCAGGCACTCGTGAAACTGCTTGGCGGCCCAGCGCATGACGTCGAGAAGGTGGGCGCGGTTCTCGCCCTGGACCTGCGTCGGGCCGTCGAGCTGGATGCCGGCCCGGCGGGCCAGCAGCTCCAGGGTCTCGGGGAAGCTGAGGCGCTCGAACTCTTGCACGAAGGACAGGACGTCGCCGTGCTTACCGCACGACCAGCAGCGGTAGCGCTGTCGGCGCGGGTCAACGTCGAAGGAGGGGCGGGAGTCTTCGTGGAAGGGGCAGAGGCCCTTGTAGGTGCCGCCGGCGGGACGCAACGCCAGGTAGCCGCTGACAACATCGTAGATGTCGTTGGCCTGCTTGACCTGCTTGACGCGGTCGTCTGCCAAGGGCCACCTGTCGTCAGGAGCCAGCCGGATACCTGAACCCGTCCTTGGGCCCGGCTCCACCCGGCGAACACGCCGAGGGGCGGGGAGGAGAGAAGGCAGCGGCAGAGGGCCTCTCTCACATTCAGGTCAGCAACGGTCGAGCGGGCCTGCCCAGGCCGCGGCCCCGTGCTTCACTTACGCCGCCGCCGTTGGCCGGCGAGAGAACCTGCGTAAGTTCAAGCGGGAACGCCGGTTGATACTAGGGTGCCTGGTCGCGTTCGGGAAATTATAGCCATCTGCCAAAATTGAGTCAAGTTGGGCAAGCGGTGGGAGTGGGTGAGGTGAATCGTCGTATCTTGCTGTAGGAAAGCCAGTTACCACAATTGCCTCGTTTGCCCCTCCACACCCATACAAGCGATTATCGATGAGTAGGCGGATTACTTGACGCGATCGGCCCGGCCCGAGCGTGAGCGGCCAGGTATTGTCCTTCCGATCCGTCTGTCGGGCGCTCACGCTCCGACGACCCCATTGTGGCTCCCTATAACTCCCCTTATCAGTAGCCTCGGAGCGGACCTCACCGCCAACCCTGAGTCCCGGTGCCGCCCGTGAGTGAGCTTACCCGCATCCTGTCGGCCATCGAGCAAGGCGACCCCCGGGCCGCCGAACAGCTGTTGCCACTCGTCTACGACGAACTGCGGCAGCTCGCGGCGCGGCGGATCGCCCAGGAGAGGCCGGGCCAGACGCTCGACGCCACGGCCCTGGTCCATGAGGCGTACCTGCGGTTGGTGGGTCCCGAGCAGCCCCTCTGGGACTCGCGCGGCCATTTCTTCGCGGCAGCGGCCGAGGCCATGCGCCGCGTCCTGATCGACAACGCCCGGCGCAAGAAGCGCGCGAAGCACGGTGGCGGTCGGCAGCGCGTCGAGCTGGACTCCCAGGCGGCGCTCGATTCCGACGGCGACGACCTCCTCGCCCTCGACGACGCCCTCACCAAGCTCGCCGCGGAGGACGCCCAGGCGGCGGAGGCTGGTCAAGCTGCACTACTTCGCCGGCCTTTCAATGGAAGAAGCGGGACGCATCCTCGGGGTGTCGCGCACGAGCGCCTACCGCCTTTGGGACTACGCGCGGGCGTGGCTGCGCACCGCCGTGGAGGGTGGCGGGAATGCCGGTTGACCCCAACGCCGCCAAGGCCATTTTCATGGCCGCGCTGGAGAAGGCCGACCCGGCGGAGCGCGCCGCCTACGTGGCGGGGGCGTGCGCCGGCGACGCGGGGCTGCGGCAGCGCGTCGAGGCGCTGGTGCAGGCCCACCAGGCGCCCGGGAGCTTCCTGCGCGCCCCGGCCGCGGCCCCCGCCGAGACCGGGCCAGCGCAGCCCGCTTCCGCCAGTGCGACAGGGTCGCAGAACCGTACGGTTCCCCCAGGCGGTCCGGCCCGGCTCACGGTCGGCGGCGGAAGGCTCAACCATCCCTACCTGGAAATCCAGTCCCTGCTACGGTATCGGCTGCGCATCGTCGCACTCGTAGCGTTCGGCTCCTCCTTCCTCTTCTTCGCGCTCCACTCCCTGCGCGCGACCTTTGACGAACAATACGTCTGGCTAGTCGTGGTCCCGAGGGTCCTAAACGTAGCGGTCCTGAGCGCCCTCACGGTAATCATCTGGCGGCCGAGGTCCTACCCTCTTCCGAAACTGCGAGCCTTCGAGGGGGTGCTGTTCGGCGTGCTGGTCGCCCACTACATCGCGGAATCGTACCCGCCCCTGTTCGTGACCCCAGGCTGGTTCCCGATGTATGCCCAACGCCACCTCTCGGAAGCTACCATCCTGGCCCGGCAGCCGACCATCATGTGGTTCACTCTGATCGTTACCTACGGCGTCTTCATCCCCAACACGGGGAGTCGCTGCGCGACGGTGACGGTCCTGATGGCGCTGGCGCCATTGGCGGTGATGGCTGTGGCCGGGTTCGCACACCCGGACGTCCCGCCACGATTCACGGCGCAGGTCCTGGTCGAGATGGGCATGTGGATGATCGTGGCGGTACTCGGGGCGATCTATGGCTCGCACAAGATCAATGCCTTGCGCAAGGAAGCCCTGGAGGCCCGCAAGCTCGGCCAGTACCAGCTCAAACGCCGGCTCGGCGCCGGCGGCATGGGCGAGGTGTACCTGGCCGAGCACGTCCTGCTTCGCCGGCCTTGCGCCGTCAAGCTGATCCGCCCGGAGCGCACCGGCGACCCGGACGTCCTCCGCCGCTTCCTCCGCGAGGTGCAGGTCACCGCCACGCTGACCCACCCGAACACGGTGCAGGTGTTCGACTACGGCCAGGCCGAGGACGGCACCGTGTACTACGCAATGGAGTATTTGCCGGGCCTGACCCTGGAGGAGCTGGTCAGCCGCCTAGGGCCCCTGCCGCCCGCGAGGGCCGTCGCGCTACTACGGCAACTGTGCGGCGCCCTCACGGAAGCGCACGCCAACGGCCTGATCCACCGCGACATCAAGCCGGGAAACGTCATCCTCGGCAGCCGCGGCGGCCTGGCCGACGTGGCGAAGCTCCTCGACTTCGGGCTGGTCCACTGCCCCGTCGCGGAGGGGGACGAAACCCGGCTGACGCACACCGGGCTGATCTTCGGCACGCCGGCCTACCTGTCCCCGGAGCAGGCCGCCGGCAAGCTGGACCTGGACGCGCGGAGCGACGTCTACAGCCTGGGGGCGTTGGCCTACTACCTGCTGACCGGCCGACCGCCGTTCGTCCGGCCCACGGCGGTCCAGACGGTGACGGCCCACCTCACCGACCCCGTGACGCCGCCGTCGGAGTTGCGCACCGAAATCCCTTCGGACCTGGAGCGCGTCGTCCTCAGTTGCCTGGAGAAGGAGGCGAGCCGGCGGCCCGCCACCGCCGCCGACCTTGACCGCCGGCTCGGCGCCTGCTCGTGCGCCGGCGAGTGGTCGCCGGACGCCGCCGCCGCGTGGTGGCGCGACCACCCCGGCCCGCCCGCCGCCACCATTCAGATCTGAGGCCCACCTCACGAAGGCTGCCGCCCCGGAAGAATTGTCGCTTTTCTCTGGGACGATTAGCGCGTTCCCTCGCATTGACCCACGTCAGGGCTTCAACGGAAGCAAGCCCTGACGCGAGGTCCGACCCTTCGAGAGATGAGGTGCTTCCCAGCGCCCGGCGCCCAGTCTGCGCGCCGAGGGGCTGTTACCCGAAGACCGCAGACGTTGAGGAGATCACCATGCCCGTTCGCAACTTCCGCTCTCGCCTCGGCCTGGAACAGCTGGAAGGCCGCTGCACGCCGAGTGCCATGCTTGACGATCCCCGGGCGCTTATTCCGGCCGATTCTGCCGCGTCGCAGGCGGCCCGTATCAGCAACCCTGCCGTCGCGACGGACGTGAGAGCCACCCGCCAGCACGTCGTCCCGATCCAGATGGCCTATCAGTGTTTCGCGGACGTCAGCACCGGGACGTTGTCCGCCTCGGGCGTCGCGACTGGCCTGGGGAACTGGACCAGCCAGGGGCGCCTCGACAAGGTCGATGTCAACCGCGCCGCGGACCGGGCCACGATCTGGGGCAAGACGACGATCGTCACCGCCAACGGTGACAAGCTGTTCGTCTCATTCTTGTCCACGTGGAAGCTATCGTCGGGGAACGGCCTCAAAGTGATCACCGTGACCGGGGGCACGGGCCAGTTCGCCGGCGCCACCGGGTACGCCGTCCAGGCCTGCAAGGTCACGGCGGACCCCGCGTCGCCCTTCAAGTTCTCGTGCGACTGCAAGGGGGCCGGAATCCTGGTCCTGCCTCACTAGCCGAGCGATGACCCGCCAAAGAAAGAGGTGGCCGGCGGGGCCCTTACCGCCAAGCAAGCCCCCCCGCCGGCCCGGCACCGCCCCGGCGCCCGGTCTGCGCGCCGAGGGGCCGTCTTCATCCTGTCGCAGCCCGCATTCGTGAAGGAGACGAACATGTGGTTCCATTCTTTCCTGGCCACCCTCAACCAGACCCTGCCCCGGCCCGCGGGGCGCCACGGGCCCCGACGGCGAACCACGTTCCGGCCCCAGGTGCAGGTGTTGGAGGACCGCACCGCCCCGGTGGTCAACGCGGCCGCCAGCTTCCCGCAGGCCGTCGAGCCGGGGCGGTTCGACGGTGTCGTCCAGGTCCGGTCGCCCAACGCCTCCGGCACGGGGACGCTGCTTTGGACCGGCCGCCACATCCTGACCGCCGCCCACGTCGTCGATTTCGACGTGGACACGAGCGTGCCGACGGACGGGGCCATGGACCGCGGCAACGGCGCCGTGGACGCCGGCACCCACCGGGTCATATTCGACATGCCCGGCGGGCCGATCACCATCCAGGTGCCGGCGGCCGACATCACGATTCACCCCCGGTGGACGGGGACCGTCGCGGGCCTGGCCGGCGACATCGCCATCATCCGGCTGCCCGAGCTGGCACCGGGCGGGGCGTCGGAGGGCTTTCAGCTCTACCGGAGCACCCAGGAAAAGGGGCAAGTCATCAGCTTCCTCGGCTACGGCGCGACGAACCGCACCGACGCTCTGGGGAACGTCCTCAGCGGGAACAACGGGCAATCCAACAACGCCCCCGCGCAGTCTACCGCCTACGGGACCAAGCGCATCGGCTCCAACCGGGTCGATTGGGTGCCGGGGACCGAGCAGGGCAACACCGACCCGTTCGACGACCAGCTGTCGTTCGACCTGGACGACCCGGCCAGCAGGGACGACCGCGGCGTGAGCGGCGAGGCCCTCTCCGCCGAGGGCGACTCCGGCGGCCCGATGCTCATCGGCGGGAGCCTGATCGCGGGGGTCTGCTCCACGGGGACGCGAGTTACCGTGTTCGGGGGCGTGGCCAACTACGTCCGCGTGTCCTCGTACGCCGGCTGGATCGACACCACGGTCGGCGGAAATTACAACCTCGTCCTCCACATGAACCACCAGCCGGGCGGCAACGACGGCAGGCCGGATCGGATCCTGGTGCAAGAGCGGCGGTTCCTCCAGCAAAATTACCTCGAAGTCTTCGTGAACGACCAGCTGGTTCACTTCGGCGTATCCCGGCGGGTCCTCGGCGTCCAGATCATCGGGTCGAACGACCACGATACGATCACGATCGACGCCAGGCAGTCCGGGCTGGGGAGGTCGCTGCACATCAACGCCGGCCTGGGCAACGACACGATCAACATCGAGAGCCTGCCCGCCGACGTGGACGCCTTCCTGGACGGCGACTACGGTGACGACACCTTCAACATCGCCCCGGTGTCGGGCGACCTCGACAACATCCGCGGCTCGGTGGTGATCGACGGCGGGACGTTCTTCGAGGACGACAACCTGTACGTCAACGACAGCCGCAACACCGGCCCCGGCCGAAGGAGCATCGTCCGCGCGAACAGCGTCACCATGCCCGGCCCGGCGGCGAGGCAGATCGCGTTCCGGCGGATCGACGTCCTCGTGGTCGATGCCGGCCGGTCGGCCGACTCGACGGTCAACGTCTACAGCACCGGCCCCCGCACGACCGTCGCCGGGGCCGCCTTCGTCAACGTCGGCCAACCGAGGCTCTTCGTCCCGAATCCGGGGCGGACGACGGAAAACGTGAGCGGCCTGTCGCTGGTCAACCTGTTCGGCACCACCGCGCTGACGATCGACGACTCGGCGGGGCGGGCGTCGCGGGTGATCGGCGTTCACCCCACCACCGTGACAGGGCTGACCACGACGCCGATCGACTTCGCCTTCTGCAACCTGTCCTCACTGACCGTCAAGGGCGGTGCCCTCGGCAACGACGTCACCGTCCACGGCACTCGCCAAAGCGGCGGCCCAGTCACGATCGACACCGGTCTGGGCAAGGACGTCGTGAGGGTGCTGCGGGCGGGGGTGCCGGTCAACATCAACGGGCAGGACGGCGAGGACGAGGTCCACGTCGGCGAGTCCGGGAGCATGCGGACCATCGCCGCCACGCTCACCATCTCCAACGACGACGACTGGTCCACCGTGAACCTCGACAACTCCAAAGAACTCTTGCCGGGAACAGTCACCCTGGACACCGGGGGCATCTACGCGACGGTCGGCGGGCTGGCGGCACGAGGGCTGATCCGCATCGCCGAGCAGGACCTGCGAGCCCTCAACATCTTCAGCGGCGGCGGCACCGACACCTTCGAGGTCCGCGACACGGCCCAGAGCACGATCCCGGGCGGCTCGCCGACGACGATCTACACCACCCTCTTCGACACGGTCAACGTCCACGGCACGACCGGGCCGCTGTTCCTCGACCTCCAGGGCGGCCGCAACCAGGTCACCGTCGGCGGGCGGGCGAACGAGTCGGGCAGCCTCAGCCGCATCGCCGGCGACGTCACCCTGCGAGGCCAGGCCGGCGCGCCGGGCAGCTTCCTCGACCTCCTCGACCAAACGACCACCGGCCAGCACACCTACTCGCTGAGCGCCGGCCAGTTCTCCCGCACCAGGCAAAGCGACGGCGTGACCAGCTCCAGGGTCCACTTCGCCGGCGCCCCGCTCAGCCGGCTCAGCCTCCGCGGGGGCCGCAGCGCCAACCGCTACCTCATCGACGGGACGCCCACGACCCTGCCGTCGCCCAACGAGGGCGGCGTCAGCGTCACCGCCGGCCCCGCCGCCGACTCGCTCACCCTGCTGGGCACCGGCGGCGACCTGGACGTCGATCTCGGCCCCGGCCGCAACCAGCAGGTGGCCGTCGGCGACGCCACCCACGCGCTGGCGGCCCTCAGCGGCAAGATCACCATCTCCGCCGCCAGCCCCGTCGTCGCCCGCGTGACCAACGAGGCGGCGTCGTCGGATGAGTACCACCACACCGTTGACCGGCTCGGTGCCGGTGCCTCGCTGGCGCGCTTCGCGCTTCGCGGCGGGGTCTACGTTCCGATGACCGAACTCGACTTCCCCACGATCTCCCTGCTCGATTTCCAGCACGGCCGCACGCATCAGCAGCCCACGAACGTCTCCGGCACGCCGGCCGGCATGACCCTCAACGTTCGCGGTGCCGCCGGCTCGACCGACATCTTCACCGCCGGGTGGTCGGTCACCGGCGTCAACAACCTGCTCGGCCCGGTGAACTTCTACGGCCAGGCCGAGGACAACGACTACACCTACTACTACGACTACACGACGACGGCCCCGCACACGTACACGATCCAGGCCGACCCGACCACGCCGACGGCCCAGCGCATCGAGCGAGACGGCGTCGCCCCGTTCACCTACCACGGC
Organism: Gemmataceae bacterium; assembly: GCA_046350195.1. GTDB lineage: Bacteria > Planctomycetota > Planctomycetia > Gemmatales > Gemmataceae > CALDUY01. The sequence goes on from JAXMAW010000005.1 coordinate 90,409, forward strand.
GGATTGATTCTCTTTTCCACCGCCCGCGTGGGCGGGAACACGGTCCACGTGAAGTCCGTCCCCGCGAACATCTACCTCAACATGACCTTCGCCCAGGGCGACGACGTCACCATCGGCAGCGCCGCGTCGGGGGCCGGGGGGTCGTTGGCGGAGGTCCGCGGCCCGATGTCGATCCAGGCCTACGGCCGGGCCTCCGTCGTGCTGGATAACTCGGGCAACCTCGACACGACGCCCAGGCGGGTGACGTTCAGCCGGCAGGTCTCCGGGGGCGTTTCCTACAACCTCATCGAGGGCCTGACCGGCTCGACGATCACGTGGTACACCGACGACGCCACGACGATCGCCGTCCGGGGCGGGGCGGCCGACGACACCTTCTCAGTCAAGGGCGTCACCACGCCGGGAGTCCTGAAGCTCGACGGCGGCGGCGGCGTCAACACGCTCGACTACTCGGGGTTCGACCCCGCCCAGTCCGCGACCGGCGGCGTGGCCGTGAACCTCCGGCGGGGCACGGCCACCGCCCTCGGCGGCATCGCCAACATCCGCAACGTCATCGGCAGCGCGGGCAACGACATCCTGGTCGGCGTCGGCGGCAACGAGCTGTCCGGCGGCGCGGGGCGCGACTTGCTCATCGCCGGCGCCGTCGCCAGCCTGCTCCGGGGCGGGGACGGCGACGACCTGCACACCGCGGGCCCGACCGCCACCGACGCCGACCAGGCCGCCCTCCAGGCCATCCTGGACGAGTGGGCGTCGGCGTCGGACTACCTGACGCGGTTGGCCCACCTCCGGGCCGGGTTGCTGGCCGAGGGGCGGGTCACCTCGAACGGCGCGGCGAACGACCTCAAGGGCGAGGGCGACCGCGACCTGTTCTTCGCCTCGATCAGCCGGGACATCCTCGGCAAGGCAGATGACGAAACGGTTATCCCCATATGAAGGAAGGCTAAACAAAGCGGCCGGCCTTCGCCAGGCTCACCCGGTAGGGAGGGGGCTCTGGGTGGGTAACCTCGCGCGGGGCGAGCAAGGCTGCTTGGCCTGCGGCGCGAAGAGCTTTCGCCGGTTGTGCTGAACCGGCCGGTGGTACCGTGCCGATCTAGGACAGGTCGGATCATCGGTCGAGGACGTCAGGAAAGGAGTCACGGATGGCGACGGCAAGCACCGCGAAGCGCGGCCTGGCCAGGCTGCTGGTAGGCGGCTTCGTCCTGGGGGGGACGATGACGGCGGCAGTCGGCGCCCCGCCGGTGGCGAAGATGCTCGAGTACCAGCCGCGCCACGAGGCCGCCATCACCACCCCGGCCGCGGCCGAGCAGGCGTCGTGCAAGGTCGAGCTGGTCAAGGGCAAGACCGGCTCCGGCTGGGTGCTCAAGGACGGCCAGGGCAAGCTGCTCCGCCGCTTCTCCTCCAGCGACGGCCGCAGCGTCGATACCTACTCGTACTACCGCGACGGCGTCGAGGTCTACCGCGAGGTGGTCTCGCCCGGGGCGGCCCGGCCGGACAACTTCCGCTGGCTCAACGCCGGCGGCAGCAAGTGGGGCGTCGATGAGGACAAGAACGGCACCATCGACACCTGGAAGGCGATCTCCGCCGAGGAGGTCAGCCAGGAGGTGCTCAAGGCGCTGGCCACCCGCGACGTCCGGCGGCTGGAGGCGTGCCTGCTCACCGACCAGGACATTCAAGCGCTGGGGCTGCCCACCGAACTCGCCGAGGACATCCGCGCCCGGCGCAAGGGTCTCAAGGCGAAGTTCGATGCCACCATCGCCAAGCTGACCAAGCTCAACGAGAAGGCCGCCTGGCTGCACCTGGAGACGTCGGCCCCGCAGTGCCTGCCGGCCGACGAGACCGGCGCCCGCGTCGATCTCGTGAAGCACGCCCGCGCCACGGTCCTGTTCGACGCCGGCGGCACCAGCGAGTGGGCCCAGTTGGGGCCGATGTACCTGGTCGGCGCGGCGTGGAAGGTGATCGACGCGCCAACGGCGGGCTCCGCCGCGGCCCCGGAGGAGAAGCCGGCCGGCGGCATGGGGCTGGACGACCCGAAGCTGGCGAAGTTGGTCGAGGAACTGACGGCGCTGGACAAGGCGAACGTCGGCAGCAGTGGGCAGGCCGCGGTGAAGCACCACCTCGGCCGGGCCGACATCCTCGAGAAGATCGTGGCCCTGGTCAAGCCGACCGAGCGTGACCCGTGGATTCGGCAGGTCGCCGACAGCCTTTCCAGCGCCGTGCAGGCGGTGCCGGGCGGCGACGCCACGGCGACCAAGCGGTTGGCCAGCCTGGAGGCCCAGCTCGTCCAGCACATGGAGGGCAGTAACCTGGCCGGCTACGTCGTCTTCCGCCGGTTGCAGGCCGAGTACTCGGCGAAACTCGGCGAGAAGAAGATCGACTTCAACCAGGTCCAGAAGGACTGGCTGGAGAAGCTGACCGGCTACGTGAAGACTTACGCCAAGGGCGACGACACGCCCGACGCCATGCTCCAGCTCGGCATGGTCTGCGAGTTCCTCGGCAAGGAGGTCGAGGCGAAGAACTGGTACTCGACGCTGGCCCGCACCTTCCCCGACAAGCCGCAGGCGGCCAAGGGCGAGGGCGCGGCGCGGCGGCTGGCCCTGGAGGGTGAGGTGATGACCCTTGCCGGGCCGACGCTGAACAACCCCGGCCTGCCGTTCGACATCCGGCAGCTGGCCGGCAAGGCCGTCGTCGTCTACTACTGGGCGAGTTGGAACGGCTCGGCGGCGAACGACTTCAGCAAGATCAAGTCGGTCGTCGAGGCGAACAAGGGTACCGTCGAGGTGCTCTGCGTGAACCTCGACACGACCGCCGACGAGGCGAAGGCGTTCCTCGCCAAGAACCCGGCCCCCGGCACGCATCTGCACACCCCGGGCGGGTTGGAGAGCAAGCTGGCGACACAGTACGGCGTCATGGTGCTGCCGAGCCTGTTCGTCATCGGCAAGGACGGCAAGTGCGTCAGCAAGTCGGCCCAGGTCAGTAGCCTGGAGGACGAGGTGAAAAAGGCGCTCGGCGAGAAGGCCGAGAAGGAGGAGAAAAAGAAGTAATCCTCCTCAGGGTATCGATCCGGCGACGGCCGGGGGCGCGGTCGCGCCTCCCGGCCGTCGCCGTTTTGCGTCGCTGCCATTGACCCAATGGGGCGGGCCGCGAAAAATGACGCATCCGCGTCCGTCTACCCTTCAGGCGATCCCGCGCCCGCACACCCCGGATGGCCTGAGCGAAACCAGGCGAACCTATCTTTCTGTCTAGCTGTCTCTTTTTTGTCACAACCGGCGCCCTCGGAACGTACTTCTTGTTGCGTGTTCGGAACAGAGCCTGACCTTCTCGCTTCCGGCGGCCCCGGAGGCCGAGCGCGGAACCCCGTCGCCAACTCGCGTCACCCACCCCTGAGGAGGACTCGCATGACCACTCGCACGTTCGAGGAGGCGCTACAGGCCGCCTTGCCCGTCGTCTATCAGCGGCTCACCCGCCGCTACGGCGACGAACAGCTCGCCGAGGAAGTGAGCTGGGACTGTCTGACGCAGGCCTACGAGGTCTGGCGCGAAGACCCGGATTACTTCGCCAACCGCGACCTGACCCGGTGGACCAGCAACCGGGCCAACTGGCGCGCCCTCGACGTGCTGCGCAAGCGCTCCCGCCTGGCCTCGCTGGCCGAGGAGCGCGGCGACGACGGCGAGACCTTCCCCACCCTGATCGACCCCCGCGACGCCGAGGAGGAGCGCCGGCTCCAGCGCGACCGCGAGGCGGTCTTCGCCTCGGTGCAGCAGCTCGACGAGCGGGACCGCTTCATCGTTGAGAGCTACTACTACGACGGCCTGACCGACCAGGAGATCGGCCGGCACCTGTTCGGCGAGGAGGGCAGCGAGCAGGCCCGAGGCCTGCGCGTTGGCGCCGCCGGCAGAAGAGGCCACGCGCAGCTGCACGCCCTCGTCGTGCAGGCGGGGGTCGATGCCGCCGACTATTCATCGGCCCCCCATCAGGCCGTTTGACCCTCATTGGCCTTCATTCGCGCCCGACCTTGCCGGTCGTGACGACCGGAGCAGGGCCGTCTTCGCCAAATCCTCCCCTATCGGTTGCTGAATGGCTGGACAGGTAGGGATGTCGTGATACAGTGGGGGAGGTTTGTCCCACCGACGAGCGGACGTTCCACCGGACCCACCACGCGACAACGAGTTGTGCAACCTTGCGCCGATTGGCCTCGGTCGCGCTGAGCCGCGTTGCGTCGCGCGCCTGAGACGATCGATGGACGGACTCCGCCTCGGCCATCCCTCGGGGAGAAGGAGAGCGAGGCATGACCGACGAAGAAGCCCTGACGCAGCTGGCCCAAGAGTGCCCGCGGAAGATCCTCGGGTTGCTCCACGCCAAGGGGCACTACCTGCATTGCACCAGCCCGAGGTTCCCCGGGAAGGTGCTCTGCTTTCACAAGGACAGCGAGCTGCCCGGCGACTGCACCCTGACCCAGGCGCAGGCGCGCTTCCTTGACGACGGCACGGGGTCGGCCCAGGGCGCCACCGGCTGATGTGCCAGCCGGTCGGGTTCAACAACGAGGCGCGGCGGCGAGGACATTCGCCGCCGCGCCGTCGTTTTCCCCGCCCTTGAAGGGGCCGACGGGCCGACGTAGAGAAGCCAACGGGACCTGCTGCTAGGAGTCGCACCCATGACGATGAACATTGGGACGGAGGCGAACCCGTCCAAATGGCACCTGGCCCTCGGCTATCGGTTCTCCGGGCTGCACTGCGGCATCCGCTCGGACTCCTCCCGTCGAGACCTGGCTGTCGCCCTGAGCGACAGGCCCGCCGCCGCCGCCGGCGTGTTCACGCAGAATCGGGTGCGGGCCGCCCCGGTGCGCCTCTGCCAGGCGAGGGTCCCGGCGGCGGACGTGCGCGGCATCGTCGTCTGCTCGGGCAACGCCAACGCCTGTACCGGGCCGCAAGGGCAGGCCGACGCCGAGCGGATGGCCGCAGTCGCTGCGGAAATGGCCGGTTGCAAAGAGGAGCAGTTCCTCGTCGCGTCCACCGGGGTGATCGGCCGGCCGTTGCCGATGCCGGCGGTCGAGTCAGGCATCCGCCGCGCCGTGCCGGAGGCGACCGCCACTGTACAAAGCCTCGACGCCCTGGCGCACGCGATCCTGACCACCGACACCGTCATCAAGGTGACGACACGGGAGCTGACCCTGGGAGGGGTGCCGGCCCGGCTGACCGGGGTCGCAAAGGGGGCGGCGATGATTGGGCCGAACATGGCCACGATGCTCGCGTTCGTCTTCGCCGACGTCGCGGCGGACCCGCAAGACCTATCCCCGCTGGTGACCGCCGCGGCGAATCAATCGTTCAACCGCGTCAGCGTCGAGGGCCACACCAGCACCAACGACACGCTGTTGGTGTTCGCGAACGGGGCGAGCGGCGGGGAAAAGTTACAAGGGGACGAGTTGGCTCGATTCGGGTCGGCGTTGTCTGGGGTGTGCGCCGACCTGGCGCGGGCGATCGCGGCCGACGCGGAGGGGGCAAACCACCTGGTCACCGTCGAGGTGGAAGGGCTGCGTGACGAGGCGGAGGCGGCGCGGGTCGCCAGGGCCGTTGCCGACAGTGCGCTGGTGAAGACGGCCATCTTCGGGGCCGACCCCAACTGGGGCCGCTTCGTCTCCGCCGCCGGCTACGCCGGGGTGCCGTTCGAGGAGGAGGACCTGTCGCTGTGGCTGGGCGACACGCTGCTGTACAAGGACGGCGCGCCCCAGCCGGCGGACCTCGCGGCGGCGTCGGCGTACTTGAAGCGCGAGCGGCACGTCTACCTGCGGTTCAAGTTCACGCTGGGGACGGCCCGATGCACGTTCTGGACCTGCGACCTGACGTACGAGTACGTGAAGCTGAATGCGGAGTACACGACGTGATACAATCGGTTGAGGTTCCCAGTTGCCGCCACGGGAGAATCGGCATGGAGAATTCAACCACGGGGCGCGTTCTGACCGAAGCGCTGATCGAGAACCTGGAAGACCTTTGGGCGGTCAAACGCGGCTTGTTGCCCGCTGAGCAAGCCAGGCGGGTTCGGGTCGAAGATGCCCTCGTTGACACAGGGGCCACACTGCTTTCCATCCCAACCTCACTGATCCAACAGTTGGGCCTCTCGAAGGTCGCAAGCAAGCGCGTGACCAGCAGCAGCGGGGCCACCGAGGCGTGGACCTACGATGCCGTCCGCTGACAATCCAGGGTAGGAGCTGCACGATGGACGTCCTCGAAGTCCCCGATGGCGTCCCGGTGCTCATCGGCCAGATCCCTCTCGAACACCTCGACCTGGTAGTCAACCTCCGCGACCGTAAACTCACCGGCAATCCGGCCCACGGAGGGGAACACGTGTACGAGCTGTTCTGATTCGCCCGCATTCTCGTTGCACGCCTTCTCGGCAAAGGTTAGGATCGATCTTGCCCGCCACACTCCTCCCCGGCTTCCAGGGAGCGACACGTTCCTCTCGGGGTACCTACCGATGCTCACGCTCTGGGGCGACCGGCAGCGCTACTGCGACGGGCTGACGCGGCGAAACTTCCTTCAACTCGGCGCGTTCGGGGCCGGCCTGTCGCTGGCCGGCTTGCTCCGCGCCCGCGAGAAGGCCGGCTCGTCGAGCAAGGCCGCCATCATGATCTACCTGCCCGGCGGGCCGTCGCACCTGGACATGTACGACCTCAAGCCCGACGCCCCCAAGGAGTATCGCGGCGAGTTCCACCCGATCAAGACGAACGTCCCCGGCGTGCAGGTCTGTGAGCACTTCCCGCTCCAGGCAAAGATGTGGGACAAGCTCGCCGTTGTCCGCCCCGTCGTGTCGGTCGAGGAGCACTCCGACTCGCTGGTCATGACCGGCTGGAGTGAGCAGGCCAACCGCACCGCCAACCACCCCAGCTTCGGCGCGGTGATGTCCAAGCTGCGCGGCGCCGCCGCCAACGACATCCCGCCGTTCGTCAGCCTCCGCGGCATGTCGCGCGGCACCGAGCCGGGCTTCCTCGGCATCGCCCACCGGCCGTTCACGCCGGACGGCCCCGGCTTCCGCAACCTGCGCCCGGCCGGCGGTGTCGATGGGACGCGGATGGACGACCGTAGATCACTGCTGTCAAGCTTCGACGACCTCCGCCGGGATATTGACCAGACCGGGACGATGAAGGGGATCGACTCGTTCACCTCCCGCGCGTTCGACATGGTCACCAGCGGGGCGGTGCGCAAGGCGCTCGACCTGACGAAGGAGGAGCCGCGCTCCCGCGACCGTTACAAGGGGGTGGAGGCGTTCCTGACGGCCCGCCGTCTCGTCGAGTCCGGCGTCGGCTGCGTGACGCTGTCCGTCGGCGGTTGGGACACGCACTCGGGCAACTTCAAGACGCTCAAACGGCAGCTGCCGCAGGTCGATCGCGGCGTTGCCAACCTGGTGCAGGACCTGCACGACCGCGGGATGGACAGGGACGTGGTCGTGGTGATGTGGGGCGAGTTCGGCCGGACGCCGCGAATCAACAACAGCGACGGTGGGCGCGACCACTGGTCGCCGGTGATGAGCGCCCTGGTCGCCGGCGGCGGGTTGAAGATGGGCCAGGCGGTCGGGGCGACCAGCGCCCGCGGCGAGTACCCGCGCGACCGCCGGTACACCGTGCAGCAGGTGCTCAGCACCCTGTACCACGCCGTCGGCGTCGATCCGGCGAAGGCCTTCCCGAACGGCTCCGGCCGGCCGATGCACATCCTCGAAGACCGCGAGCCGGTGGCGGAGTTGATTTGACCGCCTCGGCCGTTCACGCCGGGGGAGCTGCCGCCGGCTTCTTCGCCGGCGCAGCCGCGCGCTGCTCGGCGCACAGGTCGGCGAGTTGTTGAGCGACGGCGACCAGGCGCTCCTGGTTCTTGGCGACGTACTCGGGCGGGCCGCCCTTGTCGGCGACGTGTTGGGCGATCGTCACCGTGTCCACCATGTCGATCGCGTCCCAGGGGCACCAGCGCTCGCACAAGGAGCAGCCGATGCACCGCTCCAGGTCGATATCGACGAACGACTGCAAGCCGGGCTGGTCCTCGCCGGGCACCTTGTAGATGCAATCGACCGGGCAGACCTCGATGCACGCCTCGCAGCCGGTGCAGTTGTCCGCCCGAACGACCGCGAGTTCCTTCGGGAGTTTTTTGCGCGGCTTGCCGACGCCCTTCGCCATGGTTGGTCCCTTGCTTTACGCCTCTGTCGAGTGGTCCTGGCCGAGCCCTGCTCATGATACCCCATCCCGCCGCCGAAGGCCAGCGGGGCGCTGTCTTCGGCACGGGGAATGCGGATCGACCTGGCGCCCAGGTTGGGCATGTCCATTTCTCCGAGGGAGGCATCGACGATGGCGAAGACGAGCGAAACGACCGACACCCTCAACTCCTTGCTCCGCGGCGAGATCTCCGCCGTTGAGACGTATCTCCAGGCCGAGGAGAAGTTCCACAACGACCCCGACAACTCCTCGCTCCGGCAGATGCGCGACGACCACAAGGCGGCGGCGAACGAGTTGCGGCAACACGTCCGCGGCATGGGCGAGGAGCCGTCGCACAAATCCGGCGCCTGGGGCGCGTTCGCCAAGATCATCGAGGGCGGGGCAAAGGTGTTTGGCCGGACGGCCGCGCTGAAAGCCCTCAAGGAGGGCGAGGAGCACGGGGTCAACTCCTACGAGTCGGCCCTCAACGACCGCGGCGTGGAGCCGCAGTGCCAGGCGCTCATTCGCGACCGGCTCCTGCCCAGGTGCCGCGAACACATCCAGACGCTCGACCGGATGATGGAACGGCAATGACGGGGCGGGCAGCCCCCTGCGCCCTTACGTGAACCGGGCTGCGCGTCCGGGCGGCCCCCCCTGGCGAAAAACGCCGCCGGCCGCCCCCGGGTGCCTCGGGGGTTGCATCATGGCCACCATCCGCCTGGCCGCGCCGCCGGACGCCGCGGCCATCGCGGCGATCTACGCCCCGTTCTGCACGCACTCGATCGTCTCGTTCGAGGAGTCCGCGCCGCCGGCCGAGGAGGTGGCCGCCCGGGTCGCCCGGTACGCCTCGCACTTCCCCTGGTTGGTGCTGGACGACCTGGGCACCGTGGCCGGCTACGCCTACTCCAGTCCCCACCGTGAGCGCGCGGCCTACCGCTGGGCGGTGGACGTCAGCGTCTATGTCCATCCCGACTACCGCCGAATGGGCGTTGGGCGCGCCCTCTACACGGCCTTGGTCCCGATCCTGGCGGCCCAGGGGTATCACCGGGCGTTCGCCGGGGTGGCCCTCCCGAACCCGGCCAGCGAGGGGCTGCACGAGGCGGTCGGGTTCACCGAGGTCGGGGTGTACCGCCGGGTCGGCTGGAAGTTGGGCGGTTGGCGCGACGTGCGCTGGTACCAACTCTCCCTGGCGGACGGCGAGCCAGCCCCGGTATCACCCGTTAGGCAGGTAAACGGCACGCCCGCGTGGGGCGAGGCGCTTCGGGCGGGGCTGGCACTGTACCGGGGCTGACGCGAACCTCGGCTTGTGTGGCTCCGAGGCCAACGCTATTTCCCTTGCCGGTCAGGTCGATTCCTGCGCGGGGGAAGCGCTCATGCCCGAAGCGGTGCCCAACGGCCCTAGCCCGAACCGGCTCGTCGAGCGCGGCCTGCCCTGGCTCGTCGTGCTGGCCGGCGTCCTGATGGCGGGGCACCTGTTCGCCTGTTCGTGGAAGGCCGGTGACGCCGGCTGGTGGTGGCTGACCCACGACCGCCACACCCACTACTCCCTTGGGTTGAACCTCGCCTACGACGTCCGACACCTTGACCTGTCGCGCCTCCGGCACGACCTCGACGCGCTGCGCGTTTGGGGCCCCCTGCACCCCCTCCTTGAGGCCGCGGTTCAACTCGTCGCCGGGCCGGACCATCGCTTCGCCATCCTGCCCAGCGTCGCGGCCTGGGTCTTGACGGTCGCCCTGGCGTACCTGGTCACGCGGCGCCTGCTCCCGTCGCACGGCGACATGGCAGGCCTGGCCGCCGCCGCCGTCGTGGCCGCCTTGCCGGCGTACCGGGCTTACGCGACGGACGTCATGCTCGAAAGCCTCGGCGTGATGCTGACGCTACTCGTGCTGTACTGTTACCTCGTGGCGGTTCAGGACGGCCCGCCTCGATCCGGTACCCACCTCGCCCTGGCCCTCCTTCTGCTCTTCTTCCACAAGTACAACTACTGGCTCATCGTCGTCACGGGCTTGGCCCTTGGGGAGTTCCTCCGCCGGCCCGGATCCTGGGTGGAGTTTGTCCGGGAACATCGAGGGTATTTCCAATCCCTCCTGGTGCGAGAGGCGCGGCAGCCCCTCTCGTGGCTCGCGGCGGTCGTGTTTGTCTTCGCCTGCGTGGTGTGGCTGCGGCGCGGGGTAACGCTGGTTGCCGGGCCCTGGCGGCTGACGCTGGTCGAGCCGCACAACCTGTTCTGGGTCGCGTTTGCCGCCTTCTTCCTCCGGTTGTGCGTGTGGTGGCGGCGTGAGGGGCGGGAGTTGGCGGCCCGGCTCGACCCGCGCGTGCGACCGGTCCTCGTGTGGCACGGCTGGGCGGCGGCGGTGTGGTTCTTGCTACCCAAGCGGCTAGGCTACTTCTTCTGGTTCCTCAGCCCCGCGAACACGACCCAGGAGTTCAAGTCCACGACGCTGATCGACGGCTTCTGGTTCTACCTGAACGCGCTGCGGGAGGACTACTGCGCCTGGCCGTGGCAGCTGGCGGTGCTGCTCGGGCTGGTCGCGCTGGCGGTTCTCATGGCCCGGCGGTTCCGGCCGGGCAACGCCGCGGTATTCCTGGTGCTGGCCGTCGGGGCTTTCCTGAGCATGCAGCACGCGATGACCAAGCACCGCTTCGCCCACACCTGGGCCGCCGTCGCCTGGGTCGTCGCCATCGCGGGGCTGTTCGCCCTGCTGTCCCGACTCGGCCGCGCTTCGCGGTGGGTCGCCGCGGCGACGGCGCTGGCGGTGGTCGGCCTGCAGGCCCCGGCGTACCTGGAGCCGGGGCGCGCCCAGGAATCCGGGGCGAAGGGCGACCTCGCCAACCCGCTGGCGATCACGGGCGCCTATTTGCCGTCCCTTGCGGACGCCCGCCACAGCACCATAATGAGCAACGTCCCCGCGCGATACCTGTTCGGCTGGACGTTCGTCGAGGCGCACGGCCACACGCGCTTCGCCACGGCCATCAAGCAGTTCCGCGAGCGCCTCCAACACGACCCGGAGGGGTTGCGCCGCTGGCTCGCCGAGACGCCGTCGGACGCGCTGGTCCTCGTCGAGGTGCTACCGCACTCGCCGCACGCGCCGGAACTGACTCTCGAACCGGCCGACCTGGAGACGATGAAACAGGTGTTGCGCGGGCAGGCCGTGTTCACCCGCGCCCACCGGTGGGACCTGCCCGAGGGCGTGTCGATCACGCTGTGGCGCAAGGATGGCCCGGCGGCGTTGAGCCGGAAGGGGGAGCGAGAATGAGCGACTGGGGAACTCGGCCCGTCCTGGTCGCCCTGGCGACCTACAACGAGCGCGACAACCTGGAGTCGTTGGTCCGCGAGATCCACACCGTCGCCCCGGCGGCCCACGTCCTCATCACCGACGACAACTCGCCCGACGGCACCGGCCTGGTCGCCGACGCCCTGGCCGCCGCCGACCCGCGCCTCCACGTCGTCCACCGGCCGGGCAAGATGGGTCTGGGCACCGCCCACCTGGGGGCCGTCGAGTATGCCATCCACCGCGGCTTTGAGCTGCTGGTGACGATGGACGCCGACTCCAGCCACCGGCCTCACTACCTGCCGGCGCTGCTCGACGGCATGGCCGACAAGGACGTGATGATCGGCTCGCGCTACGTGCCCGGCGGGGGGGTGGAGAACTGGCCGCTTTCCCGCCTGTGGATGAGTCGGCTGACCAACCTGCTGATGCGGCTGATCCTGCCGATGCCGGCGCGCGACACCAGCGGCGGGTTCCGCTGCTACCGCGTCGAGCTGCTGCGCCGGGTCGATCTCGACGGGTTCCTGTCAAAGGGTTACTCGTTCCAGCAGGAGATGCTCCAGCGCTGCGTTCTGGCGGGGGCGCGCGTGGGCGAGACGCCGATCGTGTTCGTCGATCGCCGGGCCGGCAGCTCCAAGGCCGGCGTGGGTGAGATCGTCCGGTCGCTGACAACGCTGGTGCGGCTGAGCTGGTGGGCCCGGGGGAGGAAGCCGAAGAGGCCGCCGGAGGAGGAGCGCGCCCGGCGGCGCGCGTAACTTTCCAATTGCCTCCCCCTCGGGTCTCGGCTAGCCTGAATGCATCTCGACTCGCGCAAGTTCGTCCTCCCCCCGCGTTCCGAACTAGATCCGTTCCGCGTCCGCGCAGGGGCGTGACCTGCCCGGGACGGCGAGGGCGAAGGGGCTGCCCGCCAGGGGGCGACCGATGACGACCTACCGCACCTGCCTGCGATGGCTGGCCGCGCTGGTCGCCTGCGCGCTGCCGGCGCTGGCCCGCGGTGAGACGTTCGCCTTCCGCAACGACTGCAAGGAGGCGTTGGTCATCCGGGTCTCGACCGTGCAGCGCGGCGTGCTGAAGCGCGACCAGACGCTGCTGAAGGCGGGCGAATCGACGCCGAAGGTGGCCCACAAGACCGACACGCTGGTCCTCGTGCTGGACGGCAAGACCGGGCGGGAGCTGTTCCGCGACGTGCTGCGGGTGAGCAAGACGCCGGTCAGCTACGGCATCGTCCCCGACCCACGCCGCCCGGGGCGCGTGGCGATGAAGCAGCTGGAGCAGATGCCGCAGAAGGGCGACTCGACGCCCCCGAAGCGGGACCGCTGAGTTCGGGGCGGTTTTTCCTTTCTCCCGGCGCCGCCTGCCCGTAGAGTGAGGGAGCGTGACTCGCCCCGGCGACATCCCTCCCTCACCGCACGGCCTCTCATGAATCTGAACCCCACGACCGCCCCTTCGGGCGGCCTTGCCTCCTCATCGACTACCCCCGGCCGGCCAACCCGGGTGCGCTACGGCGTGCTCGGGTTCTGCTGCCTGCTGTCGATGATTACCTACCTCGACCGGGTCTGCTTCGGCAGCGCGGCGCCCTACCTCGTCGAGGCGCTGGGCCTGACCTCCGTCGCCGACCTTCAACTGGCGTTCACCGCCTTCGCCTTCGCCTACGCGGCGTTCGAGGTGCCGTCCGGCTGGCTCGGCGACGTGTACGGCCCGCGGCGGACGCTGCTCCGCATCGTCCTGTGGTGGTCGGTCTTCACCGCCCTGACCGGGTTGGTGTGGAAGGACGGCGTCTGGGTGCTGAGCGGCCTGGGCGTGCTCATCGTCATCCGCTTCCTTTTCGGCATGGGCGAGGCCGGCGCGTACCCCAACATCACCCGGTCGCTGCACAACTGGTTCCCGACGACGAGCTGGGGCTTCGGCCAGGGCGCCGTCTGGATGTCCGGCCGGCTCATGGGCGGCCTGACCCCGTTCGTCTGGCTGCTGGTCGTCGAGCGGGGCGGGCTGAGCTGGCGGACGGCGTTCTACATCTTCGGCGGCATCGGGCTGCTCTGGTGCGCGGCCTTCGCCTGGTGGTTCCGCGACCGGCCCGAGCAGCACCCCGAGGTGAATTCCGAGGAGAAGGCGCTCATCCTGGCCGGCCGCAAGGAGGAGCAGGCCCACGCCAACGTCCCATGGGGGAAGCTGCTGACCAGCGGCAACCTGTGGGCGCTCTGCCTGATGTACTTCTGCGCTGCCTACGGGTGGTATTTCAACATCACCTACCTGCACACGTTCCTGGAGCAGCAGTACGACGTCGCCAAGGACAGCACGCTGGGCGCGTTCTACAAGGGCGGCCCGCTCTGGATGGGGGCGATCACGTGTCTGCTGGGCGGCTACCTGTCCGACCGCTTCATCCGCACCACCGGGAACCGTAAGTGGGGCCGGCGGCTTTTCGGCGTGATCGGCCATTCGTTGTGCGCGGTCTGCTACCTGCTCAGCCTGAAGGCCAATTCGGCGTTCACGTTCTTCCTGGCCATCTCGTTCGCGGCGTTCTGGAACGACCTGACCATGGGGGCGGCCTGGGCCACCTGCCAGGACATCGGCCGCCGCTACGCCGCCATCGTCGCCGGCTGCATGAACACGGTCGGCAACCTCGGCGGCACGGTCGCCGGCTACGCCACCGGCATGATCCTGAACGCGGCGCTGAACCGCCACGCCGAGTCGCTCGGTGTCGCCACGGACCGGCTTTCCCCCGCGGAGAAGGCGGCCGGCCTGTACCCGGGTTACGAACTCAACTTTCTCCTCTTTGCCCTGGTCTACGTGGTGGCGGTTTTCCTCTGGCTGCGCATCGACGCGACCCGGCCGGTCGTGCCGGACACCGAGGCGGCTGCGTGAAACGAAGGGAGAGGTGAAAACGACAGGGCCGCCCGTTCTTCACGGGCGGCCCTTCGCCGTCACCCCCGGAACAGACCGGCCGTCCCGCCGGTCATCGCGCTCGTGGTCTCGCGTCTTTCTGAAGTTGGCTTATCATCAGGGGTGACGCCTCGAGCATGGATACGAGCTTCCGCTCGACGTGCTGGGCCGGCCGCAGCGCCTCGCGGTGGTCCTCCACCAGCGTCTCCTCAGGCTCCTCGACCTCGACCCGGGCCAGCGCCTGGCGCACTCGGTCGCCGCGCTTCAGAGCCGCTTCGAGAAGCTTCCGGTGGGCGGTTTCCCCCCCTGCCATGAGGTTCGTCATCGTATCCACTGAAGCCTCCTTGTGGTTGAGATCGAGTTGTCATCCTGGGAAAGGCAAAGCCCATGCCAGAAGGTGGTTTGGCCTGAAACCACCGGTGGAAAGGAGGTTTGTTGCCGCCCCCACGCAACCGCCTGCGCAAGGTTAGGAAGCATGGTGCTCAACCGGGCTCTTCCCCAGCTGGACTCGCACCTCGTGTGTCTCCCCGTCGTCTTGCAGGGCGATCTCCGCGCGGCCCGTTGAGGCACTGTCCTTGTTCTCGATCACGATCCGGTACAGGGACCGGCCGTGCCGGTAGTCGATCTCCACGGTCTCCCACCGGGCTGGCAAGCACGGCGAGAGAATGAGCTTGTCCCCGGCCCGGGAAAGGCCGAGGATCGCGCCCAGCGCCGCCTGGTAGAGCCAGCTCGCCGACCCGGTGTACCACGTCCAGCCGCCGCGGCCGACGTGCGGCGGCTCGCTGTAGACGTCGGCGGCCACCACGTACGGCTCGACGCGGTAGCGGGCCACGTCGGCGGGGGTCGTGGCGTGCCGGACGGGGTTGAGCAGGTCGAACAGCGCGTACGCCTCGTCGCCGCGCCCCAGCCGTGCCAGCGCGATCACCAGCCAGGTCGCGGCGTGCGTGTACTGCCCGCCGTTCTCACGGATGCCGGGCGGGTAGCCCTTGATGTACCCGGGGTTGAGCGAACCCTGGTCAAACGGCGGCGCGAAGAGCAGGGCGAGGCGGTCGTCCTTCCGCACCAACTGCTCGACGGCCGCGTTCACGGCGGCCTCTGCTCGGCCCGGCTCGGCGACCCCAGACAGCACCGCCCACGATTGGGCGATCGAGTCGATGCGACACTCGTCGTTCTGCTTTGAACCGAGCGGAGTGCCGTCGTCGAAGTACGCGCGGCGGTACCACTCGCCGTCCCACGCCTGAGCCTCAACTGCCTGGCGCAGCTGCTCGGCGCGCTCCCGACAGAGGCGGGTCCGGTCGGGGTCGCGCCGCTGGGAGACCTCGGCGAACGCGCGCAGGCAGGCGATCTGGAACCAGGCGACCCAGACGCTCTCGCCCTTGCCGCCGGCGCCGACGAGGTTCATACCGTCGTTCCAGTCGCCGGTGCCCATCAGCGGCAGCCCGTGCGGGCCGAGCTTCCAGCCGTGGTCGAGCGAGCGCCGGCAGTGCTCGTAAAGCGTCGCCGTCTCCTCGCTGACGCGCGCCGGGCCGTAGACCTCGTGCTCGTCGGGGTTGAGCGGCGGCGCGACCAGGAACGGCGCCTTCTCGTCGAGCACCGACCAGTCGCCCGTCGCTTGCACGTAGTAGCAGGCGACGAACGGCAGCCAGAGGAAGTCGTCGGAGAAGCGGGTGCGGACACCGCGGCCGACAGGCGGGTGCCACCAGTGCTGGACGTCGCCCTCGACGAACTGGTGCCGGGCCGCTCGGAGGAGCTGCTTGCGGGCCTCGCCCGGCAGGGCGTGGACCAGCGCCATCACGTCCTGGAGCTGGTCACGGAAGCCGTAGGCGCCGCCGGACTGGTAGAAGCCGGTGCGGCCCCAGACGCGGCAACTCAGCGCCTGGTAGACCAGCCAGTGGTTGACGAGCAGGTCGAACGCCGGGTCAGGGGTCCGCACCCGGACGGCGCCGAGGATCTCGTCCCACCTCTGCCGGACCGCGGCGAGGGCGGCCTCGACCGCGGCGGGGTCGCGGTAGCGATGGACGATCCGCCGCGCGGCCGCGACGTCAGGCGCCTGGCCGAGCAGGAACGTGACCTCTGCCTCCTCCCCGGCTTGCAGCTCGATTGGCGTCTGCAAGGCGGCGCAGGGGTCGAGCGCGGCGCCGACGTGGCCGGACAGCTCGACACGGTGGAGGGCTTCCGGGTCGGCCAGCGACCCGTTGCGGCCCAGGAACTCGGCGCGGTCGCCGGTGAGGGTGCGCGGCCGGCGGTTGACGTCAGTGAATGCCACGGCCGGGGCGAAGTCGCTGTTGAAGGCGTTGGTCGCCAGGAGCGCCCCCGTCTCCTCGTCCTGGCGGGTGACGATGAACCGGGCCCCGTCGTCGCGGTGGCGCCCCAGCACCCACTCGGCGTAAAACGTCACGGCCAGGCGCACTGCCCGCGTCCGCCGGTTGCGCAGGCGGAGCCGGATCAGCTTGACCGGCTCGTCGGGGGGCACGAAGAACGTTAGCTCCTGGTCGAGCCGCGCCCGCCTCTGCTCGAACACCGTGTAACCGATCCCGTGCCGCACCGCCGTCGGCCCGCCGGCGCGCGGCAGCGGGGTGGGCGTCCACACCTCGCCGGTGTCCTCGTCGGCCAGGTAGACGGCCTCGCCCGGCTCGTCGCTGACGGGGTCGTTCCGCCAGGGCGTCAGGCGGTTGAGCTGGGCGTTGACCGACCACGTGTAGCCCGATCCCGAGTCGCTGACCAGGAAGCCGAACGTCTCGTTCGCGACCACGTTGGCCCACGGCGCCGGCGGCGTGGCCGCCTTCGCCCGAGCGGTGCCGTTGCCGGAGGCCGACGGCGGAGGCAGCACGTACTCGGAGCCGTCAGGGGAGAAGCCACCCACGCCGTTGTAGAACAGAAGCGAATCGCGGGGGCTTTTGTCGTAAATTGAATCGGGGCCGCCCGAGGGCGTCGCCTTGGCCCGCCGCCTGGCCGGCAGGCGCGGCCGGCGATCGACGACGTTGACCTGGTCGGCCAGGGGGCCGCGGTCGCCGGCGAGGGCGACGCGGGCGACGGCCTGCAACAGCACCAGGTCGTCGGGAGAGAACTGATCGACCTTGCGGACGAAGACGCCGCCGGGCTTGTCGAGGCGGTCGCGCGACTCGCTGGCGCGGATCATCTCCATCGCCCGCGCCTGGAGGTCGTCGTGGTAGCTGGTCGGGGCCTCGTTGAGCAGCACGAGGTCCACCGCGAAGCCGCGGCTCGCCCAGAACCCGTGGGCGGCGAGGAGCTGCCGCACCAGCTCGACCCCCGGCGGCCCCTCGCCGACCCGGGCGAGTACGATCGGCAGGTCGCCGGAGATGCCGTGCCGCCACAGGCCGGACTGGCCCTGGGTGTTGGCCTGGAGCACCTCCGCCGAGGCACGCTGCGCCGGGCTGGGGAACAGCACATGGCCGGCCAGCCGCTGGTAGAAGTGCGCCTCGCGGATCGACAGGCTGCGGTGCCGCAGTTCGACCCGGCTGTGCGCCCAGGCCAGCTCGAAGACGCGCTGCACCGCCAGCGGCGTGTCGAGCAGGTCGGCCACGGCCACCGCCTCCTCGCGCGTCTGAACCACGGCGGTCGAGAAGGAGACGACGACGTGCGACCCCGGCGGCACCGTCAACGTCGCCCGCAGCGCCAGCACCGGGTCGAGCACCGCCCCCGTCGTCCCCGACATCGGCCCGGCGTGGAAGTCGAGCGCGGCGGGGTTGGCCGGCGTCCGCCTGCGGCCGAGGAAGCGGTTCCGGTCGGTCTCGTACTCGACGGCGCCCTCGTGCCGCCCGTCGGTGGTGAGGACGTGGACCGCGTACACCGGTCGCTCCTGCTCCGACCGGGGGCGGCGCCGGCAGATCAGCGCGTGGTGCGCCTCGACGTACTCCGTCTGGAGGAACAGCTTCTGAAACGCCGGGTGGGCCACGTCCGCCCCGTGCGGGGCCAGCACCACCTCGACGAAGCTGGTCAACTCCAACTGGCGCGGCTTGGTGCCGTGGTTGACCAGCTTCACCCGCCGCACCTCAACATCGCGGTCGGGGGCGACGGCTACCTCGACGTGCGTCTCGACGTCGCCGTCGCGGCGGCGGAACTCGGCCTTGTCGATCGAGAACAGGACCTCGTAGGCGTCCGCCGCCCGGCCGACGGGCTGGTGCCCCGCCGACCAGAGCAATTTCTCGGTCAGGTCCCGGACGTAGCAGAACTGCCCGCGGTGGTCGCGGGTCGCGTCCTCCTCCCAGCGCGTGACGTCAAGCCCGCCGCACCTGCTGTAGCCGGCGCCGGAGTTGGTCAGTAGCACGGTGTACTTGCCGTTGGACAGGAGGTGCGTGCGCGGCAGCGGCGTGTTGGGCGTCGTCAACCGGCGGCTGACCGCCTCGCCGGTCTCGGCTGAAACCGGGCCGGCCTCCTCCCCCTCGTGGGTGTGCGCCTCCGGCGCGTCCAGCGGCACGCGCTCCTGGAGCAGGAGGCTGACGGCGCGCACCATCGGCTCCCTCGCCAGCCTCGCCGGCATCACGTCCCCGAGCAGCAAGTTGGCGATCGCCAACAGACTCATCCCCTGGTGGTGGGCCATGTAGGACGGGATGACCTGCCGCGTCTGACCCTGCGGCAAGCGGTCGGCGGTGTAGTCGATCGCCTCGTGGTAGCCTAGCGCGCCGACGGCGCCCTCGCCGGCGAGCCGCTCCAGGTTGGCCAGCGCCGCCCGCGGCGCGACCTGTAGCGCCAGGAAGGTGGCGTATGGGGCGACGACGAGGTCGCGGTTCAGCCCGCGCTTCAGCCCCAGGCCGGGCACGCCGAACGCCTGATACTGGTAGTTGCCCGCCGCGTCCACCAGGTTGTACGCCGACTCCGACACCCCCCAAGGCACGCCGGTCTGCCGGCCGTACTCGATCTGGCGGACGACGGCGGCGTGCTGGGCGGTGTCGAGTAGCGTCCCCGGCGGGCTGGCGAGGAACAGTCGCGGCATCAGGTACTCGAACATCGTGCCGCCCCACGACACCAGCCCCGGCATCCCGTGGACGCGGACGAACGGCCGGCCGAGCTGGAACCAGTGCTTGCGCGGCACCTCGCCGCGCGCCACCGCGAGGAAGCTGGTCAGGCATGCCTCAGAGGCGAGCAGGTCGTAGTGCGCCTGGTCGAGGCGCTCCAGCGGCACGTGATAGCCTATGGCGAACAGGTGCCGGGTCGGGTTGTACAGGAAGCCGAAGTCCATGTCCTCGGCGAAGGCGTCGGCCTGCTCCGCCAGCGCCTCCAGCCCGCGACTCAGTGCCGGCGCCAGCGAGCGTCGCACCGCCGCGACCACCTCCGGCGCGTGGTCCCCGTCGGCTAGCGACTCCACGCGGCCGGCCAGTTCGCGCAGCGGGGCGGGCCGGTCGAGCCTGTCATCGGGGTGGTCGCGCAACAGCGCCAGCCAGGGGCACAGCGCCGCCACCTCCTGCCGCCGCTGGCGAACCAGCGACGTGAAGCGTCGCGCCCAGGTCGAGCACGCGGTGTCCTGGCCGGCGGCCTGGTCGAGGCGGTTCGGCCAGTTGGCCGCCTTCCCCTCGACGTGGGCTAGCAGCTCGTCCCATCCGCTCAGGGTCGTCGGCATCGCGGTGAGTTCCTGCTCGACGAGGCGCGCCTCGTCGAGCAACTCCCGGCATGCCTTTGCGTCGCGATCCTTCGGCGGGTGGGCGTGAAGGCAGGTGACCAGCGCTCCCAGTGTGTCGAGCAGCCCGTCACGGGCTGACGGGGAGGGGACCGGTTCGCGGAGCTTCTGTCGCAGCCCCTGCTTGAGGGTGAGCAGGCAGGCGAGCAGGTTGCCGGAGTCCACCGACGAGACGTAGGCCGGCTGGAGCGGCGTCAGCGTTCGCGTGTCGTACCAGTTGTAGAAGTGGCCGTGGTAGCGCTCCATCTTGCGGAACGTTTCCAGCGTGGACGACAGCCGCTCCTCCAGCACCGGCAGGGTCAGGTGGCCGAAGTCGTGCGCCGCCAGCGTCGAGGTGAGCAACAGGCCCATGTTCGTCGGGGACGTGCGCGAGGCGAGGGCCTCCTTGGGGCCCTCCTGGTAGTTGTCCGGCGGCAGCCAGTGGTCGTCGGGGCCGACGAACGTCTCGAAGAATCCCCAGATCATTCGCGCGTGGTGCCGCAGCGCCCGCCGCTCGTCGTCGGTCAGCGCCGGCTCGCGCGGCGGCGTCGGCCGGCTCAGCCACCAGGCGACGAGGGGGGACAGCAGCCAGGCGGCCAGCCACGGGGCGGCGGCCGGCCAGGCGGCCGGCTCAGCCCACCCCACCAGAGCGCCGAGGAGGACGTCGAGGGCGAGGCCCGAACGCATCTGGGAAACGAAGTCGAGCAGTCCCCCGCCGAGGCGCTGGTCCGTCGCGGCGGCGGTCTCCCACTCCAGCATGTGTCGTCGGGTGAGGAACACTCGCGTCAGCGTCCGCAGGATTGCGTCGGTCAGGTCCGAGGCCTGGTGCGTGAGGAAGGCCGCCGACAGTAGTGACTGGCCCAGCGTCGAGGGCATCGTGGTGCGGACGTTGGCCAGCTCGGTCCGGGCGTGAGCGCCGACCAGACGGGTCAGGGTGGTCGTCACGCCCATCAGGACGGGGAAGCCAAGGATTGCCAGTGCCACCAGCGACCACAAGGCGGGCGAGCCCGGCAGCACCGTCCAGCCGAGAACGAGCAGGAGGAGAAGCCCCGGCGGCACGAGGCTGCGGCGGAGGTTATCGACGATTTTCCATCTCTCTAATAGAGGTAATGGATTCGCGATCCTCTCGCCGGACTTCGTCGGCACGCGCGGGGCGAGCCACGGCAGCAGCTGCCAGTCGCCGCGCACCCAGCGGTGCTCGCGGCGGGCGTAGGCGGTGTAGCGCGAGGGGAAGTCGTCGAACACCTCCACGTCGGTCACCAGCCCGCAGCGCGCGAAGGTGCTCTCGATCAGGTCGTGGCTGAGGATGTGGTTGTCGGGGAAGGCCCGCCCGGCCGTCGCGTCGAAGGTGTCGATGTCGTACAGCCCCTTGCCGGTGAAGCTGCCCCGGCCGAACAGGTCCATGTACGGGTCGGACACCGCGATCGAGTACGGGTCGATGCCGGCGGAGTAGGCGAACAGCCGGGCGAACCGCGACCGGCTGCCGGTGGCGTACAGGAAGCTCACCCGCGGCTGGAGCACCCCGAAGCCGGACACGACGCGCCGGCCGTCGCCGCTGAGCACCGGCTGGTTCAGCGGGTGCGCCAAGGTGCCGATCAGCGCCTGGGCCGCGTCGCGCGGCAGCAGCGTGTCGGAGTCGAGCGTCAGCACGAAGCGCGCCCGCGGCGCCTCGTCGATGTCGGAGGACTGGACGACGTAGGTCGTCTCCTTATCCCCCCTCAATAGACGGTTGAACTCCTCCAGCTTGCCGCGCTTCCGCTCGTGGCCCATCCAGCAGCCCTCGGACGGGTTGTACACGCGCTTGCGGTGGAAGAGGAAGAAGCGCGGCGGCTGGTCGGGGAAGTGCCGGGCGTTGAGCGCCCGCACGCGGTCGAGCGCGGCCTGGAGGATCGCCTCGTCCTCCGGCGTGGTCTCGCTCGGGGCGTCGGCGAAGTCGGTCAGCAGGGCGAACCGCAGCTGGGGGTCGGGGTTGGCGAGGTAGTGCATCTCCAGTCGGTCGAGCAGCCCCGCGGCGCTGCCGGCCCTGGTCAGCAGCGTCGGGATCACCACGAACGTCGGGCAGTCCGCCGCGACGCCCTTGGAGAAGTCGAGCTTCGGCAGCACCCGCGGCGGCAGGAGCCGGCAGACCAGGTCGTTGACGACCGCGACGGCGACCTGGCTCAGCGGCAGCCCGGCGGCGAGGGCCACGGCCAGCGCGAGGGGCCACGACTCCGGCCCGGCCAGCCAGACGACGCCGGCGAGCAGCAGCCCCAGCGTCACCGCGAGGCCGGCGAAGTAGACGAGGTTCGGCCGGCGCAACAGCGCCTGGCGGAAGCCGTCGCCGAGGCGCGGGCGGTAGCGCAGCTCGGCCGCGAACTCGTCCTGGCCGTCGCCGACGAGGTAGTAGCCGAGGTGGCCGCGCCGCGGGTCGCCGGGGTGGGCGGCGGCCTTGTCGAGGACGCGCCGGGCGACGTCCAGCTCGTCGCCGCTCGACCCTCGGGCCAGGCGCTCGATGGCGCGGCGGTAGGCGTCGCGGGTGGCGAAGTCCTGGCGGGCGTAGACGCCGGGCGGCTCCGACCGAAGCGCGTGCTCCACGAGGCTGACCTTCTCGAAGAACACCGCCCAGTCGATCGCCGCCAGCAGGCGCAGGCTGGTGATGCAGTTGCCGATCGACACCTGATTGGCGGCCTGGCGCTGGTGCTCGCCGCGGAGGATCTCGGCCTGGTCGAGGCCGTGCCGGGTCAGCCAATCCCGTACCACCTCGCCGCGTTCCCCGGCCGCGGTGGGGTGCTCGGCCAGGGCCCCGAGCAGGCCGGCGAGGTAGCCGGGCGGCGGCTCCTCGGGAAGCGGCCCGCGGCCCGACACCGCCCACGCCGCCGCGGCCGCCCGGGCCTGGCGCACATGCAGCATGCTCAGCGAAAGCCGGGCGAGGTTCTCCAGCAGCGCCACGCGGAGCATGATCGGGACCGCCCACGCCTCGCCGATCGTCAGCGGCCTCACGCCCTGGTACGCCTGGACGAAGCGGAGCAGCACGCCCTCTTCCAGGCTGCTGTCGGTGTGCGAGAGCAGGGCCAGCGCGATTGAGTAGACGCGGGGCAGCCCGCCGCACGGGCCGGGGCCGATCGACGGCAGCTCGCCGTAGTACCCGCTGGGCAGGTCGGTGCGGACCTCGCGCAGCACCTCCTCGATGACGTAGAAGTTGTCGAGGAGCCACTCGGCGTCGGTCGTCAGAGGTTCGCCGTCCGCGACGGACTGGCTGATGTCGCGGTAAGCCCGCCCCAGCAGCCGCTCGTTGCCCCGCATCCGGGACAGCAGCTTCTTGCGCGAGCCACCCTCGGCGGCGCGGAGGGTGTGGGCCAACCGCCGGGCTAACTCCTCCAGTTGGCCTGTCCCGACCAGTTCCTGGCGGAATGGCTGGGCGTCGGTACCGAACGGGGCGGGCAACATCGTGAGGCGAATCGTCTCGGCGCACGGTGCCGTCGTCATTCCGGGTCTCCTGAAGAATCCAACGCCTTCCTGGCCCATCGGGAGAGGCGGCCGAACTTACGCAGCTAGCGTGCCGGAGCCGACGCGGAGCGCATTTCTCCCCCGGAGGGCAGGCCTCGACCCAACAGGTGGGAAGTGCCGTGCGCGTGCGCGGGCGCCCGCGGAACAGCCCAACCGCGGGGTGGGCTCGAGGAGCGGCCTACCCCGCGGCGGCGATTACCGGGCCATCCGCTTCAGGACGAAGCAGTGCTGCTTCTCGCCCGCCCGGAACTTCGAGGGCGGCTTGCCTCCCGGCAGCGCGTAGCAGACCTTTGCCGTGTCCCCGTCCACCTCAACGACGCCTTCACTCCTTTCCCCGGCCTTCGGGGAGGTGCTGGTCATCTTGATGACCCACGGCTTGGTGGTGGTGTCGAGGGTGTAGGTGCAGGCGAAGAACTCCTTCTTGTCCTTGTCGGTGCCGACGATCTTGTCCTTGGTGATGACGACGACGGATCCCTTGAAGTCGCTCTCGGGCAGCGGCTTGCCGTCGCTCTCGCCGCTGACGATGGTGTAGGCCCCCCGGAGCTTGCTCGCGTCGGGGCTGTCCTCGTCGGCGCGGGCGGCTGCGAACGCCAGGCCGGCCAGTAGGGCCGCGATCCAGGTCTGTCTCATCTTGTCCTCCTTCGGGAACAGGGCAGGCAAGGGCGTCACCGTTTGCCACCGCAATGGCGGTGCCAGACGCGCGGAAACGGTCGGCGATTTCCGCTCGGTCCGGCACGGGCGTTGCCCTCCTCCTGCCTGTGGCTCCGGTCCCTAACAGGCTCGGTAGATGAGGATGTCAACCCATGGGCAAGTCAACGCGGAAGGTGCGCTACGCCGTCGTCGGACAGGGCTGGTTCTCCCAGGTGGCGGTGCTGCCGGCCTTCGCCAACGCCAAGGGCAACTCGGAGCTGGCCGCGATCGTCTCCGGCGACCCGGAGAAGCGTGAGGAGTTGGGGAAGCTGTACCAGGTGCCGACCTACACCTATGAGGAGTACGACGCCCTCCTGGCGAAGGGCGACATCGACGCGGTCTACATCGTGCTGCCCAACTCGCAGCACTGCGACTACACGGTGCGGGCCGCGAAGGCCGGCGTGCACGTCCTCTGCGAGAAGCCGATGGCCGGTAGCTCCGCCGAATGCGAGCGGATGATCGCGGCCTGCGGCGAGGCTGGCGTGAAGCTGATGGTCGCGTACCGACTACACTTCGAGGAGGCGAACCTGGAGGCGGTCGAGCTGCTCCGCGCGGGCAAGCTCGGCGACCCGCGCGTGTTCACCTCGATGAACGCCCAGCAGGTGCGGGAGGGCAACACCCGCCTCGACGCCGACCTCGACGGCAGCCCGCTGCTGGACCTCGGCATCTACTGCATCAACGCCGCGCGCTACCTGTTCCAGGACGACCCGTCGGAGGTCACCGCCTTCGCCACCTGGGGCGGCGAGACGCGGTTCCGCGAGGTGCCGGAGATGGTCGGGGCGATGATGCGGTTCGGCGGGGGCCGGCTGGCGAACTTCGTCTGCGGCTTCGGCGAGGCGAAGGCGTCGGTGTTCCAAGTGGTCGGCACTCGCGGCGACGTGCGTCTCGATCCGGCGTTCAGCTTCAACTCGGAACTGGCCATGGCACTGACCGTCGAGGGCGAGACGACGCAGAAGACGTTCAAGAAGCGCGACCAGGTCGGGGCGGAGATCGTCTACTTCTCCGACTGCGTCCTGCACAACCGCGAGCCGGAGCCGAACGGCCTGGAGGGGCTGGCCGACCTGCGGATCATCGAGGCGATCGAGGAGTCGTGCCGCAGCGGCGAGTCGGTGATGTTGCCGCCGTTCCCGAAGAAGCCGCGCCCGGGCGAGGAGCAGGAGATCCACAAGCCGGCGTTCGCGCCGCCGGAGATGGTCAACGCCGCCGCGCCGGGGAAGTAACGAGGGCGGGGGTCACGGGGTCTTTTCCTCGTACCCCTTACCGGTCTTCTCCGCGACCACCTTGTCCATCGCCTTCACGGCGGCAGCCTCGTCGGGATAATCCTTGACCGTCGTCGTCCCCTCGGCGCCGATGCGGCCATAGCGCGTCGAGAGCCGGGCGCCGGTCACCCAGACCTCCCAGAACTTGCTCGATTTGCCCTCCACGAACTCGAAATGCCGCTTGCCGCCGCTGGGGCTTGCGGGTTTCGCGGGGACCGGGGTGGCCTGTTTCTCCTCGGCCTTCCGCCGGCGGACGGCCGCGTCGCTCACCTCGACGACCCGGGTGATGTCGGCGTCGGCGCGGACGCGGACGAACGACGGGAAGCGCGGCACCCCGCCGTCGGACAGCTCCTGGTAGCGGAACGTCACGACCGCCCCCAGGCCGGGCGGGTTGGCCCGCTCGGCGTCGGAGAAGCCGGTGCCGAGCGAGAACAGCGTGCCGTCGGGCAGCTTGACGCTCAGGGCCCCCATCTTGCCCTTGTGCTTGCCCTTGCCAGGCTCCAGGCCGACGACGACTGCCTCGGCGTCGAGGAACCGCTTCACCTTGAGCAGGGTGGCCGACCGGCCCGCACAGTAAAGCGAGCCGGGTTGGCGCAGCATCAACCCCTCGCCGCCGAGCTGCTCGACGCGGTCCAGTTCGGCGCGCAGGTGGTCGATGCCGCGACAGGCTTTGTGCTCCAGCCCCTGAACGAAGCGAGCCCCGGCCCGGCGGAGCAGGTCGTCGAGGTAGCGAAGCCGGACCTCGAACGCCCCACCGTGGGCCGGCGCGTCGAAGGCGACGAAGCGGACCTCCCCCCACTCCTTCGGCCTGTCGTGCCGGCGGACGATGCCGACGGTGCGCTGGAACGCCTTGCGGCCGATCCACAGCTCGCCGTCGAGCGGCACCGCGGGCAGTCCCTCGACGAACCAGTCCGGCGCGACGAAGGTGTTGCCCAGGCGCGACCAGAACTGCTGGCCGTCCCAGTACGCCCGGACGCCGTCGAGCTTCTCACTCATCCACCAGCCCGTCAGGTCCGCTTCGGTGTCCCAGGTCTCCGCCAGCAGCACCGGTGGGCCTTCCTTTGGCGCGTTTACAGGGGCGCGGGGCGGAGGTGGCGAGCCGAGGCGGGCTTCCTCGGCGGGGTCACCGCGCAGCTTGCGGATGTGCTTGCAGGTGCGCCGCTCGATCGGCAGCGACTGGTTACGCCAGGCGGGGCAGGTGCAGGAGTAGAGCCCACCGACGTTCTTGATCACGTAGGGCTTGCTGCCTGAGCCCTTCATCTCGATCGATTCGCCGTCCGCCAGGTCGGGCATGATGAACCTCCTGGGTGCATGTGGACACCATACCAGCCCGGCGCTGCCCGCGAGGGCGCCGCAGAGCCCTCGCGGGCAGCTTCGGGCTGGTCGGGCGGGGTTACGACTTCAGCTGCTCCAGGATCGACGGGTCGAGGATCTCGTGGTCCCGCGCCAGCAGCAGCACCTTGCTGACGACCTCCGCCGTGCGCGAGTCGTCGTCGGCGAACAGCAGGCCGATCTCCTGGGCGTGGTATCCCCCGGCGAGGTGCGGCGCCCAGGCGGCGGCCCAGGCGATGTCGGGGTCGTAGCCCTGGAAGGTGTGGACGAGGTTGGTCAGCCAGCTCCACCGCGCCTCACGGTGTACCTCCGAGTCGTCGGTGGCGCGGAAGCCCTTGCGGTCGTAATCGACCTCGTAGGGCAATCGCGCGAACAACTGCCAGCCCCTCTCGATGTATGGGGCGAGCTTCGGGAACAGGGCGGCGAACAGGCGGGTGCGGGCGGCCGGCGACATCTTCTGAATCGCTGTGCCGGCCTCGTTCATCGCCTTGTGGCGCTTCTGCCAGTTGGTGAACGGCTTGCCGGCCGCGTCTCGGCCGAGCAGGGCCTGGCCGACCTTCTTCGCCTCCCCCGGCAAGGCACCGACCGCCGCGAGGCGGGCCTTCTCCCAGTTCTTGACGTGGTACGGCTTCAGCCTCTTCTGGGCCTGTTCGTGGTTCAGCATGGCTCAACCCCCCGCGAGCATGACCAGGCGGACGAACGCCAGCCGGCTGTCCGGCTGGACGTAAACCTGCGCGTCGAGGTTGCGCTGCTCCTGCCCATCGACCACAACAAGGTAGAGCCCGTCCTCGAACGCCTCCAGGGCGACGCCGACGGCCTCTCGGGATCGACCTTCTGTTTCAGGTCCCGGCCGCCGAGGTCCACCTTGCCCTTGGCGACGCCCTCCTCGATCTGGCGGGCGGTCAGGGCGTGGAGCAGGGTGCGGTCCTCCTGACGTCGCTGAAACGCCTGGACCTCGTGGCGGACGACGTGGGAAATCAGGTCGCGCAGGGTGAGCGCGCCGCCGTCACCTAGTCCAGGAGGGAGCGGGGCTGAGAAGTCGGCAAACAGGGGTTTCTTGCGACCAAGGGCCTTGCCGGAGATGGTGAGCATGGTGTCCCCTCGGGATAGGCTTTGCCCTCGAACGGGGTGGATTCTACCTCGGATTATGGCACATGCCAGGTGCGTAGCGGCGGTAATCCGGGGAGGGAACACGATTTGCGAGAGAACCGTCCATCCGTCCCGTACTCTCTCCCTCCCGGTGTACCATGACGAAGGTTTCCCACCAAGCAACGAACAGGCGGCCCGCGTTGGGCCTGGAGCGGCTGGAAGAGCGGGCGGTGCCGGCCGCGACCGGCATCGGGTCGTTCAACCCGGCCTCGGCCGTGTGGAGTCTCCGGTCGGATGCGAACGCCGGGCCTGCCGACGCCGGGCAGTTCCAGTTCGGATTCCCCGGCACCACTCCTGTCATCGGCGACTGGGACGGCGACGGGGACTCCGACATCGGCGTCTTCCTTTCGGGCAGCGGCACCTGGGTCCTCCGCAACAGCGCCACCTCCGGACCGGCCGACGCCACCTTCCGGTTCGGGCCGGCCGGCTGGGTCCCCGTCGTCGGTGACTGGGACGGTGACGGCGGCGACGACATCGGCGTGTTCTACCCGCCGACCGGAACCTGGGTCCTCCGCAACAGCCGCCACCGGGGGTGTCGCCAATGCCATCTTCCGCTTTGGCGCGCCGGGCCTGACGCCGGTGGTGGGCGACTGGGGCGGAAACGGCGGCGACGGCATCGGCGTGTTCCACCCGCCGACCGGAACCTGGCTGCTCCGCGACAGCGCCACCGCCGGCGCGGCCGACCACGTCTTCCGCTTCGGGGCCGGCCTCCGGCCGGTGGTCGGTGACTGGGACGACAACGGCCGGTCCGACGCCGGCGCCTTCCGCTCCAGCAATGGCGTCTGGCAACTTCGCTCCAGCGCGGACGCCGGTGGCGTCCTGCTGAGGTCCTTCCAGTTCGGCCCTGGCGGCTTGCCGGTCACCGGGACCTTCCCCGCGACGGCCAACGGCCAGATCGCCATCGCCGACTCGGCGACGTGGGCCTCGAAGCTGAACCTGAACCCGCTCGAACTCAACCTGCTCGGCCAGGCGGTTCTGGCCAGCCAGGTCACCGTCAACGTGTCGGCCTAGCCGTCCTCCAAGGCCCGGCGCGCGTCTCTGAGAGGCCTACTACACTCCGGCCCCTTTCCCCCGGCCTTCGGGGCAGAGGGGCCGGGGTGGCTTGGCGCTCCCGCTCGGTCCGATACGATGACGATGGCCCTACCGCCTCCGCCGGGTGACGACGCATGAGCGAGCGCTTCAAGGTCCGCGTCACGAAGGACTACCTCGTGTTCTGTAGCGGGCACTTCATCAGCTACGAGGGCGACCGCTGCGAGCGGCTGCACGGGCACAACTACCGCGCCACCGTCGAGGTCGAGGGCGGGCTGGACGTCAATCACTACGTGTTCGACTTCATCGCCCTCAAGAGCGAGACCAAGGCGATCGTCGATGAGTTGGACCACCGGATGATGCTGCCGACGCGGAACGAGCACATCCGCGTCGAGGCCGGGCCGAAGAGCGTCCACGTCCGCTACCGCGAACGCGAGTGGCTGTTCCCCCGCGACGACACGGTGCTGTTGCCGATCGAGAACACCACGGCCGAGCTGTTAGCTCGCTACATCGGGCAGCGGCTGCTGGCCGCGCTGCGCGAGAAGCACGGCTACACGCCGGAGGTGCTGCGCGTCGAGGTGGAGGAGAACATCGGCCAGTCGGCGTTCTACGAGTGGCGCTGATCATTCCATCTTGCCGGCGGCTGCCTCGACGGCTGCGAGCAGGCTGCCGTCGCCGATCAGCCGTTCCACCGCCTCGATGTCGCGGTGCATGGTCCGATCGCGGCCCAGGGGGCGGACGTGCGCCCGAACGTGCCGGTACGCCGCTCCGACGCCCTTGCCGGGCTTGAGCGGCAGGTGGAACTCGAGGCCTTGCGCCGCGGCCAACACCTCGCAGGCGAGCACGCGGGCGGTGTTGACCGCGACGTCGCGGGCCTTCCGCGCCGCGATCGGGGCCATCGACACGTGGTCCTCGCGGTTGGCCGACGTCGGGATCGAGTCCACGCTGGCGGGGTGCGACAGCGCCTTGTTCTCCGACACCAGCGCCGCCGCCAGCACCTGCACCAGCATCAGCCCCGAGTTCAGCCCCGGGTGCGGCGTCAGGAACCCCGGCAGGCCACTCAGGTCGGGGTTGACCAGGTTCTCGACGCGCCGCTCGCTGATGCTGGCCAGATCGGCCAGAGCCAGACATAAAAGGTCCGCGATTTGCCCCACCGGCTGGGCGTGGAAGTTGCCGCCGGAGAGCACCTCGTCGGTGTCGGCGAACACCAGCGGGTTGTCGGTCGCGGAGTTCATCTCCCGCTCGGCGACGGAGGCGACGTACGTCAGCGCGTCGCGGAAGGCGCCGTGAACTTGCGGCATGCAGCGAAGGCTGTAGGCGTCCTGCACCTTGGCGCAGCCGGCGTGCGAGGCCATCACCTCGCTGTCGTCCAGCAGCCGCTCGAGGTTGCGGGCGCTGGCCGCCTGCCCGGGGTGCGGCCGCGCCGCCTGGATGCGCGCGTCGAACGGGCGGCGCGAACTCTTGGTCGCCTCCACGGTCATGGCGCCGGCGATGTCCGCCACCCGCGCCAGCTGCCGGGAGCGGACCAGCGCCTCGACCAGGATGGCGGTGCTGATCTGCGTACCGTTGATGAGTGACAGCCCTTCCTTGGCCTTCAGGCGGTACGGCTCTAGGCCGACCTTGCGCAGGGCCGCCCGGCCGCTGAGGTGTTTGCCGCCGACGAAGGCGTGGCCCTCGCCGATGACGACCAGGGCGAGGTGGGCCAGCGGCGCCAAGTCGCCGCTGGCGCCCACGCTGCCCTGCTCTGGGATCGCCGGCACGATGCCATGGTTGAACAGCGCGATCAGCGCGGCGATCAGCTCCGGCGTCACGCCGGAGTAGCCCTTCGCCAGCGCCTGGACGCGCAGCGCCAGCGCCAGCCGCGCCGCCGGGGCGCTCAGAAGGGGGCCGACGCCGACGGCGTGGCTGCGCAGGAGGTTCTCTTGCAGCTGCAAGACCTCGGTCGGCTCGATGCGCGTCGAGGCGAGCTTGCCGAAGCCGGTGTTGACGCCGTAGATCGTCTCGCCGCGCGCCAGCAGCCTTTCGAGGCAGGCGCGGGAACGGGCCACCTCCTTGCGGGCACGGTCGGCCAGGCGCAGCTCACGGACGTCGCCGGAGAGGATGTGTTCGGCGTCGGCGAGGGTCAGGTCGTCGCCGGTGAGTGAGAGGATCATGTCGTCAGGATACCGCGTGGAGGTCGTGATACAATAACGGTTCGGATCCCCCGTAGGACAAGCAGCCTTGCTTGTCCTGTGAGCCAGGGACAAGCAAGGCTGCTTGTCCTACGACTGGAGATCGACCATGTCCGCACGCACCGTCCGCGCCCCGCGAGGCCCGGAGCGCAGCTGCAAGGGCTGGGTTCAGGAAGCCGCCCTGCGGATGCTGATGAACAACCTCGACCCCGAGGTCGCCGAGGACCCCGACCGCCTCGTTGTGTACGGCGGCAGCGGCAAGGCGGCTCGCACCTGGGCCGACTTCGACAAGCTCGTCGCCGCGCTACGCAAGTTGGAGAACGACGAGACGCTGCTGGTGCAGTCGGGCAAGCCGGTCGCGGTGTTCCGCACCCACGCCGACGCCCCGCGGGTGCTGATCGCCAACAGCCTGCTCGTGCCCAAGTGGGCGACGTGGGAGGAGTTCCGCCGGCTGGAGGCGATGGGCCTGACGATGTTCGGCCAGATGACGGCCGGGTCGTGGATCTACATCGGCACGCAGGGCATCTTGCAGGGCACCTACGAGACGTTCGCGGCGTGCGGTAGGCGACACTTCGGAGCGGGGAACGAGCTGCCGTTGGCAGGCAAGCTCGTCGTCAGCGCCGGCCTGGGCGGCATGGGCGGGGCGCAGCCTCTGGCGGCGACGATGAACGGGGCGTCGTTCCTCGCCGCCGACGTGGATAAAGAGCGGATTGTGCGCCGGGTGCGCTCCCGCTACCTCGACATTCTTGCGCCCAACCTTGACCTAGCGATCGTGTACGCCTTGGAGGCACGGGACCAGATGAAACCCTGGTCCGTCGGCGTGGAGGCCAACGCGGTCGAGTTGTTAGAGGAGTTGCAACGCCGCGGCGTCGTGCCGGATGTCCTCACCGACCAGACGTCGGCCCACGACATGCTCAACGGCTACGTCCCGGCGGGGATACCCTATGCCGACGCACTCAAGCTCCGCCGGGACTCCCCGGCGACTTACCTCCGCCTCGCGAAGGAGACGGCGGCGCGGCACGTCCGCGCCATGCGGGCCTTGCAAGACCGCGGCGCGGTCACGTTTGACTACGGCAACAACCTCCGCCAGGAGGCGTTGCAAGCTGGGGTCGAGGACGCCTTCAAGATCCCAGGGTTTATCCCCGAGTACATCCGCCCTCTGTTTTGTCTGGGAAAGGGGCCGTTCCGCTGGGCCGCGCTGTCCGGTGACCCCGCCGACATCTCCGCAACTGATGCGGCCGTCCTCGCCGAATTTCCCCACGACACCGACCTGGCCCGGTGGATCAAACTCGCGGGAGAAAGGGTGAAGTTTCAGGGCCTACCGGCGCGCATCTGCTGGCTCGGCTACGGCGAGCGGGCGCGGCTCGGGCTGCGCTTCAACGAGATGGTGAGGCGCGGGCAGCTGAAGGCCCCGATCGTCATCGGCCGTGACCACCTCGACGCCGGGTCGGTCGCGTCGCCCAATCGCGAGACGGAGGCGATGCGCGACGGCAGCGACGCCATCGCCGACTGGCCCATCCTCAACGCCCTGGTCAACACCGCCGCCGGGGCCAGTTGGGTGAGCGTCCATCACGGCGGGGGCGTCGGCATCGGCTATAGTTTGCACGCCGGCATGGTCGTCGTCGCCGACGGCAGCGACGACGCCGCCCGGCGACTCCAGCGCGTCCTCACCACAGATCCCGGCACGGGCGTGGCGCGCCACGTCGATGCCGGCTACGACGAAGCCCGCGCCTGCGCCTTGGAGCGCGGGGTGTCGGTGCCAGGGCTGAACTACTGACGCGCCGCCGGGGGCGGTTCGTCGGCCGGCGGCGGGGCCAACGGCTTGCTGGCGAGGACGCCGGTGATCGCCCCGAGCACGAGGATCGTCACCAGAAACGCCCATTCCGGCGTGGCCGACCCGCCCTCGTCCTTCCACAGCCATCGCAGCATGTCTGGACCTCCGCGGGGAGCTGTTCCGCCATGACCGCAGCAACTCCCGCGCCGCTCGTTGGAGGCCCCCGTGGGAACGAGGGAGAAAGGCAAATTGGCCCGTGGGACAGGTACAAGGCCAGCGCCGCAAGTAAAGTTGTCCTAGCGCGGGCTGTAAAGGGGCGCTAACGGGTTAGGCCAGCAGGGCATCGATTTGGGCCTGAAGCGCCTTGTGCAGCTTGGTCTTCCCCCTGGCCAGCTGTCGCACCTCGCTCAGGGACAGGTGCGGGTCGGGGAACGGCAAGCGGGCAACGGCGGCCTCGACGGGTTCGCCCAGCGAGTAGCGGCCCTCGGTAAACTTTACGGGGATCGTCACCCCGCGCAGCGTCTCCAGGTCGCGGTAGAAGCCGCGCACGTCGAGGCCAGGCGCTTGGTGAGGTTGTCGCAGGGAGTGCTCACCACCGGCGAGCAGCGTCACGAGCCGGTGCAGCCGGGCGAACCGCTCGGCGGTGACGGCGGCCGGGGGGGGGGGGGGGGGGCTGGTGGGCGTCTTTCGCGGGTGGGACTTCTTCTTGGCCATTACCGTCCTCGGTGTCCGACTGGACGCGGGGAGAGCTGGGGCCGGCACCTGTACGTGACGGGGGACCGGGCGAACACAATCAGGATAGTAGGCGCCAAACCCCACAGTTGCAACCACCCTCACGCTGCCGCCGCTATCCTGTCTCCGGATGCGTTCTCGACGAAAAGTTGCGCCTCGGGACGGGAGGTTATGCCTGTGCTGGATTACTTGGTGATCGCCCCGCACCCCGACGACGCGGAGATCGGCGTCGGCGGAACGATCGCTCTGCTACTGGCCCAGGGGGCGCGGGTCGGAGTTCTGGAGTTGACCGACGGCGAGCCGACGCCATTCGGCAGCCCCGAGATCCGCGCCCGCGAGACCGAGGCCGCCACCTCCGTACTGGGTTTGACGTGGCGCGGCAACCTGGGGTTCCCGAATCGTAAACTGGAGTCCACCCTGGACAACCGTGCCCGACTGGCCGGCGCACTGCGCCAGCTGCGGCCGCGCGTGCTGTTCGCGCCGTACTGGGACGATGCCCACCCCGATCACGTCGCCGCCAGCGCGCTGATCGACGCGGCCCGTTTCTGGGCTAAACTGACCAAGTCCGACCTGCCCGGTGAGCCACACTACCCGGCGAAGATCATTTACTACTTCAGCATCCACCTACGCATCCACCCCGTGCCGGCGTTCGTGCTGGACGTCTCGGCGCACATCGAGACGAAGGTGCGGGCGTTGGCCTGCTATCACTCGCAGCTGCTCCAGGGCCGACCGACCGCCCACCCGACGCTGCTCGACGACATCCGCGACCGGGCCCGCTACTGGGGCTGGTCGATCGGCGTGGCCTACGGCGAGCCGTTCGCCAGCCGCGAGGGGGTCGGGCTGCGCGGGCTGGGCGACCTGGTGTGAGTGTGGCGCCCGCACGGCCCCGCGCGTCGCCCCTTCCCCCCCACCCGCGGAAACGATTGCGCGCCGACGCCCCTCCTGGCCGATAGAGGGAGCGTCGCATACCGCGCCGGCCAAGGAGGTGGGGGGTGAATCGGGAGTTTAACGTCCTGGCCCTGATCAAGGGCGAGGAGCGCTACGTGTTCGTCTACGACGACGCGAGCCGCGAGTCGCTGGTGGAGGCGCTCAACCGCCAGGCGGCCGACCCGGCCCTCAGCCTGAACTGGTTCGACGCGGCGGTGCTGACGCAGAAGTCCGAGGAGCAGTGCAAGGCGAAGCCGACCGGCGAGGGCGACCAGCCCGCGCGGTTCTGACCCCCGAGTCCCCGATGCGTGAGAGCCTGGCCGAGTTCCTGCGACACCTCGGCGTCGAGAAAAATGCCTCGGCGCACACCGTGAAGTCCTACCGCGAGGACCTCACTCAGGCCCTGTCGTTCTTGCAGGAGAAGCTCGGCTCGGACAACCCCAAGCCGGCTCAGCTCTCGACACGGGTCTTGCGCGGGTACCTGGCCTGGCTGCACGAGCAGAACTACGCCCGCAGCACGATCGCCCGCCGGCTTGCGGCGGTCCGTTCGTGGTGTCGCTTCCTGTGCCGCGAGGGGGTGCTGCGGACGAACCCGGCGCTTGGGCTGCGCGCCCCGAGGCAGGATAAGAAGCTGCCGACGTTCATCGCCCAGACCGAGATCGAGCAGCTGCTGACCTCCCCGGAAGGGGACGGCCCACTCAAGCTGCGAGACCGCGCCTTGCTGGAGACGCTTTACTCGGCCGGACTGCGGGTGAGCGAGTTGGTCGGGCTGAACCTGGACGACCTGGACCTCGACGCCGGCCTGGCGACGGTTCGCGGCAAGGGCAAGCGCGAGCGGCTGGCGATGCTCGGCCCGCCGGCCGTTGAGGCGTTGGGGACCTGGATCGCATCGCGGCCGGCGGTAAGCCCCCGCGCCGCCAGCCAGCCGGCGGTGTTCCTCAACAAGAACGGGACACGCCTCTCGACTCGTGGGGTGGCCCGGCTTTTGGAGAAGTACCTCGCCAGCGCGGGGCTGGACGGCGACGCCAGCCCGCACACCCTGCGGCACAGCTTCGCCACCCACCTGCTCGACGCCGACGCCCGACATCCGCAGCGTGCAGGGTTTGCTCGGCCACAAGAGCCTGGGCACGACGCAGATCTACACCCACGTATCGACGCAGCGGCTGCGACAGCTATCCTGAGGCCCACCCCCGTGCCTGACCCGCTTGGACGTGCCCCCTCGGAGCCGTTGGCATGACCGCGACCTCCCGATCCCCGCGCGCTGCACGGCCACGCTGGTGTTGCTGGCGGCTGTCGCGGCCGGCACTCGCCGAGGAGGTTGCCTGGCGGCGCGAACTGGCGCGGCCCTCAGGAGGCGTCCCGGAAGGGCGCGCTGTTCGTCAATGTCGGCACGGCCGACTGCTTCTGGTGCAAGAAGCTCGACGCCGGCCCGTTCGCCGACCCGGAGGTCGTCAAGCTGCTCAACGAACGCTGCGTGCCGCTCAAGCTCGACGCCAATGCGCCGGCGAACGCCTACCTGGTGCAGGCCTGCGGGTGCAGAGCTACCCGACCCTGATCTTCGCCGGCCACGACGACGCATCCTCGGCTTCCAGGAGGGCTTCCTGGGCGGCTTTGAAGGAGCGCGTGACCAAGGTGCTGGCCGCCGTCGCCACCCCGGACTGGATGCAGCGAGACTTCGACCTGGCGGCCAAGGCGGCGACCGCCGGCGACTTCCGCCAAGGCCGTCAGCCTGCTTCACAACGTCGTCGAGGACGGCAAGAACCGCCCGGTGCAGGTGAAGGCCCGGCAATGGCTCGCCGAACTGGAGACGAGGGCGTCGGCGGACGCCGCCAAGGCCGGCGAGGCTGGCCGACAAGGGCCAGACGGGCGAGGCATCGCCGCGCTGGATCATGGGCAAGAACTACCCCGGCACGACGGCGGCCCGCGGCGGCCAGCTGAAAGCCGAACTGGTCAGCCGATCGGCTGACGCCCGGAAGCGGCAGGCGGTCGGTTTGTTGCGGCTGGCGGGAGGACTACAAGGGCCAGCAGTACCTGTGCGGCCTGGACCGCTGCGAGGAGATCGGCACGCAGCTCGCCGACACGGCCGAGGCCGCCGAGGCCGATGGCCTCGCCGCCGAGATCAAGGACAACCCCGAGTGGAGTCGCAAGGCCGCCGACCGAAACCGGCGAGCGGTTGTGCGTGCTGTACCTGGCGATGGCAGACACCTGCTTGAAGAAGGGGCCGGCGCAGCAGGCGACGTTCTACCTCGAACAGGTCCAGAAGCTGTTCCCCGGCACCCGGCACGCCGAGATGGCCCAGTCGCGCTGTCCCGCCTGCGCGGCAGCCCGGCGGCGGACAAGAAATAACCGAGATCTCGAACCTCCATCCCGGGCGGGGTCTGACTGGCCTTGTCCTCCCCGGGAACGGAGGTATCGTCCCGCACTGTCCCAGCGAGATTGGGGGGCGCGACCGTCCCTCGTTTGGAGTGGTGTTATGACGCGACGGATCTTGGCCGGCGGGATGATGCTGTTTGCCCTTGCCGTGGGGGCCTACGGCGAAGGCGGAAGTGATGGCGGCAAGGCGCCGGCTGCCACGCACTCGGGCCTGGAGCGGCTGAAGAAGCTGGCCGGCACCTGGGTGGAGGCGGGCAAGGACGGCAAGCCGACCGACAAGGTGGTCTCGGTGATCAAGGTGATCGGCGGGACGGCGGTCCACGAGACGCTGTTCCCCGGCCAGCCCACGAGATGGTGTCGGTCTACCTGGTCGAGGGGAACGACCTGGTGATGTACTACTGCGTGCTGGAGCAGCAGCCGCGGATGAAGGCCGACCCGAAGGCGCGTCGAACCAGATCCGCTGGCAGTTCGCCGGAGGGACGAACCTGGACCCGGCGAAGGACAAGCACATGCACGAGGGGACGATCACCTTCGTCATTGACGACCACATCGAGTGGGCCGGCGTCGCCTGGGAGAACGGCAAGCCCTGCGCCGAGTGCTGCCGGAAGATGAAGCTGGTCCGGAAGAAGTAGGCCGCCGGACAGGCCTGGCCGAAACGGAGGAGGCGACGGCTTGTCGTCGCCTCCCTTGCTTCTTTATTTCGTCGCGGCTTCAGGCAGCAGTTTTCCAGCCGCAGCCCTGCTACCGCCTTGTAGTCATCGACGTTTCTCGGTCACCAGCAGGGCGTTATGTGCCAGCGCCACATGCAATCACGCATGTGCCTCATCTTGTTGAGCTTCTTCTGCTTCCTCAGCCGCTCGAAGTGCTGAGCGGCGAGGTCGTTCATGTCCAGTAAAACAGGAGCCAAGCTGCTCCTCCGACCTGCGAAACCGCACCGAAGCCTTCGTCATTCCTCTCGTTCGCCGCCTTCATGAGGCTGGCGAACCGCCCCTGGAGAATTTCCATGCGGGTGATGAGGGTGATTGCCAACTCCTCCTTCGACTTTCCACCTCGACCCGCTCGATCAGCCGCTCGTTTCGGCCGTAGGCGAAACAGCGTCACGATGTCCGTAGCGAGGACGATCATTCCCACGTCTCCCGCCGCTTGCGCGGCGTCGGCGAGCCGTTCTTCCACGTCGTCGTCATCCCGGAAGACGCCGATGTGTTTGAAGACAGCGGCCTCCTTGGAGCCAGGCGGGCCTGGCGGTGCCGCCGGCTTTAGCTTGTGCGGCAGGCGCTCCAGCAGGTAAACCAGGCTCCTCCGCGAACGGCGACCCCATCAAGGAACCTGGGTGGACCATCCGGCCTTCGTGGAACGGCGGACCGGGTAGCGCATGCAGTCGTCGGCGCGCTTTTCAAAAACCTCCACTCGCCGCCGACCTTGCGGGCGGGAGCCCCGTTCCGGTCGGCCAACTCCGCCAGGTCGAACCTGCACGCGCGGGTACGCTGCGGCCTCCGCCAGGGTGAGGACCTCCTCACGCGAAAAATCGGGCCTGGACCGCGGTTTTGTTGTCATGGCCAATCGCCTTCGCGGGTATGGTCGCCACTTTGGACTCTTGAATGCCAAGATGGTCCTGCCGCCAATCATGGTTTCGCAAGCGGTAAGGAGGTCAAGGGCCGCGCCCCACTACATAATCGCCGCGATCGGCTTCCCATGCGACAGCGGGTACGGCCGCCGCAGCAAATCGTACATCGTTTGCTCCGGCTCCAGCCCCGTGATGCAGTACCGTGGCGTGAACGTCGGTCGGATCGACTGGCTCGGCCGTCGGGTATGCGCCGATCGGTCGCTGGCCCCGACGACGCGTCCGCCTTTCACCCCGCCGCCGGCCAGCAGCACCGACTGGCACAGCCCCCAGTGGTCGCGGCCGGCGTCCTTGGCGTCCGCCCGAACTCGCCCATCACCACGACCAGCGTGCTCCCAGCGGCCCGCGCTTGCCTAGGTCCTCCAGCAGCGCCCGACAAGCCCACGGTCGAGCATCGGCAGCAGTTCGTCCTTCAGGGCCGGGAAGTTCTTGGAGTGGGTGTCCCACCCGTCGCAGACGGTCATCTCGTTGAAGTGAACCGCTGCCATCGGCACGCCGGCCTCGGCGAGGCGCGCCCAGCAGCAGCGCCCGGCCGAAGCGGTTGTCGCCGTAGCGTTCGCCGGGGCGACTCCAGGTCGAGCGAGAACACGCGGGCGGCCCCGGCGGAGGAGCCTGTGAGGACGACGGCCTGCTGCTGCAGGCTCGCCGTGCAGCCGGGTCAAGGCCGATGACGGCCCGCCGTCGAGAACCATCTGGAGGGCGGCGGCGGCCCAATCGCGCGGCGGTGACGTCGGCGGGGGAGGCGAGCACTGAGGACCGCGTTCGCCAGACCAGGGTCGCCGTCCACGCCGAGCGGGTCGAACAGCAGGCCGAGCCCGCCGCCGCCGCCGCGGAGCGAACTCCTTTGTCCGCTTGAACTCGCCATTGAACTGCTGCGGGTGGCGAGGGCGGCAAGGCGGCGTAGCCCGGCAGGCCGTGCGGCGGCGGCAAGAATCGAGCGAGGACGGCACCGAGGTGCGGCGCGTCGCCGCCTTGCGGCGGGCGGACGTCGTTGTCCTGCTCGGGGCGGCTCGACCGGCCGGCCGGTGAGCGTGTAGTAGATCATCGTGTGGTTGTGGTTGTTGTGGCTGACCGAGCGGACCAGGGCGTAGCGGTCGGCCAGGCGGGCCAGCCTCGGCAGGTGTTCGCAGATCCGCAGGCCGGGGACATCGTCGCGATCGGCCGGAACGGCCCGCGGACCTCGGCGGGGCGCGGCTTCAGGTCGAAGGTGTCGAGGTGTGGCGGGCCGCGAGCAGGTACACCAGGATGCATGAGCGCGGTCGCGGCGCAGAGGCGAACACCTGCGACAGGAACCCGCCGACCAGCGAGGCCGCCTCGGCCTCGGAGGAAGTGTCGCCGTGTGAGGAATGGAGTTTGGGGCTGCATGGCGTCCGGCTCCGTGGCTACGTCGATGGCCCCAGGCTACACACCGCGCGCCCATGGAAGCAATGAGTAGGGCGCTGGGCAGGCTCGACGGGTCGGACCGGGCCGTTATACCAAACCTCATGATGACCCTCGACGAACTGAAGGCGATCTACCACCTCCCCCTGACCGAGTTGATCCTCAAGGCGGCGGTGGTCCACCGGGCGCACCACGATCCGCAGGACGTTCAGCGCTGCGGCTGCTGAGCATCAGAACCGGCGGCTGCCCCGAGGACTGCGGTTGCTGCCCCCAAAACGCCCCGCTACGACACACGCCGCCCGGCGGGGCCTGCCCGAGAGCGTCGAGGAGGTGGGGGAGAAGGCGGCGCGGGCCAAGAGCCTCGGGGCGACGCGGTTCTGCATGGGCGCCGCCTGGCGCGACGCCCCCGACGGCCCCGCCGTTCGAGCGTCTGGAGATGGTCAGCGAAGTGCGGCGGCTGGGGATGGAGGCGTGCGTCACCCTTGGCATGCTCACCGATGGGCAGGCCCAACGGCTGCGCGACGCCGGCCTGACAGCCTACAACCACAATCTCGATACCTCCCGCCGCTACTACCCGAAGGTGGTCACCACCCGCACCTACGACGAGCGGCTGCGAACGCTCCGGGCCGTGGGCCGGGCGGGGATCTCCGTCTGCTGCGGCGGCATCGTCGGCATGGGTGAGACGGAGGAGGACCGGCTGATGCTGCTGGCCGAGTTGTCGGCTCTCGACCCACCGCCGGAGAGCGTGCCGATCAACTGCCTGGTGCCCGTCCGCGGCACGCCGATGGCCGACCGGCCGCCGGTCGATTCGTTCGAGCTGGTCCGCCTGGTCGCCACGACGCGCATCGCCTTCCCGCGCGCCCGGGTCCGGCTCAGCGCCGGCCGCGACCGGATGAGTCACGAGTTGCAGGCGCTGTGCTTCCTCGCCGGCGCGAACTCGGTCTTCTTCGGCGAGAAGCTGCTCACCACGCCCAACCCCCCCGCGGAGGCGGACGGTGAGCTGTTCCGGTCCCTGGGGTTGGCCCCCGCCGTCCCGGCCGAACCATGAGCCTCCCCGAACGCTGGTCCACCGCCCTCGGGCATCTGCGGCAGCAGAACCGCTACCGCGAGCTGAGCCGGCCCGCCGGCGTCGATTTCTCGTCGAACGATTACCTGGGCTACGCCGGCCGGGCGCCGGCCACTTGCCCCGACCTGCCGCGCAGCGGCGCGGCGTCGCGGCTGTTGCGCGGGCACCACCCGGTCTGGGACGAGGTGGAGTCGAGGCTGGCACGCTGGCACGGCGCCGAGGCGGCGCTGATGCTGACCTCCGGCTACGCCGCCAACGAGGGCCTGCTGAGCACCGTGGTCGAGCCGGACGACTGGGTCGCGTCGGACCAGTTGAACCACGCCTCGATCATCGACGGCCTGCGGCTGTCGCGCGCGGGGCGCTACGTCTACCGCCACCAGGATCTGGATCACCTGGAGGCGGGGCTGCGGGCGGCCTCGCGGTCTCGTCCCGCAGGCCGGGAGTTGTTCGTGGTCACCGAGTCGATCTTCGGCATGGACGGCGACGTGACACCGCTGGCGGCGCTCGCCGAGATCGCTGACCGATACGGAGCCCACTTGATCGTGGACGAGGCTCATGCCACGGGCTGCTTCGGGCCGACCGGGTCTGGGCTGGTCGATGCGGAAGGTCTCCGCGGCCGCGTCCTGGCCACCGTCCACACGGGCGGCAAGGCGCTGGGTGTCTGCGGCGCCTACGTCTGCGGTTCAGCCCGGCTGCGGGAGCTGCTGGTCAACCGCTGTCGCCACTTCGTCTTCACCACCGCCCTTCCGCCATCCGTCGGCGCCTGGTGGAATCATGCACTTGACCGCGTCGCCACAGACGACGCCGGGCGAGACGCCCTGCATCAGGCGGCCGTCACGCTGCGGGAGGAGCTGGCGGCGCGCGGGGTGGCGGCCCGTGGAAAACACTACATCGTCCCGGTGGTCCTGGGCGGCGATTCCCGGGCCTTGGAAGCCTCCCGTCGGTTGCGGGCGGCGGGGTGGGATATTCGGGCCGTCCGGCCGCCGAGCGTGCCGCCCGGCACGGCCCGGCTGCGCATCGCCGTCCACGCGGACCACGCCCGGGAAGCACTGATGGCCGTCGCCGAGGAGGTGGCGAAGCTCCATGGCTGACTTGCTGGTCCTCGGCACCGACACCGACGCGGGCAAGACCACGTTCGCCCTGCTATGGCTCGCGGCCTTTGCCGACGGTTACGAGTACTGGAAGCCGGTCGAGACCGGGGACTCTGACTCCGACCGGGTCAAGGCGCTGGTCCCGACGGCGCACTTACATCAGCCGTTGGCGCGATTCGGCGCCGCCGTCGCTCCCCCTCTGGCCGCACGGCTAGATGGCGCCACCATCCCACCGGCCGTCGCCATTGCCTCGGCCCGGCCCGCACCGGGCGCTCCCGGCCGTCATCTCCTCATCGAGACGTTCGGCGGGCCGCTGTCACCCCTGAACGAGGAAGAGCTTCAGATCGAGGTGGTGCGAGCGCTGCGAATTCCAGCCGTGCTGGTCACGTCGTCGTCGGTCGGCGCGGTCGGGCGCAGCCTGCAGTGCCTGGCCGCGCTGGCAAGCCACGGCGTCCGCCCCGCGGCCGTCGTCCTGGTCGGCCATCCCGACGGCTACGCCGCCGAGCAGATCGGGCGGCACTGGCCGTCGGTGAAGGTGTTTTCGCTACGACCACCCGACGCCTGGGACGCGGAAGGGGTCGGCCGAGCCGCCTGAACAGCGAGCCATCCTCGATGCGGCCGGTACCAGCATGGAGGCGTTTGTTCAGCCCCCAGGGCGGGTTCAGGAAAGGGGAAGCGAAGTCGGAGCCGCGACCGTCAGGGAGCGGGGTTGCCCTACCGCTCCCTGACGGTCGCGGCTCCGACGCCGCTCGCTTCACCGACCCCGATCCTGCCCTAGTCGATGACCTCCTGGATCGCGACCGGCGCTTCGTCTGGCACCCGTACACCTCGCTCCGTGAGGCGGACCCGCCGTTGGTGGCCGTCGCCGCCCTGGACGAGTACCTCGACCTCGCCGACGGCCGCCGCGTCATCGACGGCATCTCGTCGTGGTGGACGGTCCTGCACGGCCACCGGCACCCCACCTTGATGGCCGCACTGGCCGAGGCGTCGCGATCGTTCGACCACGTCCACTTCGCCGGCCTAACGCACGCCCCGGCCGTCGAGCTGGCCGGGCTGCTGCTGGGCACCGCGCCCTGGCAAGGCGGCCGGGTGTTCTACTCGGACAACGGCAGCACCGCCGTCGAGGTGCGCTGAAGATGGCCTACCAGTACTGGTGCCACCGGGGCGAGCCGCGCCGGACGTGGTTCGTCGGCTTCGAGGGCGGCTACCACGGCGACACGTTCGGGGCGATGGCGGTTGGCCGCGACCCGGTCTTCTTCGGGACGTTTGAGCCACTTCTGTTCCGGGCGGAGACGGTTCCGCTGTCGGCCGACCACCTCGATGAAGTGCTGGGTCGGCGTCGTGGCGAGGTTGCCGCGGTGATCGTGGAACCGCTGGTCCAGGGGGCCGGCGGCATGCGCATGCACAGCCCGGAGGTGCTGCGCCAGCTGTTCGAGGTGACGCGCCGACACGGCGTGCTGTTCCTCGCCGACGAGGTGATGACCGGCGGCGGCCGCGTCGGCCCCTTATGGGCGCACCAGGCGGCCGGCTTCGCCCCGGACCTGATCTGTGCGGCCAAGACCCTGGCCGGCGGCGTGCTCCCCCTGGCGGCGACGCTCGCCTCCCCCTCGGTGGTCGAGGCGTGGGACACCGACGACCGCAGCCGCACCTTCTTCCACGGCCACTCGTTCACGGCGCACCCGTTGGCCTGCGCCGTCGCGGTCGCCAACTGGAAGATGTTGACTGCGGCGCCGCATCCCGCGCCGGCGAGGATGGAGGCGTTCTGGAACGAAGCGCTGGGGCCGTTGCGCGGCCACCCAAGGGTACGAGACGTGCGCATCCGCGGCACCATCGCCGCGGTGGAGGTGGACGCGCCAGGGGGTTACCTCGCCGACGTGGGCCGCCAGATGCGGCGACATTGCCTGGAGGGCGACGTGCTGCTCCGACCGCTGGGGTCGGTCCTCTACGCCATGCCGCCCTTTTGCACGTCGCGAGAGTCGCTGGAGCGCATCGCGAGGGCGGTGACCGGCGCGGTCGAATCGCTGAGGTAGCGGCGCCAGGATTGCGCTCGCTCCCACCGGGTGGGATGCTACAATAGCGCATGATAACCCTGCCTGCACGCCCACCTTCCGCGTCCCGCCAGGATCACCAACTCGGCCGAAAAGGGAGCCACCCCGCCATGCTTCGTTCGCGCTACTGCTTCTGCCTGCTGTGTGCCGTCGCCGCCGCTGGGCTGGCCGCGCTGTTCGTCTGCGTCGGCCCGCCCCAGGCGCGGGCCCAGGCGCCCGCCCCGGTCAGCTTCATCAAGGACGTCGCGCCGATCTTCAAGGAGTCGTGCTTCGGCTGCCACGGGGCGAAAAACCCCAAGGGCAAGCTCGACATGACCCGCTACGAGGCGCTGCGCAAGGGCGGCACCAAGGACGACCCCATCGTCGCGGGCAAGCCGGAGGACAGCTACCTCCTC
Source organism: Gemmataceae bacterium (assembly GCA_046350195.1). GTDB lineage: Bacteria > Planctomycetota > Planctomycetia > Gemmatales > Gemmataceae > CALDUY01. The sequence goes on from JAXMAW010000005.1 coordinate 134,862, forward strand.
GACGTGCTGACCGCGACCGACAAGAAGCGCATGCCTCCCCTGGAGGCCGGCGACCCGTTGCCGAGGGAGAAGGTCGAGCTGATCCGGAGGTGGGTCAAGGAGGGGGCCAAGCTCGACGCCGACGTGAAGAAGGACGCCGACCTGCTCAAGGAACTGCGGCTGCGCTGGAAGCCGCCGCAGCTGCTGGCCGCGTACCCGTTCCCGGTGACGATCACCGCGCTGGCGTTCACCCCGGACGGCAAGAAGCTCGTCGCCGGCGGCCACCACGAGCTGACGGTGTGGGACGCCGCCGAGGGCAAGCTGGAGAAGCGTATCCGCACCCGGGCCCGCCGGGCGATGGCGATGGCGTTCCTGCCCGACGGCAAGTTGGCCGTTGCCGGCGGCCGGCCCGGCGAGGAGGGCGACGTCCGCGTCTACGACCTCTCGGCCTCCGGCCCGGTGCTCGACGGTGTCGAGGACAAGGCCGTGATGGTCAAGCAGCTCCTCGACGCCGATGACGAGGTGCTCTGCCTGGCCGTCACCGACGACGGCAAGAAGCTGGCCACCGGCGGGACGGATCGGCTCGTGAACGTCTGGGACCTTTCGGCCGGCCTGGACAAGGCGACGCCGGAGGCGTCGATCGAGAACCACGCCGATTGGGTCTTCGGCGTGGCGTTCTCGGCGGACGGCAAGCACCTGTACACGGCCAGCCGCGACAAGACCGCCAAGGTGTGGGACCTCTCCGCGAAGGAGTCCCAGTTCACCTTCCCCGACCACCAGAACACCGTGTACGGCGTCGCGGTGAAGCCGGACGGCAAGGCCGGCTACTCCGTCGGCGAGGACAACCAGCTGCGGATGTGGTCCAGCGGCGGCGAGAAGGGCGGCAAGCAGATCCGTGGCGTCGGCGCCCACGGCAAGGCGGCGCTGAAGCTGGTGCGCGTGCCGGGCAAGCCGTTGCTGGTCAGCTGCGGCGCCGACGGGGCAGTCAAGGTGTGGAACGCCGACACCCTGGCGAACGTGCGGACGCTGAGCGGGATGGCCGACCACGTCTACGCCGTCGCCGTCAGCCCCGACGGCAACCTCGTCGCGGCCGGGGCGTTCAACGGCGAAGTGCGCATTTGGAAGCTGGCCGACGGCTCGTTGGTGAAGTCGTTCCTCGCCTCGCCGGGGCTGAAGAAGTAAGGGCTGATCCCTGGCCCGACCGTGAGGGCGCCGTGCTGCTCGCCCTCCCTCACGGTCGGGCCCTTGACTATGCCAGGATCTTCTTCACCACATGGCCGTGCACATCGGTCAGCCGGTAATCACGGCCGGCGTGGCGGTACGTCAACCGCTCGTGGTCGAAGCCGAGCAGGTGGAGGATCGTTGCGTGGAAGTCGTGGACGTGGACCTCGTCCGCGGCGACCTTCGCGGCAATGTCGTCGGTCTCGCCGTAGGTGATGCCGCCCTTGACGCCGCCGCCGGCCAGCCACGACGAGAAGCAGGCCCCGTGGTGGCCCCGCCCGTGCGTACCGTCGATGCCCGGCGTCCGGCCGAACTCCGTCGTCCAAACCACCAGCGTGTCGTCGAGCATGCCGCGCTGCTTCAGGTCGCGCAAAAGGCCTGCGATCGGCTGGTCGATGGCCTTCGCCAGCGGCTCGTGCTCCTTCATGTGGTTGTGAGCGTCCCAGTTGTTCGACGCGCCGCGGTCGATCAGCTCGACGAAGCGCACGCCTCGCTCCACCAGCCGCCGGGCCACCAGGCACTGCCAGCCAAACCCCGTCGTCTGGCCGCGCCCCAGGCCGTAGAGTGACAGCGTCTTGTCAGTCTCCCGCGAAAGGTCGAACACCGCCGGCGCCTCGAACTGCATCTGGAACGCCGTCTCGAACGAGCGGATGCGGGCCGCCAGGGCGCCGTCGTGACCGCGGCCGCCGAGGTGGCGGCGGTTGAAGGCGTCGGCCAGGCCCATCTCCAACTCCTGCAACCCCGCCTTGTCGGCGCCGCGCTGGAGGTTGGCAATCGGCTCCTTGCCCGGAAGCACCCGCGTGCCCTGGTGGTAGGCCGGCAAGAAGTCGTTCGACCAGATCAACGAGCCGGCGTAGGGCAGGTAGGGCGCGATTACTACAAACGACGGCAGGTTTTGGTTCAGTGTCCCCAGGCCGTAGCTGGCCCACGAGCCGAGGCTCGGCCGGGCGAGGAAGAACGACCCGGTGTGGATCGCCAGCGTCGCCTGGTAGTGCTCGTTGTCGTCGGTCTTCATCGAGCGGACGAGGCAGACCTCGTCCATCATCGTCCGCAGGTGCGGGAACAGGTCGCTGACGGGCGTGCCGCACCTGCCGCCAGGGCGGAACTCCCACATTGGACGCAGCAGCGGCCGTGGCCGGTCCGACAGGCCGCCGCCGATGCCGAGCATCTTGCCGTCGGCCTTCATCAGCCTCGGCTTGGGGTCGAACGTGTCCATGTGCGACACGCCGCCGGTGCTGAACAGGAAGATGACGCGCTTCGCCTTCGGCGCGAAGTGCGGCCGCTTTGGCGCCAGCGGGTCGTCCGCGGCCAGCAGTTCGGCCAGCAGGCCCGGTAACAGGGCCGAGCCGGCGGCCAACGAGCGGAGGAGCGTGCGGCGTGAGAGCGGGTTCATGGCGGTTGTCCAGGCACTCCGAGGGGTCACGGTCGGCGCACCGTCCGCTTGTCACGGATGGCGGTGGCGGCCACACCTTCGCCGTCCTGTCGCTGCTGCTGGGCCAGGTGCGCGTCCCACAACATATTACCGCCGTTGCCCCGGATGCCACTGTAAGATTCCGGGCAGGGTGCGGCGTGTGGCCATGGGGCGTCCCCGCGGGTGCTTCGAGCCGCCCCAACGAACCGCGCGGCTGGGGCCATTACCAGGGTGTGCCATGACCGGCGAGGGTCTGGTAGGATAATCTACTACCGTGAGGAGACGACCCACGAGCGAGGCGTATAGCTTCTCCCCGCGCGACGTCACCCCCGAGGCCGCCGTCGTGTCCCGTCGCCGCTGGCTGCGCCCTGGCCGGGGGCCTGGGCCTCGCCGGGGCGGCCACCGCCGGCTGGATGTTGCGGCCCGGCAGCGACCGCGAGGTGCTCGACACCGCGCCGTACAAACCGCCGGGGAAGGACCTCTACCCCGCCACGGCTCAGCGCCGAGCACCGGGCCGCCGGCCGGCCGGCCACCGAGGAGGCCGCGGCGGCGCGGTTCAGCAACTTCTACGAGTTCTCCTTCACCAAGGCGGTCTGGAAGTACGTCGGGCCGTTCCGGCCGGTCCCCTGGTCCGTCGAGGTCTCCGGCCTCGTCGCCAAGCCGAGGGTTTACGACATCGACGACCTGGTAAGGGCGTTTCCCCTCGAGGAGCTGGCGCGTCTACCGGTTCCGCTGCGTCGAGGCCTGGGCGATGGTGGTGCCGTGGACCGGCTTCGCCCTGGCGTTGTTGTTGAAAAAAGGCCGAGCCGCTGCCCGGCGCGAAGTTCGTGCGGTTCGTCTCGTTCGACCGTCCGGCCGAGGCGTCGCGGATGGCGAACCGATCGCAGCCGTGGCCGTACAACGAGGGCCTGACGCTCGCCGAGGCGACCAACCCCCTGACGCTCATCGCCACCGGCATGTACGGGCACCCGCTCCTGAAGCAGCACGGCGCCCCGGTTCGGCTCGTCGTGCCGTGGAAGTACGGCTTCAAGAGCGCCAAGTCGATCGTCAGGATCGAGCTGACCGACGAGCAGCCGGCCACGTTCTGGAACACGATGGCTCCCCACGAGTACGACTTCGAGGCCAACGTCAACCCCGACGTGCCGCACCCGCGCTGGAGCCAGCGGTCCGAGCGCATGCTCGGCACCGGCCAGCGGCACCCCACCGTGCTGTACAACGGCTACGGCGAGTGGGTCGGGCGCCTGTACAAGGCGTGACGGCGGGTCAGCCCACCTGCCGTTTCGCCGCCGCGGCCAGTTCCATCAGGTACTGCTCCGAGTCGCGGTCGTTGGCCTGCCGCGCTGCCGCCACGCCGTCCTCGGCGAATTTGAGCGCCTTGGCCGGCTGCTTGAGGCTCATCATCGCCTCGGCGGCGCGGCCGCGCACCTTGAAGTCGCGCGGCTTGCGGTCGACCAGCCGCTGGTAGACGTCTTGCGCCTCCTGCGCCTCGCCGCGCTTCGCGTGGACCTGGGCACGGAACAGCTCGAACTCGTCGCGGCGCTTGCCGCCGTTGTGCTCGCAGTCGTGCCTCTCGCCGGCGTTGACGAGGTCCAGCGCCGCGTCCTGGGCGCCGTCGCGCACCGCCTTCTGGATCAGGAACGAGTACCACGGGTAGCGGTCCGGCTTGGCCGGCGACGCCGGCCTGCCGACCAGCGCCTGGGCGAAGCTTTCCGCCAGCTCCTGAGCGTCGAGCCGGTAGGCGGCCTGGTAGGCCTTCTCCAACTGGTCCTCCGACAGCGACTCCGGCTTCAGCGCCGCCAGTTCGGCCGCCCCCATCGCGGAGACGTCGGCCTGCTGGGACGTGCTCGCCGTTGGCGCCGACCCTCCGAGCAGGCCGAGTTTGCGCCGTAGGCCGTCGAACGAGTACCGCGACAGGACGCCGGGGCTGGCACACTGCTCCAGGAACTGAATCAGGCCGAGCAGCTTCTTGCGGAGCTTGGCGCTGCCGGCGGCATCCACCGGGGCGATGTTCGACAGCGACTTCAGGGGTCGGTGGATCCACGTGTCTTCAAAGAACCGCCGGGCGTTCTCGATGACCGACTGGACCTCCTCCTCCTCGCTCTTCGATGCCAGCCCGACGGTCAGTGCCTCGGTCAGGACGTCGGAGTACGGCGCCAGACCACGCCGCTCCTTCAGCTCGGTCAGCCCCAGGGCCAGCTTTTTGCGCACCTCGTCCCGGACTCGGTCGAACCGCTCCTTCACCGGGCTGGCGAAGCGCAGCAGGTTGCCGACGATGAACAGGTAGCCGGCGACGCGGCCGACCTCGGCGGCCGGCCGGCCGACGGTGACCAGCCCCGTCGCCGTCAGCTCCAGCACCATGGCGACGAACACGCCCTCCTGCTCGGTGGGCATCGGCACCAGGCGCCGCTGTTCACTCCACTCCTGAAGCAGCTTCTGGACCGGCTCCGGCGCCGTCAGCTGGAGGACGAAGCTGTACTCGAGGTAGTCGCACTGCTCTTCCATTCCGTGGCCGAAGCGCAGCACCTCGGCCAGGGCCGCGGCCTCGGCGGCGGCTGCCTCATTCGGTTCCAGTTCGACGTACCGGTCCAGCGCGGGCAGCGCGGCGGCGTTGTCGCCCAGCCACGCCCATGTCAGGCCGAGGTTATACCAGGCGGCGGCGTCGGTGGCGTCTTGCCTCGTCAGCTCGTCGAACGCCTTCGCCGCCACGCCGAGCTTGGCGGAGGCTCCGGCCAGCGCCTTGTCCCACGCCGCGCGCCGCTCGGCCTTCGCCGCCTTCTTGTACTCGTAGGCCTTCCGGGCGGCCTCGGGGAACCGGCCCTTGGGGCCGAACGCCCCCTCCAGCGTCTGCCGGAGCGATTCCTCCCCGGGCAGCAGGTGGACGGCCCGGGCCAGGGCGGCCCGGGCGGCCACGGGCCGGTTACAGCGCATCTCGCAATCGAAGATCAGCGCCTGCGCCTCGCCCAGGGCCTCGCGGGTCTCGGGGTCGTAGGCCTCGGCCGCCTTGCGGGCCAGGAGCAATGCGCCGAGGAACTCCCCCTCGGCGTGGCGGATCTTCGCCCGCAGGCTCAGGCCGAACGGGTAGTTGGGGTTGATCGCGAAGGCCTTCTCCAGGGCCGCCTCCACCTCCTCGACCTTGCCCTGGGCCGAGTGCAACAGTGCCTTCTGTCCCCACGCCTCGGGGTTGTCCGGGTGCGCCTGAGCCACCTGCTCCATGGCCTGAGCCGCGGCCTCGTGCTGCTCGTTGTTCTCCAGCTCCCAGGCCCGCTGGATGCCGCTGTAGATCGGCTGGCAGCACCACTTGAACTTCTTGCCGCTGCCGCAGGGGCACGAGGCGTAAGGGTCGAGGCTCATGTCGAGGCTCCGCTGGGGTCGTGACGATTGGTTCAGGATAGCAGGTCACGACCCGGTCGGATATGGGTGCGGCGGGCCCAGCCTACCCCTCGTCCTCGTCCCGGGACTGGACCAGCCGGGCCGCCACCCGGGCCGCCTCGACGAGGCTGGCGGCGTCGGCCAGCCCGCGCCAGGCAATGTCGAACGCGGTGCCGTGGGCCACGCTGGTGCGGATGATCGGCAGGCCGGCGGTGATGTTGACGCAGCGGAAGCCGCTGCGGAGCTTCATGGCGATGTGCCCTAGGTCGTGGTACGGCGCGACGACGCCGTCGAACTCGCCGCGGTGCGCCCGGGCGAACAGGGTGTCGGCCGGCAGCGGCCCGGTCACCTCGATGTCCTCGGCGATGGCCTTCTCGACCGCCGGGGTGAGCACCTTAGCCTCCTCGTCGCCGAACAGCCCGCCGTCGCCGGCGTGCGGGTTCAGCCCCGCCACGGCCAGCCGCGGCGGCCGGCCGATCAGCCGCGGTAGCAGCTTGTCGAGCAGGCGGATCTTGTCCAGCACGGCCGGGACGGTGAGGTGCTTGAACACGTCGCGCAGGGCCATGTGGAGGGTCACGTGGGCGACGGCCAACTCGTCGCCGTACAGCACCATGGCGTAGTCCTTGGTGCCCGTCCGCGCCGCCAGGATCTCGGTGTGGCCGGGGAACGTCACGCCGGCGGCCCGCAGGCTCTCCTTGTTCAGCGGCGCGGTGACGATGGCGTCGGCCTCGTCGGCGACGGCGCGGCGGATGGCGGCGACCAGGAAGTCGTAGGCCGCCTTGCCCGCCGCCGGGCTGACCTGCCCCGGCGCGGTGTTGGCCAGGTCCTGCTTGGTGGCCACCAGGCAGGGGATCGTGTCCGGGCCGGGCGCCTCGTGGCCGACCTCGTCGATCGGCACGACCTTGGCCGAGCCGCCGATCAGCTGCATGGCCATCTCCAGCCAGTAGGGGTCGCCGACGACGGTCGGCGCGGAGAAGCCGACCAGGTCCGGCCAGGCGCGGGCGACGACCTCGGGGCCGACGCCGGCGACGTCGCCCATGGTGATCAGCAGACGTGGGAGAACGCTCATGGCGGTGTTCAACTTCGGGTTCGGGCCAGGCGGAGGACCAGGCGCTCCAGGAGTGCCGTCGGCGGCAGTTGGCTGCCGCCCTTCATGCCGAGGTCCGTCTCCAGCAGCCAGTCGTACAAACGGTCGAGCCGGCGCCGGCCGAGGTGGCGCATCTGCTGCTCGGCCGATTGCCGCGCGGCAGGGAATCCGGGGACCCCTGCGCGGTTGAGGCTCTCGTGCAGCGGCACGCCCTGGGCGTTCAGGCGCGATGCCTGGGCCAGCTTCCGCAGGTGGGCACTGCACAGGCCCAGTAGCCGCATCGGCTCCTCGCCCTGGTCGAACAATCGCTGCAAGAACGACAGCGCCTCACCCCCCTTGCCCTGGCCGACCAGGTCGAACAGCTGCCAGGCGTTCTCGGCCCGGCTGCGGCCGACCAGCACATCTACGTCCCTCGTCTCGACCTTCGGGGCCGCCCCGACGTAGACGGCTAGCTTCTCGATTTCCTGGTCGAGCAGCCCCATCTCGTTGCCGACGAGATCGACCAGGAGCTTGGCCGCCCCCGCCGCTAGCTGCTTGCCGTGGGCCCTGGCGCACCAGCCCACGCACCACTGCGGCAGTTGGTGGGTCGCGGGCGCCTTACAGCTGATTGACCAGGCCTCCGGGGTGGCCTTGGCCAGCTTGGTGTTCGCCGCCCACGCCTGCACGTCCAGGACGAGGACGCCGGTCGGGTCGGACTTTTCCTTCCGCTCGGCGAAGAGCTTTTCGAGGCGGGCCCGCTCGCGGCTGACGAACGGGTCGGCGTTCTCGACGACGACCAGCCGACGGGGCGCCAGCAGCGGCAGCGTGTCCAGGTCGCCGACGACGTCGGCCCAGGCCGCCTTGTCCCCCTCGTAGCTGGCCAGCGCGAAACCATCGTCGGTCGCACCGAGCACCAGCCTGCGGAGGGCGAGCTTGGCCTGGCGCTTGAGAAACTCCTCATCGCCGTGCAGCACGTAGACCGGCTGCGGCTTCGCCTTGTCGAGGCGGTCGAGGAAGGTGAGGCTGTCCATAGCGACGATTGTAGCATGAAAACCGCCGCGTCTGAACGCGAAACGGCCGGGCCTGCTACCCCTCGCCGAACTGCTCCGCCGTCACCGTCCCACCCGGCCAGTCCAGCCACAACAGCCGCTTGAACGGGTAGTCGCTTCCCACATTGTACCCGCGTACGCCGCGCCACATCGTCTCCCGCGCCCGGTGAGTGTGGCCACAGAAGGCGAAGGCGATCCGGTCGGCGAACCGGGCCAGCAGCTGCTCGACTCCGGCGTTACCGCAGAACGAGTCCCAGAGGAACCGGTCCAGGTCCGGCGTCGGGTCGGGGTGGGGGAAGCCGAGGTCGTAGAACGGCGGGTGGTGGGTGACGACAAGGAGCTTCTCCGCCTGCTGCGACGCCGCCTGCAGGTGGCGTTCCAGGGCGGCGGTCACCAGGGCGGTGAAGCCGACGTCGTCGGTCGGCCAGCGGACGAAGACGCCGTCGTTGTGCCGGCCGCGCGTGAACCGCTTGGTCCGCAGCCGGCCCTCCTGGCCGGGGTACAGCCGGCGGATGGCGTCGATGCCCCAGGAGTAGTCGTACCAGTTGACCGAGCCGACCAGCGCCAGGCCTTCCGGCAGCACCAGCGGCCCCCGGTCGAGGTAGGCGAACCCCTGCCGCGCTGCCGCCTCCGGCAACAGCTTCTGGTACAGGTCGAGCGAGTCGTACCTCGTTTCCTCGACGGGCACCCACAGGTCGTGGTTGCCCGGGATCACCGCCTTGACGGACGGCAAGCCGTCGAACAGCCTCAGGCATTCCTCGAAGTAGACGCCGGTGCCGACGTCCCCGCCGAGGATCAAGACGTCGGGCGGCGACTCGAGCAGTCGCGCGGCCAGCTGGCGCGTCGGCTCGGCGCCTTTGCGGTGGCCCCAGTGCAGATCCGCCGTGATCGCCAGCTTCATGCGCGTCCTCGTGAAACTTGCCCCGGCCGCGGCGAGTATGCACGCCCGAGGCCTCCGTCCCCCCTATTGTTCGCCGCGCGCCCCCAGTTGCCAAGGAGTGAACTCTCCATGCGTCCTCCTCGCCTCCTCGCGGTGAGCGTCGCCGCCCTCGCCCTCCTGGCCGGTGTCGGCCGCGCCGGCACGCCGTTGCGCCTCATCCCTGCCGAGGCCGACTTCGTCTTGCAGGTCCACGACCCGGTTCGCGCCCTCGACGCCGTGAAGAACCTCGACGTCTTGAGCAAGGTCACGTCACTGGCCGCGATCAAGGAGCAGCTCGACTCGACTTCCGCGCGACGGCTGCGGCAGTTCGTCGCCTACTTCGAGAAGTCACTGGGGGACAAGTGGCCCGCCCTGGTGGGGCGGCTCGCCTCCGGCGGGGCGGCACTCGGCCTGAAATACGGCAACCCCAACCCACCTCTCGTCCTGGTCGTCCAGGGGAGCGACGAGGCCCTGTTGGAGAAGGTCCTCGCGACGGCCGTCGAGGTGTTGGAGGCCGAGCTGGCCCGCCAGGAGAGCAAGGAGAAGGTCGAGAAGGGGGACTACCACGGCGTGCCCGGGTTCAAGCTGGGTGACCTTTGGGCGGCTCGGGCCGGCGCGGCCCTGGTGATCGCCAACCGCAAGGAGGCGATGCAGAAGGCGATCGACCTCCACCTGGGGCGGGAGAAGCAGTCTCTTGCCGACCACCCCGGGCTCCGCGAGGCTGCGGGGCTGCTGCCGAAATCGCCGCTCGCCAGCGGCTGGCTGAACATGGTCCCGGTCCAGAAGAGCCCGGCCGGCAAGGACCTGTACAAGTCGCCGCGCGACAACCCGCAGCTGACCGTCCTGTTCGGGCAGTACCTCGACGTACTCGGCCGTACCCCGTTCCTGTGCGGGGCGCTGTCGGGGGAGAAGGACGAGTTCCGCCTCACCATTCGCGCCCCGCGCGGCAGGGACGGCATGGGATCGGATCGGTTGTTGCATCTGCCCCCCAAGGGGGAGCCAGGGTGCCGGCCGCTGCTGCAGCCGAAAGGCGTCCTCTACAGCTCCAGTTATTACCTGGATTTCGCCAGCCTCTGGAAGGACCGGGACCAGCTGTTCAACAAGGCCCAGGCCGACGGACTGGCGGGCTTCGAGAAGAACTCCGGCCGGTTCCTCGGCGGCGTGAAGATCAGCACCCTGCTGGAAAGCGCCGGGCCGTATCAGCGGCTGGTCGTCGCCCACCAGGCGGCGCGGCCCTACAAGCGCGAGCCGCTGATCCGGCTGCCGGCAGTCGCCTTCGTGTCGGAGCTGCGCCAGCCGGAGCGGTTCGGCCGGGCCGTGGACACCCTCCTCCGCACCGCCGCGATCTTCGCGACCGACACGTTCAAGGTGGAGATGAAGGAGGAGAAGCACCGCGACCACGCCATCGTCGCCTACCGCTTCAACGAGAAGGCCGAGGTGAAGGAGGACGTCAACGACCTCCGCTATAACTTCACCCCCTGCTTCGTTCGCGTCGGCAATCAGTTCGTGATCTCCTCGACCGTCGAGTTGTGCAAGCAGCTGATCGACGAGCTGGCGAAGGTGTCTCCGGCGAGCGAGATGCCCCGCCGCGTGTCGGGGCAAGACCGCATCTACTCCCGCGGGTTCGCCGACTACCTGGAGGTCATCGAGGACCAGCTCATCACGCAGACGATCCTCGACCAGGCGGTCCCGCCGGGCGAGGCGAAGAAGCAGGCCGAGGAGGTGGTCGCGCTGCTGCGCGGCCTGGGCTCGCTCTCGACGTCGGTCGAGTTCCGCTCCAAGCAGGTCAGATTCGACGTAAGGGTGAAGCTAGGGAAGTGACGGCCCGGCCGCGGGAATGGGAGATCCTCCATGGCGGACACGATTGATCCACGGTGGGCGTGGGAGCCGTACAGGCCCTCGGCGAAGGCGCCCTGGGACGTTCGGCGGGTGGGCCACCTCTACCGCCGGGCCGCGTTCGGCGCGACGGCGGAGCAGCTCGACGCCGGCGTCAAGGACGGCCCCGAGAAGGTGCTCGAAGGGCTTCACAACGGCGGCCCCGGCCTCGACGAGTTCGACCGCCGCATGGAGCCGCTGGCGGAGGTGATCGCCCGGACGAACAACGGCGCGTCGGTGCGGGCTTGGTGGCTGTCGCGCATGCTCTACACGCCGCACCCGCTCCAGGAGAAGCTCACCCTCTTCTGGCACAACCACTTCGCCACCAGCAACGCCAAGGTCCAGTCGGCCCGGTTCATGATCGGCCAGTACCGGCTGCTCCGGCGGCACGCCCTGGGCAACTTCGCCGACCTGCTGCGGGAGATGTCCACCGACCCGGCGATGCTCGTCTGGCTCGACGGCCGCGGCAGCAAGAAGGGCAACCCCAACGAGAACTACGCCCGGGAGCTGATGGAACTGTTCTCGCTGGGCATCGGGCACTACACGGAGAAGGACATCCGCCAAGCGGCGAAGGCGTTCACGGGCTGGGAAGTCGCCGGTCCAGGTGCCACCTTTGACGCCCGGCAGTTCGACGACGGCGAGAAGGCCGTGCTCGGGCAGACGGGCCCGTGGAAGCCCGACGACATCGTCCGCATCTGCCTCGAACAGCCGGCGTGCCCGCACTTCGTCTGCGCGAAGCTGTTCCGCTTCCTCGTCAGCGAGACCATCCCGACGACCAAGGAACTGCTGGAGCCGCTCGCCTCGGAGTTCAAGGCGAAGTACGACTTCGGCGCCCTCGTCCGGCGGGTGCTGTCGAGCAACCTGTTCTTCTCCGACCAGGCGTACCGCTCCCGGGTGAAGGCGCCGGTCGATTTCGCCCTGGGGATCGTCAAGGCGCTGGAGGGCCGCATCGGCACCACCGCGCTGGCGCAGGCGCTGGAGCAACTGGGGCAGAACGTCTTCAACCCGCCGTCGGTCAAGGGCTGGGACGGCGGCAAGAGCTGGCTCAACGGCCAGACGCTGCTGTACCGCCAGAACCTGGCGCTGGCGTTCACCTCCACGGAGGACACCCGTTTCGGCACCCGGGTCGATCCGGCGGCGGTGGCGCGGAAGCACGGCAAGGAGGGCGACGAGGAGCTGGTCGCGTTCTTCCTGCGCCTGTTCCTTCAGGACGACGTCGCCCCGGAGTCGCGCCGGCGGCTGCTCGACTACGCCAGGAAGGCCCGGGCGCTGAAGACGCCGGTGTACTGGACGGAGCAGGACGCCACCGCTCACCGCGTCCGCGCCCTGTGCCACCTCGTGCTGACGCTGCCGGAGTTCCAACTGGGTTGATGACCCGATTCAGGAGACCCGATATGTCCACCACGCGCCGTGACTTCCTTCGCACCACCTTCGCCGGCGCCGGCGTCGTCGGGTGGGGCCTCAGCCCGACGTTCGTCCAGCGAACCGCGCTGGCGGCCGGGCCTCCCGGTCAGAAGGGCAACAAGGACACCATCCTCGTCGTCGTCGAGCTGACCGGCGGCAACGACGGGCTGAACACGGTCGTCCCGTTCAAGGACCCCCTTTACGCCAAATACCGCCCCACCCTGAAGCTGCCGGCCGCTCAGCTCAAGAAGCTCAACGACGAGTTGGGGCTGCACCCGGCGATGACAGGCTTCGGCGAGTTGCTCGACGACCGCGCCTTGTGCGTGGTTCAGGGCGTCGGCTACCCCAACCCGTCCCAGTCTCACTTCCGCTCGATGGACATCTGGCAGGGCGGCACGCTCGACGAGACCATCGCCGAGGGCTGGCTCGGCAAGGCGCTGAAGAAGTTGCCCTCGGGCTCGCAGTCGTTTCACCTCAAGCGGGAAAACCAGGCGTCGCCGTTGGCGTTCGACGGCGCCCCGATGCGCGTGCCGTCGATCGCCACCCTGGAGGAGTTCACGCTCCGCATGGCGGCCACGTCCGGCGCCGACAAGAAGGACCAGCAGAGGGTCATCGAGGAGGCCGTCGCCAAGCCGGCCGGCGGCGGGTTGATCGACTTCGTCACGCGGACGGCGGCCAACACCTACGCCTCCAGCAAGCGGCTCCAGGAGGTCGGCAAGAACTACCAGCCGAAGGCGCCGTACCCCAACACGCCGCTGGCGACCAAGCTCCGCCTGGCCGCGCAGCTCATCAACGCCGAGCTGGGGGCGCGAATCTTCTACGTCTCGATCGACGGGTTCGACACCCACGCCACGCAGGCGCCGGCCCACGCCAACCTGCTGGGGACCGTCTCCGGGGCAATCACGGCGTTTTACAAGGACCTGAAGGCGCGCGGCCAGGGCGAGCGCGTCCTGGTGATGACGTTCAGCGAGTTCGGCCGGCGGGCGAAGGAGAACGGCAGCAAGGGCACCGACCACGGCTCCGGCGCGCCGATGTTCCTGGTCGGCGGCAAGGTCAAGGCCGGCGTCGTCGGGGCGCACCCCAGCCTGGCGAAGCTGGAGGACGGCAACCTGGCGCACCACACGGACTTCCGCCAGGTGTACGCCTCGATCCTCGACGGCTGGCTCGGCGTGCCGAGCAAGGACGTACTGGGCCGCGAGTTCAAGCCGGTGGAACTATTCCGGTCGTAGGACAAGCTGCCAGCTTGTCCCTGGTGCGGAGGGACAGGCTGGCAGCCCGTCCTACGACGAGAGCCGGCGCGGCCCTTGCTGCCGCGCCGGTTTTTGCTTAGAAAGCGCGGAGTTACCCGCCTCACGAGGCCCGCCATGCGACACATCCTCTCCGCGCTGACTTTCTTGCTCCTCCCGCTGCCCGCTCTGGCGGATCAGACGGTCAAGTTCACCGTGTCCGCCGGCAAGCACGACCGCGCCAACGAGCCGGTCGTCGTGCCGCTTAACCTCGAAGTCAAGACGCCGGTGCTGGCGTCGGCCGAGGTGAAGGACGACAAGGGCAACTTCGTCGCCGTCGGCCAGCTGCCGTTCCCCGACCTCGTCACGGACAAGGTCATGTCCCAGAAGGGCAAGGAGCGCCGCGACCTCGTCTTCGTGCTGCCCAAACTCAAGGCGGGCGAGTCGCTCAACCTCAAGGCGGTCATCGCCGACGAGCCGCGCAAGCCGTCGCCGGGCGATTTCGTAATCCACGGCCAGGTGACGACGGACCAGCAATGGGCCGAGTTACGCCAGGGCAAGCGGCCGGTGTGGCGCTACATGCACACGCCGTACGCCGCGCCGGCCAAGGGGAAGGAAAACGACACCGGCAACCCGACGTCGAAGGTGTTCCACCACGTCTACGACCCTAGCGGCGAACGGTTCGTGACCAACGGAGCCGGCGGCCACTTCCCGCACCACCGGGGGCTGTTCTACGGCTTCTCCAAGACCAGCTACGGCAAGAACACCGTGGACATTTGGCACTGCCGCGCCTCCGACCCGAAGGGGAAAAGAAAGAACGAAGCCCACCAGGCCCACGCCGGCGTCTTGGGCCAGTCTCTCGGCCCCGTCCTCGGCCGACAGATCCTCGACATCGACTGGCACGGCGTCGGAACGAAGACGTTCGCCAAGGAGCAGCGTGAGCTGACCGCCTACGCCGTCCCCGGCGGCACGCTGATCGACTTCGCCTCGAAGCTGACGCCGACCGGCGACCCGGTGAAGCTCGACGGCGACCCGCAGCACGCCGGCTTCCACTTCCGGGCCGCCAACGAGGTCAACGACAAGACGGCGAAGCAGACGACCTTCATCCGCCCCGACGGCACCGACAAGCCCGGCGCGACGCGCAACTGGGACGGCAAGAAGAACACCAGCCACGTCAACCTCCCGTGGCTGGCGATGAGCTTCGTCCTCGGCGGCCAGCGCTACACGGCCGCGTACCTCGACCGGCCTGACAACCCCAAGGAGGCCCGCTTCAGCGAGCGCGACTACGGCCGGTTCGGCTCGTACTTCGTGACGACGGTGACGAAGGAGAAGCCGCTGCTGGTCCGCTACCGGGTGTGGCTCCAGGAAGGGCAAATGACGCCGGAAGATGTGAAGGCGAAAAGCGTTCAGTTTGTCGAGCCGGTCGAGGTGAGGTTGAAGTAGCCGGCGGCGCGCCTAGGAATGCTGGCGACCGCCCCGCCAGGAGGTTCCGCGTGAGCGTCCGCACCCTGACGACCGAGCCTGTGGCTGCCCCGGCCGACACGCGAGGTGTTCGGCTTCTTCAGCGACGCCCACAACCTTGACGTCCTGACCCCGCCGGGCTGCGCTTCCGCGTCCTCACGCCTCGGCCGGTCGATGCGCCAAGCGCACTGATTGAGTACCGCCTGCACTGGGCGCCTTTTTCCCATCCACTGGCGCACCGAGATCGCCGCGTGGGAGCCCCCATTCCGGTTCGTCGATCGCCAGGTGAAAGGGCCCTACCGCCGGTGGGTCCACGAGCACACGTTCGAGGAGCACGACGGCGGCACGCTCCTGCGCGACCGGGTCGATTACGCCGTGCCGGGTTGGCTGCTGGAGCCGGTGGTCCACGGGCTCGTCGTCGGCCCCGACGTGCGGCGGATCTTCGACTACCGCCGGGCGAAGATGATCGAGCTGTTCGGCGGCTCAGCGTGACCCGATGCGGAGCAGCACCTTGCCGGACCTGTCCGGCGCGTCGGCGAGGCGCACCGCCTCCCGCAACTGCCCGAGCGGGAACTGTGTGGCAACCTCCGACGTCACCACCCCCTCCCGCAGTAGCGCCGTGATCCTCCGGAACAGCCCGAGCATTCGCAGCGGACCCTGGCCCCGCGCCCAGCGCGACAGCCAGAACCCTTCCACCCGGCCCCCGCGCGTCATCAGGGTTCGCGGGTCGAACGAGAGCGGCTCCCCCGAGAGCGTGCTGTAGACCAACAGCCGGCCGCCCTCCGCCAGCGCCTCGACGCAGCGCGAGCCGGTCGCGCCGCCGACGGCATCGATCGCGAACGGCACCCCCGCGCCGTCGGTCAACCTCCTGGCCCGCTCCGCGATGTCCTCTTGGGTAGATACGATCACCGCTTCACCGCCGAGGCGGAGCAACTCCTCCGCCTGCTCCGGCCTCCGAACGACGTTCAGGGTGCGGAAGCCGTGCCTCTGTCCCAGCCGGATGACCATTCGCCCCAGCGCACTGCCGGCGGCGGTCTGGAGGAGCCAGGCCCCGCGAGGCACCCTTAGCACGTACCGGGTCATCGCCACCGCGCTGGCCGGGTTGACGAAGAACATGGCCGCCTGCTCGTCGCTGAGGTCGTCCGGCACCGGCACCGCCTGCCGCGCCGGGATCACGACCTGCTCGGCCCAGTTGCCCGCGCCGCCGTTCAGGACCGCGACGCGCCGACCCTTCACCCGCCACCCCAGCAGGCCGCGCCCCTCCTCGACCACCCCGACCCCCTCCATACCCGGGGTGAAGGGCAGGGGGGGCTGGTGCCCGTACTGGCCTCGGACCATGAACAGGTCCGAGGGGTTGACCGGCGAGGCCAGCATGCGCACGCGCACCTGCCCGGGGCCGCAGGGCGGCGGCGGCACGTCGCGCACCTCCAGCACTTCTGCCGGGTCGCCCTGGCGCGTGCAGATGACGGCTTTCACTCTCCGACCACCTGGATTTGGGAAAGGCGGGTTACCTCGATTTGAGGGTTGTCGCGGAAAATCGTGACCTTGCCGGTGACCTTGACCTTCTTGCCGCCGAAGTGCTTCCGCGGGTCCTTGACCCGCGCCTCCTTCAGGTCCCTCGCCAACGACTTGGTGTCGAGGACGATGGTCAGGTTCCGTTCGCTCCGGAAGTCCGCCTCGGAGTTGAGGTAGATCCGACCCTTGTCCCGGCTCTGCCCGGTGGACTGCACGACCAACTCGACGGCCCACTCCTTGCCCTCGCGGGTTCTCGCCGCCGCGGCGAGGTCTTCCGCGCCGTCCAGACCCGCGCGCCGGCCGCGCGGCTGAAGCTGGCTCAACGGGAGCTTGTGCCCGATCGTGACGTCACCGTCCTCGTCGCGGATCTCCAGGGTGATCTGCGGGTCCTTTTTGTCCCAGTCGATGCGGACGACTCCAAAGTTGTTGCCCCGGTCCATGGTGGCGACGCGGTGGCGGTTCACCTCCAGCGGGCGGAACCGCCTGTTCGCCTGGTTCAGGCCGCTGGAGGTGAGGTCGTACAGCGTGTAGCCGACTCCCGCGTCCATCGCCGACAACTCCGCCAGGTGGCGGTCGCCGGAGAGGACGATCACCCCGCCCGCCTTCGCGTCCCGAATCAGCCGGTACAGCCGCGCCCGCTCGCGGGGCAGGTTCATCCACTTCTCGAAGCCGTGGTCCTCGGCGATGACCTGGACCGAGCTACAGAGTAGGCGGACCTCCGCTGGTTTCCTCAGCTCCCCATCCAGCCACCGCCACTGTGCCTCACCGAGCATCGTCGCGCCGTCGTCGGTGTTGGGGACGTACTGGCCCTTGTTGCGCGGCAGCTTCAGGTCTTTCTTCAGCGGGCTACGGTGATAGCGCGTGTCGAGCAGGATCACCTGGACACGCTTCCCCTCGGGGCCGTACACCGCCGAGGTGTAGATGCCCTCCTGCTTGCGGATGGCGGCATCCTTCGGCACCTGAAAGAAGTCGAGGAACGCCTCCTGCGACTCCTTCTTCTTGGGGTACTCCGAACCGGCGTCCTCGCCGCCGAAGTCGTGGTCGTCCCACGTCGCCATCATCGGGCAAGCCTCGCGCAGCCGCCGGTAACCCGGCTGCGCCGCCAGCTTGGCGTACTTGGCTCGCATCGCCTCGATGTCCTGGGTGTCGGCGTAGATGTTGTCGCCGAGCATGAGGAGCAGCTCGGGCCTCTGCTTGGCGATCGCTTCCCAGACCGGTTGCTCCTTGTCCTGGTGAACGCAGGAGCCAAACGCGATCCGAGAAAGCGGTTTCTTCTCGTCGGCCCTGGTCCCCGCCAGGACGAGGGCGAAAGCGATGAGCAGCGAGAGACGAAGCGGCACGTGCCATCTCCTCGACAACGGGGTGAGGAGCTATTATGCGGCGGGGGCGGCCGCGCGGCTGCGAATTGTCGGGGTGGCGGGCGGTCGATCCATAGGAGGTGCGGCTATGCGTCTGCTCCGGTTGGGTGTCGTGGCTCTCGCGGTCGGCGTCGGGGCGGCTTTCAACGGGGTCGCCGACGAGAGGGGACAAGCCCTGGCCCCGCTGGTCGAGGGGAAGAAGGGGGAGGTGGTGGGCACGACGGGGGCGATGGCGGTCCGGGCCGGAGTGGACATCCTGAAACAGCGCGACAGTCTGCATTTGAGGTAGGCGCGGAGTGAGTCGGCCACGTCGGGGGGCAGCGGCTGCGTCTTCCCGCGCCGGCCCTTGTCGCTCCGCACACCTAGTGATGCTGCTACGAAGTCGTGCAACAAAATCGGGTGAGCGGTTATGCTGAGGGTAGCCCCTCTGGGAGGCTCCCCCATGCGCGGCCGAAGGCCTCGCCCCCTGCCCATCCTGGAAGCGGATACCCCTATCCTTCAGGCCGTTGCTCGCAGCCGGCGCTCTGGCTTGGTTCCAGGTGCAGCATGCCCGTATCGTCCTGGCCATCGCCGCCGGGGAACCCGTCGCTTCCGTGGCCTCCGCCTCGAATGCGACCGCACCACTGTCTGGCGTGTCTGCCGCCGCTACGAGCGGGGCGGTTTACCCAAACTCCTGCTGGACGACCCGCGCCAGGGGGCGTCCCCAGGAGATTCCCCCTGCAGCGCGCTGATCGTCGGTACGGCCTGCCTGGAGCCGGTCGCCGAGGGGCTGCACATCACCCACTGGTCCAACGCTGCCCGACCTGGCGAGTCAGGCCGTCGCTGATGGCATCGTTGAGGCCATCAGCCCAGCCATGGTCCGCCGCATCTTGCAGCAGGTGGACCTGCAACCGCACCGGACGCGCTTACTGGCGCACGGCGCGCTGGACGGGCGGCTTCAAGGAGCGGGCCGAGAAGGTGCTGTGGTGCTACGGTAATGCCCAGCGGCTGGCCCGCCGAGGCATCTGGGTGGTTTGCGCCGACGAGATCCCCAACCTCCGGTGCTGGAGCGAGACCCGATCCGCAGGGCGATCCTGGGCACATCGAGCAGCAGGAGTTCGAGTACACCCGCCGCGATGCGGTCAACCTGCTGTTGTTCTTGACGGTCCACACCGGCCAGATGAGGCTGGCCGTCCTGGGCGCTTGCCAACGACGCGGCACTACATCCCGGCGTTGCGGCAGTTCCGGCGGTGGCACCGGGGCCTGAAAGGCGTGTACCTGGTCCACGACGGCGGCCCCAGCCACGTCGCCGCGATGACCGCCGATTACCTCCGAAGCAGTGGGGGCTGGTGGCGTCCCCGGTTGACGCCGGCGCGCCTCCTGGCTGAACCAGGCCGAGATGCTGGTCAACGCCTTCAAAAGGCGGCGCTACCTGAAACGCGGGTCGTGGCGGAGCCGAGAGGAGTCCGATCGAGCATGTCTTGGCCTCATGGGCGGAGTACAACCGGCGTTATGCCCACCCGTTCAACTGGACTTGGACCAACGACCAGATGCGCAGGTGGTTCGCGGCACACGCCCAATGAATATGTTGCATGACTTCGTAGCAGCATCACTAGCGTGGGCGGAACCTCGACCTCGACCTCCTTGCCCCGGCGCTTGACCTTGGTGGTCGTCCTGGTGGCGTCGGCCGGGATGGGACGAGTGTATTGTTGGTGGAATACGCGCGGCATCGACGGGACCCTCTTCGAGGTGGCCGGCCTGTGGGGGCGGCCTGGCCGGGGGCGGTCCAAGTATACCCGATGTGGCGGGCCGGCTGCCAACGAGGCAGGCACGGCCCCTGCCTGCCCGGGGCTTAACACCGGCGCGGGCGGCGCGGCCGATACAGCGGCGAGGGCTATCGGGGCGTGGTGGGGGCGCCGGTCATCGTCGCCGCACCGCCCGCGCCGGTGTACGCGGTGCCGGCGGCCCCCGTCTACGTCGCCCCGGTCGTCACGGCCACCCTGCCCCGGTTGACCCGGCCACGGCGGCGGCTCAGCCGGCCTACAAGCAGCCGGCCGCGGCCTTGCCCTCCGCGCGACTTCAGGACGACGTGCTCCTCAGGAAGCGGTCGATGAAGTCCCACTTCGCCTGCCATTTCGCAGCCGGGTTCTTGCCCGAGTAGTACGTCTCCAGGCAGGTGGCAAAGTCCTCAAACGGGTTCGTGCGGCCGTAGCCGTCCAGGCGCGAGAACGGCGTGCCCGTCCGGTAGATCCAGGGCGTCGGCGTGCCGAACTGCGCCGCCCGCGTGAAGCCCGTCGGGACGGGCTTGTCCAGCGGCAGCGCCTGCCAGCCGGAGAGGCCCATGAACTCGGCCCACCGGGGGTTCTCAACATCCCAGTTGTGGCCGATCTCGTGGACGACCGTCTCGTCGATGGGGTAGCCCGCCGTGTTGAACGCGGCGTCGGCGAAGCGGAGGACGGACATCGAGTCGTTGTCCGCCAAGGTGGTCGCCCCCAGGCTGACGACGCGGCGGAAGACCAGCGCGTCCTGGCCGTCCCTCATTTTGAGCAGGGTCGTGTTGTTGGTCGCGCGGTGCAGCCAGGACAGGCCGCGGTCGACGCCGATGATCTCCGCCTCGGTCCAGTCGCGGCCCTGCCGCTTGAAGGTGATCCGGGCGTCCTCCGACTTCCGGTCCTTGACGAGGTCCTCGTAGAAGCCTGTGAGGTCCTGGGTGACGAACGGCATCAGGAAGCGGTCGGCCCCGGCGCCGCCGTACAGCGTATCGACCCCGTCCAAGATGCCGCCGAACAGGCCGTCGTTGCCGTTGCCGCCGGAGAGGACGTCAGGGCCGGCGCCGCCGTAGAGCGTGTCGTTGCCGTCCTCGC
The DNA here is from genome assembly GCA_046350195.1 of Gemmataceae bacterium. Classification (GTDB taxonomy): domain Bacteria; phylum Planctomycetota; class Planctomycetia; order Gemmatales; family Gemmataceae; genus CALDUY01. Next base: position 155,558 of record JAXMAW010000005.1, read on the forward strand.
CGTAGAGGGCGTCGGCGGCGTCCCCGCCGGAAAGGTTGTCGTTGCCCCAGCCGCCCTGGAGCGTGTCGCTCTGGGGGCCGCCCTGGAGCGTGTCGTTGCCGTCATCGCCGTAGAGGTGGTCGGCGCCGGCGCCGCCGTCCATGACGTCGTCGCCGGTGGCGAACTCCTCCCAGAGCTGGGTGTTGAAGCCGGTGCCGGTGGACAGGCTGACCCACCAGGTGCCGTTGCCGGGGTGGAAGTTGGCCTCGTCGGCGCGGCCGTCGCCGTTGAAGTCGCCGACGACCTGGGTGGTCCAGCCGCTATTCGTGACGAAGTCGGCCCAGAGGGCCGTGGTGTAGTTGACGCCCGTGGACGTTCCGACCCACCAGGTGCCGTTGCCGGGGTGGAAGTTGGCCACGTCGGCCCGGCCGTCCCCCGTGAAGTCGGCCGCGACCTGTGTCTTCCAGCCGCCCTTCGTGGCGTACGTGCTCCACAGCACGGTGGTGAAGCTCGTGCCGTTGGAGATGCTCACCCACCAGGTGCCGTTGCCGGGGTGGAAGTTGGCGATGTCGTCCTCGCCGTCCCGGTTGAAGTCGCCGACGACCTGGGCGGTCCAACCGCTGTTCGTGGCGAAATTCGCCCAGAGCGTGGTGGCGAAGCCGGTCCCCTTGGACAGGCTGACCCACCAGGTGCCGTTGCTGGGGTGGAAGTTGGCGATGTCATCCTTCTTGTCCCCGTTGAAGTCGCCGACGACCTGGGTGGTCCAGCCGCTGTTCGTGACGAAGTCGGCCCAGAGCGTGGTGGCGAACCCGGTCCCCTTGGACAGGCTGACCCACCAGGTGCCGTTGCCGGGGTGGAAGTTGGCGATGTCGTCCTTGCCGTCCCCGTTGAAGTCGCCGACGACCTGGGCGGTCCAGCCCCGGTCCGTGGCGAAGTCGGCCCAGAGCGTGGTCTCGAAGTGGTCGCCCTTGGACAGGCTGACCCACCAGGTGCCGTTGCCGGGGTGGAAGTTGGCGATGTCGTCCTTGCCGTCCCCGTTGAAGTCCCCGACGACCTGCGACGACCAGCCGGAGCTGGTCATGAAATCGTCCCACAGGTCGGTGTTGAAGCGGCCACCCGTGGAGGTGCTGACCCACCAGGTGCCGTCGGCCGGGTTGAAGTTGGCCAGGTCGTCGAGGCCGTCGCCGTTGAAGTCGCCGGCCAGCTGCTTGCTCCAGCGAGGCTCGTCGGCCAGCACGTCGTCGCCGGCGTTGCCGAGGAGGGTGTCGTCGCCAGCCAGGCCGTAGAGGGTGTCGTTCGCAGAGCCGCCTCGGAGGGTGTCGTTGCCGGTGCCGCCGTAGGCGACCAGGCCCACCGCCTGGCCGGCCACCAGGCCGGACTCGACCATTTCGACGAGGTCATTTCCGCCGCGCGCCGTGACCTGGACGGAGGCGACCTGGCTGCGGGGGACGCTAGCAACGCTGGTCGTGCTGCCGCCGTTGGTGACGACGATCGGGATGCCCTGGACGGAGAGGGTGCCGCGGTTGTTGACCACGCGGATGGCGTCGGCGTTGACGGTGCCGTCGATGCGCAGGACGCCGTCGGCGAGGTTGATCTTGGCGGTGAGCGAGGCGGCCATCAGGGTGCGGGCTTCCAGGGCCTCCAGGCCCAGGCAGGCCTTGCGGGACTTCGGAGGGACGTCGCGCACGGTGCGGGGCCACTTCGGCGGAACAGGCGCTTTCAGGGAGCGTGTGCATGGGGACCTCGGTGGGGTTCGGGTGCTCGGTTCGAGTGAGGGGCACGGGCGGTCGGGACGTCCGACAGTGCCGAATCCCGACGGCAGCGCCCGTCGGCGTGGAGAAGGGGACCGTGACCTCGTTTCTGGGCCCGCGGGCCAAGGCCCGAAGTCCTGTGGCGGCGATCAGGCCGGGCCGCGCTTGCCCCGTACCTCTTCAATCTCTGCCTGCACTCGAAACGAACAGGTTGTGTTCGGATTTGGCAGAATTCTCTCGTCACACCAGCTCAGAGCAGCAAGTACTGGGCATGATTGACGAGGCCTGCCCGAACACTCAGGGCTACTGGCGACCGCATCCGAATGCGGTCCCGGCCAAGGATCACCTCGCCGGGACTGCATTTTCCTCTTCAGGTCGCCATGCGATCGGCCAGCGCCCACTCGACGGGGCGGGAGTGGCCAGGCGGAGGGCGCAGGGCTCAAGAGTAGGTGGGCCTTGGGGCCGGCCGGGCGCGCATGGCACCGTTGGTCCGCGGCCGCGGGTGGTGCATGTCAGACTCCTTGGGGTGGGTGGTTGGACGACGTGACGATCGGCGACGACTGCGGCAGTGACGTCCCGGTCCAGGTCGGTCAGGACGCACCAGAGGGCGCCCCGCACCTCGCGCACCCGGTTGGCCGCTGTGCGGGCGGCGGGGAGCCGGCCGGCGGCACGCCGGAGCTTGTCCCGCAGCCCGACCAGCTCCTGGTCGATCTCTACTGGGTCCAGCGTTGAGAGCGCTACCTTACACAGGCCCGACCGTTAGGGAGGGCTCGCTTCGCCTGGGGGCGGCATTAAGCCCTCCCTCCCTGACGGTCGGGCCTGCGACCGGAGCATTCATAATGCTGGACCCAGTAGGAAGACGTACTCGACGAACGCCAGGGCGCGCAGGATCTCGTCGGGCTTTGTCGTCCCCCTCGAATTTGAGACTTTGAAGGTGGAAGAAGCGGCTGCCTATCAGGTGGGCCGGCCAATGTGTCGCGCATCGCCTTCTTCAGGGAGTCCAGGTCGTCGTCCGTCCTTCTCGTAGGGAAGGGGGCCGAATGCCGGCGCAGTCCAATCAACAAAGGGAGGGGCACCCGGAAAAATAAACCGCTCTCTCCGAGCTATCCCTCGTGACCGACGGGTCTGCGGCCGCCTCGTATTCCCTCTGGATCTTGCGCCACTGGCGGGGTGACCTGGCCTGCAATAGGCCCAGCAAGGGCGACACTTACCATCCGCAACATTTTCCGGTAGATCGGAGAAGCAGGGACGCTCGCGACAAGGTCGTCGAGGCGCTTGGGGTTAGCAGAATGGCGGTGGGGGCGACGGTCTCGGAGCCGGGGGAGCGGTGGCCCAGTAGAATGGCCAGGGGCGCATCAACCAAAGGAGCGGCGATGGCGGACAGGCAGCTTTCGGAGGCGGAGCGGATGGAGGCGTTCCTCGCCCTGGTCCAGAGCCAGGACGGCGGGGCCGACGTGGTGTCGTCCAGGCGGGCGGTCGCCGACCGCTTCGGGCTGAGCGAGCAGCAGGTCCGCCGCATCGAGCGGGAGGGGCTCGACGCCGGCTGGCCACCCCTGGGCTAGCGCGCCAGGATGCCAGCTGGCGGGCCGACGTGACGGGGCCGGCCCCGCATGAGAATCCTCATTCCCCAGGTGGACGCCGTCGGTGCAAATCCGGTCGCTCACACTGGACGTAATTTATTGGCAAATAGAAAGTTAATCTCACACATTCGCGGCGAATGGCACAGCCCGGGACGGATCCTTCTCCGTGGTTACGGACCAAGGTCCGGCCCCATGAGAAAGTGTGCCCCGGGATCCCACTCCTCTCCTGGGGCACGACCTATGTGGCCAGGCCGGAGTGGGCCTACGCGATCGGCGTCACCACCTCCGGGCCGCCGGAGTTCGGGTCGGTGATGGCGTCGCCGGCGCTGCGGAGGAACCAGTCCTGCATCAGGCTGCCGAACAGGGTGTCGGTCGCGCCACCGTCGTTGGTCACGGTGCCGACCTTGAGGAACACGCCGCCGTTGAGGCCGCCGGGCGCGACCCCGCGCAGGCGGTCCACCCGCAGCCGTTAGTTTGCCAGGCCGGTCCACTCGGCCATGATCGCGTCCAGCGCCGCCCGCGTGTTCTGCGTGGTGCCGCCGGCCAGTAGGATGTCCTCCCCGTCGCCGCCGAAGAGCGAGTCGGCCCCCAGCCCGCCGTCCATGCCCAGCAGCACGTCGTCGCCGCCGCCGCCGAGAAGGACGTTGTTCGCCGAGTTGCCCGTCAGCCGGTCGCCGAGAGCGCCGCCGATTACCCGCTCGACCTGACCGCCGAGGGTCAGCACCAGTCGGCCGGCGCTGACGGCCTGCGCGGCGGTCGCGCCCAGGTCGATCGTCGCGCCGCGCGCCGTCGAGGGCGAGAAGTCGATCGTGTCGGTGCCGTCGCCGAAGTTCTCGTCGAGGACGTCCGACCCGAGGGCGAGGTCGAGGTTGAAGACGTAGGTGTCGCCGCCCGCGACGCCGACGAGCGCGTCGTTGCCGGCCAGGGTCGCCCTCGATGTGGAGGACACCGTCGCCGCCGCGCGAGATGCCCACCTGAGGAATCCAGGGGGCCTTGACCAGCGGGTTGCCGGTCAGCAGAACGCGGCCTTCGAGCGCCTCGAGACGGAACGGGCGACGGGACGCCTTCCTCGGGAGCTTCCGGACAAAGTGCCTCACGACGGCCTTCAGCATGGCAGGCTCCAAACAACGGGTCGGGTTGGCTCGGGGTCGTTGGCCGAGTGCTCGGCCACGGAGGGGACAACAGGGAAATGCCCGAAGGCACTCGCGACCCGACAGCGAATTCGGGCGTAGCTCGAAAGCGACGGTCGCAGTCTGGGGGCCGGATGAGGATGACCCTGGGGCAGTGGAGGCCCGGGAGCATGCGGATCCGACAATCGTTGAAACCGCGGGCCTTCCCCACAGACAGGAAGGCCTACCTCGGCGAGGCGGTCTCTGTCCATAAAACAGAGGCGCCGGCGCAGGCCGCCGGCCTGGTCCCGGCGGGAGGGACTCGCCGGGTTAGCCGCCCACCCTCACTGCGGAGTGATTCCCCATGCCGTTTACCATGAACGGGGTCGGCACGTCGGTCACCGGCTCGCGCGGCGACATCGGTTGGGGTAGCCACGACGCGATGGAGTGCTTCGTCGTTTTCTTCATGCCCATCTTCCCGTACAAGGCGATGCACACGTTCGACTGGCAGGGCGAGCAGTACCGGGCCATCCCGATCCGCTGGTCGTGGGACCTGACGCTGCGCACCTACGTCAAGCCGTGGTCGTGGGGCCTGATCGCCCTGGGAGGGCTGTTCCTGTTGTTCAGTGCCTTTGAACTCAACAAGGGCCGGCCCCACACCCTCGCCTTCCTGGCCGCGGGACTGGTGCTGGTCGGGTTGGGCGCCCTCGGCCTGGTGCTCCTGCACCTCACCGACCGGCGGAACAAGGCGATCCGTCGGGTGATCGGCGGCCTGACGATCGGGACGTGCGACCCGGCCACCCTCAAGGGCGACATCCTGGAGCAGATGACCGCCAACACGACGGTGAAGTACGGCACCGACACCTTCGCCGCCGCCGTCGAAGGGCAGCTGGAGAAGGGCGCGTTCGCCGAGGCGATGTGGGCCGCCCGCATGACCGTCGCGGTCGAGGATCGCCGCGAGGGCGAGCGGCTGACCGACCTGGTGCTGAGCGACCCCCGCGTGGCTGAGGCGGTCGAGGAGGTGCGTCGCAAGCCTGACTGTTGGGTCAAGGTCATGCTGACTCCCGAGCACGCCCGCGAGATCGAGGAGGCCCAGCGGCTCGACGTCCGCGCGCCTGGGGCCCGCTCGATGCCGCCCCCACCGATCACCGACGCGAGATCGTACGACGAGGACGAGGACCAGCCGCGCAAGGCCGGGCGAAAGAACGAGGGCATCCGGCGCGACGACGACTATTGAGAACCCTGTATGATCCTGAAGCTGCTCGAAGCAATCACCGGCGTGTTCGTCGTCGTCTACGACGGCCAGCACGCCTTGAAGTTCACGCTGGGAAGGGCCGGCCGCGTCGTCGGGCCGGGCGTCCACTGGAAGTGGCCGATCGTCCAGAAGTACAGCGTCAAGGAGACCAAGGACACGACCATCGAGCTGGAGCCGCAGACGATCCAGCTCCAGGACGACCTCGTTTACACCGTCGGCGCCCGTGCGGTCTATCAGATCGTCGATCTGCGCAAGGCGATGATCGAGGTGGACAACCTGGTGACCGGCCTGAAGAACCGCATGGTGCTGGCGGTGCAGCGCGTCGTCAAGATGCAGGACCGCCAATCGATCCGCGACCTGCCGGCGATGGTGGCCCAGGTGAAGGCGGAACTGGGGGCGATCGAGGAGCAGTGGGGCATCCAGATCCACGAGTTCGGCTTCTCGACGTTCTCGCCGACGCCGGAGACTCTGGAGATTACCCAGCTCCGCAAACTCTCCGAAGAAAAGCTCGCCCTGTTCCAGCAGCTGCGGGCGTCCGGCCTGGGCACCGAGGCGGCGGTGGCGCTGATCTCCGGGTCGGTCGTGGCGCTGCGGCCGGCCGAGGCCGAGGTCTACCCGAGGCTGCCGATGCCCGCCGACAGGCGGCCTGAGCAGAGCGAGGACGAGATCGAGGCGATGCTGAACGAGGAGGAGGACGGCGACCCGACCGGCAATGCGCAGGTGAAGCCGACATGATCTCCTGGCTGTGGGACCTGGCGTGGTCCGTGATCGACTGGGTATGGGACACGGCCTGGTGGCTCCTGCGGGTGACCTGGCGCGGCATCCTGGGGTACGCCGCGAATCACCCCGTGGCGGCGGCCCTGGCGGCGCTGGCCTTCATCCGCATGTTCGGCACCACGGTCCAGTCGGGCACGGCGGGGGTGCTGTTCTCCTGGGGCCGGGCCAAGAAGGTGCTGGACCCGGGCTTCCACCCGCTCATCCCGATCGTCCAGACGGTGCGGCACACGCCGGTTCGCTCGGTCACGCTCGACCTGCCGCGGCAGCGCGTCGCGACCGGCGACGGCCTGGTCTACGACGTGGACACGACCATCGTTTACCGCGTCGAGGACCCGATCACCGCGGCGGTGTCGATCGACAGCGTCCGCATGGGTGTTTCGACCCTGGTGCCTCTGCTGGTCCACGACCTGCTGCGCGAGCAGACGCGCGAGACGCTGCTGACGACCCGCCAGGCGCTCGACCAGGAGCTGACGGCGCGGTCCCGCCAGGCGCTGACCCGCTGGGGGCTGCACGTCGAGACGGCCGGCATGAGCACGATCGCGCCGACGCGGCCGACGGTGCGGCTGACGCAGCTGCCGGCCCGCGTCGCCGAGCGCGCCCGCCAGCTGCGCGAGACCGGCGGCGACGGCATCGCCGTGGCGCTGGCCACCGCCGCGCCGCCGCCGCAGGCCAGGGCCAGGGCGCGTTACCGCCGGCACCGGGCGCCGGCGTTCAAGGAGACCGCGTCGGCGCGGGTGTCGGTGGTGATGCCGCCGGGCGGCCGGCTGACGGTCAACGACGTGGAGCTGCTCGCCAGCGACGTGCGGACGTTCGACACGCCGCGGCTGGAGCGCGAGAAGGCGTATTTTTCCACCATGCGGGTGGATTACGTCGAGCACGGCGTGCCGCTCAACGAGACGCGGGTCGTCGAGGTGCGGGCGGGCAAGACGTACACGGTGGACTTCACCAAGCCGGCCCCGGAGCCGAACGCCCCGAACACGGTCTGAGCGAGACGCCCATGAAGTACGACCCGACAGGAACCGGGGCCGCGCCTGACGACCTGCTCGTTCGGCGTGGTAAGATGTGGGAGTCGGCCACCCGGCTCGCAAAGGCCTGTGCCCGGGCGGCACAAGGCGGGAGCGCAGTCAACGGGGTTCCCTACGGCCACGGCGTCTCGGTGACGAGCCAAGAGGCGAACCAGGTGTTAGCGCGAGATCCGAGCGACGCCGTGGCCGCGATGAGAACGGCCTTTGAAGGCGCCGGGTTTGAGGGCCGCTACACGCCGACGAGGGCGGACGATGACCATCACACAGTTGTTCTTCCCGAGCCGGTGACGAAGGATGTTGCCGACCTGTTCAACGCCATACTGGGAAGGTCACCGTAAACGGAGTCGGCCGTGAATCTAGAACGACGGTTACTAGAACCGCCGCCCAGCGCCTGGAAGACGGAGCAGGCAATCGTCTTCGACTGGTACGACGGGCCGCGGGAGGGCTTCTGTCGGCTCAGCTACCCCGAAGCGGAGTTCCGCTTCCGCCTGGTGGACGAGCGCTCCACCCCAGACGGCTTAGACGAACGGCTGCTCCGGGTGGACGAACTGCCCGCCGGGTCTGTCGAGCGAACACTCGCCGTCCTAGCCGAACTGGGTGCTCCAGCGGCCCCGGTGTGGGTTCCGATGTGGCGATTCGCTTCCCCGGAGAATAAGCAGCGTGCCGAGGCCGCCTTGCGGGCGATCGAGGAGGAGGCGCGGCCCACCCATGTGGTGTTCCTGACGCAAGACCTTCAGGAGTTTCTGGGCTGCTGGTCCGTAGACGTGGACGCGAATGGGGCTGACTGGTTCTCGATGCTCGGCATCCCCAAGCGACAACCGGCCTAACTCACCTACGCCACCCAGCACCCGACCCCAGCCACGACCCATACGCCCTGGTCCCGTCGCACCTCGACGGCGGCACCGCCACCGGCAAGTGGTCCGTCCACACGCCCCAGGTACACCACGGCCCGGTCATGATCCTCGTCGCAGCTGAGGGGCAGCAAGATCGGTTGCTGGATATCGGGTATCCCTTGGACCAAGGTCGCAATCGCTTGCGCGTCTTTGGCGCTGACCGCATGCAATTCCATCGCTTGACCTCGCGCAGCCGAACTTGTGATTATGCCTCGCTGTGACACTCCGTCTCGGCACGCCACGCGAACCACGTACCTACGTCTGGCCATTCTACCCAGCCACCTTCCTCCGCCGATCCGTCGCCTCCACGCCCTCATATGATAAAAGGCCGGTGCCCTGCTACCATCGCCCCACTCCTCGGACCCGCCGATGAGCCTCTCCGACCTGTCGATCCGCAACCCGGTCTTCGCCGTCATGCTCTCCGCGGCGATGATCGTCTTCGGCTACCTCGGCTACCGCGACATGGGCGTCTCCCAGTTCCCCGAGATCGACTTCCCCGTCGTCTCCATCGTCATCACCCGCGAGGCCGCCTCCCCCGACATCATGGACGGCGACGTCACCGACGTCGTCGAGGACGCCGTCGCCGGCGTCGAGGGTGTCGATTACATCATGTCGCAGGCCCTCGAAGGCACCAGCATCACCACGGTGTTCTTCAAGCTCGACCGCAACATCGACGTCGCCATGCAGGACGTCCAGAACGCCGTCAGCGCCGCCCGCCGCCGGCTGCCGCTCGACATCGACCCGCCCGTCATCTCCAAGGTCAACCCGAACAACCTGCCGGTCATCTGGCTGACCCTGTCCGGCCCGGTGCCGCGCCGCGTCATCAGCGACTTCGCCGAGAAGGAGTTCAAGCAGCAGATCGCCGCCATCCCCGAGGTCGGCGGCGTCCAGTTCGCCGGGCTTCAGGCCCGCAACGTCCGCGTCTGGATCGACCGCGACAAGCTCACCAGCTACAACCTCTCCGCCGACGACGTCAAGGCCGCCATCCAGACCCAGCACGCCGAGCTGCCCGCCGGCTACATCAAGAGCAACCTCGTCGAGTTCAACCTCCGCACCATGGGCGAGGCCTACACGATCGACGAGTTTCGCAAGCTCCTGCTCACCCAGCGCAACGGCCAGCAGATCTACCTCGGCGACGTCGCCACGATCGAGGACGGCCAGGAGGACCAGCGCAGCCTGGCCCGGTTCAACCGCATGCCCGCCGTCGCCGTCGGCGTCCGCAAGGCGATCGGCGGCAACCTCGTCTCGGTCTGCGAGAACGTCAAGAACGAGCTGCCGCGCCTCCGCCGCATGCTGCCCAGGGGCGTCGAGGTGCACGTCCCGGTGGACACGTCGCTGTTCGTCCGCGAGAACGTCGAGGAGCTGAAGCTGACGCTCATCCTCGGCATCGGCCTGACCGCCGTCGTCTGCTTCCTCTTCCTCGGCTCGCTGGGCACCACGCTCAACATCTGCCTGTCGATCCCGACGTCGCTGGTCGGCACCTTCTTCGTCCTCAACTACGGCGTCAAGCTGTTCGGCCTGCCGCCGTTCACCATCAACCTGATGACGCTGCTCGGCCTGTCGCTGTCGGTCGGCGTCGTCGTCGATGACGCGATTCTCGTGCTGGAGAACATCTACCGCCACCGCGAGATGGGCAAGTCGCGGGTCGAGGCGGCGCTGATCGGGGCCAGGGAGATCTCCTTCGCCGCCATCGCCGCGACGCTGTCGATCATGGCGATCTTCCTGCCGGTGGCGTTCATGTCCGGCACGATCGGCAAGTTCTTCTTCCAGTTCGGCGTGACCGTCGGCGTCGCCGTGTTCCTCTCGCTGATCTGCGCCCTGACGCTGACGCCGATGCTGTGCGCGTTCTTCCTCAACCTCCGCGAGAAGAGGCCGCACCGGCCGCGGCCGTTCCCGTTCGCCCTGGCGTTCCTCCTCGGCGGAATGGCCCTGCTGGCCGGCACGGCCTTCCGACTCAGCGCCTTGTGGCTGCCCGCGCTGAAGCCGTTCGGCTGGCCCCTCGTCGATGCGGGAACCTGGCTCTACGGGCTGTTCGGGCTGGAGGCGCCCTGGCCCGACCCGGCGACGGCGACCGGCCGCACGCTGTGGACGCTCACCCTCGCCGAGAGCGTCGTCGAGGTGGCGCTGGTCGTGTGCCTGGTCCGCTTCGGCAACCTCACCTGGTGGGCAATCGACCGCTGGCTCCTCGGGCCGCTCGTCCTCGGGCCGACCGACTGGGTGCTGGAGCGCCTGGCCGTCGCCTACCGCCGGTTCCTCGCCGTGTCGCTGCGGCACTGGGGGGTAGTGCTGCTGGGCAGCGTTTTGCTGATCGCCCTGGCGGCGGCGTTCCTCTACTTCGACATCCTCGGCCGCGAGCTGGTGCCCAGCGAGGACCAGAGCCGGCTGCTCGTCCACATCATCTGCCCCGTCGGGTCGAGCATCACCCAGGTCTCACACCTGCTGGCCGAGTGCGAGAGCCGTCTCGTCGAGCGGCCGGAGATCGCCAGCCTGCTCACGACCGTTGCCACCGAGTCGGGCCAGCTGATGAACGAGGCCGACATCTTCGTCCAGCTGGTGCCGCGCGCCCGCCGCGACAGGAGTCAGCAAGAGCTGATGATCGAGATCCGCAACGACCTCCGGCGGATCGAGGACATCCGCGTGGTGGTGCGCGACCAGTCCACCGAGGGGTTCACGGCGCAGCGCGGCGACCCGATCGACTTCGTCCTCCAGGCCGACTGGGCGCGGCTGCCGCGCTACCGGGCCGAGCTGATCGAGCGGATGCGCGAGGCCCGCAACCCGCGCGACCCGAGCGGGCCGCTGCTGGAGGACATCGACACCGACTACCGGCCGGGCATGCCGGAGGTGCGCATCGTGCCCGACCGCGAGAAGCTGGCCCAGGTCAACATGACGGTCGGCCACCTCGCCGACAGCGTCAGCCTGCTCGTCGGCGGCACCCGCGTCGGCAAGTTCACCGACAAGGGCCGCCGCTACGACGTCCGCGTCCGCCTGCAAGAGCAGCTCCGCGCCTCGCCGGACAGCCTCAAGATCATGACGCTGCGGGCCGGCAACAACCAGCTGGTCAACGTCGAGGACGTCGTGCAGAAGATCGACGTCCTGCCGACGTTGCCGGTTATCAACCGCTTCAACCACCAGCGCAAGATCGAGGTGACAGCCAACCCGGCGCCCGGCGTCTCGCAGGGCGAGGCGATCGCCGAGGTCGAGCGGATGATCGCCGACGTGATGGGCGAGGACGGCACCTCCATCGAGATGGGCAACGCCCGGGCCATGCGCGAGACGATCAACAGCCTGATCTTCGCCCTGGTCATGGGCATCCTCATCGCCTACATGATCCTCGGCGTGCAGTTCAACTCCTTTATCCACCCGTTAACGGTCCTTCTGGCGATGCCCTTCGCAGTCACCGGGGCGTTCGTCACGCTGTGGCTGACCGGCGACACGCTCAACATGATGAGCCTGATCGGGCTGGTGCTGCTGATGGGCCTGGTGAAGAAGAACTCGATCATCCTGGTGGACTACACCAACCAGCTGCGCGAGGAGGGCAAGCCGCTGGAGGAGGCGATCCTGACGGCCTGCCCGGTGCGGCTGCGGCCGATTCTGATGACGAGCATCGCCACCGTCGCCGGGGCGGTGCCGGCGGCTTTGGGCATCGGCCCCGGGGCCGAGACGCGGGCGCCGATGGCGCGGGCGATCATCGGCGGCATCCTGCTCTCGACGCTGGTGACGCTGGTGCTGGTGCCGGTCTTCTACGTGCTGGTCGAGCGCGTCCGGGCGGCGTCGGGCAAGCTGCTGACCGCGCCGAAGGCCGGGGGAGCTTGAGGCGCCGGTCGGCGGCCCGGTCACCTCTCCCCCAGCCAGCGCAGGACATCTTGCGCGGCCGACCGGCCGGAGAAATCGACCCCGCCGCCAGCGGCCTCCACCTCCGGGCCACCCCACCCTGCCAGCGCCCGCCGCATCGCCTCGCCGGACCTCTCGACCTGCCCGGCCTCCAGGGCGATCAGGCCCTGGATGACGTAGGCGTTGGCCTCCCACCGCAGGGCGCCGCCGGCCTGCCGGACGTCGTCGAGCAGCGCGTGGCGGAGGAGCGACTCGGGCACCAGCGTGGCCGGGCTCGGGGCCGCCACCGGCGCCAGCAGCAAGGCCCGGGTGACGTTCAGGGCGGCCTCCTCGCGCGCCGGGCGGGACCGGCCGGCCCGGTGTTGGGCGGCCGAGGCCACCCCGGCGAGGTGCCGTTCCGCCCCGTCGTAATCCCCGGTGGCGGCGGCGAGCCGCGCGAGCAGCTCGTGGTAGGCCGCCGCCCCAAGGCTGGCCTGAAGCTCCGGGTCCGCCCAGGCCTTGACGTCCTTGACTCGGCCGGCCAACAGCAGCAGCTCCAGCTCCAGCAGCGAGCCCTCCGCGCCAAACTCCGAGGCGTCCGACTTCAGAAGCGTTTCCAGGGCCAGCCCAGGCAGCCCCCGCCCCATCGCGTCCCGGGCCTGGTCGAGGACTTTCCGCCCGCCGGCGACCTCGCGCCAGGCGCCCTCCCGCCCGGCCACCTCCTTCTGAAGGGCGTCCCGCTCCTCCTCCAGCGACGCCACCCTCTTGTCAAAGTCCGCTCGGTCCTCGCCGGCCCTCGGCCCGCGGGAGCGAGCCGCCCGGGCCAGTCCCTCAAGGTGCCTCAGCGCCAGGTCCAGGCTCCCGCCGTCCCGGTAGATCCGCGTCAGCCTCCCGTGGGCCTCGACGGAGCCCGGCCGCAGCGCCAACGTCCGGGTGTAGGCGGCGATTGCCTGGGCCTGGCGGACGCGCTCGAACGGGGGCAGCTGCGCCCGCCAGTCCCGCTCACGGGTGGCGTGGGCTAGCCGGAGGTAAGCTTCGCCGAGGAGGAAGTGGCTCCGGGCGTCGTCGGGGTTGTCGCGCACGGCCCGCCGGGCCGCCCGCACGGCCAGGAGCAGCAGACCCGGGGGGCCGTCGTCCTGGCCGGCCAGGTAGTTCCCCCAGCCCAGCTGCACCCAGGCCAGCCTCAGCCCCGTTTCCCACCCAAGCGCTGCCGGGCCGCGCCCGGCGTCCGCCAGGCCGCTGACCAGGCCGGCCGCCGAGCGGCCCAGCCAGGTGGCCCAGGCCAACCCCTGGAAGCGGGGCCGTCGCGCGTCGAACAGGGCCAGGTACAGGTCGGCCTCGTCACGCCCCGGGGGGGGAGGCGGGGCCGGCTCCACGAAGGCCCGCCACCAGGGGCGCGGCTCGGGGCCCGGCTCGGGGGAGTCGTCCGGGGCCCGGTCCTCGGCCCCGGGACGGAACGCCCGCCGCTCCAGGTCGAGGCTCAAGGCGGCAAGCGGGTCGGCCTTTCCCGACCCATGAGGGTCGCGCCAGCCGAAGACAACGGTGCGGCCGCGCAGGTAGAGCAGGGGCCACTCGTCCGGCGCCGCCGCCAACCGGGTGAAAACCGCGGCCGCCGGCTGCGCCGCGCTGTTCGCCAGCAACAGGTAGCGGACCTGCCGGCCGCGCAACAACTCACGCCAGGTGTCCCCCCCCCCAAGCAACCCCTCCAGGACGACGCCCGCTTCCTGGGCGGACAAGGGAGGGAGCCGTTCCAGATTCAGCCCCTCAGCAGGGGCGAAATACGCCCAGTAGGCCGCCCCGTCGGGCGACAAGGTCAGGCCCCGGGCCTCCGCGCCTAGCTTCCCCTCGTGCCGCCACCGGTCCAGCAGCCCTACCGCGTCCCGGAGCGAATCGTCCACCCCCACCGACCACTCCCGCCGCCCGTGGGCCTGGCCTTGGAGCCAGCCCGGCCAGGCGGCCAGGACCAACAGCCCGCCCGCGACAACACCCAGCCGGCGCGACCACCTCGCCGGGACGCCATCCGCGGACGCGCGGCGCGTCAGCACGGCGAGGCCGGCGGCCGCGGCCGGACCGGCGACCACCGCGAAGAGCGGAGCCGCGGCGGGCCGCCAGGCCGTCAGGCCGAAGAGCACGCCCCAGAGCGGGGCGAGCGACCACCCGGGGCCGTGCCGGTCCACCAGGGCCAGCACCCCCAGCGCGGTCAAGGCATAGAAGGCCAGCGCCGACGCCGGCGCGGCGGCGAACCCACCGATCCAGAACGGGGAAAGGGCCGGCCCCCCGGCGGGGCCGCTTCGCAAGGCCTCAGCCAGGAAGCTCACCCCCCGCAGGTGGTTAGGGCTGACCAGGCTGGCCCCGGCCATGAGCACGAAGAGAGTAGCCAGCCACCGAGCGGCTCGGGCCCGGCCCCGGAGCCACTCCCCAAGGGCCACCAACACCGCCGCCACCGGCCCAAGCGGGGCCCACACGTCCGTGTTGGCCCACACCACCGCCAGGGCCGGCAGCAGCCACCACGACCCCCTCGCCTGGGAGCCGCCCTCGGCCGCTTCGGCTGCCCTCCCCAGAAGCACCAAGGTCAGGGCCAGCAACAGGCAAGAGAAAAGCCCCGGGTGAACCCCAAGCCACGGGCCCAGCGCCAGGGACGCCAGCAGGGCTCCCGCCCCGGCCGCCACCGGCCCCGACCTCGACCGCCCCGCCACGTACACGACGACCGCCACCAGCGCTGCGAGTCCGGCGTTCAGCCCGACCAGGCCGGGGCCGCCAAGGCACGATGGCCGGCGTACAGCAAAACATCGTAGAGCCAGTAAGACGCCCCCATGCCCGGCGCGTCGAGGAGGGGGTCGGCGCCAGGCAGGCGTCCCCCGGCCAGGGTCTGGCCGGCGGCGAGGCCGCCACAGGTCCCCTTCCCGGGCCGGGGTGGAGCGCGAGGCCGCGAGCAGGCGGCCAGCCGCCGCCAGAGTGATCCCGGTGCGGGACGCACCGGCGGGGCTTCTGCTCACCGCAAGGGGGCGCGGCCCGGCGGTGGGCTGACCGCGGGTTCGGTAGGGGTCATCGGGGAGGCTCCAGAGTCAGCGGTGGGCTCCGAGAGGGGCGAGTGTGCGGTTCAATGGGCCGCCAGACGGCGGTGGTAATCGACCCTCTCCTTGCCCTCGGGGCCCAGGCCGTCGTAGTAGTCCCGCAGGCCCTCGTGGGCCCGCCGGCAGTCGGGGTCGTGGCGGAGGGCGGTGCGAAACCAGCGTGCCCCCCGCTCGGGGTGGCCCAACCGCTGGTAAATCTCGCCCAGCTCGCAGTGCAGGTCCGGGTTCGACGGCGACGCGTCCATCTCCCGCGTCGAGATGGCGATCAGCCGCTTCTGGTCCGCCTCGATCTGCTCCAGCCGGGCCTTCACCGTGCCGGCCTCCTCGCCCCGGCCCAGCCGGGTCAGGCACAGCATCAGGTTGTAGCAGGCGTCGAAGTGCCCGCGGTCACGAACCAGCGCCCGGCGCAGGTACGGCTCGGCCCTCTCGGGCCGGTTGGACCGCATCTCCACCAGGCCCCGCGCGTAGGAGGCGTCCGCCGACTCGTCCTCTTCCGGGACGGCCAGCATCTGCTCGCGGGCCCGGTCCGCCTTCCCCACCTCGACGTAACACAGGGCCAGCCCGACCAGGGCCGTGACGTCCTGGGGCAACCGTTCTAGCACCAGTCGGTACTGCTCCGCGGCCTCCTCGAACTTCTTCTCCACCCGGAGGATCTCGGCGTACGGGGCCCGGACCTCGGTCCGCGACTCGTCCAGCTCCAGCACCCGTTGGTAGTCGGCGGCCGCCCCCTTCGTGTTCTGCTGTTGGGCGTACAGCGTCCCCCGCCGAAAGATCGCCTCGACGTTGTCCGGCTCCAACTCCAGCCACCGGTGAATGTGCCGGGCGGCGAGGTCCGCCTGGTACCGGGCCATGTAGGCCCGGACGAGCGCTTCCAGCACGAGCGTGGTGAACGGCCCCTCCTCGGTCAGGTAGGGCACCAGGAAGCGGTAGACCTCATCGACCTCCCCCGACTGGGCCCGCACCAGGTAGGCTTCCACCTGCTGCTCCTCGGAAACCCCGTTCTGGAGTTCCCGGCACCGGAGAAGGTGGTCCCGCGCCATCGGCAGGTTGCCCACCCGCCGGGCCGCCCGCGCCAGCTGGAGGTGAAGGGCAGCGCTTCCCTGGCGGTAGCCGGCCGCCTTCTGATACCCCTCCAGGGCGAACCGATACCTTTGCCGCTCCAGCGCCCGGGCCGCTTGCTTGATGTGGTACTCGGCCAGGAAGTAACGCGAAACCTGCCAAAGCCCGAGGCCCACGAGGACGATCAGCAGGCCGCCAAGCGCAACGCGGCCCGCGGTTCGGGAATGGGGTGAGAGTGCCATGCGGGCTGCCCCAGCAAAATGAGGCGCGGAGGGCAATAATGAACGGGGGTGGGACCGGCCTCGCCCCTGTTATTCTACGAGCGGGGAGAAGGCCGGGCCCACCCCAACCGGCTGACGTGACGTGGGGGCGCCGAGGTCACTTGGACGTCAGCTCAATGTTGAACGTGCCCGAGCCGCCGCCCACCATGTGGGTCAGCCCGGAAGTGTTGGCGGAGCCATACTTATCGGGTACCGGGCGGAAATGCGTCGCCAGGTCCTTGGCAGCCTTGGACGCCTCGGCCATGGCCTGTTGTTGCTTTTGTAACGCTTCCGCGGCTTCCGCAGACATCTTTGCGCCCGGCGGTGGCCCCTTACCAGAAAGGGAGGCGTTGCCCGCGCCACCGGACGACCGCTTGGCCTGCTCGACCGTGGACGCGAGGGCCCGAGTATCAACGGTTACCTTCGCCTCGCCGTTAGGAACACCCGCCACCTTGTACTGTCCTTCCTTGATGTCGCCGGAAACGGCGACACCGTGGGCGGGGGCGAAAACAATTGTCCCCGCGTAAAGATCCTTCCCGTCAAGGGTGACCTTCCCAGACACGGTGGACTTGCCAGGGCCACAGCCGACCGCCGGCAGGGCCAGGACCACCAGGAGCGGGAGCAAAATGGGCCGGTGTTTCAATCGCATGGAACTTTTACCTGAACCCCGCTCAACGGGGAGAATGGGTTAGAGTGGAACCAGGAAACGACGCCTTGTCAGGCCCTATCCCTTAAACGAGAGGGAAGGAGAGGTCCCGAGGAAGTAACTCGGAACCTCTCCCAAGCCGAACTACCTGGAACGGGACCCCAGGGCCTTCGCCCCGGGCCATCCCATCCGGCTTACCAGTCGTTGCCCAGCGTCAGGCCGTCGGACGGGTGGTTCGCCCTGTACCACGTCTCCGGCGAGATGCTGGCGTTCACTCGGCGGACGGAACCATCCATCAACGCCACCTGCATGATCCCCGACCCCAAAATCTGCGGCTTGTGGAGGTCGAGGTCCGTCGGCAACGCATCCCCCGGGCCGTTGTAGAACGGCGGGTTGGTGTAGTTCGGCGGCGGGAAGACGTGATAGACCGGGCCGTTGCACCGGTCCGGCCCCGAGCAGCCCCGGCCCGGGCTGTTGTCCATGGCGGCAAACCACCGGACCTCAATGAAGTTTTTGTTACCACTGGTAGTCAACCGGCCCGGGCGGCCGAACGCCTCCGCGAAGGCGACCGTGTTCGAGGTGCCGTCCTGGAACGTGCCGGGCAGGCGGGGGCCGGACTGCCAGCCCTGGTCGGTGTGCTGGTTGGGGCCCAGCGGCATGCAGAACGCGATGCCGTTGGTGCGGTAGCTACAGTACGGCTGACCTTCGACGTAGGTCGGGTCCGCCGGCGCGATGAACGTCTTGACGACGCGCGGCTTGCCCTGCCACTCGAGCTGATAACCGAGCCGGCCACCATTTTGGGTCGCGGCGGACTTGTACATGTTGTCCTGCTCGATGAACGGCAGGATGTGGAAGTAGAGCGAGGCCTCGGTGTCGCCGTTGCCCCAGTCCCGGGTGCCGTTCGGAGGGAAGAAGCCGTACGCCGGCGGTAACTTCCCGTCGAAGGTCCCACCCTGGTTGTGCAGGGCCAAGGACATCTGCTTGAGGTTGTTCGAGCTGGTCATGCGGGCGGCGGCCTCGCGGACCTTCTGGACGGCGGGCAGGAGCAGGCCGATGAGGATGGCGATGATGGCGATCACCACCAGCAGCTCGATCAGCGTGAACCCGCGGAGCCGTTTGAGACTTAATACCCGTGGCACGACAGACTCCTCCAGGGAGAGATGAGATAAGTGGGCCAACACGAACCAGCTGTCGGCGGGCTCCCTCTTCAACTTTTAGTCGGGGCGGAGGATTTGGGTCCGACAATGATCCGATCAAGATACTAACAAAATACCAACTCTAATAAACGGCTGCGCGGTGTAGTTGTCAACAGGGGAAAATCGAAGAATTTTGGATGAGCGAATCCTGATGCGGAATCCCTCGCGGGCGTCCCGGGTCAGAGGGTGCTCCCGCTACGTCGGCCGCACCCGTTGGCGTAGCTCGTCCGCCGCCGCATCGAGGTGGACGCGCCGCTGCTGGGTGCTGTCGCGGTCGCGGATCGTCACCGTCTGATCCTGGAGTGTCTGGCCGTCGATCGTGAAGCAAAACGGCGTCCCCACCTCGTCCTGCCGGTAGTATCGCCGGCCGATCGCCCCGCCGTCGTCGTAGAAGACGTTGAACTCCTTCTTGAGGCGGAGGTACAACTTCTCGGCGACCTCCGGCATCCCTTCCTTGTTCACCAGCGGGAGTACTGCTGCCTTCAGGGGGGCCAGCCGGGGGTGCAGCTTCAGCACCGTCCGCGGCCTGCCCTTCTCGTCGAGGTTCGCGGCGTCCTCCCAGTACGCCTCGCACAAATACGCCAGGGTCGCCCGGTCCGCACCGGCCGACGGCTCGATGACGTGCGGCCAGTACTCCTCCCGGGTCTGGTCGTCGCGGTACTTCAGGTTCTTGCCGCTGCCCTTGTGCCGCGGCTTGCCGTCGGGGCCGGCCTCGACGACGAGCTGGCCGTCCTTCTTCACCAGCTTGCCTTCCTGGTGGCTCCGCAGGTCGAAGTCGGCCCGGTGGGCGATGCCCTCCAGCTCGCCGAAGTCGCCCTGCGGCAGGAACGGGAAGGCGTACTCGATGTCGGCCGTGCCGCACGAGTAGTGCGACAGCTCCGCCGCCTCGTGCTCGCGCAGCCGCAGCCGCTCCCCGGCCAGGCCCAGGTCGAGGTACCACTTGTAGCGGCGGTCGCGCCAGTACTGATACCAGCTCGGCGACTCCGACGGGTGGCAGAAGAACTCGATCTCCATCTGCTCGAACTCGCGCGACCGGAAGGTGAAGTTGCGCGGCGTGATCTCGTTGCGGAAGCTCTTGCCCACCTGCGCGATGCCGAACGGCACCTTGACCCGGCTGGAATCGACGACGTTCTTGAAGTTGACGAAGATGCCCTGGGCCGTCTCCGGCCGCAAGAACGCCGCGTCCTCCTCGGTGCCCATGGCGCCGACGATGGTCTTGAACATCAGGTTGAACTCGCGCGGCTGGGTCAGCGTGCCCAGCTCCTTGGCGTCCGGGCCGAGCACCGCCGAGTGGTCCTGCGCCGTTGTCAGCGAGGCGATTCCGCCGTGGTAGATCAGCTGGTCGGCCTGCTTGGCGCGCAGCCCGAAGTACTTGAGGGCCTTCGGCTCGATCTCCTGTTCGGGGTGGTCGGTCTCGGGCAGGACGGTGACGAAGGCCTTCTTGCCCTTCGCCTCAACCCAGCGGCCGACGATCTGGTCGTGGCGGTAGCGCTTCTTGGTCTCCCGGCAATCGACCATGAAGTCGTGGAACAGGTCGTAGTGCCCGGAGCACTTCCAGACCTGCGGGTGCATGATGATGGTGCAGTCGAGCCCGACCATCTGGTAAGGGCGTGGCGCCCCCGGCAGGGTGTGGACGTCGTCATGGGCGGTGACCATGTCGCGCCACCAAGCCTCCTTGACGTTGCGCTTCAACTCGACGCCGAGCGGGCCGTAGTCCCAGAAGCCGTTCAGTCCGCCGTAGATGTCGCTCGACTGGAAGAGGTACCCTCGCCTCTTGCACAGCGACACCAGCTTGTCCATTTCCATGTTCGTGAACCCAGCCCAGAGGAGTTGTCTTCAGTGCCGCGACCGTTAGGGAGCGGAGCAGCCCAACCCGCTCCCTAACGGTCGCGGCTCCGACAGGATGTCAGCGGAACCGCCAGTGCGACCCGGTGATGCCGACGGCGGCGATCTCGACCCGCGCCGGGTCGCGGCGCAGCTCCGGCACCAGGTGATACGCATCAACGCGGGCGCAGACGCGGACGTCGTCATCATATCCCAGCAGGCCCAAACGGACGCCCCCGCCGGCCAGCCGCAGTGACTCCTCCAGGTGCGGGCCGTGGTGCTCGAAGCAGTCCCACGCCAGCCGCGCCCCGTCGTCCACGTCCACGTCCGGCGACCGCACCAGGAAATCGACGATCGCCCCGGCCAGCAGCGTGTCCTCCAGGGCGACGCCGCCCGACTCGCCGGCGCAGACGATATGAACAGGACGCCTCTCGGCCTTCAGCTGTTCACACACGGCGCTGTAATTCGTGAACGCCGCCACCAGGACGCGCTCCGCCCGCGCGGCGTGCAACAGTGCCTTCGTCCCGTTGCTCGTCGTCAGCACCACGCAGACGCCCTTGCACCGGGCGCAGGTGAACTCGCGCGGGGAGTTGCCGGCGTCGAAGCCGGGCAGCGGCAGCCCCTCGCGCTCGCCGCACAGCAGCACCTTGCCGGCCGGCATGTGGTCGGCGAGTTGCCGCGCCTCCTCGACGGTGGCGCACGGCCGGACGCCGTCACATCCCGACGCCAGGGCGTGGACCATGGTGGTGGTGGCGCGGAGCACGTCGATGACGACGGCGACGCCGCCTTCGAGCCGACCGGGCGGCACCAGCGCGGGCGACAGGTGGACGTGCAGCGCGCGGCGCGAAGTCATGGGCCGTCCTGCCGAATGGCCATGGCGGGCGGTTCACTCCCGGGGCGGGTACAGGGCGATGGCCGAAACGCTGCCCGAGCGTACTTCAAACGAAAGGCCAAGGTAGGGGTAACGGTACACCTCGACGCCCTGGCCCGCATGCATGGCGGACGAGTCAATCATTAACTCTTGCCCCTTGTACCGGCGCTCGACCTCCCGAACCGTGGTGCCGATGCCGACGCCTCCCTCAGATTTCGCCTCAGGGTCTCTTGACAGGATCCCGAGCAGGACTTCTCCATCCGCGATCGCGACGATCCTGTCATCGATGGTGTAGTGAACCACCAGCTCGTTCAACTTGTTTCGGGGCAAGCCGAGGTCCTCGGGACGAAGTGCAGGACTCATCAACGATCGGGTCTGCGCCAGCTCCCAGGGGTTTCCGGTCGCGGGTTTGAAGGTGGCCTTATTGTTCCGTCCCATCGTGAGAGAGGGGAGGCGCTTCGAGTCGCCTCCGACCCGAAGGTCGTGCAAGCGCTCCGGCCCGCCCACATAGCCCGGGCTCACAGGCCACAACCCCTTGGCCAGCGCCGCCAGGGCCAGCAGCCCGAGCAGGCCCCCGGCGCCGAGCAGCACCCGCCGAGCTTCCCCGGCCGTCGCCCTCGGGACGTAGGTCACCGTCGGCTCGTTGGCCTTCCGCGCCGCGATCAGCTTGTCCAGCGAGCCCGGCGGCAATAGCAGGATGCCGCCTGCCTTGCCCACCTCCTGCAAAGCCGCAGGTAGACCTCGACCGCGTCCTGCGGCCGCCTGTCGGGGCTCGGCTTCAGGCACTGCGTCAGCCTCCATCGCCGGCGAGGCGTCCGGGCACAAACTCGGTCAGCCGCTTGCCGTGCAGGTACGGCAGCTGCCCCGTCAGCGACCCGTAGAGCAACAGCGCCGTGCTGTAGATGTCCGACCGGGCGTCCACCGCTGCCCGGCGAGCCTGCTCCGGCGACATGTACCGCGGCGTGCCCAGCACGCCGGCGTGGGTGATCGTCTCGGCCTTGCCGTCGTCGCCCTTGTAGATGCGGGCGATGCCGAAGTCGAGCACGCGTGCAGCAGTCGCACCCCCGACTGGTTGAGCAGAAAGACGTTGTCCGGCTTGATGTCGCGGTGGACGATTCCCGCCGTGGGCGTGACCGTACGCCAGCACCACCTCGCCGGCCAGCTGCAAGCCGGCCTTCAACGGCAGCGGCCTGCTGGACGCCGCCAGCCGCTCGCGCAGCGACTGGCCGTGCAGGAACTCCATCACCAGGTACGGCCCGTGCCCGGCGTCGAACCCGAAGTCGTGGACGACGACGATGTGCGGTCGGCCAGCTGGCTGGCGATCTTCGCCTCGCGCTGGAACCGCGCGCGTCGAACTCCGCTCGCTGCGCCTCCTGATTAATCAGCTTGACCGCGACCTGCGCCCAGCGTCAGATCGACCGCCCGGTACACCTTGGCCATGCCGCCGCCACCGCGCAGCTCCTCCAGCGCCGGTAGCGGCCGCCGATGACCACCGCGCCTGGCGCGCGGCGGCGACCTCGGCGGCCGGCCGCCGGTCGGGGTCGAGTCGGCCTTGGTCGCCCTGGTCTCGGCCAGCGGCGTGCCGTCGTTGGGGCAGAACCGGACGTCGTCGTCGAGGATCCGCTTGCACGTTGGGCATTGCATCGCCGTCGTCCCTTGCCGATTGCCGGGCTACCGGGCGTTTGTCGTAGGACAAGCTGCCAGCTTGTCCTGGTGCGGGAGGGACAAGCTGGCAGCTTGTCCTACGAGCCGGGCCGCCAGCCGTCGTCGAACAGGCCGGGCGTCGGCCACCTCGACCGCGAGCGGTTCGTCCTTCGAGCCGACCAGCTTCAGAACGGCGTGGTCGCCCAGCCGCGGGTAGAGCAGGGCGTTGGTGCCCTGGAAACCTCGGCGCGGAAGGTGGCCGCTGTTCAGGACAATATAGCGATCCGCCGCCACCGGGCTGGGGTAGATCAGCACCGGCACGTGCCGCCGCGTCGTACTTCACGCCTCCAAAGGAAATGGCTTCCTTCAATCCACCCCAACGGCAGCCCCGGAAATGCCTGGGCGATCAGGCTGTTCGAGCCGGGGTCGCCGAACAGGACGAGGTGTTTCGTCGCCGTGGTCCTCCGCGGTCACCTCAGTGTCGTCCTTGACCGGCAGGTCGTCGCGTACCTCGACCACTCCTCCTGGAACCGCTCAAGGTTCGCCCGGGCGTAGCGCTCCGTCGCCTCGTGCCACGCCGTCCCTGTGCCGCGGACGCACAGAAACGGCCCAGTGAAGGCGTCGTCGATCGGCCCTTGCAGCCCGCGCCTTCCGGGGCGAGCGCACCTGCGAGACCGCCAGCCGTCGGCCAGGGCCGACGCCCAACCCCCCGCTCGCCTTTCGAGGAAGACGAACAACTCTCCCGTCCGCGCCGCCTGCGGCCTGACCGTGAACGACTGCCCGTCGATGGCGACGTGGGTGGGCTCGCGCGTCGCGCCGGGAGGCATGGCCAGCCGCAGGGAGCGGACGTTCTCCGTCTTGAGGGAAAAGCCGTCGTCCTTTCGCTCGGCCTCGAAGCGGGCCCTCGTGTAATGCCTCTCGTGTCCCAGCAACTCGACCCGCTGCACCCGGGGTACTTGAGCGTCCAGGTGACGAACCGCACTCGTCCGGGTACTCCGGCTTCTTGCCCTGGTGGCGTACTTCGCATAGTCCGCTTCGAGCCTGGCCGCGTACTCCGCAGGTGGCCCCTGGTGCTTCAGCTTCGGGCGCGACGTGGTGCGTCATCGACAGGCCCAACGGCTTGAGCAGCGACTCGATGGTCCGCGCCGACTGCGGGATCTGCGGGTCCTCCTCCCCAAGCCGTACGCCACCACCGGCACGTTGAAGACGTTCTCCGCGTAGTCCGCGGCGTCGTAGATGTGAAGGCACGCCTCCTGGTACGGGGCCAGCCTCTCCGGCAACTTCGCCACGTAGCCGTGCGTCGTGGTGAAGCCGGCGCCGGGGCCGAGGACGACCCACTGGTCCGGCCGGTGCAACCCGATGTGCCAGGTACCCGCCCCGCCCATCGAGTAGCCGCGCAGCACCACCCTCGACCGATCGACGAAGCCGGCCCGGCCGAGGAACGCCTCGACCTCGAAGAAGTTCTGCACCGCCTCGAAGACGTCCGCCTCGCCGGCCCAGCGGTAGGCGTTGTTGCCCCGGCCGAAGATGTCAATGCGGACATGCGAGAGGTCTTTCGGTGCCGCAGTGACACCCCGATGCCTGTAGAGGAAGCTGACCTCGGTCATCCCGGGGTCGCGGCCGTGGAGGACGACATCGACCCGGTAGCGCTTGCGCTTGTCCAGGCCGTAGTCGTGCGGGAAGGTGACGGCGTAGGGCTGCACGGTGCCGTCGATGCGCGAGCGGTAGCCGCGGGCCACCGCCTGACCGGCGACGCCGTACCAGGGCGCCTCGCCGCGCATCTGCTGGCTGGCCCGGAGCAGGCCCTGGTCGAGGACGGGGACGACCTGCCTGGCGCTGTCCTTGAAGAACTCGCCGTGCTTGACGATCATCCGCCCGGCGCGGAGGAAGACCTCGACGTCGGCCAGGGCCGGGTCACGGACGCCCAGCCGCTGGAGCTGGTCGATGGCGCGTTCCAACTTGCCGGCCCGCTCCTCGATGGCGGCGAGCGTTTCGGCGTCGGCCGGCGTGATCTTCGGCGTTGGGGGCACCTGCGCCGCCAGGGCGGCGGAGAGAAAGAGCAGGGCGAGCGAGCCTGGAGCACGCATGACAGACCTCCGAGGCGCGAGCGGGTGGTCCAGTTGACCATATCCGCACGGCGACACCGGAGCAACCCCCGCGGACGAACCAAGGCCCGACCGTGAGGGAGGGCGCTCCGCACCAGCGCCCTCCCTCACGGTCGGGCCTGGGAAGACCCGGTCAAGGCCGGCTGCGCATCGGGGCCGACGGAGTCAGTGTCAGCGTGAACACCGCGCGTCCCGGTGAGACCTTCCGCCGCAGCTCGACGCGGTCGAACAGCTCCAGCGCTGACCGCAACTCCTCCACCTTCGCCAACGCCTGTTCCCTGGTCAGGCCGCCCTTACAGGCGACCGCCTCGGCCAGCGCCTCGCGGCGCGAACCCAGGTAGGCCCTCCACGCCTTCAGCGAGCTGTGGAACAGAGGCGCCTGCTCCGCGGCGGCGCTGGCCGTGAACCGGCCCACCTCGGCCGGCGAGGTGGCCAACACCAGGTAGCCCCCTTTCAGCGCGAACGCCGGCTTCACACCCGAGGGGAGGGCGTTGCTTTCCGCGTAGCGGATCCGGGCCCCCTCGCTGGGCGTCGAGCGCAGCCGGGCCGGGCGGTCGGGGTGCTGCTTGTTGTGGCCCAATACCGCGAGCATCGCGAACGAGTGGACGGCGGCGAGCACCGCCTCGTCGGTCGGGTCGCCCTCGTCGCCCCGGGCCAGCCTCACGGCGGCGACGACGCGCGGCGCCCAGGCCTTGCCGTCCGCCGGCGGCGCGGTGACGCACAGGCTCCAGTCAGGGCCCAGCGCCGGAAGCACGTCCTTGACCACGTCCCGACCCAGGACGGCGCCGAGCGTTCGGGCAAACTCCCCCTCCATCGCCTGGCGGGCCGACTTCGGCAGGCACTCGGCCAGGAACTCGTACGCCGACGCCAGGTCGATC
This sequence comes from Gemmataceae bacterium, assembly GCA_046350195.1. Lineage (GTDB taxonomy): Bacteria > Planctomycetota > Planctomycetia > Gemmatales > Gemmataceae > CALDUY01. The sequence goes on from JAXMAW010000005.1 coordinate 181,294, forward strand.
CGGCCGTTGACCGCCAGCAGCGCCTCGTCGGGGGCCTGTGGGCCCTCGCTCGGCTTGGACGCCTCCACCAGGAATCGCCGGGCCGATGCGGGCAGGTCGTCGGTCCTCATCTGGACCGATAGCGACAGGCGGACGTCGCGCTCCAGGTGCAGGCCCAGGCCGACCCCGCCCAGCGCCTTCCAGGCCCGCGCCGCCATCCGGGCGGCCGGCTCGTCCGACTTCGCGGCCACCGCCCCGTCCCAGGGGCGCGGGTTGAGCAGTAACCCGACCAGGGCCCCGTCAAGCTGCAACTCGCGCATCTGCCGCACCAGCGCCGGCTCGGGGTCGGCCCGGCCCCCGCGCTCGACGGCCTGGCGCAGCAGCCCCTCCTGGCCGGAGAACAACAGCACCGGCCCGCTCAGGAAGTAGTAGTTCGTCGTGTTCGCCTCACGGCGGCGGACGTACCTCACGCCCCGGTGCTCGACCTCTTCAAGGGCCTTTAACTCGCCGGTGTCGCGCTGGAGCCCGTTGAGTCTGGTGACCAGCCCGGCGAGCGCCTTCTCGTCGCGGGCGCGGAGCAGGAACAGGCCCTGCTCCTGGTCTTGCTTGCCGGGCGGCCCGGGCCGGTAGGCGAACGCGAACGCCTCGCCGAGGACATCCTCGAACAGCCTCTCGGCGGTAATGCCGAGGTGCTTCTCCAGGTACTGCTGCGCCTGCTTGAGCTGCTGCCATTCGGGCGACGCCCGAAGGCGCTTGGCGTCGGCCGAGTCGCGCAGCCGCTGGGCGAACGGGGACGCGGCCCACTCGCGAAGCTGGCCGCGCAGGTTCTGCACCACCAGGCAGAACCCCACGTCGTCGGGCACGAAGCGCAGCAGATCCTCCCGAGGCGTGCCGGCATACGACTCCACCGCGAAGGCACCGACCAGCAGCAGGACAGCGAGGGGACGGCTGGGCATGACTGGGTCCAGGGAAAACCTCAACCGGGATTCTTGTCGCCGGGGGCGCGGGCCACTGGCAGGTCGCGGAGGAACAGTCCGACCGCCCTTCGCGCCGAGTCGGCGACCGGGGCGACGGCCGCCCCAACGCCACTGCTCGCCGCCAGAAGCGGCTCGACCGCCGGGGCGGTCGGCTCCATCGGGTCGAGCGCGACGCTGGGCAGGAGCCGCGACGTGGTTTCGACCGTTTCGCTGGCGGTGCGCGAGGTGAGTGCCGCCACGGCCAACTGGGCCTCGGCCACCGAGTCGCGGAGCGGCGACGGCGGCGCGGCGACCACGGCGGGGCTAATGCTGGGCAACGGCGGGGCGATAGGCCACCACGCCCAGGCGGTGATCGCCACCACGACCGACGCGGCCAGCGAGAAGCCGGCGGCCAGGGCGTGACGCCTCCAGGCCGGTTCGGGCCGGACCGCCGACTCGGCGAGGGCGGCCGCGACGAGGCGCTCGGTGACGTCGGGGGGCACCGCGGGGGGGCGGAGCCGCGAGATGCCGTCGAGCAGCCGCTCGATCACCAGCCGCTCGACGGCGCAGGTCGGGCAGGCGTAGAGGTGGCGCTCCAGGTCGCCCGGCGAGGCAACGCCGTCGAGGTGCAGCTGGAGCAGCTCTTCGCAGGCTCGGCAGGTCATTGACTTCTCTCGCTGGCGGGGACCTCGTCGCTCACCATGCCCCGTTGCCGCAGCCGGTCCAGGACTTCCAGTCGGGCGCGGTGCAGCCAGGTCTTGATGGTGCCGATCGGCCGGCCCAGCACCTCGGCGATCTCCTCGTAGGGGGTGCCCTGCTCGTGGAACAGCACGAACACGGTGCGGTACTCGACGCGCAGTCCGGCCAGCGCGGACCGAATCTCCGCCAACAGTTCGGCGGTGTCGTCGTCGGGCTGGGAGGCCACGACGTCCTGGAGGAAATCGACCAGCTCTGGCTTCCGCGCCCGCTGGCCCAGCCAGGTCCGGCAGCGGTTGACGGCGATGCCCATGACCCAGGGCTTCAGCGGCCGGGAGGCGTCCCACCCCCGAAGGCTGCGGAAGACCCGGAGGAACACCTCCTGGCAGACGTCCTCGGCGTCCTGGCGGTGGTGCAGCAGCCGCACGCACAGCCCGAAGACGTCGCCCTGGAACCGGCCGACGAGGAGGCGCACCGCCTCCGGATCGCCCTTGAGGCAGCGCCGGACCATTCTGGCATCGTCCGCGGACACGCCTACCTCTCGCGCCCTCGGCGTCGGAAGGGAATACCTGGAGAGAAGCTCAAGGTTTCATTCGCCCAGGCGAAGAGATTCTTGGGCGCCAACGTCTTTATCTAGGGAAGCCTCGCGGAAGCGGTTGTCCCGCTGGCCTGTCACCGGTCGAGGGCCTTGTGCAGGATCTCAATCGCCTCGTCCCGGGAAGTTTCCTGGAGCCCTTTGCCGCGCCGCTTCAGCTCCTCGTTGAAGTAGATGGCGGCGTCCTGCATCTGCTCGTGCGTCTGGGCCGACCCGCCGAGGAGGACGAAGTGGTCGGCCCGAGTCAGCCGCGTGTGTTCGTCCTGGCCGTCGAGGCCGACGCCGAAAAAGCCGACGAGTTCCGCCTCGCCGTCGCGGGGGTCACGGGTCACGAGTTTCGTCTCCTGGGCGGGGGTGTGAGGGGTAGCCGGGCCGATCGTCTCCTAGATCATAGTTCGCTGCGCCGCGGCAGGTCAACGAGAATCATCCGGCAAGATCTTCCCGCCTCGGACGACGTGAGCTATAGTAAACTAATGCTGTCAAGGTCGGCCGCCTCGACCGACTCGCATACCTGCCGACTACTTCCCGCCGCGGCGGCCGTCCGAACCAGAGCTTCCCCAACCACGTGTTCCTCCCACCCCAGAGGGAGCGCGCCTCTGTACGTGTACGAGGAAGGCCCATGCTACCCCCCTTGCAGATCCTCCTGGTCGAGGATAACGCCGTCAACCAACTGCTCGCCCTGCGCCTCCTCGAGAAGGCCGGCCACAGCGTCACCGTCGCCTGGAACGGCCGGGAGGCGGTCACGACCGCCACGTCCAGGCCGTTCGACCTGGTGCTGATGGACCTGCAGATGCCGGAGATGGACGGCCTCGAGGCGACGGCCGCCATCCGCCAGGCCGAAGAGGGGACGCGGCGCCGGCTACCGATCGTCGCGCTGACGGCAAACGCCCTGGACGGCGACCGCGAGCGGTGTCTCCAGGCTGGGATGGACGGCTACGTCACCAAGCCGGTGCGGGCGCCGGCCCTGTTCCAGGCGATGGCCAACGCCCTCGGGTTTGCCGCCCGGAACGCCTGACTCATCGCCGGGCCTCCAGGCGCTCGTGCCCCGGCTGGCCGGCGCTGGGGAAGACCATGTCGATCTGTTCGTATCCGAGCCGACCGGCGAAGTGCTCGATCAACCGCTGGCGGACCAGTTGCGAGCGGACTGGCCCCCCCCGCTCCCTCGCCAGGGAGGTAAACGTCCACCCCCCGCTCAAGACCCGGTATTGCGTCAGGTCCGGCTCAACGTTGAGCACCGCCCCGAACGTTGTCACCCGATGCCGCAGGGCCACGCCGACCGTGGCGATGAACCGCCCGGCCACCCACACCCCTGGCTCACCCGGGCGGCCCTCCCCGCGGATGCCGAAGTCGTCCAGCACGTCAAGCAGGGCGCCATGCAGTCGGCCCAGGTAACCGCCGACGTCCATCCCCAACCGGTCCAGCGGCAGCACGGGATAGATGGCCAGTTGGCCCGGTAGGTGCAGGACGGCCCCGCCGCCGCGGCCCACCCAGCGCATCGGCCAGCCCCGGTCCCTCACCTCCTCTGTCAGGAGCGGGATCGGCCTACCGCTGTGGCGGCCCAACGTGATCAGGGGAGGGTGTTCGCACAGCACCAGGGCCGCGCCGTCCTCCCCCCCGTTGAGGCGGTACACCAGCCCCCACTGGAGCCGAAGCGCCTCCTCAAAGTCCACCAAGCCGAGCAGGTGGACCCGGAGTGGTCCGCGCGGGTCAGGGGTAGCTCGCGTCGGCCTCATCATTTCGCGCTTGGCCTTGCGCTCCGTCCGGTTGGGCGTCTCTACCCTACCACCGGACCCTTCCCCGCGGCAAGGGCCGGGGATAATCGGCCAGCCCGGCGGTCGGTACGCCACCCGCGCCCGCGGCGTCTCGGGCCCATCTTCCGGCCCCGAAGCCGGGCCGCGTCCCTTGACAACTGGCGCTAGGTGCGTAAACTTGTGTTGAGATTCAGTCTCAACAAGCCTGCCTTGTTCCCCAACCCCGGACAGGTGTCGCGTGAGCCTGGAAACAATGTTGCCGCTGGAATGTCTCCGCCCGGGCGAGTGGGCCGAGGTCCGCGACGTCGCCGGCGAGCCGGGCTGGGTCGCCCGGCTGGCCGAGCTGGGGCTGCGGATCGGCTGCCGGCTGCGGATGATCCGCGGCGGCTCGCCGTGCCTGGTCCAGATCGGCGGCGGCCGGCTGTCTCTCCGCGGCGACGACGCCATGCAGGTTCTGGTCCTGCCTGTGCCTCACGAAGGCTGAGCCCCTCGAAGCGAGGTTCCCCTTGTCGAACTGCTCGCTGGATCGACTGTCGCCGGGCCAGCGCGGGCTGGTCGTTTCCCTCACCGGGGAGCCGCGTGTCGTGCAGCGGCTGATGGAAATGGGCCTGCTCGAGGGCGATGAGGTCGAGCTGCTGGCGGTGGCGCCGCTGGGCGACCCGCTGGAGCTGCGGCTGCGCGACTCCAGACTGAGTCTCCGTCGCGAGGACGCCGCCGGCGTCGAGGTGCAGCCGCTGCCATGACCGTTCCCACCGCCTCCCCCGCCAAGCCCCTCGTCGTGGCCTTGTTGGGCAACCCCAACACCGGCAAGACCACCCTGTTCAACGCCCTGTCCGGCCTGAACCACCGCGTCGGCAACTACCCAGGGGTGACGGTCGAGTCGCGCAAGGGCCGCATGACCTGCGACGGCGTGCCCTTCGAGATCGTGGACCTGCCCGGCACCTACAGCCTGGCCCCGCGCAGCCCCGACGAGATGGTCACGGTGGACGTGATCCTCGGCCGGCAGGCCGGCGAGGCCCGCCCCGACGTCGTCGTCTGCCTCGCCGACGCCTCGAACCTGGAACGGAACCTTTACCTGACGACGCAGGCCCTGAGCCTGGGCGCGCCGGTCGTGGTAGCGCTGAACATGATCGACGTCGCCGAGGGGCAGGGCATCCGCATCGACGCGGCGCTGTTGACGACCTGCTGGGCGTGCCGGTCGTGCCGATCCAGGCGAACAGCGCGGCCTGGACGCCTCGGCAAGTGCGATCGCCTGCGCCTCCGGCGGCGAGCGCCGCCGCGCGCCCTCGACTTCCCTGAGCCGTTCCGCCGCGAGGTGGACCAGGCCACGTCAAAGGATCGGGGGCGAACTGCCGAATACCCTCGTCCGCCGCCTGCTGATCGACGTGGGCGGTTACATCGAGCAAGCGCCTGACGCCGGGGCTCGGCGGCATCGACCTCGCGAGGTCCGCTCCCGCCTGGAATCGGCGGGCTGCCCGGTGCCGGCCGCAGAGCGCGGGGACGCGGTACGCCTGGATTCGCCAGCGCGGCTGCGCGCGTGGCCCGCCTGGAGCGGCGCTCCGTCTCCTGGACGGACCGGCTCGACCGACTGCTGACCCACCGGTTTCGGGGGACGCTCGTCTTCCTCGCCGTGATGTTCCTGGTGTTCAACGCGATCTTCCTCGGCGCCAAGCCGCTCATGGACCTGATCAACGCCGGCCGGGACGCCGTCGCCGACTGGGTCGGCGAACTGCTCCTGCCCGGCCCGTTCGCGAGTCTCCTCACCCAGGGCGTGATCAAGGCGTCGGGCGCTGTCGTCGTGTTCCTGCCGCAGATCCTCATCCTGTTCGCCTTCATCGCCGTCCTGGAGGACTGCGGCTACATGGGCGCGGGCCGCCTTCCTGATGGACCGGCTGATGGCGCGGGCCGGCTCTCTCCGGCAAGTCGTTCATCCCGCCGCTGTCGTCGATGGCCCGCGCCGTGCCGGGGATCATGGCGACGAGCGCGTCATCGAGGACCGCCGCGACCGGTTCGCGACCATCCTGGTCGCCGCTGATGAGCCTGCTCGGCCCGGCTGCCGGTACTTCTCCTGGTCGGGCCTTCCTCACGACCGGCTATCCCTGGTGGCCGCTGGCCCTGGTCATTTTCGCCCTGTACGTCCTGGGCCTGGCCTCGCGCCGGTGGTCGCCTGGGCCCTCAAGGGGACGCTGCTTCGGCGGCCAGACGCCGGTGTTCGTGCTGGAGATGCTGTCGTTCAAGCGGCCGAGCTTCCGCGTGGTGGCCTGGCGGGTTGTCGAGAGCGGGTGGATGTTCGTGCGGCGGGCCGGCACCGTGATCCTGGCCTGCATGGTACTGGTGTGGCTGCTGATGTACTTCCCGGCGGGCGACTACCCCGCCCGCATCGCCGCTCTGGACAAGGACGACCCCGAGGCGAAGAGGCTGTTGACGGAGTGGAAGCGGCAGAGCCTGTTGGGCCGGGACGGCCGGGCGATCGAGCCGGCGGTGCGGCCGCTGGGCTGGGACTGGCGGATCGGTGTCGCGGCGCTGGCGAGCTTTCCGGCCCGCGAAGTGGTCGTCGGCACGCTCGGCGTCCTGTTCGAACTGGGCGAGGTGGAGGCCGACAAGGCCGAGGAGGCCGGCCTGGGCGAGGCCCTGCGGGCCGCCCGCTGGCAGGACGACCCGTCCCGGCCGCTGTTCACCGTCCCGACGGCGCTGTCGCTGATGGTGTTCGTCGCGCTGTGCTGCCAGTGCGCCTCCACCCTGGCGGTCATCCGCCGCGAGACCGGCACCTGGCGGTGGCCGGCGTTCACCTTCGTCTACATGACGGCGCTGGCCTACCTCGGCGCGTTGGCCGTTTACCAGGTCGGGACTTTTTTCGGCTTTTCCGCCTGATCGGTTTGACACCCCCGAGAATCTAACCTAGGGTTGCCGTCAGGATCACGCAACGAGATGCCCCGCCAACCCCTAAATGGCGGGAGGTTCGCTCGTTGCCAGGCCGCACCCCCCCGGACCCCCATCCCCCGGCCGATCCCGGTCCCACCCGTCCACTCCCCACTCTCGGTGCTCGAAGTCGTTTCGAGGATGCGCTGACTTCTCCCATCTCACCCGCACCGGACAGGAGCCGAGACGGATGCCCGCTCACTTCCTCCAGCGCCCCGCGCGGCGGCGCGCACGTCACCCCCGTATCGAACGCCTCGAAGAGCGATCCACGCCCGCCGTCGTCGGGTACTACGACATGGGAATGGGCCAGGGCCATTCCAGCCAGGAGACACCGATCACCACCGTGGGGCAGACGGCCCGGCAGCTGTTTGACCTGACCGCCGCCGACCTGGCCCCGTCCGGCCAGGCCCCGATCGACGTCCTTTTCGTGCAGAACGGAGACAACAACGGCTACGCCGCCGAATACCGCTCGCGCCTCTCCTCCGTGGCGGCGTTTGTCGCCTCCGGCAAGACGCTGATCATTCACGACCGCCACGTCGATACCGCCCAGACGATTCTGCCCGGCGCCGGTGCCAACATCGACTTCACCCGCCTGGTCGCCGACAACATCGACGTGGCCCCGCCCACGGACAACGCCCTGGTCAACCCGCCGGGCGGGACGCCGATCACGAACACCAACCTCGACGGCGCCAACGGCTCCAACCACGGCTTTGCCTCGGTGAGCACGCTACCGGCCAACGCCCGGGTGCTGCTGAACACCGGGGATTCGACCCGGGCCGTGACCTTCTCCTACAAGTACGGTCTGGGCTACGTCGTCTACTCGTCGGCCCCGCTCGACTTCTTCCTGGTTAACAACGCCAACCCGGCCAGGATCAACTTCCGAAACATTTACGCCCCCAACGTGATCCGCTACGGCGTGGGCCTGCTCCACATCCCGCCCGTCGCCCAGAACGGCTCCGCCACCCTGGACGAGGACGGCACCGTCAGCGGCACCCTGGGGGCGACCGACCCCGACGACACGTCCCTGACGTACCAGATCGTTACCCCCCCGGCGCACGGCAGCGTCACCCTGCTTAACACCGCGACGGGCGACTACCGCTACACCCCGGCGCCGAACTTCAACGGCACCGACTCGTTCACGTTCCGCGCCAGCGACGGCCGTGACGTGAGCAACGAGGCCACGGTTTCAATCACCGTCAACTCGGTCAACGACCCGCCGGTCATCGACGCCGGCGCGGACCTTGTCGCCGACGAGGGGACGGTCCTTTCCGCCAGCGGGGCCGCCACGGACGTCGATGGCGACGCGCTAGCTTACACCTGGGACTTCGGGGACGGCACCGTCCTCCACGGCCAGACGGTCAGCCACGCCTACGCCGACAACGGGGTGTACACCGTCCGCATCACGGCGGACGACGGCCACGTCGGCGGGGCGACGTCGGACACCTTGACCGTCACCGTCAACAACGTCGCCCCGAGGAATGTCTCCCTGGGGGGTGACCAGACGGTGAGCGAGGGCAGTCTCGCGGCGTTCACGGCGTCGTTCACCGACCCTGGCACCGCCGACACGCACACGCTGAGCTGGCAAGTCACCGACTCGGCCGGCCTGGTCGTCGCTGCCGGAAGCGGGCCGGCTATTTCATTCACGCCGGCCGACGATGGTACCTTCACCGTCGCCGTAACCGTGGCGGACGACGACGGCGGGGTCACCACCGGTAGCGCCGTGCTGACCGCTCTCAACGTGGCGCCGCAAGCCGTCTCTCTGGGCGGTGACCAGACGGTGAGCGAGGGCAGTCTCGCGGCGTTCACGGCGTCGTTCACCGACCCCGGGGATGACACCCACACACTGGGCTGGGCGGTCACCGACGCCACCGGGGCGGTCGTCGCCACCGGGGCGGGGTCGTCGTTCACGTTCATTCCAGCCGACAACGGCGTCTACACCGTCTCGCTCACCGTCGCCGACGAGGACGGCGGGTACACCACCGCCAGCGCCGCCCTCACGGCGAACAACGTGGCGCCCGGCTCCGTGGACGCCGGCCCGGACGTCGCCCTGATCCTCGGGCAGTCGGCAACGTTCACCGGTTCGTACTCCGACCCCGGCAGTGCCGACACCCACACGACAGCCTGGCAGGTCCTCAACGCCTCCGGGGCGGTCGTCGCCGGGGGTGCCGGGACAACCTTCACCTTTACCCCATCCGCCGCCGGGTCGTTCACGGTCGCCTTCACCGTTACCGACGACGACGGCGGTGTCGGCTCCGACACCGCCACCCTGACGGTGGCCCCGGCCCAGACGGCGGACGTTTCGGTCACCGGCCCCACGGCCGGGGTGCGCGGGCAGACTCTGTACTACCGGGCATCGTTGGGCAGCTTCACCGGCGAGGGCGTCAGCAAGACGTGGAAGGTCCTCAACGGCCAGGGCCACGTCGTCGCCCGCGGAAGCGGCCCGTCCTTCCACTTCACGCCCAAGAAGGCCGACACCTACCGCGTCCAGTTCACCGCGGCCAGTCAGGACGGACAGTGGTCGTCCTCCGAGGTGACCGTCCAGGTCACCGCCGTGCTGCTCCAGACGGACCCGCTCGACGCGACGAAGACGGCCCTCCTCGTCGGCGGCACGACCCGCGACGACACGATCAAGTTCAAGGCGGGCACCGGGTCGGGGACTGTGCTAGTATTTATCAACGGGACGTCGCTTGGGACGTTCATGCCGACGGGGCACCTGTTCGCCTTCGCCCAGGGGGGAGACGACGAAGTGGTTGTGGACGCCCGCCTGGCCTTGCCCGCCGTCCTGAGCGGCGGCAGGGGGAACGACTGCCTCGCCGGCGGCAAGGCCGCCGACGTCCTCCTGGGCGGCGGGGGTAACGACACCCTGTTCGGCGGCGCCGGCCGCGACCTGCTGATCGGCGGCGCCGGCCGCGACTGGTTGGTCGGTTCCGGGGGGGACGTTCTCATCGGCGGCAGGACCGACTTCGACCGGGACGTCCCCGCGCTGGGCTCTCTGCTCGCGGAGTGGGGCTCTTCCCGTGACTTCGCCGTCCGGGCCAACAACCTTCAGGGGGTCAGCCCGACGGCCGACCGGCTGAACGGCACCGTGTTTCTGACCGTGCGGGGCGACGACCGCACCGTTCACACGTCCGGGGAGGACGTGGTGTGGGCCCTGCCAGGGGACCTTTGGTTGCGACGACGATGACCCCCGTGCGCCGTTCGGGGTGCATCGACGGGGCGCGGGCCGCGAGGCCCGCGCCCCGCGTTTCGCGCCGGCCTCAGGCCAATGCGTCGGCGAGGACTTCCCCACCGGGCACCACGTGGTACGGCCGGCCGATGCGGTCCTCGATCACCGTCTCGGGGTCGATGCCGAGCAGGTGGCACGTCGTCGCCAACACGTCCTTCGGCGAGATCGGCCGCTCGACCACGTCGGAGGCGATCTTGTCGGTCTTGCCGACCACCCGGCCGCGGGCCACCCCGCCGCCGGCCAGCACGGCGCTGTAGGCGCGCGACCAGTGGTCGCGGCCACCGCCCCGGCCGCTGCTGAGCTGCGGCGTCCGGCCGTGCTCGCTGACGCAAACGACCAGCGTCTCGTCGAGCAGGCCGCGGGCGTCCAGGTCGGTCAGCAGCCCGGCGAAGGCCCGGTCAAACCCGGGGCACAGCTCGTTCTTCATTCGCGGGTAGTGTTCCCAGTGCGTGTCCCAGCCGCTGCCGGCCAGGCCGTACTCGTCCCAGAACACGCTGACGAAGCGCGACCCCGCCTCGACCAGCCGCCTGGCCGTCAGGCAGCCCTGGCCGAACAGCGTCAGGCCGTAGCGCTCGCGCAGCGAGGCCGACTCCCGGCCGAGGTCAAGCGCCGCGCGCACCTGGGTGGAGGTGACCAGGTCCAGGGCCCGGGCGCGGTGGCGGTCGAAACCCTTGCCCGCCTCGGTGCGGCCGAGGTCGCGGCGGGCGAGGTCCATCTGCTCCATCAGAGACCGCCGGCCGTCCAGGCGGTCCAGCGTCAGCCCGGCGGTACCGTGGTCGCCGGTGGTGATGGCGAACCGGCCGGCGGCGTCGATGCCCATGTAGGGCTCGGCGACCTCCAGCCTTTGCTCGGCGAGCGTCTTCGTCGTCGTGACGGTGGCGCGGCCCTGGAAGTTGGTCCAGATCGGGTTGAACGCGCTGCCGAGGAAGGCGGCGTAGGGGCCGGCGCGGTGAACCTCACCCGTGCGCTGCGTCGAGAACGGGAACGGCAGGGCAATGTTGCCCGGGATCGCCCCCTTCCGGCCGGCCTGCTGGTCGAGGTACTCGACGGCGGAGCCGATGAACGGGTAGTGCCGGGGGTCGCGCGGCGACAGCTCCATGGCCACGTCGATCGCGGGGATGCCGGTCAGGGCGAAGGCGGCCCCGTGGATCGGGTAGGGGTGCGTCAGCGACCGTAGCACCGTGGTGAGGTGCATCACCTTGGCGGTGTGCGGCAGCAGTTCGCCGACGTCGCAGCCCGGCAGGGAGGACTTGATCGTGCCCAGCTCGCCGCGCACCTCGACCGGGGCGGCGGGCTTGGGGTCGAACGTCTCCAACTGGCTGGGCGAGCCGTAGAGGAAGAGCAGGATGCACGACTTGGCCCGGCCGAAGCTCTTCGACGCCTTGGCCTTGGTGGAGGCCCGGGCCTCCTGGAGGCGGAAGAAGTCGGCCAGCGACAGGCCGAGGAAGCCGAGGCCGCCGGCACGGAGCGCCTCGCGGCGCGTCCAGCCGTCGCAGAGTCGCTGAGGGGAGCCGAGGATTCGCAGCATGGTGACCAGCCCTGATCGGCCAGCGGTGGGTGGGAGCGAACTCCCACATCCTACGCGGAACCGAGACGGTTCCGCAACCAGATAATTCCCTCGACCCGTGGTGCTTGGCCGATTCACGTCTGAATCCCCAGCTCCGCGATCCGCCGGTACAGCGAACTCAGCCCCATGTCCAGCCGCCGCGCCGCCTCCTTCTTGTCCGACGTCTGCCGCAGGATGCGCTCGATGTGCTGCTTCTCGAACCGCTTGACCGCCTCGGCCAGGTTGTCCACCAGCGACGGGTCGCCCTCCGTCGGGGCCAGGTCCGGCGGCAGGTCGGCCGGCGTCACCAGCGGTCCCTCGCCGAGGATGACCGCCCGCTGCAAGGCGTTGTCCAGCTCGCGCACGTTGCCGCGCCACCGGCACGCCATCAGGATCTGCATCGCCTCGTGCGTCACCCCGCGCACCTTCTTGCCCAGCGCCTCGGCGTGGCGCGACAGCAGGTGCTCGACCAAGGCCGGGATGTCCTCGCGCCGCTCGCGCAAGGGCGGGATGCGGATGCTGACCACGTTCAGCCGGTAGTACAGGTCCTCGCGGAACCGGCCGGCCTCGACCTCCGCGAACAGGTCCTTGTTCGTCGCCGCCAGCACCCGCGCCTCGACGCGCACCGGCTCGTTGGCCCCGACGGGGAGCACCTCCTTCTGCTCGATGGCCCGCAGCAGCTTCGCCTGTGTCGCCAGCGGCATCTCGGCGATCTCGTCGAGGAACACCGTGCCGGCCCCGGCGTGGACGAACACGCCGGCCTGGTCGCGGTCCGCCCCGGTGAAGGCGCCCTTTCTGTGCCCGAACAGCTGGTTCTCCAGCAGCTCGTGGGGGATTGCCGCGCAGTTCAGGGCGATGAACCGGGCCGGCCGGCCGTCGCCGCGCGGCGGGGCCTGGTCGTGGACGGCGCGGGCGACCAGCTCCTTGCCGGTGCCCGACTCGCCCTCGATCAGCACGGTGGACCGCGTCGGCGCCACCTTGCGGATCAGGTCGAAAAGCCCGGCCACCGCGGCGCTGGAGCCGACGATCCGCGGCGCCGGGCAGGCCCGGTTCAGCTCGCGGCGCAGCCACTGGTTCTCCGTGGCCAGCTCGCGCATCGCCAGCAGCCGGCGGATCTTGCCCAGCACCTCGTCGTGCAGGATCGGCTTCATCAGGTAGTCGTGGGCGCCGCGCTGGAACGCCTCGACGGCGTTCTCGACCGTGGCGAAGGCGGTGATGAGCAGGACGCTCGTCTCCGGCGACAGCTGCTGGAGGCGCTGGAGCGTCTCCAGGCCGTCGATGCCCGGCAACTGCATGTCGCACACCGCGATCGGGTAGGGCCGCTTGGCCGCCTCCTCCAGCGCCCCCTCGCCACAGCCGCAGGCGGTGACCTGGAACCCCTCCTGGGTGAGGAACTCCGCCAGCGTCTCCCGGATCAGCGGCTCGTCGTCGATGACCAGCACGCGCGTCGGGGACCGGTCGGGGGCGGCGGGCCGCGCCGGGGAGCGCCGCGAACGGGTCTCGATCATGTCAGGGCCTCTTCGGCGGCGGGGGCGGGGCGGGGCGACTCGGCCAGCGGCAGGCGGACGCGGAACGTCGTGCCTCCGCCGGAGCGCGGCTCGAACGTGACCGAGCCCCCGTGGTCGGTGACCAGGCGCTGGGTCACGAACAGGCCCAGCCCGGTGCCGTGCTTCTTCGTGGTGAAATAAGGCTGAAACAGCCGCGACGCCTGCTCCGGGGCGACGCCGCAACCGTTGTCGCTGACCGTCACCTCGACACCGCCGGGGACGCGGGTGACGGTCAGCTCGACCTTGCCGTCCCTGTCCACCGCGTCGATGGCGTTGAGGATCAGGTTGAGGAACACCTGCACGACCTGGTCACGCACCCCGGACAGCGGGGGAAGGTCCGGCGGCAGCGGCGGCGGGGCGAGCCGGCCGCGCGTCCGCTTGTAGTACTTGGCGATGTTCAGCGCCTCGTCCAGGATGTCGCCCAGCGCGAAGCGGGTCCGCGCCGTCGAGGCCGGGCGCGAGAACTCGATCAGCTCGCGCAACGTCGTCTGGATGCGCTTGAGCTGGCCGGAGACGAGCGACAACTTGTGCAGCGTGTACTCGTCCGACTCGCTCTTCTGGAGGATCTGCACGATCGAGCTGATCGACGTCAGCGGGTTGCCGACCTCGTGGGCGATGCCCGCGGCGAGCAGGCCGAACGCCGCCATCTTCTCCTGCTGCAGGACGTGCGCCTGAGCCTCCTGGAGCTGCGCCGTCCGCTCGGCGATGCGCCCTTCGAGTTCGCCCTGGTGACGCTTCAGGGCGGCGTTCAGCTCGCCGAGGTACTCGCCGACGCCCTTGAGCAGTGTCGCCAGGGCGTTGCCGGCCCAGGTCACCCAGCCGAGCATGACCAGCGTCAGCGCCAACGCTGACGTCGAGCGCCGCTCGTCCGGCAGCGCCAGGTAGAGTAGGCCGTAGCTGACGCAGTGCAGCGCGCAGGTCCCGTAGGTCACCGGCGACGAGTGCCGCACGGCGCAGCACAACAGCGACAGGAAGTAGTAGTAGCGGAAGGGGCTGTCCAGGCCGGCGTCGTAGTAGCACAGAAGCGCGATGAACAGCGCCTCCATGAACGAGATGACCAGGGGCGAGCGCCCCAGGAACACCTGGCCGCGGAGGCTGAAGATGGTGTCGAGCAGGGTGTAGACGGCGCCGAGGGCCAGGATGGCGTTGAGGACGGCGAGGCGCTCCGGCGGGTGGTCGCTGACGTTGACGACGACGTAGCCGATGAGCAGCCCGAACCAGCGGATCTTGACGGCGATCGCCTCGGCGGCCAACTCCCACGGCGACGCTGCCGACCGCTCCCCGCCCGCATTGACCTCGCTCATGCCGCAAACCCGCCCCGAACTCGCTTTCCCACCGTGTAATTATAGGGATCCGGCGGGCCGCCGGGGCCGGTTTCCCTTGACGGCACGCGCGTCCGGCGGCTAACAATCCTGGTAGCGAGATGGGTTGCCGCGTCCCCGCGGCGAAGGCACCACGGATGGCCCCCATGCTTACCCAGGAATCGTCCCACCCCCCCCACGACCACCTCGTGGCGTTCGGCCAGGGCCGGCTCGACCCCGAAACGGCGCGGCGAATCGAGGGCCACGTCCGCGACTGCGAGGCGTGCTGCCAGGCGCTGCTCGCCGCGCCGGACGACGACCTCACCGTCCAACTGCGAGGGGCGGCCCTGCCGTCGGAGGAGCAACCCCCCGCCCTGGGGGATCACCCGCGCTACCGGCTCCTGCGGCTGCTCGGCCGGGGCGGCATGGGGGCGGTCTACCTCGCCGAACACGTCGTCATGAGCCGGCTTGTCGCGCTCAAGGTGCTCAACCGCGACCGCACCGCCGGCCCGCTGGCGACCGAGCGCTTTCTCCGCGAGGCCCGCTGCGCCGCCCGGCTGCGGCACCCAAACATCGTCGCCGTGTACGACGCCGAGCGGGGCGACGACTGCTGCTTCCTGGTGATGGAGTACGTCGAGGGGGTCAGCCTCGACCGGCTGCTGAAGGAGCGCGGCGCGCTGCCGGCCGCCCAGGCGTGTGACTACGTCCGCCAGGCAGCCTTGGGGTTGCAGCATGCCCACGACCAGGGGATGGTTCACCGGGACGTCAAGCCGGCCAACCTGATCCTCCGGCCGGACGGCACCGTGCAGGTTCTCGACTTCGGCCTCGTCGGCTTGGCCGGGGAGGAAGTCGCCGCGGCCCCGGGGCGCGCCACGACGGTGGAGCGACGGCTGACCCGCACCAGTGCGATGATGGGCACGCCGGACTACATGGCCCCGGAGCAGGCCGCCGGGGCGCACGCCGCCGACGCCCGGTCGGACGTCTACGCCCTGGGCTGCACCCTGCACGAACTGCTGACGGGGCGGGTGCCGTTCCCCGATGGGCTTGGGGAAGAGGTCCCGGCGGAACTGCGAGGCCTGCTGAGCCGCATGCTCGCCCACTTGCCGGCAGAGCGGGTGCGGAGCGCCGGGGAGGTGGCGGCCGCCCTGACGCCATTCACCAGCCGGCGCCGCTGGCGGCGGCCGGGACGGCGGGAGGCGCTGGCGGCGCTGTCCGTGGCGGTCGCCGTCGGCCTCGTCGCGGCAGCGCGGTCGTTGAGGTCCAAGCCGCGCCGGCTCGTGTTCCACGAGGCCCGGCGGTTGCCCGTACCACATCGAGTCGGCCGACTGTCACTGTCGCCCGACGGTCGTCGCCTCCTCCTTGGGATACTGGACAACAATGTTTCGCAGTTGTGGGATCTGGCGACCGGGGAGCGGCGGGCGGAACTGGCCACCTACGTTCCCCTCTTCACCAGCGACGGGCTGCACTTCGTCGGGATCGGTACACGGGAGCTGCACCTGTTCGACGCCCGGACCGGAAGACTGCTTCGGCCTTTCGCCCGGCACCAACGGGAGACTCTACCCTGGGGCCTGACGCTGTCCCCGGACGACCGTTTGGTCTACGCCCTCAACTCGGACGGGGTGATTCGAGTGGTGCGGATTGATACGGGGGTCGAGTTGAAGGCGTGGCCGTTCACGAGGTATCCCGAAAACTCGGGCTTCCTCTTCACCCCCGAACCCCGTCGAGTGATGGTTCGCCCCGGACCGTATGGCCCCTGGGAGGGTTGGGACATCGAGCAGGGCAAGGAGTGCGACCCTTACCCGAACCTGCGCGACAAGCCCCGCCTCAACAACTTCCTGGCGACGGGGGAGGTCCTGGCCGTCGATGAAATGGGGCAGCATGTCCTGGATGCCGCCACCGGGGCGACACGGCGTACCATCCCGCTGGCCCGCCCACGCACCCGGCTCCTCACCCACGTCCTGAGCCAGGACCGGCGACACACCCTCACGGCGGACTCCGGCGGCGTCGTGCGGCTGTACGACCTGTCGGCCGGCGGGGAAATCGCCAGCATCGAGGTGTCCACCGACACCCTCAACCACGTCGCCCTCTCGGCCGACAGCAGTTCCGCCGCCGCCGTGGTGGGCGACGAGGTTGTCGTCTGGCGACTGGTGGAAGGTTGAGGAATTGGAGTTACGCGGGTGAGGGGTGGGTGAGCGCGAACCCGCAAGCGGTTGGGGGCTCGCACGAGACAGGCCAGGCCGTTGGCAGGCGGCAGCTGGATCCGCTCGGTTTGCCCACGCTTGCGGTTCGCGCTCACCCACCCCTCACCTGCGTAACTCCCAAAGAAAATGAAAAACGCCGGCGGCCCGTGAAAGGACCGCCGAACACGTGGCTTTTCCTTCCTGAGGGCCGACCCACGAGCGTCAGGAAACGCTCGCCGCCCGGAAAAGGAGTCCACGATGTCCCACCGCCCCTCGTCCCGTCCCCGGCGAACCGCCTCCCCGCGCGTCGAGGCCCTGGAGGGGCCGCCTGACGCCGTCCGCCAGCTTCGACCCGGGCACCGGCGTCCTGTTCCTCCAGGCGGACAAGCCTGCCAGCAACGACACCGTCCGCATCGCCGCCGCTGGCGACGCCAAGGACGGCAGCACCGGCGTCCAGGTGACCTCCACCCTCCTCGGAAGCAAGCCGGTTACCTACGGCGACGCCACCCACCCCGTCACGCGGATCTCGCTCGACCTGAAAAAGCGGTAACGACTCCGTCCGCGTCACCGACCTGCCGGCGGTCAGCCTGGCCATCGGCACCGGCAACGGCAACAACAACGTCGTCGTCGGCAACACCGCCTCCACCTTCTACATCGGCGGCACCGGCCTCAACCGCGTCACCCTCGGAGACGGGGCGCTGAGCGTCCTCCTTGGGGCGACGTACACGTTCGACGCCGACGCCAACCTCACCCCCGGCGACCTCGTCCTCAACACGAAGGCCAACGTCGTCCAGACGTCCGACACCGGTTCCGGTAGCGCCAGCGTGCAGATCAACGGCACCGGCAGCAACACCGTCAAGGTCGGCGACGGCTTCGGGGACCAGGTGGCCATCTTCACCTCCGACGCCAGCCCCAACAAGGGCAACAACCTCGTCACCGTCGGCAACGGCTTTGGCACCGTGTCTATCACCGGCACAGGCAACAACGGCGTCATCATCGGCGACGGCAGTTACAGCGTCTGGGTCGAGGGCTCCGGCGGCAAGGGCAACGTCTCCGTTGTGGCCGGCGACGGCATCAGTGCCATCGAGGTCGTCACCGACGGCCGGGTCACCGTCCACGCCGGCAACGGCGGCTTCATGCGAGGCAACAGCATCGCGGCCGTCGGGGCCGGCGACAAGACAATCATCGTCGGCGACGGCAACGGCGCCGAGGTCTTCGTCTCCGGCGGCACCAGCCGCGTCCGGCTCGGCAACGGCAGCCTGGACCGGGTGACGTTCGGCAACGGCACCCACTCGATCGTGATGGGCGACGGCTGGTACAACCGCATCGAGCAGGTGCCGGGGACCAAGGCCGACGTCAAGGTCACCATGGGCGACGGCGGCAACCCGACCATTGACATCGCCCGGAGCACGGGCAACTACGACATCACCGTCGGCGACGGCGACGACGTGTCGGTCAACGCCAACTACATCTACGCGGTCGGCCAGCCCGACGCCGGGAAGAAGACGATCCGCGTCGGCGACGGCAACAACGTCCGGGTCAAGGCCGGCGGCGTGGGGAACAACACCATCGTCGTCGGCGACGGCGACGGCGCCAGCATCACCTTCGACGCCAGCACTCAGGACCCCACGGACCGTACCTACGGCAACAGCGCCGGCAAGAACCGCTTCCAGGTGGGCAACGGCAACGGCGACTCGATCACGCTGACCAACAGCAGCGGCGACAACACGATCCTCCTGGGCCACGGTGACGGCGACAAGGTCTCCGTCTTCGCCGTCCACGACGCCAGCTTCTTCAACGCCCCCCACGTCTCGTTTGCTGGCAAATACACCGTCGTCCTCGGCGACGGCTCGGGCAGCAGCGTGACGCTGGACAAGGCGTGGGGCAACAACACGGTGACGCTGGGCGGCGGCGACGACGTCGCCGTGCTGATCGACGGCGCCGGCGGCACGGGGGCGAACTCCGTCCGGGCCGGCGACGGCTCCCGCCTGGCGATCACCCTCAAGGGGAACGGCACCCTGGAGGCCAAGGTCGGCCGGGGGACGGACGCGAGGATCTCCCTGGACGGGGCCGGCCTGCACCGCGTCGAGGCGAGAAGCCACACCGGGGCGACCATCCGCAGCGCGGGCCTGGGCGGCGGCTTCATCGCCGCGGCGCTGGACGCGGACGTCGCCGTCAACCTCGTCGGCGTGACCGCCGACGGCACCTACGACGGCCTCCAGGTGCGGTTCTTCGCCTGAGGTAATGTTGCACAACCCGGAGCGTGTAGGTAGACTGTGGCCCGCCGTGATCGACGATGATGTCGAGTCCAACGAGGTGGGTCATGTCCCAATCGACCTCGGCCAGTCTGCTCGACCGCGCCTGCCGGCCCGGCGACGACGACGCCTGGCGACGCCTGGTCGGCGTGTACGTCCCGCTTCTCGGCGCCTGGCTGGCCCGCTCCGGGCTGCAACCGTCCGACCGCGACGACCTCACCCAGGACGTCCTCGGCGTGCTCGTGGCGAAGCTGCCCACGTTCCGCCACAACGGACGGCCGGGGGCCTTCCGCGCCTGGCTGCGGACGATCACCGTCAACCGGCTCCGCCGGTTCCACCGCGACCGGCGGGGCCGGCCGGCCGCCGCCGGGGAGGACGCCATGGAGGGGGTGGAGGACTCCGCCGACGACCTGGCGGCGCGGTGGGACCGCGAGCACGACGACCGGCTGCTGGGCGTGCTCCTGCGCCGGGTCGAGGCGTCGGTCCAGGAGGTGACGTGGCAGGCGTTCGCGCTGCACGTCTTGGAGGGCCGCCCGGTCCCCCAGGTGGCGTCGAGCCTGGGCCTGACGGTGAACGCCGTCCTCATCGCCAAGTCGCGCGTCCTGCGGCGGCTGCGCGACCTGGCGGGTCAACTCCTCGACTGAGGGTCGGCCGTCACCCGGCCGATCGAATGATAGGTGAAGCCGGCCGCGGCCACCGTGGCCGGCTCGTAGAGGTTGCGGCCGTCGAAGATGACCGGCTCGTCCATCAGCCGGCGCATCAGCTCGAAGTCGGGGTTGCGGAACTGCTGCCACTCGGTGACGATCGCCAGCCCGGCGGCCCCCTCCAACGCCCCGTAAGGCTTGTCGCAGTAGACGACCTTGTCGCCGTAGATCGCCCGCACGTTCGGCATCGCCTCCGGGTCGTGGGCCCGGACGCTGGCGCCGGCCGCCAGCAGCATGTCGATCAGCACCAGGGCCGGGGCCTCGCGGATGTCGTCGGTGCGCGGCTTGAACGCCAACCCCCAGACGGCCAGCGTCTTGCCCTTCAGCCCGTCGCCGTAGTGGGCCCGGACCTTGCGCGACAGCACCTGCTTCTGCGCCTCGTTGACCTGGTCCACCGCGTCCATCAGCCGGGTGGGCGTGTCCTTCTGGCTTGCCAGATAAACGAGAGCGCGAATGTCCTTGGGGAAGCACGAGCCGCCGTAGCCGGCCCCCGGGAAGAGGAACTGGAAGCCGATCCGCTGGTCGTGCCCGATGCCCTTGCGGACGTCGTTGATGTCGGCCCCGACCCGCTCGCACAGGTTGGCCATCTCGTTGATGTAGCTGATCTTCGTCGCCAGCATGGCGTTGGCGGCGTACTTCGTCATCTCGGCCGACTCCGGCGACATGGCCAAGAACGGCCGCTCCGTCCGCAGGTACGGCGCGTACAGCTCGCGCAGCACCTTCGCCACCTCGTCGCGCCGCACCCCGACCACGACGCGGTCGGGCTTCTGACAGTCCTCGATCGCGGCGCCTTCCTTGAGGAACTCCGGGTTGCTCGCCACGTCCACCATGTGCGAGCACTTCGCCGCGATCCGCTCGGCCACGGCCCGGTTGGTGCCGACCGGCACCGTGCTCTTGATGACGACGACCTTCGGCCCGTTGATCGCCGACCCCAGGGCGTCGGCGACGGCGAACACCGTGCTGAGGTCGGCCGCCCCGTCGTCGCGCTGCGGCGTGCCGACGGCAATGAAGATCAGCTGCGCCGCCTTGATCCCCTCGGCTAGGTCGGTCGTGAAAGTCAGCCGGCCGGCCGCCGCGTTCTGCTTGACCATCTCGGCCAGGCCCGGCTCGTAGATCGGTATGCCGCCCCTTTTCAGCAGGGCGACCTTGGCCGCGTCCTTATCGACGCAGGTCACGTCGTTGCCCGAGTCGGCGAAGCAGGTGCCGGTGACCAGGCCGACGTAGCCGGTGCCGATGACGGCGATTTTCATCGTCTTTGTCTCTTCAACGTGGGAGAATCAGGGTTCCCTCCGCCACGCCTCCAGCGTGTCGGTGAGCGTCTGGTCCAGCGGGTAGCGCGGCGACCAGCCGGTCTCGCGGCGGAGCTTGCCCGCGTCGATCCGCATTCCGGCCGGCTCGGTCGGCCGCAGCAGGTCGTCCCGGGTCTTCAACTCGACGCGCAGCCCGGACAGCGCCAGCATCCGGTCGAGCACCTGACGCATCGACCAGCTCTGCCCCGTACCGATGTTATAGCACTCGCCGGACCGGCCGTGTTCCAACAATAGCAGGTATGCCGCCACGACGTCGCGGACGTCGCTGAGGTCGCGCCGGGCCGACAGGTCTCCCGTCTCCAGCACCGGGGGCTGCCGGCCGCGCTCGATGGCGACCAGCTGGCGGGCGAAGTTGGCGACGGCGAACTCGGCGCTCTGCCCGGGGCCGATGTGGTTGAACGGCCTGGCCCGGACGACGTCCAGCCCAGGCGAGCAGGCGTACTGGAAACACGCCAGGTCGGCCGCCGCCTTGCTGGCCGCGTAGGGCGTGTCCGGCCGCAGGGGCGACTCCTCGCTGAACGGCTCGTCGCCGGCCGGCGGGCCGTACACCAGCCCGCTGCCGACGAAGAGGATTCGCGGCTTGCCGCCCCAGCGGATGACCGCCTCGCAAAGCCGCCGGGTCGCCGTCAGGTTGCCGGCCCAGGCCGCCTCCGGGTCGCGGAACGACGCGCCAACGGCGGCGAAGCCGGCCAGGTGGTAGATGTGCGTCGGCCGCTCCTCGCGGAGGATCGCCTCGACGCCAGCCCCGTCGGCGAGGTCGCAGACGCGCAACTGGGCCCGGCCGGCGCGATGGCCCCAGGCCGCCGGCCACTCCGCCCGCCGGTTGATGCCGACGACGGCGTCGCCGCGCTCGACCAGGGCCTGTGTGAGCCAGCCGCCGGCGAAGCCGGTCGCGCCGGTGACCAGCGAGCGACGGTCGTGGCTGGGAGTTCCTTGCCGCATGGGAGCCGAGCCGGGGGTTCGGGTGATCGCGGCATGGTAGCAGCCGGCGTGGCGGTCGGACAACCTCTCTTGGCCTCCCCCACTTTCGCAGACGCCGCTGGCCGGCCGGGCCCAAACCTTTTACCTTGACACTAGTCGTTGCCGCCTTTACTGTTGAAGCACTCCACAGGGGACCGAGGTGACTCACCGCGCGATCACGAGGAGAACGGACCCGTGACCAAGAAAGAGATCGTCAAGCAGATTTCCGACCGGATCGGCCTGACCCAGCTCAAGACCAAGGAAATCGTGCAACAGACGTTCGACGCCATCGTGGAGACGCTCCTCGAGGTGGGCCGCATCGAGCTGCGGAACTTCGGGGTCTTCGAGGTCAAGCAGCGCAAGGCCCGCAAGGCGCGCAACCCGCGCACCGGGGACAAGGTGGACGTGCCCCCGAAAAACGTCGTCACGTTCAAGCCGGGCAAGGAGATGGAGGAGCGGGTCCGCAAGTTGACCCACTTGCCCAACCTCGCCGCCGTCTCGGACGAGGACGACGAGGACGAGGTTGAGGCCGCCGCCGCCGGCGCCGGCAACGGCGTCGAGCACGACGGCGCCGACCACGCCACCCGGGCCCGGTCGCGCAAGCCGGTCTGACCGGCACAATCGGCCGGAGCGGTTCAAGTCCACCCGGCGGGCCGGTCGATACTTTCCCCGGAATCCTTCTATCCGGGGCTCCCGTCGATGCTGCCGAGACGCTCGGACGCACCCCGGACCCATTCGCCGTCCGGGAGGTGTGCCATGCGGCGTGTACTCCTGCTGTACCTCGTCGCCGTCTTCGGCCTGAGTAACGCGGGTTGCTTTATCAACACCTACTCCAGCGACCCCAACCGCCGGATGTCCGAGCTGCTGAACCGGTCGGAAGACCTGCGGCAGATCGAACTGGAGTGGGAGCGGATCTGGTTCGTCGATCAGCCCTCGCACCTGACGCCTGACCGCGTCCACGGGGGGATCCAGTGATGCGCCTGGCCTGGCTGCTCGCGCTGGCTCTGGCCGTGACGGCCGGCTGTCAGTCACTGCCCTCGATCTACGACGGGGCCGCCGAGGACACCAAGTTCATCCTCGGCGGGAAATGGGACCAGAAGGAGCAGGGCGGGTCGGCGGATCGCTAGGGCCGCACCGGGGTCGGTGGGGGAGGGACGAGCCCGAGGTCCCTACGAGGGCGCCGCTCTTGGTGATCCGCCTCGAATTGCCGTCGCTGCGATCACCGACCGGCCTTGCGCCTCCCCCAGGAGCTTCGCCGCCCCGGCATCCGAATCGGCGTGCTTTCCGTAGCGCGGCGACCACGTCCTTTCGGAACTCGCCGGGCACCCTCCCATCGAGCCAGAGCCGTCCCGCGGTGCGCGAGCCGCTGGCGGTCCGCGCCAGCACGCGGATCGCGGAGCGGCGGGGTTCATCGCCCGCCTCCTTCCGCGACAGGGTGGCCACGGCGAACGCCTCGCCCTTGGTTGAGAGCGGCGCCGCCGGCATCGCCAGGGCATGCAGCATCGCCCCGTGGAGGTCGGCTGCGCCGTCGTGGCCTTCGACATGGGCCAGGAGCGGGTCGAGCGACGCCGGCGGGTCCAGGCGGTATTGCCCGGCCGACCGCACGAGGTCGGCGCGCTGCTTGAAGGACAGGTGGGGGTTCTCCAGGAGCCGGACGAGGGCGTCGAACGCCGGCCGCGTGCGGAAGGTGAGGAACACCTCCAGCACGCGGTCGCTGTCCTTCTGCACCCCCGAGTTGGCCAGCGACAGCAGGGCGTCGATGCCCGGCCGGCCGAGCCGCTCCAGCCCCCGCGCCAGGCCGTCGCTGAGGTAGGCATCCGAGCCGTCGTCGAACGACAGGGCTGAGGCCAGGCTGTCTGCCGCCCCAGACCCGCCCACCCGCCCCAAGGCCAGCGCCACCGAGCGGCGGACGGCCCGGTCATCCGACGTCAGGGCCTTGGCCAGGGCGTCGGTGGCGGAGCGGTCGCCCTTGCTGGCGTAAAGCCCGAGCATCTCCGCCGCGACTCGTTGCGTCGCGGGCTCTCCTCGGCAAGGGTGCGTTCCAGCGCCGCGAGCACGTCGCCGTTGACCATCGCCTGAAGCGCCCCCAGGGCCGCCAGCCGGGCCGCGGCCGGGGCGTCGTCGCCTTCCAGCAGCCGGATCAGGGCGGCCCGGCCCTTCCCGCCGCGCCGCACCAATTCGCGGCGGGCGACCTCGCGCTCGCCGGCGGTCTCGCTCGACAGGGCGCGTACCAACTCGTCGTCCTTGAGCCGCCGCCCTGTTGGGACGGCGCCCGCGCCGCTCGAGCGGCTCAGGCGGAGGATGCGGCCTTGCTTGCCGTCGCGCGGATCGACCAGGTAAACCGCGCCGTCCGGTCCCATTTCTATTTGAGAGGGCGCAAAGTCGGGATCTGTTGATGCTTCGAGGAAGGCGGAATCCTCAGTGACCTTGAACGACGCGCCGGTGGGGACCAACCGGTACTCCCGCACGGCCCGCCGGCGGCGGTCGAGGACCAGCAGGCCGGCTGGGGTGGCCACCAGCTCGGCCGGGGCCCGTTTCCCGGCGGGGACCAGGGGCGGCAACCGCGTGAAGTCGGCGCCTTCCACGACGTGGAGCAACCGGCCGTCGGCCAGGAAGGCGTGGCCCTCCGAGTCGAAGGCGACACGCCCGGGTTCGGCGAGGCCCACCGCGAACACCTCTAACCGTGACCCGTCCGGCCGGCAGCGATAGACCGCCCCCGTGTGGGGCACGCGGGCGCGCGACCCGTCGGCCCCGCGGGCGTCGTGGTCGCCTGCCGCCGCGGAGAGGTACAGCCAGCCGTCGGGACCAGCCGCAACGCGCAGGCCGCTTGGCGGACCTCCCAGGCCGGTCACGACGTTGACTGGGGTGTCCGGCGGCTCCCCGGCGCGCGGCGGCCTAATCCGGCGGAGGCCGCCGCTGCCGGCAACGTATACCCAGCCGTCCAGGCCCAGCACGTCGGCGATGACGGCGGCTTCCAGGATCCCCCGGGCCCGATCCCATGGGCCGCCGTCCGGCTTCGACGAGGCAAGCGCCTGGAGCGCGGCTTTGTTCGTGCCCTGTTCCACGACGAGGGGGGTACCGTCCTCCAGGAACGCGATCCGTCGTGGCCTGGCGGCGGCCGACCCCGCAACGACCTCGGCCTTCCAGCCCTCCGGCAAGCGGAGGCCGGTCAACGCCCCGTCCTGGGCCGGCCCCCGACCTGGGAGCAGCATGACAGCGACAAGGAAGCCAAGGAACGGGCGGGGCATGGCGGTCTCCCGGAAAGGCGGCTGGGACCTGCGACGGGCTTACATGACCAGGGTGGTCATGTCCTGGTAGGTCAAAGGCGCGGTGAACGAGCCGCCCACCAGGAAGCCGCCGGCCAGGGGGGTTGAGTGCGTGACCCGGACCAGGACCGTCTTGGAGAAGCCGCGTGTCTGGTTGGTCAGCGTGACCGCCATCAGGGTGCCCGGCTCGACCTTGCGGCTGACGATGAGCCCGACCCCGTGCATCGAGACGTCGCGGATCCGGACCGGGCCGAAGTTTTCCACCACGGGGGAGACGAACGGGCAGGCGGCGTCGGCGTTGACCGGGAACCGCTCCGACTGACGCCTGTCAGCGTGCTCTGGCATGAGATCCTCCCCGCGCGCCGGAGGGGGGTCGCGAGCGCATCTAGAATGGGAGCCGGCACGGCTCTTCCCCGCGTGGCGAACCACCCGCCGGCCAAGGTTGTTGTAGCGGCCTGGGGGCCGCGAACAAGGCGGACCACCCGCCCCCCTCTTCCCCAATATCGACCCCGGTCAAGGGCGCGGCCCGGCATACCGTTTGCTCCCCCTGCCAACGGGCCGGACCTTTCCTGCGAATCCGGAGTTTGAACAGATCGAGAACCGGGAGAAGACCCATGGCGAAAGAAGTGTTGCATGTCGTCCCCCTGGGGGACGGCTGGGCGGTGAAGCGCGAGGGCACCGAGCGAGCCAGCTCTACCCACGAGACCCAGAAGGCCGGGATCGACGCGGCCCGGGAACTGGCCACGGTGGGCGACGACATCGTCATCCACCGGCCCGACGGGACGATTCGCAATCGCGTCACCTATGCCGGCGCGTCCACGAACACCGACGAGCCGACTCGTCCCGAGGCGCACGACCTGCGGTCGGTCGGCTCGCGGGTCAGTTGGCAGGCCGTGCTGGCCGGCGTCGTCGTCGCCCTGGCGACCAGCGCCCTGCTGACGGCGCTGGCAGCGGCGATCGGCCTGAGCACCTTCGACCAGGCCCGGCCGAGGACGGTCACCATCATCGCCGGCATCCTCTGGGTGTTCGTCACCGTCGTCTCGATGCTGGCGGGCGGTTACGTCGCCACGCGGCTGACGACCCGCGAGACGACGCTGGAGTCGGTCATCCTGGGCACGCTGGTGTGGGGCACGACCCTGGCGCTGGCCGCGCTGGGCCTGGGGGCGGGGACCGGCCTGGCGTTGAACGCCACCCGAGCCGCCCAGTCCGTGGCCGATGGCCGCCCGTTCTGGCGCGACCTCAACTGGACGCCGGACCAGGCGAAGCGGTTCGAGGGCCTGACCTCGGCCGACCGCGTCCGCGAGGAACTGAAGCTGGACGAGGAGGCAGCCCGTCGCTACGAGGAGGTTCGGAAGAACGCCCAGGAGGTGGGCCAAACGGCCACCCCACAAATGACCGCCTGGTGGGTGTTCACCGGCATGGCGCTGTCGCTGTCGGCCGCGATCGCCGGTGCCCTGCTGGGCTGCGGGCCGGACGTGTCCCGGCGAGCGGCGCCCCGAACGGACACGACAAACGGGGCTACCCGCGAGTCGAGCCGCGAGCCGGTCACGGTCTGAGGGATCTAGGATGGCCTTGGCGAGCGAGGCAGGGACACCTCGCTCGCCAGGCTGCACGTGGTAACCGGTCAACCAACGAGTGGGAACGCGGCGGCGCAGGAGCCCGAAGGGGGATCCGGCCGGGGCAGCGATCAGGAGGCGTCCTTATCGACGTAGAAGTCGATCCAGCCGATCATCATCTCCTCCCACGTCTGGTCGCCCCAGAACACCTTTTTCGTCGGGTCGGGGTTGTTGGGGTTCTTCTCCGAGTTGTCGAAGTGGGCCAGGCAGTGCAGCGTCGTGCCCTTCGTCAACAACACCGGTGTCTTCGGCCGGTAGATGCTCTGCCAGTTGAAGTTGTAGCGCGGTATCGACAGCAGCGTCTCCGCCTTGCCGTCCGCGGCGACTGCCTCGTACTTGAAGTCCTTGCCGCGCAGGTGCATGTGCGGCATGAACGAGACGATTCGGACGTCGTCGGGGACCTTGAACGACGCCTCCAGTGGGAAGTTGTCCGCGCCGGCGGGGATCGACGCCATGCGGGTGACGAACTGGCGGTTCATCACCGGCCGAGTCAGAACGCGGTGCTTCGGCGGCCCCTTGGCGAAGATCAGGCCAACCGACGACCGGTCGCTCTGCGCCTTGCCGTTGGGCGTGTAGTGCATCTGGAACACCAGCTTCCCCCCGGCCGGGACCTTCTTCGCCTGCCCCGGTTGGAGCATCAGCGGCATGTCGCCGGGCGCCTGGCCGCACAGCACCTGGCTCGGCCCGTCGGGGCGGAACATCTCCCCCTTGGGCACGATGAACAGGATGATGTGGTGTACCACCTCCGGCGCCCCCGGCCGGGCCTCGGCGTGGGTGACCCAGCGGTCCTCGGCGAAGTTCGTCTCCACCGAGAAGTACTTGTACGGCACGCCACCCTTGGGCGTCTCCGCCGGCACGTCGAACGCCTTGGGCATCGTGAACACCTGGTCGGGCGTGCCGATCACCCAGCCCTCCGAGAACTTCCGCGGGGCCGGGGCGTCCTTGTCGTCGCCCTTTGGCATGCCGCCGTCCAGCCACGCCAGCAGCACCTCCCTGTCCTCCTTCGACAGCCGCCGGTCGTTGGCCCACTCGCCGTGCCTGGGGTCGGCGTACCACGGCGGCATGCGGCCTTCGTCGATCACCTCGCGGATCGTCTCGCCCCAGGCGACCGCGTCGTCGTAGCTCAGCAACGCCATCGGCCCGATCTGCCCGGCCCGGTGGCACTCCTGACAGTTGTTCTGGAGGACGCGGCTGACGTGCCTGGCGAACGTCACCTTGCCGTCGTCGCGCGTCTCCTTCACCCGGCCGATGAAGCAGCCCGCCACCTCGGTCGTCGGCTTCGACACCGGCTTGCAGTCGAGCACCTCGTCGATGGCGCAGGCGAGGTCGCGGCGGGTCGGCTTGCCGGGCCGCCGGTAGGCGATGCCGAACTGGTCGTCGATGCGGCCGCGGTAGAGCACCTTGCCGGACCCGTCGAGCAGGAATGCCTCGGGGGTGCGCTTCGCGCCGAACAGGTCGGCGACCTTGTTGCCGGCGTCCTTGACCACCGGGAACGGGACGGCATGACGCCTGGCGTGCTCGGCGACCTTGGCCGGCGTGTCCTGCCGGTTGCTGTTGACGCCGACGAACTTCACCCCCTTGTCCGAGTATGCCGCGTGCAGCCGCGCCAGCTCCGGCAGGAAGTCGTTGTTGACCGGGCACTCGGTGCCGAGGAAGACGACGGCAACCGCCTTGCTCCCCTTCCAGTCGGCGAGATCGACGACCTTGCCGTCCCGCGGGTCGGGGAGCCGGAACGGCGGCACGCTCCTGGCGGCCTCCGCCGCCGGCCGGGCCAGCAGCGCGGTCACGGCTCCGAGGAGCAACAAAGGGAACAGGGCACGGCAGAGCGTCATGGGGCACCTCCTGGTTAGCGACGCCTGGCGGGGGCGTTCCGGAACGCCCCCGCCAGGCGTCGCCAATCGTTATAGTCCCTTGTTCGGCGTCACCTTCAACTCTAGCTCCTTGCCGCCGCGCCGGACGCGGACGGTGGCGGGCATTCCCGGGTTCACGTAGCTGGCCGCCTCGTACAGGTCGGCGAGGGTGTCGGTCCACCGGCCGTCGAGCGTCAACAGCCGGTCTCCCCGCCTCAGGCCCGCCTTGTCGGCGGCGCTGCCGGGGACGACCGACTTGACATCGACGCCGTCGGCCTCGTCGCCGATCTCCTTGGTCACCAACAGCCCCCACTGGGCCGCCGGCGCCAGCGCCTGCTTCGCCGGGCCCTGGAGCACCATCGCCATCATCGCGTCCATCACGTTGGCCGGCTTGTACCCGGTGGGCACCAACGTCATGGTCTTCTTCTCGTAGTCGAGCGTCAACTTAAAGCGGGCGAAAAACGGAAAGCCGACGATCCCGTCGAGCTTCTTGCCCAGGGCCCGGCCCAGCGCCTCGACCGTCGGGTGGTCCATGACGATCGCCCCGACGTCCTCGACCTTCTGCGAGCCGACCTCCAGCGACTTGATCTTCGCCTCGCCGATGGTGCCGAAGCCGGGCATGAACGAGCTGTTCTTGCCCGAGAGCAGCTTCGCCTCCTTCGCCAGCCGGGTGGTCAACAGCGAAATCGGCGCGCCGGTGTCGAAGACGAGCAGGTACGGCCCCTTGCCGTTGACCCTTACCTGCACCGCCATGTGGCCCGACTTCAGCAGCTCGAACGGCACCGTCACCGGCTTGGCCGGCGTCGTGTCGGCCGTCACGGTGGCGGCCGAGCCGAGGAGTACCAGGGAGAACAGGAGTTGCCGCATCTCAGATGCCCTCCTCGGTGGTGACGGTGATCTCCCTCGCCTCGCCGCCGCGGTGGACTTGCAGCTTGACCGGCTTGCCCGGCGGGAGGTTGCGGGCGACGCGGAGGACGTCGGCGACGTTGGTGACGGTGCGGCCGTTGACCTTGGCCACGACGTCGCCGGACCGCAAGCCCGCGGCCCCGGCGGGGCCCTTGTCCAGCACCGCCTCGACCTTCGGGTGCTCGTCGCCGTCGGCCAGGGTCATCCCGTGGAAGCCGCGCAGCGTCACCTCGGGGGTGTGGCGGCGGCCGAGGAACTGCCCGACGGTCTTCATCAACGTGCCCATGACTTCGAGCCCGCCGGCGCCGCCCCCACCCTTGATCCCCATCCCCAGCGGCGAGGTCGGCTTGTAGTCCAGCGCCGTCCAGACCATCTTGTCCTTGGTGAAATCGATCTCCATGCGGTACCGCGCCAGCGCCTGGTAGCCCATCAGGCCGTGGATCTCCAGCCCGGCCAGCCCCATGCCGTTCATCCCCTCGAGCTGGAACGGCGTCTCGATCCGGGCCGGCGTCTTCGGCATCTTCAGGCCGCCCTCCAGCTCGAACCGGTCGAGCGTCGCCCAGCCGCGGTCGTTGGCGACGACCCCGGCCTTCTTGGCTGCGGCGGTTGCCAAGATCAGGGCGGGGGCGCCGGTGTCGAGGATCAAGTTGAACGGGCCCTTCCCGTTGACCTTGGCCCGGACGACGATGTGCTTGGGGATGGTCAGCTTGTAGGGGACCTGGTAGGTCTTGTTCTTCCCCGGCGCGGTCCGATCTTCCGCGGCGGCGGCCGGCGCCAGCGCGGCCAACGCCAGGAAAGCGACAAAGCGCACGCTGCGCATGAATGCTGCTCCAGAGGGCGGGAGGACGTGACCCGGGCAACGCCTTGCATGATAACAGATGGCGAGCCGCGCACGAAGTAAGCGGTCTTCAAAGAACCGCTTACTTCGTGCCGGCTCGCCTGGTCAGCGGCCCATCAGCCGGCGGACGTCTCCCTTGACCTTGAACGACCCCGGGCTGTCGCTGGTCACGCCGAGGAAGACGAAGCACATCTCGTTGTCGGTCTGGTCGCCGAACCGCACCCACGTCGGCGGCTGGAACGGGTTGTTCGGGTTCTTGGCGCTGTTGTCGTACGTCGCCTCGACGGCGAACTTGGTCCCCGCCTTGAACGCGATCGGCTCCTTGAGGAAGTACGTCTCCTGCCAGTTGTAATCCCAGTCCTCGATCCTCAGGAGCGTCCTCGGCTGCCCGCCG
This sequence comes from Gemmataceae bacterium, assembly GCA_046350195.1. Lineage (GTDB taxonomy): Bacteria > Planctomycetota > Planctomycetia > Gemmatales > Gemmataceae > CALDUY01. The sequence goes on from JAXMAW010000005.1 coordinate 212,089, forward strand.
GGCGGGGTCATGGTGACCTTCGCCGTTCGGCCGAGCATGTGCATGTGGTGCATGACGGAGTGCAACTCCCCGTCCTCCAGCGCCTCGACCGAGCCGTTGACCTTGAAGTTCTCGCTTCCCGGCGGGATGACCAGGAACCGCCCCGGGATGATCGCCGACTTGTACCGCTTCAGGTCGGCGTCCTTGGCGAAGTACAGGCCGATCGACGTCCTGTCCTTCTCGGCCCGGCCGTTGCGGTGGTAGTGCATCTGGACGACCAGGTCACTGCCCTTCGGCAGCGGGTAGCCGTAGCCCTTCGGCAGGAACCGGGGCCGCTGCCCGGGCGCCCAGCCGCCGACGGTGCCGGTCTTGCCCGAGGCCGGCGTGAAGCCGATGCCCATGCCGACGGAGTAGCCCGGTCCGTGATCCGTCTCGTCGGGCTTCTTCTTCCGGTCGCGCTCCTTCTGCTCCAGCGCCCGAGCCTGGCCGGTGGTGTCGAAGAAGTTCAGCGTGTGGTGCAGGATGCGGCTGTTGCCCGGGCGGACCTCGACGGCGACGACGAACTTGTCCTCGGTCAGCCCCGTCGGCAGCACCATGCAGCGGAACAGGTCCTTGCCCGAGGGCCCGAGGGTCATCTCGTCGGGCATGGTCAGGATTAGGTCCGGCTTGCCCAGCTGCCAGCCCTCGGTGAACTCCCTCGGCGACGGCGCGTGCTTCGGGTCGCCCTCCGGCGTCCCGCCGTCCGCCCACGCCGCCAGCGTGGCCAGCTCCCTGTCGGTCAGCTTCCGCTCGTTGTGGAACGGCCCGCCCTCGGCGGCCTTCCACGGCGGCATCTTCCGCTCCTGGGTGTACTCCTTGATGTCGTGCGCCCAGTTGACCGCCTGCTTGTAGGTCATCAGCGAGAACGGCCCGACCTCGCCGGGGCGGTGGCACTGCTGGCAGTGGTTCTGCAAGACCGGCACCACGTCGCGGTGGTAGGTGACCGTCCCGCCCTTCTTCACCACCCGCTCGCGGACGATCGGGCAGCCGACCGCCTTCGTCGCCGGCGTGCCCACGTCCTTGCCGGCGAGGACGGCGGCGACGGCCGCGTCCAGGTCGTGCGCCGTCGTCCGCGGGTTCTGCTTGAGCCGGGCGGAGTAGGCGTTGTCGATCCGGCCCCGGTAGCGCATCACCTGGTTGTGGTCGAGCACGAACGCCTCGGGCACCACCTTGGCCTGGAACAGGTCGGCGACCTTGAACCGGTCGTCCTTCACCAGCGGGAACGGCAACTTGAACTCGCCCGCCTGCTTGGTCACCTGCGGCCGTCAGGTCGTCGCTGGAGTTGATCGCGACGAAGGCCACGCCCTTGTCCTGGTACTTCCTGTGCAGCTCCGCCAGGGTCGGGGCGTAGCTGTTCGACACCGGGCAGTCGAACGACAAAAAGACGACGACGACGGCCTTCTTGTCCGCGCAGGACGCCAGCGACCAGGGCTTGCCCCCGTGGTCGAGCGTGAACGGGTCGATCTTCTTGTTGAGCTTATCGACGTCGTCCGGCCGGTCGGCCCGGGTGGGCGACGACAACCAGAACACGCCGGCAGCCAACAGGAGGAAGGCCGCGATCAGGGCAGTTCGACGCATGGAGGCTACCTCGGGAGGATGGTCGAGGCGGGGCCGCATCGACCCGCCGTTGTGATTGATTGTACCGGCCCGGAGAAGTCGCAGTTTCAGTCTAGGTCGCCCGGGAGGCCCCGGCCCACGATCGCGGCGCGAATCTCTTCCGCCTTGGTAAGGTCGAGGTCCCTCACCCTGCCGTCGGCCATGGCCGCCCGGAACCGGCCGTCCCGGAATATGCCGCCGAGTTGGGGGAGTGGGCCATCCGGGTCATAACTCAGGTCTTCAGGCTTCGTCCAGGGGACGGCGGCCTTCGCCTCCACGATCAGGAACGTCGATGCCCGATTCGGCAGGTCGTCCAGCCCCTTCCCCGCGGGGCCAGCGAACGGGGTTCCGGGCCCGACGATCACCTGATAATAAGTGTGGCCGGGCGCGACAGGGGCGTCACGGAACGGCAGGTAGAGAGGCGGCATCCGATCCAACAGATTGATGTTGTGCGGGCTGTCCCAGGGCTCATCGAGCTTAAACTCCCGGAAGAGTCCGTCTTGTTCAATGTACGGCAGCAACAGCACGCGCCAGCTCAGAAGGGGTTTTCCGTCCGGCCCGCGGACGGCGGCGGGTGGCAAGGTCTTCGAGGTAGACTCGTAGATGTACATCGCCAGCGCCAGCTGCTTGAGGTTTCAGAGCGAGGTCAGCCGGTTCGCGTTGTACCGAACATGCTGAACGGCCCGAAACACCCCGTACCCGACGCCGGCAAACGCGAGCAGCCCGAGGCCCAGGATGATGGCCTTCCTACGCGGCGTCTCCGGCGGGACCGCGCGATCGGGAACCGCGCTCATGTCATCTCCTCCCACACGGTTCGATACCCCTCCACCGACTCGAAGTACTCGCACATCCGCGCGTAAAACGGGTGGTGCGCCAGCGTCGCGCTGTCGCCGAGGACGACCAGGCACCGCCGCGCCCGCGTCAGCGCCACGTTCGTCCGGCGGATGTCGGCCAGGAAGCCGATCTCCCCCTCCAGGTTACACCGCACCAGCGACAGCACGACAGCCTCTTTTTCGCGGCCCTGGAAGCCATCGACGCTGTCGATCTCCAGCCCCTCGACGTCCGCAAGCATCTTCCGCAACAGGCGCACCTGCGCCGCGTAAGGGGCGATTACCGCGATGTCCTCGGCACGCACCCCGGCCGACAGCAGCTCTCGCACCTTCCTCTCCGCCAGGGCCGCCTCTTGCGAGTTGAGCCGGCTCTCGCCGTCGGGCTCCAGTTCCTCGTCGTAACCGGCCCCGGCGGTGTCGATGAAAGTCACCGGCGCCTCGGTCCGCGGCGTCGTCGCGACGCCGGGCAGGTCGCACAACCGATGTGCCTTCACGCCCTCGTGCGCGACCAGCGAGCCGGCGTAAAACTCCTGCGACGAGAACGCCATGATCCGCTCGTGCATGCGGTACTGCACGTCGAGCCGGCGCGTGACGGCATCGCCGTGAAGCGCGACCAGGCGCTCCATCAGGCTGACGGCGAAGCCGCGCCGGGCGGCCTCGACGGAGACGACCGTCGGCGGCAGCTGGCAGTGGTCGCCGGCCAACACGACACGGTCGGCCAGCGCCAGCGGGATCCAGCAAGCCGGCTCGGTGGACTGGCACGCCTCGTCGATCACCAGCAGGTCGAACCGCCGCTTGCCGATCAGCTCCGCGTCCAGCCCCGTCAGCGTCGCGCAGACGACCGTGGCCCGGTGCAGGACGCTCTCGACGGCGTGCGACTCCAGCCGGCGGGCGTCGGTGAGCCGCGCCCGCGCCTCCTGCCGCATCGACTGTTTCGCCCCGGGCTCGGGTTTGGCCCGCGTCCACTTGCCGGCCTGGCGGAACAGCGCGAACGCTTCCTTGACCAGCTTCCGTGCCAGCTTCGCGTCGTCGTGCCGCTCGACGAGCAGGTCGAGCGTGTGCTCGCGCAAGGCCGGCAGCACCCGGGCGGGGTGGCCCAGCCGGACGGCGCTCTCGCCGAACGCGATCAGCCGCTCCAGCACGTTGTCCACGGCGAGGTTGCTCGGCGCGCACACCAGCACCCGCCAGCCCCGCCGCACCGCCTGGCGGACCACCTCGACGACGGTGGTCGTCTTGCCGGTGCCGGGCGGCCCGTGCAGCACCGCGACGTCCTTCGCCGCCAGCGCCAGCCGCACCGCGTCGCGCTGCGAGGCGTTCAGGCCCGAATCCAGCGTTTCAACCTCGCGAATGTCCTCGAACTCTGGTCGCCGCTCGCCGAGCAGCGCCGCGCGCAGCTCGGCAAGCCGGTCGCGCTTCGCCGCGGCGGCCCGGTCGAGCGCCTGCCGCTGGCGGACGCGCGCCATCTCATCCGGGGCGACGTCGAGCCGGTACAGCGCCCCCGGCCCCTCCTCGTCGGGCGGCTCGTCGAAGGCAACGCGGACGTGGCCCCACTCCCGCTCCGAGACGACGCCGCGGTGGCCCTCGACCCGGCGCGCCCCCTGTACGGACAGCACCACCGGCGTGCCGCCGCCCAGTCGCGTCCACGGCAGCCGGGCCAGGGCGTCGCGCTTGCCGAGCGTCAGCAGCATGCGGCCGCCCAGGCCGGCGTAGGCGTCGCGGACGACCAGATCGACGAGGCTGTGCCCGGTCGCCTCCGCCTCGGCCGGCGGCAGCCGCCGGACGCGCTCGACGACCTGCCGGGCCTCGGCCTCCGACTCCACCTCCAGGAGGTCCGCCAGCCGGGCGAAATGCTCGTCGTGGGACGCCATGGGGGAACGGTCACTCCGCGTCGGGGAGGGGAGGCTTCCCCCGGGCCAGGAAGCCGCCGGCGACGAAGACCGCCGACTCGCCGATAACCAGGTTGAAGACCTCCGCCTCCTGGCCGGTCGGCACGACCGCGACGACGCGGGCCTCCTGCCGCCTGTCCCCTTGCCACCGCCAGACCCGATCGCCTTCCGTCAGCTCCCCGGCCGGCCGGAACTCTCCCGACACCAGGCAGAGCGGCTGGGTCGTGGTCGTTAGCAAGCGCCCCTGATCCGTTCGGACCTCGACGAGTCGGTTGCACGTCTGGAAGGTCGAGCCTACCCTGGCCGCCGTCGTTGTCCCGTCCGCCGCCACGACCACGACGCGGTCGCCGCGGCCGACCGCCTCGATCGGCCGTGGCCCCTCCGGCGTGGCGACCGGCGTCCCCGCCGGGAAGCAGCCGGGGTGGCAGGGCGGGGGAGGGTCCTTCTTGTCGGCGTGCCCCCGGTCCTTCTTCGGGTCCGGCTTCTCCGGCGCGCAGGCGGAGAGCCCGACGAGGACCGACAGGGCCGCCACGACGTACCAGCGCATCGGGGTAAACCTTATTTGAGAGGCGAATAGTCCGTCGGGCTCAGGAAGACCGACTCGACCTTGGCGACGAGGGTGCCGTCCCTCTCCGACTCGCCCTTCGCCTTGACCCAATCGGGGTCCTCCCGGAACGCCTTCCAGCTCCCGTCCGCCGCCGCCTTACTGGGGTAGGCCAGGATGTAGACCATCTTCGCCTCGGCCTCCTTCTCGTCGATCGGGCTCCAGAAGCCGACCACCTCCATGCCGTGCCTCTTGAACAGCTTGCAGGTGTGGTCGCGGAACCGGGCGTGCAGCGCCTTCATCTTGCCCGGCGCGGCGAAGTAGGTCCGCATCTCGAAGACCCGGGTGTCCACCTTCTTCTCCTTGTCCGCCGGGGCGTGGGCGGCGATGACCCCGGCCACCGCCAGCCCCGCCAGCAGCACCACCGACACGCTTCGCATGGCCGGTGCCTCCCTCACTTCTTGGCGTCGCGGACGACCGTGTGGCACTCCACGCAGCTGACCACCAGCTTGGCGTAGGCCTTGGTTGCCCCCCCGACGTCCTTCCTCTCGGCGCGGCGGACGAGGTCCTTGTTGGCCTCCTCGAACGCCTTCAGTTGCCTCTTGTACTCCGGGATGCCGGCCCGGTCCCATCTCTCCAGGTAGCCGACGACGATCATCGAGTCGGCGTTCTTGCGCACCGCCTCGTAGTCGCCCTTGGTCAGGCCGGCCAGGATCTTCTGGGAGAACTCCAGCTTCTTGGTCATCCACACGCTCGCCTTGTCCTTCTCGTCGGCCGGCCTGGCCCCCGCCGGGTACGACGGCAGCGCCGCCAGCGCCGCCAGGACGCCCACGAGACCGACCCAACTGTTGCTCTTCACGGTCCTACCCTCCCGGGCGCCGGCGCGTTCATTTCTTGCCCACGCAAATCAGGTGCCTCTCCCCGCGCAGGTACAGCCGGCCGTTCGCCACGGCCGGCGAGGCGATGAGCGGCTCGCCGACGCTGGTGCGGGCCAGCACCTTCAGCTCGGACGGCTCCGCCGCGAAGACGAACACCTCGCCGCGCTCGTCGAACACGTAGACCTTGCCGTCGATCAACAACGGCGATGCCGACACGTTGGCCGCCAGCCGGCGGCCGCGCCACATCTCCTTGCCCGTCGCCGCCTCGAAGCAGAACGCCTGTCCCTCGTCGAGAACGCCGTAGACGTACTTCCCCTGGGCGACGACCGTCGGCACGTAGGGCGTGGCGCGGTTCTTGTCCTTAGCCCAGAGCAGGTTGGTCTTCGTGACGTCGCCCTGGCCATCCAGCTTCACGCCGATCATCTTGCGCTCGCCGCTGCCGTCGCCGGAGCAGGCGATCACCGTCCCGTCGGTCACGACCGATGAGGCGACCGTCCGCAGCGCCATCCGGTTGAAGCTCCAGGTGAAGTTCCACAGCTCCTTGCCCGTCGCCACGTCGTAGCCGGTAATCGCGGCGGTGCTGGTCACCAGGAGCATCTTGCCGCTGTTCGTCGTCTCGGCGATGATCGGCGTCGAGTAGCAGGCGCGGAAGGGGCGGCGCTCGACCTCCCAGGCCTTCTTGCCGGTCGCCGCGTCGAACGCCAGCAGGGCGGCGACGCCGTCCTGGTCGTTGTTGACGATCACCTTGCCGTCCACGACGACCGGCGAGAAGCCGGGTCCGTGCTGGCTGACGAACGGGCCGAGGTCCTGCTTCCACAGCGCCTTGCCCGACAGGTCGTAGGCGTGCAGTGCCACGCTCTCGCCGTCCCAGAACACGCAGTAGACGCGCTCGCCGTCGGACGCTGGCGTCGAGGAGGCCCAGCTGCTCTTGGCGTGCTTCTTCGCCGCGGCGCCGGGGACGCTGTGCGACCAGAGCCTCTTGCCGGTCGCCGCGTCGTAGCAGAGGACGAGCCGCTCGGCGTTCGTGGCTGACAGCAGCACGACGCGGTCGCCGACGACGATCGGCGACGAGTGCCCGACGCCCGGCAGCGCCGCCTTGAACACGACGTCCTTGTCGGTCCAATGGGCCGGCACGCCCTTGTCGGCCGAGACGCCGGTGCCGTTGGGGCCGCGGAACCGGGCCCAGTCGCCGGCAAGCGCCAGCGGCCCAACGAAAGCCAGGAGGAGCAAGGCGGAGCTGCGCATGGGGTCTCTCCGTGTGGCCGTGCCGGCCGCCGGCAGACACTATAACGCGCCGCGATCGGCGCGGCGAGCAATTGACCTCGTCACACGTTCCACCCCTTGAGGTCGTCGAGCAGCACGTCCGGCCCGCAGGCGGCCAACTCGGCGCGGTCGTGCCAGCCGGTGGCGACGGCCACCGCCCTCGCGCCGATGGCCCGGGCGCAGCGGACGTCGTGCGGCGTGTCGCCGATCACCCACACGGCCAGCGGGTCGCCTTCCCCCTCGGCGTGGGCCCGCCAGGCGACCAGGGCCTCGCGGGCGACGTCGTCCCGGTCGAGGTGGTCGTCGCCGTAGCCGCCGAAGTCGAAGTGGCCGTCCAGCCCGAAGTGCCCCAGCTTGATCCGCGCCCCCGCGCGGATGTTGCCGGTCAGCAGCCCCACCGCGGTGCGGTCCCGGCCGCGCAACCGGCCGACCAGTTCGACCACGCCCGGCAATACCCAGCCTCGCAGCCGCGCCAGGCAGGCGGGCAGGTGCCGCAGGTATGCCGCGAGGAGCCGCCGGCGATTTACCTCCGATACTACCAGCCCGGACATCGACAACAGGTCGGCGGCGATGGCGCGGTCGGTGCGGCCGCTGAGCGTCAGCTTCTCGATCGCGCCGCGGACGCCGAACTCCTCGGCCAGGCCCTCTTCCAGGGCCGCCTTGCCCGCGCCGCCGGACGACAGCAGCGTGCCGTCGATGTCGAACAGGAACACATGCACCGGGCCAACCTCCTCACGGCTCGACCTTCGTCCCCAGCACCTTCAGGAACGCCGCCAGCCAGCGCGGGTGAGCCGGCCACGCCGGGGCGGTCACGAAGTTACCGTCGGTGTGCGCCTGATCGACTGGAAGGTCCACGTACTTGCCACCTGCCAGTGTCACCTCCGGCCCGACGGCGGGGTACGCCGACAGCGACCGCCCCTCGACGACCCGCGCCGCCGTCAGCACCTGGATGCCGTGGCAGACGGCCGCGATCGGCTTCCTGGCGCCGGCGAAGCCACGCACCAGCGAGATCACCTTCTCGTCCAGCCGGAGGTACTCCGGCGCCCGGCCGCCGGGGAGGACCAGCGCGTCGTAGGACTCGGCCTTCACCTCGGCGAACGTGGCGTTGAGGGTGAAGGCGTGGCCGGGCTTCTCGGTGTAGGTCTGGTCGCCCTCGAAGTCGTGGACGGCGGTGCGGACCTTCTCGCCGGCCCTCTTTCCAGGGCAGACCGCGTGGACGGGGTGGCCGACCATCGTCAGCGCCTGGAACGGCACCATCACCTCGTAGTCCTCGACGAAGTCGCCCACCAGCATCAGGATCTTCTTCGCGGCCATTTCCGCCTCCTGGGGTGTCTGTGGAGTTGTTATAGTTGGATCGCGGGGGAGAGGCTTTCCCCCGCGACAAGGGAGGGTCGCCATGCCGATCCACGACTGGACCCGCGTTCGCGCCAACCGCTTTCACGACTTCCACCAAAGCTGGACGGCAGCGCTGAGCGGCCAACTCAACAGAGGCCGCTTACCCCAGGGCTACTACTCCCTCCTCGAAGAGCCGCCGCCCCTCTTGGCCGGCCTAAACGTCAACGCCGACTATCGGGCCGACCCCGAAGAAGCCCGATATGCCAGCAAGGCCAACAGCATCACGATCCGCGCCCCGACCGACCGCGTGGTTTCAGTTATTGAGGTTGTCTCACCGGGGAACAAATCAAGCCGGGTGGCCCACGACAACTTCGTCCGCCAGGCGGTAGCCCTCCTGAAGGCCAGCGTCAACTTGGTTGTGGTGGACCTGTTCCCAACAGGGAAGCAAGACGGAATGGGGATTCATCAGTCCATCTGGCTATCTCTTTCCGGTGGGGAGACGTTGGGATTACCTGAGGACAAACCTCTCGTAGTGGTAAGCTACCAGGCCGCTCGTGAAGCCGCCGCCTACGTCGATCCGGTCGCGGTGGGGGAAGAGCTGCCCGACATGCCGGTGTTCTTGACCTCGGACCGCTACGTCCTCTGCCCGCTGGAAGAGTCGTACCAAACGGCCTGGGGGCAGTTCCCGCCGCCCCTCCGTGGCCCGCTGGAGTCGCCGCCATGACGCCGATCGACGTCCACGGCAGCAGCCTGACCACCTCCTCCTGGCTGTCGAGCTTATACGTGCAGGACCAAATCCCCCCCCTCGACGTGATCGCCGTCCTGGAAGCGGCCAAGATCAAGTATGTCCTCGTCGGCGCGCACGGCCTGGGCGGCTGGACCCGCCAGCCGCGCGCGACCCAGGACGTGGACGTCATCGTCGCCGCCCGCCAGGTCCGCAAAGCCGTTCGGGCGCTCCAGGAAGCCTATCCGGCGTTGGAGGCCAAGGAGTTCGATGTCGTCGTCCGCCTCGGCCACGCCGAAACTGGCACGTTCCTCATCGACATCATCAAGCCGGTCGAAAAGGTCATGCGGGCGGCCCTACAAAACCGGACCGAGGCGCGCTCGGGCAAACGTGCCTATTTCGTGCCGACTCTTGAGATGGCTTTGACCCTGAAGTTTGCCCCGATGATCAGCCTGACGCGGACCCAGGCGAAAAAACACTTCGACGTCGGCGACTTCATCAACATGATCGAGGCGAACTCGAACATCGACGAGGCCAAGCTCGCGGAGTTGGGCGACCTGGTGTACAACGGCGGCGGCAAAGAGATCGTCGAGAAGGTCGGCCAGGTGCGGCGGGGCGAAAAGCTCTTCTTGTGACAATGTGCAATGCACTCCTCTGTACGCCTGTCACCTGTTAGAATGCAGGCATGGACAGCGACCCGCTCGACCTCTTCCTGCCGCCGGTGCGCGCCTGGTTCCGCGAGGCGCTCGGCGAGCCGACCACACCGCAGCGCCTCGGCTGGCCCGCCATCGCGGCGGGCCAGAACACCTTAATCCTCGCCCCGACCGGTTCCGGCAAGACGCTCGCCGCCTTCCTCGCCTGCCTCGATCACCTGTGGCGGCAGGGGCAGCCCTCTCGCGGCGTCCGCATTCTCTACGTCTCGCCGCTGAAGGCGCTCAACAACGACATCCACCGCAACCTGCAAGTCCCGCTCGAAGGCGTCGCCGCGACCGCCCGGAAGATGGGCGTCGCGCTGCCCGAACTCGAAGCAGCGGTTCGCACCGGCGACACGCCTCAGGCCGAGCGGCAAAGGATGATCCGCCGCCCGCCGCACGTCCTGATCACGACGCCGGAATCGCTCCACCTGCTGCTCACGTCCCGAGGACGGGAGACGTTGCGCGGCGTGACGCACGTCATCGTCGATGAGATCCACGCGCTTTGCACCAACAAGCGGGGCGTCTTCCTGTCGCTGCTGCTGGAGCGGCTGGAGGCGTTGCAGCGAAACGGCTCCTTCGTCCGCATCGGGCTGTCCGCGACGCAACGGCCACTGGAGGAGGTGGCCCGCTACCTCGGCGGTCAACAAACGGTTCTAACGGTGGCCGGGCGCCGTCACCAAACGGTGGAAACGGCGGACCTCGAACCGCGCCGGGTCACGATCATCGACGCCGGGTTGCGCAAGGACATCGACCTGGGCGTCATCAACCCCGTCGAGCAGTTCGGCCCGCTGCCGGAGCGCTCCGTCTGGCCGTCGATCTACCGCCTGCTGACCGACCAGGTCCGACGGCACCGCTCGACGATCGTCTTCGCCAACGACCGCCGCTCCGCGGAGCGCATCACCTCGTTCCTGAACGAGGAGGAGGAACTGGCCAAGGCCCACCACGGCTCGGTCGATCTCGAACGCCGCCAGGAGATCGAGGCGGCCTTGAAAGAAGGCCGGCTGCCCGCGGTCTGCGCGACGGCGTCCCTGGAACTGGGCATCGACATGGGTGCGGTCGATCTCGTCTGCCAGGTCGCCTCGCCCGGCAACGTCGCCCGGGCCTTGCAGCGCGTGGGTAGGGCAGGGCACCTCGTCGGCCAGAAGAGCAAGGGGCGGTTCGTCCCGCGCACCCAGGCCGACCTGCTCGAACAGGCCGTCCTGGTCCGCGAGATGAAGGCCGGCCGCGTCGAGGAGATCCGCGTGCCAACCGGCTGCCTCGACGTGCTGGCCCAGCAGGTCGTGGCGATGGCGGCGATGGAGGACTGGCCGGTGCCCCAGTTGTACGCGCTGGTCCGGCGGGCCTACCCCTACCGCGACCTGTCGCCGCAGGCGTTCGAGACGACGCTGGAGATGATCTCGGGCAGGTATCGGTTCTCTCCGGTCGTAGGACAAGCAGCCTTGCTTGTCCCTGGCGCCGCCCAACCGGACAAGCTGGCAGCTTGTCCTACGACGGAACCTGGCCGCGCCGTCGAGGCGCTCCAGCCGCGCGTCAGCTGGGACCGCGTCCACAACCGCCTCGTCGCCCTGCCGGGCAGCCAGTCACTCGTCCTCGTCAACGGCGGCACCATCCCCGACACCGGCCAGTACGCCGCCACCCTCGCCGACGGCACCCGCATCGGCGAGCTGGACGAGGAGTTCATCTACGAGCGCCGCGTCGGCGACACCTTCCTGCTCGGCTCGAACGCCTGGCGGCTGGAGAAGATCGACAGCGACCGCGTCGTCCTGTCGCGCGCCGAAGGCGCCCCCGCCATGGTGCCGTTCTGGCGCGGCGAGGGCCTCGGCCGCAGCTACGGCCTCGGCGCGGCCATCGGCGCCTTCCTCCGCGAACTGCAAGGGAAGATCCAGGAGGAGGGCTGCCTGAAATGGCTGACCGACGAGTTTGGCCTCGATCGCAACGCCGCCCGCAACCTGCACCACCACGTCACGCGCCAGCTGGTCACGACCGGATCGCTGCCGACCGACGAGACGTTGGTTGTCGAGGCGTCGCGCGACCAGCTCGGCGACTGGCAGGTGCTGCTCTTGAGCCCGTTCGGCCAGCGCCTGCACCTGGCGTTGCGCTTCGCCATCGAGGCGCGCCTCCAGCAGCGGCTCGGCTACCGCCCGCAGTGCCTTCACCACGACGACGGCGTCCTCGTCCGCTTGACCGACGCCGACGAGCCGCTCCTCGACCTGCTCGCCGACATCACCGCGGACAACGTCGAAGGGCTCGTACTCGACGAGCTAGCCGACAGCGCCCTGTTCGCCCTGCGCTTCCGCCACAACGCCGCGCGGGCGCTGCTGATGCCGAAGGGCCACGCCGGCCGCCGCGCCCCATTGTGGCTCCAGCGCCTGCGGGGCCGCGACCTGCTCCAGGTCGCCCGACGGCACCCCGACTTCCCCGTCGTCGTCGAGACGTTCCGCGAGTGCCTCAACGACCACCTGGACGTGCCGCGATTGAAGCAGCTGTTGGAGGGGGTGCAATCGGGCCGGGTGAAGGTCGTAACGCGTCGGGCCGAGACGCCCTCGCCGTTCGCGTCCGGGCTTTTGTTCTCGTTCACCGCCGCGTTCATGTACCAGTACGACGGTGTCGAAAAGGAGCAGTCCACGACGGGCCGGCTCGACCGCGACCTGCTGCAACAGCTGCTCGCCCCCCAGAGCCAGGAGCACCTCCTCGACCCGCGCGCGGTGCACCAGGTCGAGCGGCGGCTGCGCGGCATGGGCCAGGTGCCGCGCAGCGCCTCCGAGATGGCCGAGTGGCTGAGGCGGCTGGGCGACCTGACCGAGGCGGAGCTGGAAGGCCCCATGGCCGGGCTGCTCGACGAGCTGCGGGTGGACGGCCGGGCCACGCTGCTCGACCTGCCCGGCGTCGCCAACCCAACCCGCTGGGTGCTCTCCGAGGAGGAAGACCTCTACCGCCGGGCGTGGGGGCTCCGCGAGGCGGAGGCCGACGACGTCCAAGGCGCGCGACGTCGATCCTGTCACGCTTCCTCGACACGCACGCCTTGGTCGGCCTGGAGGACCTCCTCTCCCGCTACCCGTTCGAGCGCGAGTGGGCGCGGCGGCAGCTGGAAGCTTGGGTGAAGTCCGGCCGCGCCGTCGCCGTGCCGCGCGGCGACGGCGGCCCGGTCCAGTACGCCGCGCCCGGCAACCTGGAGCAGGTGCAGCGCGGCACGCTTGGCCTGCTCCGCCGCGAGGTCATCACCTGCCAGCCGCCGCAGTTCGTCGAGTTCGTGTCGCGCTGGCAGCGCCTCCACCCCGCGGACCAGAAGGGCGGTCCCGAGGGGCTCGCCGAGGTGCTCGAGCGGCTGGAGGGGTTGCCTCTGCCGGTCGAGGCGTGGGAGCAGACCGTCCTCCCCACCCGCGTGCCGGGCTACCAACCGCGCTGGTTGGCCGAGTGGGTCTCCGGCGGCGCCGGCGTCTGGGTCGGGTTGGGCTCCGGCGAGGCCGGCGTGGACCTCGCCGCCTTCGTCGGCCGGCCGATGCTGGCCCAGCTCGCGCCGCCGGACTACCCCGACGCGCCGCCGCTGTCGGAAGCCGCCGAGAAGGTCGCGGCGCTGCTCCAGCAGCGCGGGGCGCTGTTCCTGACCGACCTGGCTTGTGACACCGGACTGTCACCGAGCGAAGTGCGCCAGGCCCTCTGGGCACTGGCCCGCCGCTCGCGCGTCAGCAACGACCAGCTCGACGTCCTCCGCCGCGGGGAGGTGACCGACGCCCCGGCCGACACGTCGAAGCGCGGGACGTCCTTGCGATCGCTCCGCCGCACCGCGACGCTCCGGCCGGAGGGGCGCTGGTCGCTGCTGGGCTGGGGCCGGCCGTCGCCGGAGGAGCACGCCCTGGCCCAGTGCCACCTGCTGCTCCAGTGGTACGGCGTGGTGGCGCGCGAGTTGGCGCTGATGTCGCCCTGGCTCCTGCCCTGGCGGGTGCTTTACGAGGTGCTCAGCCGCCTGGAGATGGCCGGCGAGGTGCGGCGCGGCTACTTCGTCGAGGGCCTGTCCGGCGCGCAGTTCGGCCTGCCCGAGGCGGCCGACCTGCTCCAGGAGGTGCACGCCCCCTCGACCGCCGCCGCGGCGCCGCTACTGCTCAACAGCGCCGACCCGGCCAACCTGTACGGCTCCGGCGCCCCGCTCGACGTGCCGCTGCTCGACGGCGGCACCCGGCCGCTCTTGCGCCGGCCAGGCAACTGGCTGGTCCTCAAGGCCGGCCGCCCGGTGCTGCTGATCGAGCAGCAGGGCAAGAAGCTGACCGCGCTGGCCAGCGCCAGCCGCGACGACGTCGCCGCCGCGGTGAAGACGCTGCCAGGCATCCTTGACCGCTCCCAGGCAGGGACCGCCCGGCACAAGCTGACCGTCGAGGAGTGGAACGGCCGGCCGGTGACCTCGACCGAGGGCCGCGAGTTGCTCGAGGCCGCCGGGTTCGTCAGGGATTATCAGTCCCTGACGCTGTACGCCGCCTATCGGTGAACGATCCCCTCGCAACCCCGGTGGGCCGCCGGTATGATTGCCCTTGCGAAAACAAGCATCGCCCGGTCGATGAGAGGGTCTGCCATGGGGGCTACGGCGAGGTGGCGCTTCGGGGTCGTGATGGTGGCACTCGTCGCCGTTCCGGCGGTGCGGGCGCAGGAGAAGGAGAAGGAGAAGGGCGCCGCCGAGGCGGGGAAGGCCGCCTCGGTCATCATCAAGGTCGTCAGCGACGCGACCCTGACGGTGGACGGCGAGGCGACGACTCAGACCGGCGGCACCCGCAAGTTCGTCACGCCGCCGTTGAAGCCCGGCGTCAAGTACTTCTACAACGCCGTAGCGGTCTGGGAGCCGAACAACTACACCAAGATTACCCGCAAGCGCAAGATCATCGTCGAGGCCGGCAAGGACGTCGAGGTAGACTTCACGGTCGAGGACCCCGACCAGAAGGACGACATCGTCGTCCGCTACGTCCCCACGCCGCAGGCCGTCGTGGACGCCATGCTGAAGCTCGGCTCGGTCGGCAAGGACGACGTCGTCTACGACCTCGGCTGCGGCGACGGCCGCATCGTCATCACGGCGGTGTCGAAGTTCGGGGCGAAGCGCGGCGTCGGCGTGGACATCGACCCGGAGCGGATCAAGGACTCCAACGCCAACGCCAAGAAGGAGATGGTCGGGGGCAAGGTCGAGTTCCGCCAGGAGGACGTGCTGAAGATCAAGGACATCAACGACGCCTCCGTGGTCATGCTCTACATGGGCGACGACCTGAACAAGCAGCTCCGGCCGACGCTGGAGAAGCTAAGGCCCGGCTCGCGGGTCGTCTCACACCGCTTCCTCATCGGCGACTGGAGCCCGGACAAGACCGAGGAGCTGACCGTCAACGGCGTGAAGTTCAAGATCCACCTGTGGACGATCAAGGGCGGTGAGGACAAGAAAGAGTAGCCCGTCAGCCAGCGGCCGAGGGCGCGGCGCTGCCGCGCCCTCAAATCCACCTCATCCAGCGAAAGAAGCCGAACGCCGCCGCCCCGGCCAGGGCCATGAGGCCCAGCGCGAACGGGTAGCCGTACGCCCACTCCAACTCGGGGAACCACCCCTTGAAGTTCATCCCGTAAATGCCGGCGATGAGCGTCATCGGCAGGATGGTGGTCGAGATCATCGTCAGCACCTTCATGATCTCGTTGAGCTTGTTCGCCTGGGAAGCGAGCAGCGTCTGCATCAGGTCCATCGCCATCTCACGGGACGCCTCGATCAGCTCGGTGAACCGGATGAGGTGGTCATAGACGTTGCGGTAGTAGGCCATCTCGCGGGCGTCGATCAGCCCGAACTCGCCGCGCGACAGGCGGGCGAGGACCTCCCGCTCGTAGATCATCGTCTTGCGCAGGGTGATGATGCCGCGCTTCAGCGCCAGCAGTTCGGAGAGGAGCCTGGTGGAGGGCCGGGTGAACACCTCGACCTCCAGCGCGTCCAGCGAGTCATCGACCTTGTCCAGGAGCGGCGCGTACTGGTCCACCATGACGTCGAGGACGAGGTGGAACAGGTAGTCCGGCCCGCGCCCGGCGTGGGCCTCGTGCTTGCGCAACGACTCGTGGAGGTGCGAGATCGATTCCAGCGGTACCGTGTGGTGCGTGATGAGGATTTGCTTGGTCAGGACCGCGCTGAGCTGGCGGACGAGCGGGCGGTGGTCGGCGTCCCCGTCCAGCAACCGCGTCTTGTGCATGACCTCCGGGGCCAGGGGGTTGACGATGACGAAGAGGTAGTCGGGAAACTCCTCCACCTTCGGGAAGTGCGGCGGCTGGTCCGGCTCGCGGCGGGGGCGGGTGACGTCCTCCAGCGTCAGCGGGTGGACGTGGAAGAACTGCTCCAGGACCAGCCCCTCCTCCTCCGCCGTCGGGGCGTCGAGGTCGATCCACAGCGTGTCCGGCAGGGCGTCGCGCGGCGGCAGCACTTCACGGCCGCCGTGGCTACACTTCCCCTCCTTGTCACTCCAGCAGTAGACGCTGATCACGACCGGCGACCTCCGCGGTCAGAGCGCGACCTCGCCCAGCGCCGCCGCCAGCGCGTCGATGTCCGCCTCGGTGCTGAACGGCCCGGGGCTGACACGGACGGTCCCTTCGGGGAACGTGCCCAGCGAGCGGTGGATGTACGGGGCGCAGTGCAGGCCGGGGCGGACGGCGATGTCGAACGCCTCGTCCAGAATGCCGCCCAGTTCCGCCGCGCCGATCGTGTCACTCTTGAAGCTGACCGTGCCGACGCGCCGCGAGGGGTCGCGGTGGCCGAAGACCGCGTACCCCATCTCGTCGAGCCGCCGCCAGAGGCGCTCGACCAGGGCGACCTCGTGAGCGTGGATGTCCGCCAGGCCGCGCTCCTCGACGAAGCGGACCCCCGCCGCCAGCCCGGCGACGCCGAGGACGTTGGGCGTGCCGCCCTCCAGGAAGTAGGGAAACTCCTTCGGCTGTGTCTCACTGGACGAATCGCCGCCCGTGCCGCCCTCGCGCCACGGCCGGACGCGGGCGCGCGATCCGACGTACAGCGCGCCGGTGCCGGTCGGCCCCAGCAGCGACTTGTGGCCGGGGAATGCTAGCAGGTCGATGTTCATCGCCTGCACGTCGATCGGCAGGACGCCCGCGGTCTGGGCGGCATCGACGAGGAACAGCAGGTCGTGCTCCCTGGCGATCCGCCCGACCTCCGCGACCGGCTGCACGGTGCCCAGCACGTTGCTGGCGTGGGTCAGGGCGATGAGCCGGGTTTTCGGCGTGACGGCGTCTTTGACCGCGTCGGGGTCGATCGTACCGCCGCCGTCGGCGCGGAGCCGGGTCAGCGAGATGCGGCCGGCCGGATCCGCCCGCAGCGGCCGGCTGACGCTGTTGTGCTCCAGGTCGGTGGTGATGACGTGGTCGCCGTCGGACAGCGTCCCCTTGAACGCCATGTTCAGCGCGTCGGTCCCGTTGAGCGTGAAGACCCAGCGCTCCGGCTCCTTGCCGCGGAAGAACTGGTTGAGGACGTGCCGGCAGTCGTCCAGCGCCCGCTCGGCGGCCAGCGCCCATCTTGTGGCCGGCGCGGCCGGGGTTGGCGAGGTTCTGGCGTGCGAAGGCGTCGAGCGCCTGATAGACGCTCTCCGGCTTGGGGAAGCTGGTGGCGGCGTTGTCGAGGTAGATGGTCATGGTTGGCTCACGGGCGGCAGCAGGTTGGCGACGAGGATCGGCCCGACCACGGCCTTGCCGACGGCAACGGTGACAGAATCGGTTTCGGCCAGGGATTGGACGTCGCGGTAGCGGGGTTCTTGCCGGCCACGGGTCGCGTGTGGACCTCCAGCCGACGCTCGGGGATGTTCACGATCCAGTAAACCCGGACGCGATCGGTGGCGTAGAGGGGCAACTTGATGGTGCGGTCTTCCTCAAGGGAGGAGTCGGCCACCTCGACGACGAGGGCTACGTCGGTCGGCCCCGGATGGTGGTCGGCATAATCGTCCCTGGACCCAACGGCGATAACGACGTCGGGCAGAGGCTGGCTGGACGACAAGGCGACGTCCATCTGGGTGCGGACACACCACCCTTGAGGCACCCTGGGACGCAGCTGATCCTCGGTCCTGCCGACGGAGACAGCGTGTCGCGGGCCCATCGGACCTTTCCTCACCACATACCCTTCGATCAGTTCCACCCGTGCGGAACCGAACAGACCCTCCGCCTCAGCCCGCTGATACTGCTCCACGGTGAACTGGTAGAGTGGCAGGTCCATTACCGCCGGCTTTGGCGGCGCTTGTGTCACCCTCTTCGTCGCAGTCGCCATGGTGACGCCTCCGCCTCAGTGCCCCACGTACTTCGCGTACAGCGTTCGGGCCTTGTCCACGTCGTTCGTCCCCTTGATGATCGCCCGCCCGTCGGGAAACACCGTGAACTCGTAGCTCTCGACGTCGAACTTCAAGAGGAACCGGTTGTAGCTGACCTTCCCCATCACCCCGAGGTGTTTCGCCATCTCCTCGAAGTTCAGCTTGTTCGGCGTGCGGTGAGACACCTGGACGGCGTTGCGGCCGCACAGGCTCGTCGTCTGCGAGCCGTGGGCGCCGTCGAGCCACTCGAAGTTGCGGTGCTTGCAGCACGGGCAGTCCACCTTGCCCAGCAGCGGCGCCACCTTGATCCGGCGGTGGACGTTGTCCCAGATGTCGAGGTACGTCAATTCGCGGTTGACCGCCTCCAGGTTGCCCGTCAGGACCTTGATCGCCTCGGTGGCCTGCAAGCTGGCGACGATGTTGACGATCGGCCCGAGCACGCCGGCCGTCTCGCACGTCCCCGCCTCGCCGGGCGCCGGCGCCGCCTCGAAGACGCAGCGCAGGCACGGCGTCTGGCCGGGCAGGATCGTCATCACCTGGCCGTGGCTGCCGATGCAGCCGCCGTAGACCCACGGCTTGGAAAGCTTCACCGCCACGTCGTTGATCAGGTAGCGGATCTCGAAGTTGTCCGTGCCGTCGAGGATCAGGTCGGCGTCGGCGCACAGCTCGACGATGTTGGTGCGGTCGATGTCGGTGACGACCGGCTCGACGCGGACCGACGAGTTGATCTCGCTTCGCGCCGCCGCCTCGGCCTTGGGCAGGTTGGCGGCGACGTCCTTCTCGTCGAACAGCACCTGGCGCTGGAGGTTGCTCGTCTCGATGAAGTCGCGGTCGATCAGCCGCAGGTGGCCGACGCCAGCCCGCACCAGCACGTTGGCCAGCACCGTGCCCAGCGCCCCGCAGCCGCAGAGCGTCACCTTCGAGGCCAGCAGCTTCCGCTGCCCTTCCTCGCCGATGCCGAAGAACCGCATCTGCCGGCTGTATCGATCAAGCGTCGGGTCCATGGTCATGCCTCTTCGAGTCCGATGTCGGCGAGGAAGGTCTTTAAGGCCTGCAAGAAGCCCTTCGGCCACTTCTGCTGCCTGGCGTAGGTCGAGAGCACCTCCATGTCCTCGCGGACGCGCGCCAGTTGCTCGGCTTCGAGCCGGTGGAGGTAGCCGACCAGTCCCTGCATCGCCTCCTCGGCGGCGTCGGGGTGGACGATGTGCTCGTCGGAGCCGGCCAGGAACACCGTGGCGTGCAGCACCGCCAGCCACAGCGGGTTGATGCCGAGGTCGGCCGGGATGTCGGGGAAGATCGCCGCCCCGTCGGGGACGTCGCCGCCGAGTTCTTCTTCGTCGCTCATGTCAGCCCCCGGCCACGGCGGGAATGATTGCCAACTCGTCGCCGTCCTGGACCGGGGTCGTGAGGCTGTCGAGGTAGCGGATGTCCTCGTTGTTGAGGTAGATGTTGACGAACCGACGCAACTGCCCGTTGTCGAAGAGCCGCCCCGTCAGCCCGGGGTGCCTCGCGCCGAGGTCGTCGAGGACGGCCTGGACTGTGCCGCCGGCCGCCTCAACAAGGCCCTGGCCTCCGGTGTGCTGCCGCATCGGCGCGGGGATCTGAACCTTCACCGCCATATCCGGTCTCCCATGTCAGGAACGAAATCCGAGCCAGGCCACCCACCCCAACAGGCCGGCCATCACCGCGTGGACCAGCAGCCAGGCCGCCGCCACCTGCGGCTGGGCGAGGAAGCCGATCGCCACCCACACCGCGTAGAGCGTCAGGGCGAGTAGGACGGCCGGCCGGGGCTGCGACCTCGCCCACAGCCCGAGCAGGGCGAACGCCAGGGTCGGGAAGACGGTCCAGGCGACGGCGGTCGTCAGGAACGTCGTCGGCACCGGGGTGAGCAGGGCCGGCCCCAGCACCAGGAACAGCCCGCCGCAAGCCAGCTGCACCACGGCCGTGGCGAACAGCGCGTCGGCGACGCGCGACCGGGCGGCGGGGGCGGCGATCTCGTCGCCGCCGCTGCGGAGTATCATCTCCTTCCTCGTGCGGATCATCGCGCAGTCGGGCAGCTTCTTGCCGCAGTTGTCGCAAAAGCCGCTGGTCTCCAGGGCGTCGTTCTCCACGTCGCAGTACAAGCATTTGACACGCATGGCCGGTCCTCGCGCCAGGGAGAGATAGAGACTCTCACTGTAACACGAGCCACGCGGCCGCGGAATAACCCGGCTGGTCCCGTAGGACAAGCTGCCAGCTTGTCCCTGGTGCGGGAAGAGGACAAGCTGGCAGCTTGTCCTACGAAAGCGTCACACCAGCGCCGGCTCGGGGCGGCCCTCGACCAGGGGTGCGAAGTCGTCCAGCGACGGCCGGATCGTCTCCGGCTTCTTCAGGCACTCGACCACGGCGTCCTGCGTCTTCAGCCCGTTACCGGTCACGCAGAGCACGATCTCCTCGTTCCGCGCGATGCGGCCCTGGTCGATGAGCTTGCGCGCCACCGCGACGGTCACGCCTCCGGCCGTCTCGGCGAAGATGCCCTCGGTCTTAGCCAAGAGCGCCATGGCCTCGCTGATCTCGGCGTCCGAGACGTCCTCCGACCAGCCGCCCGACTCCCGGATCACCTTGCCGGCGAAGTAGCCGTCCGCCGGGTCGCCGATCGCCAGCGACTTGGCGATCGTGTTCGGCTTGCGGACGGGACGGTGCGCCTCCGTGCCGGTCTTGACCATGTCGGCGATCGGGTTGCAGCCGGTCGCCTGCGCCCCGTGGAACTTGACCGGCGTCTCGTCGAGCAGGCCGATCTGGCCCAGCTCCCAGAACGCCTTCCTGATCTTGCCGATCAGGCTGCCGCCGGCCATCGGGCAGACGACGTGCCGCGGCAGCCGCCAGCCGAGGTCCTCGGCGATCTCGTAGCCGAACGTCTTCGACCCCTCGGCGTAGAACGGCCGCAGGTTGATGTTCACCAGGCCCCAGTTGTACTTGTCGGCGATCTGCTGGCAGAGGCGGTTCACCTCGTCGTAGGTGCCGTGGACCGCCACCACCTTGGCCCCGTAAACGCTGGTGTTGAGGATCTTCGCCCGCTCCAGGTCGGCCGGCACGAGGATGCAGGCGTCCAGCCCCGCCGCCGCCGCGTTGGCCGCCACGCTGTTGGCCAGGTTCCCCGTGGAAGCGCAGCCGACGGTGGTGAAGCCGAACTCGCGCGCCTTGCTCAGGGCGACAGCGACGACGCGGTCCTTGAACGACAAGGTCGGGAAGTTGACCGCGTCGTTCTTGACCCACACCCTCTCGACCCCCAGCTCGGCGGCGAGGCGGTCGGCCTTGACCAGCGGCGTGCCGCCGACCTGAAGGCCGACGGTCGGCTCACCCTCCAGCGGCAAAAGCTCCTGGTAGCGCCACATGGTTCGCGGCCGCAGGGCGATCTTCTCACGGGAGACGGCCTCGCCAATGGCTTCGTAGTCGTAATCGACCTCGAGCGGGCCGAAGTCGTCCTCGCAGAAGTTGATCGGCGAGACGGGGTACAGCTTGCCGCACAGCCGACACTTCAGGCCGCGAACGAACGAGTGTGCCACGCGAACAGTCCTCCAGTACAGGTGCCTCGTGGAGGCCACGGGGTAGAAGAACCGGAGGTGCGTATCGTCCAGGGGGGTCCCGCCGGGTCGGCGGGGAAGAGACAGATGAGGCGTGCGGGTCACGCGGTCTTATCTCTCCCGACTCCGGTGCTTCTGGCACCGGGGGTCGGGTAGGAGGTAGCACCTGCGCCGTCTGCTAACGTTTGGGAAGCGCCGGCAGACGACCGGTTGCTGTGGCTTCACAGGGCCTATTCCCTCAGCCACTCTGGATAAGATACCCACCAGGTTGTTAGGAAGATGTTAGGGCAAATCCCGTTTCGGGGCAATGGCCTTGGGAGATTTTTTCCCTCCCACCAGGCACCGCGGCATGCTCAAACGGAAGGGCGGACCGGTCGTACCGGCCCGCCCTTTTCGGCCTTGGCCATCGGGCCGAGGTCTTACTTGGCTTCCTCCCGAGACCGCTCCCGCTCTCGCGTCCTGGAGCCGTCTTTCTGGGCGCCTTCTGGGTCACGCCGCTCGATCCGTCCGGAGCCGTCCCCGGGCCCCTGTCGCCGGGCGGGGCCGCGCATCTCCTTGCGCATCGACTCCAGCTCCCTCATGATGCCCTCCAGCCTCCGTTCCAGGTTCTCCAGCCGGCGCTCGCCGTCGCCGCGCTGGCCGCGCGGGCCGGCCTCGGCCGGCCTCGGCGCCTCCGGCGGCTTCGGGGCCTTGGGGGCCTTCGCGACCTCGGCTACCCTCGGGGCGGCCCAGTAGATCGACGCGCCGGCGCCGACCGTGACCGTCACCTTGCGGTTCTCGCCCGGCACCAGTTCCTTGATCTTTTCAGACAGCGCCTTCAGCTCCTCGGGCTTCATCGCCTCGCCGACGATCTCGATGCGAATGACGTTGCCCTTCCGCTTCACCACGTCGGCCAACTGCACCTCGACGTCCCGGCGGATCTTGTCGCGCAGCTCCTGCGACTTCTTCTTCGCCGACTCGGCCTGCTCGCGGGCCGCCTTCTCCAGCTTCCGCCAGCGCCTCGATCTCCTCCTTCTTGCGACGGATCTCCTCCTGGAGCTTTTTCTGGTCCTCGTTGTCCACGAAGCGGATGACGTCCTTCCGCTCCTGCTCGCGCCGCGGCTCCTGCCCCAGGCCGAGGCCCGGGACCAGCGGCAGAACGGCGAGCGCCAGGCCGAGCACGGCCAGGGCCAACGGCCGGCCCAACAGATGAGGGGTGGTTCCACGCATGATCAAGGTCAACCTCCTTTTGAGATCGGCGACCTCCCCCAGCGCGCTGGCCAGGGGCGGGGTCGCCGTCACGGGTTGGGAGAGAAAGTCCAAGGCTTCCACAAGGGCCGTGGCGTACAGCCTCCGCGCGCCGGGCATCGTCCGCACGACCCAGGCGTCGCAGCACTGCTCCTCGGCCTCGCGCAGCTCGCGGCGGGCGTACCAGGCCACCGGCAGCCACCAGTACAGGCCCAGGGCGAAGAACTCCAGCCAGCGGACGTGGTGGTCGCCGCGCTTCAGGTGTGACAGCTCGTGCAGCAACAGGGTGTCGAGTCCCTCGGTGCCGACCTGCTCCACAAGACCCTCTGGCAGTAGCAGCAATGGCCGGCCCAGGCCCCAGACCATCGGCGCCAGCCGCCCGGGCACCACGCGGACCTCCGGAGGTGCCAGCCCCAGGCGCCTCGACAGCCGCCGCACGCGCCTCAGGATCGCTTCGGGCGCGCCTTGGCCGTGCCGCAACAGGCGGCCGAACCGCCACACCCGCAGCCATGCCAGGCCGAACCACAGCACCGAGCCCGCCGCCCAGGCGCCGGCTAGCCACTCCGCCCACGGGAGCGGCATGGTAGCCGGGAGGGAGGCGACATTCACAGCGTCGGTGTCCTCGTCCCCCCCGTCGGCGCGAACGATGAGTTCCTCGCGCAGCGGGGGCAGGGCAATGACGTCGTTGTTTTCCTGGCCGGCCGGCTCCTCAGGGGCAGGAAGGGCCTTCTCCTCGGCCGGCGAAGCCGACGGCTCCGCGGCCGCCGCGGGGGTCGGCAGGGGCACCGGGATGCGCACCAGCGGGGGCGTCACCAGTTTGAGCAGCACGAGCAGCCACAGCGCGTGCACGACCGCCGGCCTGAGCCGGCACAGCCCCGCCAGCAGGGCCACGACCGCGAGCACCAGCGCCGCGACGGCGTTGCTCAGCCCGACCTCGACGAGCGCGCTCATCGTCCGCCCCTCTCAACGCTTGCCGCCGTTGTCCAGTTCATCGATCAGGTCGCGCAGCTCGCGCCGCTCCCGGGCGCTGAGCCGGCGCTGCCGTACCAGGTGCGTCAAGAGCGGCGTCAGCGAGCCGCCGCACAGCTTCTCCGCCATGTCCTGGAGCCGCCGGCCGATCAGCTCCTCGCGGCCGATCGCCGCCGAGTAGATGTTGGCCGGCGTCGCCCTCTGCCGGCGGACGCAGGCCTTCTCCTCCAGCCGCTCCAGGAGCTTCTGCACCGTGGCGTACTGGGCGGTGTCGCCGTCGGGGTAGACGACGTCGGTGATCTGGCGGATCGTCGCCGGCCCCTGCTCCCAGAGCACCTGCAAGATCTCCAGCTCCTTCTCCGTCACGTCCTGTGGCGTTCGCGCCATGCCTGCCCTCCGCGTCAGTCGTATTGACTGAGGGAATGGTAAGTCGGAATGTCTGAGGTGTCAAGTCCAGAAATACCATAGGATGCCATTAGGGGCAAGATTCCCGCGAGGGGCCGCATGACCGAGCCGCTTCTGGACGTCGTCGAGCTGCGCAAGACCTACGGCGATACCGAGGCCTTGCGCGGCGTCAGCTTCCAGGTGTTCGAGGGCGAGCTGTTCGGGCTGCTCGGCCCCAACGGCGCGGGCAAGACCACCTTGCTGAGCATCCTCTGCTGCCTGGCCGAGCCGACCGCCGGCGAGGTCCGCCTGTCCGGGAAGACGATCGTCGCCTCGGACCTTGACGCGCGGCGGCAGATCGGCATCGTGCCGCAGGAGCTGGCCCTGTACGAGCAGCTGACCGCCCGCGAGAACCTGGTGTTCTTCGGCGAGCTGTTCGGCCTGGGCGGCCGGCCCCTCGCCGATCGGGCCGACGAATTGCTGGCGGCGGTCGGCCTGGAGGCCCGCGCCGGCCACCGGGTCGCGACGTTCTCCGGCGGGATGAAGCGACGCCTGAACCTCGCCGCGGCGCTGGTCCACCAGCCGCGCCTGCTGCTGCTGGACGAGCCGACCGTGGGCGTCGATCCGCAGTCGCGCAACCTGATCTTCGAGGAGGTGCGCCGGCTCCAGCGCGAGGGGATGACCGTGGTCTACACCAGCCACTACATGGAGGAGGTCGAGGCGCTGTGCAGCCGGATCGGCATCATCGACCAGGGGAAGCTCCAGGCCTGTGACACGCTACCGACCCTGCTGAAGATGCTCGGCGGCCTGGTCCGCTGCCAGGTGTCCGGTGGGACGCCGGCCCTGCGCACCAGGCTCCAGGGGCTGGGCGCTTACGAGGTGCGGGAATCGCCGGAAGGGGTGTTTGAACTCGAGTGCGGGGACGTCAAATCGACCCTGATCAAGCTGGTCGGCCTGCTCAACGAAGCGCAGCTGGAGCTGATACACTTGGAGACCCAGGAGCCGAACCTGGAGCGCGTCTTCCTGCACCTGACCGGGCGCGCGCTGCGGGACTGACGAGGAGGCCGTGGGATGAGGGTCATCTGGACGCTGGCGAAGAAGGAGCTGCGCCTTCTCCTGCGCGACCGGCTGGCGGCGGGGCTGCTGCTGGGGATGCCGCTGCTGTTCATCCTCGTGCTCGGCCTGCTGCTCGGGGAGGGCTTCGGCCAGAAGCCCGACGACACGCTCCGCATCACGATCGTCGATCTCGACCAGGGCCAAGGGCTGAAAGGGAAGCCGTGGTCGTACTGGGTGTTGCAGGACCTGAAAGAGACGCCGGGGATCCGGATCGAAACGATCACCGACGGGGAGAGGTCCCCCGAGGAGGAGGCCGACCTCCTCATCCGCACCCACCGCCGGGCCGCCATCCTGGTGGTGAAGGAAAACTTCAGCGAGCAGATCAACCGCTGCTCCTTCCTCGTCGGCCAGGACATCCAGGGCCGCGAGAACATCAACCCGTTCCACCGCGAGGGCGTCTACCTCGACCCGGACGACCCCAGGAACGTCCACCGCATCGACCTCGGCGTCCGCCTGCTGAAAGACCCCATGCAGACCAGCGCCGCCTCGATCATCGAGCAGGTGGTACAGGTGTGCATGCTGCGCGTCGTCATGCCGTACATGATCGGCCAGGCGTTCCTCCGCTTAAGCGAGCCGCAGTTCATCGACAAGCTCGGCGAGGAGGTGCGCCTGCCGGTCCCCGACGACTTCCGCGACATGGCAAAGACCGGCAAGGAGTTGTTCGAGAACAAGTGGATTACCGGCCTGGGCAAGGTCGCCCTGCCGAAAGAGGTGGCGGCGAAGCTCGGCGGGCTGGAGGCGAAGCTGAAGAAGCTGGAGCCGCTGACGGCGAAGGACCGCGTCCAGCTCGCGGAGATGATCCGACTCGCCTCCGGCGGCAACCCGGCGAAGGCCGACGAGTTCCGCGTCAGCGTCGGCAAGGGGGTGCAGAACGCGCTGGAGCACCAGTTCCGCAAGTTCAACCTGACCGGCATGACGTGGGCCGCCCTGACGAAGTCGCGAGGCGACGGATCCCAGGCCCAGCTGACGGAGTTCGAGGACCGCGAAGGGTCGGGGCTGCTTCGCCGCGGGGCGCACCGCTACCAGGTCCTGGTGCCGGCGTACACGGTGATGTTCTCGTTCTTCCTGGTGATGACCGTCGGCTGGGTCTTCGTCAGCGAGCGCCGCCAGGGGACGCTGAAGCGGCTGAAGGCGGCGCCGATCACGCGCGGCCAGGTACTGCTGGGCAAGCTGCTTCCGTGCTACCTCATTTCGCTGGGGCAGGGGGTGTTCCTGCTCGTCGCCGGGCGCCTGCTGTTCGGCATGCGCTGGGGGCCGGAGCAGTGGCCGCTGCTCGCGCAGGCGGCCTGGCTGCTACTGGTCGTCGTCAGCACCTCGCTGGCCGCCATGGGACTGGCACTCCTGGTGGCGGCGCTGGCCAAGACCGAGGTCCAGGTGGCGCTGTACGGCGCGGTGCCGGTGCTGGTGCTGGCACTGATCGGCGGCTGCGTGCTGCCGCGCGAGATGATGCCGGCCGAGACGCAGAAGCTGAGCCTGATTACGCCGCAGGGCTGGGCGCTGGACGCTTACCGTGAAGCTGCTCGGGGCGTCGTCGAAGTACGAGCCGAACCTGGGCATTGTCCTGGGGGCCTGCGCCGTGTTGGCTGGGTTCGGGGCGGCCTTCCTGACGCTGGCGTGGGGGCTGTTGCGGCTGGAGTAAAAAGGGAGGCGGCCCTCCGGGGGAGAGGGCCGCCATTGGAACAGGTAGCAGGGGGAGGCGGGGAGGAACCGGATCGGACCTCCTCCTTCGGGGGAAAAGAGGAGGTCCGCGTCACCTGGCCGAGCCGTTCGGCGGGCCGCCGGGGGAGCGGGCCGCCTGGCTCGATCGTCCAGTCGGGGGGACGTCTGGACGGTGGAAGAGAAAAGCAACCGCCGTGCCAATCCCGCCTTCTCCCACCTCACTGGCGAAGAGGGTTCGCCATAACTCCCTTAGGAGCAACTGTGTTTGCCGTGCGCCTGCATCTCCATCTGGGCGTCAGTCCTCAGAAAGGCCCCGGCCCACCTGCGGACGGTTTGTAAATCCTTCAGCAAGATCGACCAAAGCACCTCCCAAAGGGGAAGTCATGACCCGCGACGGCCTGGCCGCGAGCCTCTACGAGCAGATCTGCCAGATCCCCCTGATCGACCCGCACACGCACATCGACCCGCACCGGCCGGCGGCTCGGAGCCTCGACGACATCCTCGGCTACCACTACTACACCGAGCTGGCCCACTCCGCCGGCATGGACAAGGCGCCCCTCGCCCCCACCTGCTCGCCACGCGAGCGCGTCCGGGCCATCCTCGCCCACATGGACCGCTACGACAACACGGCCCAGTACCAGTGGTTCCTCGAGATCGCCCGGACGCTCCTCGGCTTCCAGGGTGACCGCCTCACCGCGTCCGACGCCGACGCGCTGTGCGACGAGGCCGAGAAGCGCATGGCGCGGCCGGACTGGGAGGCTCACGTCCTGAAGACCTCCAACCTTCGTCAGGTCTTCCTGACCAACGAGTTCGACGACGCCCTCGAAGGGTTCGACACCACCCGGTACGTCCCGTGCCTGCGCACCGACGACCTGGTGTTCAAGCTGGACCAGCCCTCGGTACAGCAGCGCCTCGCCAAGGCCACGGGGATCGAGGCGGGCAGCACCGGTGCTCTTCGCAAGGCGGTAACGGCGCTGTTCGACCACTTCACGCGCAAGAACGCGAAGGCCTGCGCCATCTCGCTGCCGCCGGGGTTCTCCCCGCTGCCGGTAGGCGACCCGGAACTAAACGCCGCGCTACGCGCCCCAGCTGCCGACACCGACGCGGGGACGGTTCGAGCCCGGGGGGTGTTCTGGATGTTGGCCGAGCACTGCCAGAGCTACCGGCTGCCGTTCGACCTGATGATCGGGGTCAACCGCCGGGTCTACCGCGACGGCGTTTACCAGGGGCAGGACCTGTTCGACGGGCGAATGTCGCTGATCCAGTACGCCGAGCTGTTCAACGCCTTCCCGACGGTGCCGTTCTGCACCTCGGTCCTGTCCAGCGGGCTGAACCAGGAGCTGGTGAGCTACAGCTGGATCTTCCCCAACGTCATCACCAGCGGCCACTGGTGGTACTCCAACATACCGGTTTACATCGAACAGGATCTGCGCGCCCGCCTCGAAGCGGTGCCCAGGACCAAGCAGATCGGCTACTACAGCGACATGTACAAGCTCGAGTTCGCCCTGCCCAAGTACAACATGTACCGCCGCGTCCTGGCGAAGGTGCTGGCGGAGCAGTTTGTACGGCCCGGGGCCCTCAGCGAGGCGCGGGCGGTGGAGCTGGCGCGCACGATTCTGCTCGACAACGTGAAGCGGATCTTCGGGGTCTAAAATGGGATGGGGCGGCGCCGGACGGCGCCGCCCCCTGTTTATTCCGGCCTCACTCACTTCGGCAGGCTGTCGTCCACGTTGCGGGCGATGAGGTCGATGACAGGCTTGCCGACCGCCGTGGCGCGGTGGTAGCCGAACATGCCGCGCAGCAGCTCGAAGCCCATGATGGCGACGAGGAACATCACCAGAACCGTCGGGAACAGCATCACCGCGGGCAGCGCCCCCCAGTCCTGCTCGGCCGCGACCGCGCCGGCCGGCGCGGCACCCTCGTCGTCGAACTCCTCGTCCTCTTCCTCCTCCACGGCCGCCGCCTTGGCCTTGCGGGCCTTGGGGGCGTCGTCGTCGAGGTCCAGTTCGAGGTCGGCGGCGTCGTCCTTCAGCCCGGCCTTGCTCTTGCTGGCGGTCTTCCGCGGCCGGGCGACGGTGGCGGCGCCCTCGTCGGCCTCCTCGTCCTCCAGCGCGACCACCTGGCTGTCGCTGTCGGAGTCGGCGGAGGAGTCCTCGTCCAGGGAGATCTCGAAGTCCGACCCTTCCAGGTCGGTGTCGCTCTCGTCGATGGCGACCGCCTCGGAGCCCGACTCGTCCTCCAACGCCGGCACGTCGAAGTTGGTCTCCTCGAAGATGTCGCCGGCCTCCTCATCGACCCCCAGGCCGCCCTCGTCGTCCAGGGTCAACTCGAACTCGCTGTCGCTGGGGCTCTCGGCCTTCAACTTCCGCGTCGGCGACGATTCGCCGCTAGAGTCTTCCAGGCTCAGCTCGAACTCGCTGGAGCTGTCGGCGGTCGGCGACTCATCTTCCAGGCTCAGTTCGAACTCGCTGGACGAGTTGTCCGTCGGCGAGCTGTCCTCCAGGCTCAGCTCGAACTCGCTTGAGCTGTCCTCGTCCGACTTTTCCTTCGCCTTCTGGGCGCCTTTACCCTTCTGGCTGTCCTTCCCCTTCTTGGCGTCCTTCCCCTTCTGGCTGTCCTTCCCTTTCGGCTGGGGAGGCTTCTGTCCCTTCGACGTGGGGGGGCCGGGGTGGCGCGTGGCCGACCGCGCGCTGGGCTTCGGGGTGTTGTCCTCGTCGAGGCTCAGCTCAAACTCGATCTCGTCGCTGCCGCCATCCTCCAGCGAGATGCCGCTGTCGGCGGGGTCCTTCAGGTTGATGCCGCTGGCGCCGGCGTTCGGGCCGGAGACGGCGCTGCCCAGGTCCACGTCCTCCTCGCCGCCCTGTAGCAGCGGGATCTCGCCGGAACCCAGCTCGACCGGCGACTTGCTGGCGTCGAACGGGATCAACTCGAAGTCGCTGGAGCTGTCCACCTCGTTCTTCTTCGCCGCCGGCTTGTCCGCCTTCGGCTTGTCTCCCTTCTTCGGCGGGACCTCCATGTCGGGCTCGCTCAGCTCGAACGGTGAGGCGCCCGGCAGCTGGGTCTTGCTGGCCATCTGGGTCGGCTTGCCGGGCTTCTTCCTCGGCTGGTCCTTCAGCCTGGCCTCCTCGGCGTCGAGGTCGATCTCCTCGGTGACCTGACCGGCGTCGGCCTTCTTCTTGGCCTCGGCCTCGTGGAGGCGGATGTCACTGTCGGAGGGGCTCTTCGACCCCTTCTTGGACGTGCCGGAGTCCTTGCCCGATGGCTCCAGCCGAACGTCACTGTCGGTGGTGTCCCCGGCCGACGGAACCAGGCGGGCGCCGGAATCGACCTTGTGCTTCTTGCCCACGCCACTCTTGCCGGCGTCGGCCCGGGGGTCGAGGTCGCCGTCCATCACCAGGCGGACGTCGCTGTCGCTACCGGGCTTGGGCGATCGGCCGGACTTGCTGCCGCTGCCGCGCTTCTCCTGCCCAAGCGGCACCTCCTCGCTCTCGTCGAGGGAGAAGTCGGCCGGCAACAGGTCGGAGTCGGTGGGCTTCTTCGACGGCCGCTTCGAGTCGCCCGGCTGTGGCTTCGCCGCCTCGCCGAGCTGAAGATCGACGTCGCTGGACAGGCCGCGGGTTCGAGCCAGTTCCTCGATGTCCTGCGAGCGGAAGCGCCAGGTGCCGCGGTCCTGGAAGGCACGGACCGTCTTCTTCTTGGCCATCTCCCGCAGCTCGTCGGGAGGCATTTGCAGGTACTTCGCCGCCTCTTCCAGGGTGAGATACTGCTGCATGGTTGATCCGCCGGGATGGGTGTCAACTGGATTGGCCGGCTTCCACCGACGACAGGCGCTTACATCCGTTCAGATTATCGATTGTAAACCGTTCGGGGGTGAATACAAGTCTCGTCCGCCGGCGCAAGCGGGGTAAGCGGCGCGAACCTGGCACGGTTGCGCCTCGGGAGCGGGATGTGACGGGCAAGTGGGCTCAAAGTGGCGGTAGCGACCCCGACGAGTCGAACGTCATCGGCCGCGGACGGCCCAGCGCGGTGAACGACGTTTGCGGGTGCGGGTCGGCGAGGACGGCCTCCGAAACCTCCAGCTCGTCCAGGTGCAACGTGTCCTGGATGCGCAGCAGGCGAGCCTCCTCGGGGGCGCGCGTGCCAATGATCGCCAGGGCGGCCTCGACCACCTCGCGGTCGGTGTCGAAGTGGACGGGCAGGAAGGCCCCCTCCGGGTAACCCGCCGTGAGGCAGTTGATGACGGTCGCCTGGTAGTTCATTCCCTTGACGAGGGCGGTGTTGGTGAAGTCGGCCAGGCCGATGCCGGAGGCGTTGCCGTGCGTGTGCTCGGTCAGGCCGCGGACGTAGATCAGCCGGATCGACGGCATCCCCGGCGGGGCGGGTTGGCCGCGGAAGGCGCGCTTGCGGCCGACGACGTTGGTGTCCATCCCCGAGCCGGAGACGTCCTTGCCGATGCGGTCCACGATGATAAAGTCGGCCTCGAGCACCGGCAGCTTCGGCAACAGGCGGCGGGCGTGGACCAGTAACGCCTCCTCCCGCGGGATGAACTGCTCGGGGCGGACGCCCTCGATCATCGCCGTCTCGTCGTAGCCGTTCTCGACGATGCCCAGGCCGAAGGCGATCGGCGCCTTGGCCAGCATGGTCTGGCCGACGCTGCGGACGACCTGGTCGTAGGGCTGCTCGATCAGGACCTTGTGGTAGAGCAGCGCGCCGGCGTGCTTGCCCAGGCCGATGAGGATCATCTTCATCAGCCCGCTCTCGATCGGGCCGTGGAAGGCGGTGTGCGGCTTGATGCGGGCCACGACGCCGATGTGGTCGGCCTCGGAGGCGTGGCGGTCGAGCAGGACGGGGTAGCCCTCCGGCGTGGTGCCGACCTGGACGGTGTCCATGGAGGCGCGGATCGGTACGCCGACGAACGCCTCGGTGATGCCGTAGCTCTCGATGATTTTCCGCTGCCCCTCGGCCTTGCCCCCGCCGTGGCTTCCCATGGTCGGGACGAGGAACGGCTTGGCGCCGAGCCTCTGGAGGTGGTCGGCGACCGCCTTGAGGATGACCGGGATGTTGGCGATGCCGCGGCTGCCGGCGGTCAGCGCGACGGTCTGGCCGGGCTTGATCCGCCGGGAGAGTTCGAGCTTCTCCAGCTCGGCGGTGACCGCCCCGCGGACGTCGGCGACCTGCGGGCGTTCGAGGTGCTGGCGGATGCGGACGATCGAGGGGTAACCCATGGGGGGACGCTCCGGCGTGGGGTTGGCAACGCTTCGGCGAGGTGTTCCGGCGAAGAACGCTCCTGCGAAGCATCGCTAACCGGGTGGCGGGGGCCTGCTCCCGCCCGACTTGGACTTCTTCAGGGGCACGGCCTTGGTAGTGTACCGAGGGGCGCTTGTTGAGCAAGGCGGCGCGGCCTGTTAAGGCCGACTGCCGTGCAGCAACTGAAGGTATCCCTCGGCGACGGGGCGGTGGAGGAAGTCGATCCCGTCCCCGCCTGCCCACAGGCTCAGGGCCTGGGTGAGGGCATCCCGGGCGGGCCCGACGTCGCCCCGCTCCAGCGCCAACATCCCGCGGAAGATGTCCGCCTTGGCCTGCTGCCGCAGGGTCGCCACCAGGTCGTTGACGCGGTTGGAGAAGGTGACCCGGCCGACCGCCCGCCAGGCGAGGTCCGGCCAGCACGCCGCCGCCCCCTGTCCGTCGAGGATGGCCTGGCCGACCAGCATCCCCATCACCTGCACCGGCGGGGTGGTTTTGCGGTTCTGCCGCTCCGCCGCCAGTGCCTCGCACTCCTCCTCGGCCAGGGCGTACTCCCCCGCCGCCGCCAGCGCCTGCACCCGCAGCCAGTGATACCGCGCCCCGCCCAGGGAGGGCCGCTGCTCCGGGCTGAGCCAGTCGAGGAGGTCGCGCTCCCGCCCCGTCCGCAACAGCAGCTCCAGCTCCAGGGCCATGCCCTGCGGCCCGAACGCGGCGAGGTCGGACTCCAACAGCAGGTCCCGCGCCCTGCCGGCCAGCCCGACCCGGAACGCCGCCGTCGCCCGCTCCAGCACCAGCGACTTGCCGGCCTTGTCCTCGAACTCCGCCTCGGCGGCGGCGACCGCCTCGGCCAGCCGGCCGGCCTCGCCTCCCAGGGGCGTCCCTGGCTCTTGGCGGCCGAGCCGGCGGGCGGCCTGGAGGTGCCGCAATGCCAGGTCGAGGTAGCCCGTCTCCCGGTACAGCTCCGCCAGTCCGGCGTGGGCCTCGGCGAGGGTGGGGTCGAGGGCGACGGCCCGGTTCAACGCGGCGCTGGCCTGGGCGCGGCGGAGCTGACCTAGCTCGGGCATCCGTCGCACCCAGACCCGCTCCCGGGTGTCCCGCAGGAGGCGGAGGTAGGCCTCGCCCATCACCTGGTAGGCCCGGGAGTCGTCCGGGGTCGCCGCCACCGCCCGCCGGGCCGCCCGCACCGCCAGGTAGAGCAGTGCCGGCGGGCAGTCATCTTGCTCCAGGGCAAACCCCTGCTGGCCGCTCAACGCGACGCGGGACAGTGGCGGGGGCGGCCCCTCCTCCGGCAGCGGCGGGCGGACCAACACCAGCCGCCAGCAGGCGTCGGCCAGGGCAACCGGCGCCGCGGGCCAACCCCCCCCGGCCGCGGCGAGGCCGGCGGCCTGCCCGACCTCCCAGGCGGCCAGCCGTCGGTGCGGCGAGAACCGCCGCAGAGCCTCGGCATACAGCAGGAATAGCGTCGCCTCGTCCCGGTCGATCGCCCTCCGCGGGGACGCCCGCCAGAACGCCTCCCACCAGGGGGCCGGCCCCCGCCGCGCCGCCGGCCCGTCGGCCGGCGCCAGCCGGTCCGCCTCGGGCCGGAACGCCAGCCGGTCCAGATCGACCTCGCGACCGCGGTACGGGTCGCCGGCGGCCGACTGCCGCCAGCCGAACGCCACCAGGTCCCCCTCGAGCACCAGCGGGGCCCACGTCTCGGGCTCGCCCAGCAGCCGGTCGAGCGTCGCCACCAGCCTGGCCCGGTCGGTGTCGTAGACGACGAGGTGACCGACCCCCGCGGCGCGCATCCGCTCCGCCCAGCCGGCGGTCTCGGCCGGGTCGCCGAGCGCCCCCCGCACCAGCCTGTCGTCCAGCAACCCCGCCTCGCCCGGAGCGTACCAGGAGAAGGCCCGGGCCGTCTCAGCCGACAGGTGCAGCCCCCGCCCTAACTGCGTGCCCTGGGCGCGCTGGGTGGCCAGTGCCTCGGCCCCGCGGCGGAGGGAGGGGGGAAGGTCGAGGCCCCAAGCACGAGGCCCGTAGGGCGGGGCTTGCAGCCAACCCGGCCAGGCGCAGAGCAAAAGTGCCGCCGCCAGAACGCGGGTCGGCACCCACTTCCCCCCCCTCACACCCCGCCTCCGAAGGGCCTCCTGGAGGTTCCGGGCCAGGAGGGGGCCGGCCACGACTGCGAAGAACGGCACGGCGCGGACCTGCCAGGCGCTCAGCAGGGCCAGGCCGGCCCAGGGCAAAAACCAGCTCCACTTCCAGCCCCGAGCGTTCCCCAGGAACGACAACGCCCCCAGCCCCAGGAGGGGGAAATAGGCCAGCCCCGCCGGATTCAGACCGACACCCGCCCAGTAGGCCTCCTGGAACGGGGAGGTCACCAGACGCCCTTCTTCCGGCGGGCCGATGCCTAGGAGGGCCTGGGCCGAGGCGAAGGCGTGGGCGTGGTACGGGTTTAACAGACAGGCGGCCGCGAGCAGCGCCAATGCGCCGGCGTGCCGCATCAGGCCGCGCCCCACCGGCCGCTCGTCGAGTGCTTGCCCCAGCCACGCCAGGGCGACGGTCCCCAGGCCGAGCAGGAACCACGGGTCCACGTTGGCCCAGGCCGCGAACAAGAGGACCAGCGGCCACGGCCCAAGTGCGGGCGAGCGACCGTCTCCGCGTTGCCGCCCTCGGAGCAGGGTCAGCGTCAGGGCGAGGAACAACAGAGAGGCGGTGGCCGGCTGGAGCAGTAGCCGCAAGCCCATCGCCAATAGGGCCAGCGCGGTACAAGCCGCGGGGATCGCCCAGCCCTCCTCGGTTCGACTCAGTTGAAGCACGAGCAGGGCGGTGACCACGACGACCAGCGCCTTGGCGAACACCAGCCCGGCCCCCCCGGCCAGGGTGAACACAACGTAACAGCCAAGGTCGAACATCCAGGTCGGAGTTGGCCCCGCCAGGCCTTGAGCCAGGTCCCGCCCGGCGGCCAGGTAGAGCAAGAGGTCGCTGTTGCGGGCCGGGAACGATGCCAGGAACAGGGCGAACAGGGCGACGAACAGGCGGGCCGCCCAGCCCCGTGAACGCAGGGAACCCGGTCCAGCCACGGCATCGGGATCGGGCGCGAGGTCCAGCTCGGTCGGGTGCGGAGACGTCATCGGGGGGCCGGGAATTGGGGGGAAGGGTGTGGCGCGGAAGGGGGTGACCCTGGGCTCAACCTAGCCCCCTCGTTCCTTCCGTCAAGCACCGGCCGGCCGGGGTGCATTCCCTTAAAGGAGGGGAGTGAGCGCGAACCCGCAAGCGGTGTCGGCGCGAGCAGGGGGTGGCCAGCGGCTGGCCCGCCCTGACCCGTGCGGTGCGCCGCCGCTTGCGGGTTCGCGCTCACCCCCGCGCAACTACGGGATGGACCCCCGGCCGAGGTCCCTGGCCAGCTGGTCTGGGAGGGGTGTTGATATCAAGATTCGAGCATTAATCTATGAGAAAGAAATGAGGATAACCGCTTGACTTTCGCCGCCCAACCGTCATGATGTAGCCTACCAAGTTCCATAGACTCGCGGTCTTCCTTATCTCTCTCTCAGGGGGAAGGTATGTTACGGCTACGTCCCACATTTCTCCGAGGGCGTGGGTTCACGCTGATCGAGCTGCTGGTGGTGATCGCCATCATCGCCATCCTCATCGGCCTGCTCCTCCCGGCGGTGCAGAAGGTCCGTGAGGCCGCCGCCCGCATGCAGTCGAGCAACAACCTCAAGCAGATCGGCCTGGCCATCCACAACTGCCACGACACCAACAACAAGTTGCCGACCACCCGCTCGTGCTTCCGGAATGTCGAGCCGGACTCTAACAACTGGGGGAACACGGGCGACCCCAAGCAGAAGCCCTCGCTGATGGGCACGATGCAGTTCCACCTGCTGCCGTTCATCGAGCAGGACAACATCTACAAGGTGACGGCCGGCAACTCCTGGCGGTCTTACGACGTCATCAAGACTTACATGTCCCCGAGCGACCAGACCATCTCCTCGGACGGCAAGGCGAGTGAGTGGGACAACCGCGGGCAGTGCAGCTACCACGCCAACTGGCACGCCTTCGGCGGCGGCGGCTGGGAGGACTGGGACGTGACCGGCAAGGCCGTCATCCCGCGCTCGTTCCCGGACGGGACCTCGAACACCATCGCCTTTTTCGAGCGGTACGCCAAGTGTGGTCCCGGCACGTCGGCGGACTGGAACTCGCTCAAGTTCGTCTCCCACATCTGGGGGGAGGACAGCGACGGCAGCTGCGACGCCTGCCCCGGCCCGGTGACGGAGTACTACAACAAGGCCCTGGTCTGGCAGGCTCCGACCTGGTGGATGTCGATCAAGGCCGTCTCCCCCAGCCCGCGGTATCAAGACAAGAACGACATCCCGTCGGACTACCCAATCGACCGGGCGACGGGCACCTCGCGGTACATGACCGCGATCCAGGCCGCGCCGACCGTCAAGGACTGTGACCCGCGGCGCCTCCAGGCCGTCAGCGCCGGCGGCATGTTGGTGCTCCTGATGGACGGCAGTGTCCGCTCCGTCAACCCGAGTGTGAGCACCACCACCCTGGCCCGGGCGGTGACCCCGAACGACGGGCTCGTCCTCGGCAACGACTGGTAGGTCAAACGAACGAGTTGGTTAGGAATGGGGGTGGCTAGCGCCACCCCCTGTACCTCTTTTATCAGTAGTCGTAAGGCAATTTCGGCGCCCTTCGCCTTGCTCCTCTCCTGCCCGTGGAGGATACGGTATGCACCTGGTTCGACTTGGCTTGTTGGTCCTCCCGCTGCTTGGCCTCCTGCTGGGGTGCGGGCCGAAGAATCGCTTCGCCCCGGCCCAGATTCGGGGGGTGGTCAAGTACAAAGGAGAGCCCCTCCCAGGGGGCA
Source organism: Gemmataceae bacterium (assembly GCA_046350195.1). GTDB lineage: Bacteria > Planctomycetota > Planctomycetia > Gemmatales > Gemmataceae > CALDUY01. The sequence continues at coordinate 249,175 of JAXMAW010000005.1, forward strand.
ACATTACGTTCCACTCTGCGGACAAGGGCAGCTATAGCGGGCCCATCGAGAAGGGCGGCACCTATTCGATCCAGGACGTCCCCGAGGGGGAGATGGCGGTCACCGTGGAGACGGAGTCCGTCAACCCGAACCTGAAGGTAAAAAACCCGGGGGGTAAGAAAGGGGACAAGCTCCACGAGGAGCGGATGGCGTACGAGGGGAAGTCCGGCCGGGGGAAGATGCCGCCCGAGGCCTACCGGCAGATCCCTGAGAAGTACAACAGCACCAAGACCTCCGGTCTGAAGGCCACCGTGACGGCGGGCAAGCAGACCAAGGACTTCGACCTGGCGGATTGACCCGCCAGGCCGGCGGACGGACAGGGGAATGGCGCGCTTCGTATTGCACCCCCTGAAGGGGCTTCGCGGGTGGCTCACTGGCGCTTGGCGGTTGGTGTGCCGGCGGCCCCGCCTCGCGCTGGCGGCGGTGGTGGTCACGCTAACTGTTGCCGGGGCCTCCACCGCCGGGTACGTGAACCACCAGTGGAGGGCGGCTCAGGCTGCCCTCGACGCCGGCCGAGCCGCCGAGGCGCGACCCCGGCTGGAGGTTTGCCTGTTCTTCTGGCCGCGCGACCAGGAGACTCGGCTACTGGCGGCCCGGGCGGCCCGGCTCACCGGCGACTTCCGGACCGCGGAGCGGCACTTGACGCGGTGCCTGAAGCTGCACGGGGGGGCCACCCAGGACGTCCAACTCGAATTCCTGCTTCTCCGCGTCCAGACGGGCGAGGTCGATGAGGTCTCCTCCGCGCTGATCGACGTCGTCGAAAAGGGTCACCCCAGCGCCCCACTCATCCTGGAAACCGTCTCGCGCGCTTACATCCACCGGCTGCGGTACAAGGCCGCCTACGCCTGCCTGACGCGGTGGCTCCAGGAGCAGCCCGACTCGGCCAAGGCGTACCAGTGGCGCGGCTGGGTGCTGGAGCGGCTGAACCACCCCCGGCCGGCGGCCAACGACTACCTCAAGGCGCTGGAGATCGACCCGGACCTGATCCCCGTCCGCCTCCGGGTGGCCGAGATGCTCCTGGAGGACATGCGGGTGCCCGAGGCGCTGCCGCACCTGGAGCGGCTGTACCGCCAGGCGCCGACTCACCCCGGGGTGCAGGCGCGGCTGGGGGTTTGCCGGTTTCTCCAGAACAAGACCGCCGAGGCCCGCAAGCTGCTCGAGGCCGCCGTGGTTGGCCTGCCCGACGACCCGTCGTTGCTGATCACCCTGGCCAAGCTCGACCTCCAGGACGGCAAGGGCCCCGAGGCCGAGGGGCGCCTCCGCGCGGTCCTCAAGCAGGACTCGGCCGACACCGAGGCGCTGTTCAACCTGGTGTCCGCCCTCCAGCTCCAGCGGCGGACGGAGGAGTCGGCGGCGACCATGAAGGTCTACAAGGAGACCAAGGCCAGGCTGGACCGGGTCAACGTCCTGCTGAAGGACGTGGCCGACAGCCCGACCGCGACGGCGGCGGACTACGCCGAGATCGGCGAGCTGCTGCTCCGGATCAACCGCGGTCAGCAGGCCGTCTACTGGCTGGAGCGGGCCCTCGAGCGCGACCCGGCCCAGCAGGTGGCACACAAGGCGCTGGCGGAGTACCACGAGAAGAAGGGCGAGACAGACAAGGCCAGCGCCCACCGCCGTTGGTTGACCTCGGGCAAGGGCTGACCGCCGGCATTCGGATTCGCCCCGGACGAGTGAGAAGGGCACGACGAGATGAGCAGACGACTGGCGTGGCTCCTTCTGGCCGGGGCGGCCTTGCTGGGGGCGTGGGCGTGCGGGCCCCGGCCGGCCGAGGTCGTGCCCCAGGCCGAGCTGTCCGCGGACCCCGAACTGACCGGCCCCGACCTGTTCCAGGAGGTCAGCCCGGCCTGCGGCATCCGGTTCGCCTTCCGCAACGGCGAGGACGCCAGCCCGCACCTGTCGATCCTCGAGTCGCTCGGCGGCGGCGTGGCCCTGATCGACTTTGACGGCGACGGGTGGCTCGACGTCTACGTCCCTGGGGGGGGCACGTTCGCCGGCCCCGATCGGTCCGAGGTGCGTGGCCAACCAGGGCGGCTGTTCCGTAACCTCGGCGGCTGGAAGTTCGCCGACGTGACGGAGCAGGTCGGGCTGGCCACGTTGGACGGCGGCCGGCCTTGGTTCTACACCCACGCCGCCGCCGTCGCCGACTACGACCGCGACGGCTGGCCCGACCTGCTGGTGACCGGCTGGGGCCGTGTCGCGCTGTTCCGCAACGTGCCCGACGGCAAGGGCGGCCGGCGGTTCGAGGACGTCAGCGCCCGGGCCGGGCTGGACCGGGGGATCACCTGGGCGACCAGCGCCGCCTTCGCCGACTTCGACGGCGACGGCTACCCCGACCTGTACGTCTGCCAGTACGTCGATTGGTCGTTCAGCAACCACCCCAAGTGCGACTACGACGGCAAGACGCCCGACGTGTGCCCGCCGAAGAAGTTCCAGGGACTGCCGCACAAG